>NZ_JBIUVN010000071.1:0-1351 GCF_044742965.1 Pseudomonas sp. NPDC087804 | reverse complement strand
GACAACGCCGGTGATTTGATCAGCGATTTGCAGCTGATCTACAACAAGGCGCGTCAGGCTGCGATCACCCAAGAGATCTCGGAAATCGTCGGCGGCGCTGCCGCGGTTTAACGGTTCAAATATTCAGAGGATCCAGCTATGAGTAGCGGACGTATCGTTCAAATCATCGGCGCCGTTATCGACGTGGAATTTCCACGCGACAGCGTACCGAGCATCTACAACGCTTTGAAAGTCAAAAGCGATGCCGGCACCACTCTGGAAGTTCAGCAGCAGCTGGGCGACGGCGTGGTTCGTACCATTGCGATGGGTTCCACCGAGGGCTTGAAGCGCGGTCTGGAAGTTACCGATTCTGGCGCAGCCATCTCCGTACCGGTCGGTAAAGCGACCCTGGGCCGGATCATGGACGTCCTCGGTAACCCGATCGACGAAGCTGGCCCGATCGACACCGAAGAGCGTTGGGGCATTCACCGTCCAGCGCCTTCGTTCGCTGAACAGGCAGGCGGCAACGACCTGCTGGAAACCGGCATCAAGGTTATCGACCTGGTTTGCCCGTTTGCCAAAGGCGGTAAAGTCGGTCTGTTCGGTGGTGCCGGTGTAGGCAAAACCGTAAACATGATGGAACTGATCCGTAACATCGCCATCGAGCACAGCGGTTATTCCGTGTTCGCCGGTGTGGGTGAGCGTACTCGTGAGGGTAACGACTTCTACCACGAGATGAAGGACTCCAACGTTCTGGACAAAGTGGCACTGGTTTACGGTCAGATGAACGAGCCGCCGGGTAACCGTCTGCGCGTAGCACTGACCGGCCTGACCATGGCCGAGAAGTTCCGTGACGAAGGTAACGACGTTCTGCTGTTCGTCGACAACATCTATCGTTACACCCTGGCCGGTACTGAAGTATCCGCACTGCTGGGCCGTATGCCTTCGGCAGTAGGTTACCAGCCGACCCTGGCTGAAGAGATGGGCGTTCTGCAAGAACGTATCACTTCGACCAAGGAAGGTTCGATCACTTCGATCCAAGCGGTATACGTACCTGCGGATGACTTGACCGACCCGTCGCCAGCGACCACCTTCGCCCACTTGGACGCCACTGTCGTTCTGTCCCGTGACATCGCTTCCCTGGGTATCTACCCAGCGGTAGATCCACTGGATTCGACTTCGCGCCAGCTGGATCCGAACGTAATCGGCCAGGACCACTACGACACCGCTCGCGGCGTTCAGTACGTTCTGCAACGTTACAAAGAGCTGAAGGACATCATCGCGATCCTGGGTATGGACGAGCTGTCGGAAGCCGACAAGCAGTTGGTAAACCGTGCTCGTAAGATCGTTCGATTCTTGTCGCAGCCGTTCT
>NZ_JBIUVN010000070.1:0-1551 GCF_044742965.1 Pseudomonas sp. NPDC087804 | reverse complement strand
CGCAGGACGTTGTATTGGGTCTGTACTACATGACTCGTGAAGCGATCAACGCCAAGGGCGAAGGTCGTGTATTCGCGGATCTGCAGGAAGTTGACCGTGTGTTCCGTGCCGGCGAAGCCGCACTGCACGCCAAAGTTAAAGTACGTATTAACGAAACCGTTAATGATCGTGACGGTGGCAGCGTCAAGAACACCCGTATCGTCGACACTACCGTTGGCCGTGCGCTGTTGTTCCAGGTTGTTCCGCCAGGTCTGTCGTACGACGTCGTCAACCTGCCAATGAAGAAAAAAGCGATCTCCAAGCTGATCAACCAGTGCTACCGCGTGGTTGGTTTGAAAGAGACCGTGATCTTCGCTGACCAGTTGATGTACACCGGTTTCGCTTACTCGACCATCTCCGGCGTTTCCATCGGTGTTAACGACTTCGTTATCCCGGACGAGAAAGCCCGCATCATCGGTGCCGCTACCGACGAAGTGAAAGAGATCGAGAGCCAGTACGCCTCCGGCCTGGTAACCCAGGGCGAGAAGTACAACAAAGTGATCGACCTTTGGTCGAAAGCGAACGACGAAGTTTCCAAGGCAATGATGGCCAACCTCTCGAAAGAGAAGGTTATCGACCGTCACGGCGTTGAAGTCGATCAAGAGTCTTTCAACTCGATGTACATGATGGCCGACTCGGGTGCGCGGGGTTCCGCAGCACAGATTCGTCAGCTGGCCGGTATGCGTGGTCTGATGGCCAAGCCGGACGGTTCCATCATTGAAACGCCGATTACTGCGAACTTCCGTGAAGGTTTGAGCGTACTTCAGTACTTCATCTCCACTCACGGTGCTCGTAAAGGTCTGGCGGATACCGCGTTGAAAACTGCGAACTCCGGTTACCTGACTCGTCGTCTGGTAGACGTGGCGCAGGATCTGGTTGTAACCGAGATCGATTGCGGCACCGAACACGGTCTGCTGATGACTCCGCACATTGAAGGCGGTGACGTTGTAGAGCCGTTGGGTGAGCGCGTATTGGGTCGTGTTATTGCCCGTGACGTATTCAAGCCTGGTACCGAAGAAGTCATCGTTCCTGCCGGCACGCTGGTAGACGAGAAGTGGGTCGAGTTCATCGAACTCAACAGCATCGACGAAGTGATCGTTCGCTCGCCGATCAGCTGCGAAACCCGCTACGGCATCTGCGCCAAGTGCTACGGCCGCGATCTGGCCCGTGGTCACCAGGTGAACATCGGTGAAGCGGTCGGCGTTATCGCTGCCCAGTCCATCGGTGAGCCGGGTACCCAGCTGACCATGCGTACGTTCCACATCGGTGGTGCGGCAAGCCGGACCTCTGCAGCTGACAGCGTTCAGGTGAAGAATGGCGGTACCGTCCGTCTGCACAACCTGAAACACGTTGAGCGAGTAGATGGTTGCCTGGTAGCTGTGTCCCGTTCCGGTGAGTTGGCAATCGCTGACGAATTCGGTCGTGAACGCGAGCGTTACAAGCTGCCGTACGGTGCTGTGATTTCGGTTAAAGAAGGTGACAAGGTCGACGCTGGCGCAATCGTGGCCAAGT
>NZ_JBIUVN010000069.1:0-1592 GCF_044742965.1 Pseudomonas sp. NPDC087804 | reverse complement strand
CCGCAAATCCATCCCCTCCCCGGCCCCCTCGGAGTAGAGTCAGGCCTTCTGGCTGTGCAGGATTTTCATCGCGCGGTTCCATTCACCGGCGAGGATATCCGGCAGCACGCCGAGGGCAAAGTCGATGCTGGCATCGAGTTTTTCCTGTTCGGCGCGTGGCGCACGACCCAGGACGAAATTTGAAACCATACTGGCGACGCCCGGGTGGCCAATGCCAAGCCGCAGGCGGTAGAACGTATTCTGATTGCCCAGTTGCGCAATGATGTCGCGCAACCCGTTGTGACCGCCATGGCCGCCGCCCTGCTTGAGCTTGGCAACGCCCGGAGGCAAGTCGAGTTCGTCGTGCGCCACGAGGATTTCTTCAGGCTTGATGCGGAAGAAACCGGCGAGTGCCGCCACGGCCTGGCCGCTGCGGTTCATGTAGGTGGTGGGAATCAGCAGACGAACATCCTGACCCTGGTGCGAATAGCGCCCGGTCAGGCCGAAATATTTGCGATCGGCCACAAGATTCACATTCTGTGCGTGGGCGATGCGCTCAACAAAAAGGGCCCCTGCGTTATGCCGGGTCTGGTCGTATTCGGCGCCTGGATTTCCCAGGCCAACGATCAGTTTGATGGCAGTCACGATAGGGGCCCTTCCTTTGAGTGGTGAGTAACATCGCCGCGATCAGGGAAAGCGGCGAAAGTGGACGAAAAATGCTCATTTACCATGGATGTAAACTCCGCGTTCTCGCCCGCTTTCTCGCTACGTTCCAGTCCGCGATGTTACTTGCTCACTCAGGCATGACAGAGTGAATTACTCTGCTGCGCCTTCTTCAGCTTCTGGAGCAACGCGTGGAGCGTGTACGTTTGCAACAGCTTTGTCGTCGCCGTGAGCCAGTGCAACGAACTCAACGCCTTTAGGGGCTTTGAGGTCGGACAGGTGAACGATTGCGCCGATTTCCAGAGCCGACAGGTCGACTTCGATGAACTCAGGCAGATCTTTCGGCAGGCAGGAAACTTCGATTTCGTTCAGGACGTGCGAGATCTCGCCGCCTTTCTTGGTCGGAGCTTCTTCACCAACAAAGTGCACAGGCACGATAGCGGTCAGTTTCTGGCCGGCTACGACGCGTACGAAGTCAGCGTGCAGAACGTGACCCTTGGACGGGTGACGTTGCAGAGCCTTGATGATGACGTTCTGCTTTTTGCCGCCAACGTTCAGTTCGATAACGTGGCTGTAGGCAGCATCGTTTTCGAGCAGTTTGGCAACTTCTTTGGCCAGCATGCTGATGGATTCAGGGGCTTTTTCGCCACCGTAAACAACAGCTGGAACCAGAGCGGCGAGACGACGCAGGCGGCGGCTCGCACCTTTCCCCAGGTCGGAACGCAGTTCAGCATTCAGAGTAAAATCGTTCATTGTGTATCTCCAAAATAGCCATGACCGGGTTGACGTTTGCGACCAGCGCCAAACACGGTATGGGCAAAAAAGCCCCGCCCCGGCAGGAATGCCGGGGCGGGGCGCTTTTCGTCAACGAGACATTTCGAGAAGGGCAGGGCCCTTAACGGAACATCGCGCTGATCGATTCTTCATTGCTGATGCGGCGAACCGCTTCG
>NZ_JBIUVN010000068.1:0-1799 GCF_044742965.1 Pseudomonas sp. NPDC087804 | reverse complement strand
GGGCTGACGGCTACGCCCGTGCCACCGGTAAAGCCGGCGTGGTATTGGTGACTTCCGGTCCAGGCGCCACAAACGCCATCACCGGTATCGCCACGGCCTATATGGACTCGATTCCAATGGTGATCATTTCCGGTCAGGTGCCAAGCACCATGGTCGGCACCGACGCGTTCCAGGAAACCGACATGATCGGTATCTCCCGGCCGATCGTGAAGCACAGCTTCATGATCAAGCACGCTTCGGAAATCCCGGAAGTCATGAAGAAGGCCTTCTACCTGGCGCAATCCGGTCGTCCGGGCCCGGTCGTGGTCGATATCCCGAAAGACATGACCAACCCGGCCGAGAAATTCGAATACATCTTCCCCAAGAAAGCCAAGCTGCGTTCCTACAGCCCGGCCGTTCGCGGTCACTCCGGGCAAATCCGCAAGGCAGCAGAAATGCTTCTGGCGGCCAAGCGCCCAGTGCTCTATTCCGGTGGCGGCGTGATTCTCGGCAACGGTTCCGCACCGCTGACCGAACTGGCAAAAATGCTTAACCTGCCCGTGACCAACACTTTGATGGGCCTGGGTGGTTTCCCGGGGACTGATCGTCAGTTCATCGGCATGCTCGGCATGCACGGCAGCTACACCGCCAACCTGGCGATGCACCATGCTGACGTGATCCTCGCGGTCGGCGCGCGTTTCGACGATCGCGTGATCAACGGCCCGGCGAAGTTCTGCCCGAACGCCAAGATCATCCATATCGACATCGACCCGGCTTCGATTTCCAAGACCATCAAGGCCGACGTGCCTATCGTTGGCCCGGTTGAGAGCGTCCTGACCGAAATGGTCGCGATCCTCAAGGAAATCGGCGAGACCCCGAACAAGGAGTCCGTGGCCAGTTGGTGGAAGCAGGTTGATGAATGGCGCGGTGATCGCGGCCTGTTCCCTTACGAAAAGGGCGACGGCAGCCTGATCAAGCCACAAACTGTGATCGAAACCCTCTGCGAAGTGACCAAGGGCGATGCCTTTATCACTTCCGACGTGGGCCAGCACCAGATGTTCGCGGCGCAGTACTACACGTTCAACAAGCCGAATCGCTGGATCAACTCCGGTGGTCTGGGCACCATGGGCTTCGGTTTCCCGGCGGCCATGGGCATCAAGTTGAGCTTCCCGGATGACGACGTTGCCTGCGTCACCGGCGAAGGCAGCATCCAGATGAACATCCAGGAACTGTCGACCTGCCTGCAATACGGCTTGCCAGTGAAAATCGTCATCCTGAACAACGGTGTTCTGGGGATGGTTCGTCAGTGGCAGGACATGAGCTACGGCAGCCGTCACTCGCACTCCTACATGGAATCGCTGCCTGACTTCGTCAAGTTGGCTGAAGCCTACGGCCACGTCGGCGTACGCATCACCGAATCGAAAGATTTGAAGTCGAAGATGGCAGAAGCGTTCGCCATGAAGGATCGCCTGGTGATCATCGATGTTTCGGTCGACACCAGCGAGCACGTCTATCCGATGCAGATCAAAGACGGCTCCATGCGCGATATGTGGCTGAGCAAGACGGAGCGTACTTAATCATGCGGCACATTATTTCCTTGCTTCTGGAAAACGAACCCGGCGCTTTGTCTCGCGTAGTCGGCCTGTTCTCGCAGCGCAACTACAACATCGAAAGCCTGACCGTGGCCCCGACCGAAGACCCGACCCTGTCGCGTCTGACGCTGACCACCGTTGGCCACGATGAAGTCATCGAGCAGATCACCAAAAACCTGAACAAGCTGATCGAAGTGGTCAAGCTGGTGGACCTGTCGGAAAGTGCTC
>NZ_JBIUVN010000067.1:0-2116 GCF_044742965.1 Pseudomonas sp. NPDC087804 | reverse complement strand
CGGCGTCGGCATGGCTCTGCGTGATGGCGTGACGGTACAAGACATCGAAATGTGGCAGTTCCACCAGACCGGCATCGCCGGCGCCGGTGTACTGGTTACAGAAGGTTGCCGTGGTGAAGGTGGATACCTGATCAACAAGCACGGCGAGCGTTTCATGGAGCGTTATGCTCCGAACGCCAAAGACCTTGCCGGTCGTGACGTTGTTGCTCGCTCGATGGTTAAAGAAATCATCGCCGGCAACGGTTGCGGCCCGAATGGCGACCACGTACTGCTCAAACTCGACCACCTGGGCGAGGAAGTACTGCACAGCCGTCTGCCAGGCATCTGCGAACTGTCGAAGACCTTCGCACACGTTGACCCGGTTGTTGCGCCGGTTCCGGTTGTTCCGACTTGCCACTATATGATGGGCGGCGTTGCCACCAACATTCATGGTCAGGCGATCACCCAGGACGCTGAAGGCGTCGACAAGATCATCCCGGGCCTGTTCGCTGTAGGCGAAGTGGCTTGCGTATCGGTTCACGGTGCCAACCGTCTGGGCGGCAACTCGCTGCTCGACCTGGTGGTATTCGGCCGCGCTGCCGGCCTGCACCTGGAAAAGGCGCTGACCGACGGCATCGAATACGACGACGCTACCGAAGCCGACATCGAAGCTGCCCTGTCGCGTCTGAACGCGCTGAACAGCCGTACTGATGGCGAAGACGTGGCAACCCTGCGTCGCGAGCTGCAGAACTGCATGCAGAACTATTTCGGTGTATTCCGTACTGGCGAATACATGCAGAAAGGTATCGCTCAGCTGGCTGACCTGCGTACCCGCATCGCCAACGTGAAGATCAACGATAAGTCGCAGGCGTTCAACACTGCCCGTATCGAAGCGCTGGAACTGCAAAACCTGCTGGAAGTGGCTGAAGCTACTGCCATCGCTGCCGAGGTTCGTAAAGAGTCGCGCGGTGCTCACGCCCGTGAAGACTTCGAAGACCGTGACGACGAAAACTGGCTGTGCCACACCCTGTACTTCCCGGGTGACAAGCGCGTCACCAAGCGTGCCGTGAACTTCTCGCCGAAGACTGTTCCGACTTTTGAACCTAAGATTCGGACTTATTAAGGGTGGCCGCCATGTTGCAAGTCAGCGTATATCGTTACAACCCTGATCAGGACGCCGCGCCGTTCATGCAGGAATTCCAGGTCGATACCGGTGGTAAAGACCTGATGGTGCTGGACGTACTGGCCCTGATCAAAGAGCAGGACGAAGGTTTCTCCTATCGTCGCTCTTGCCGTGAAGGCGTTTGTGGTTCCGACGGCATGAACATCAACGGCAAAAACGGCCTGGCATGCATCACGCCGCTGTCTGCTGTTGTAAAAGGTAACAAGTTGATCGTTCGTCCGCTGCCAGGTTTGCCGGTTATCCGTGACCTGGTCGTTGATATGAGCATCTTCTACAAGCAATACGAGAAGGTGAAGCCTTACCTGCAGAACGACACGCCGGCTCCGGCCATCGAGCGTCTGCAGTCGCCAGAAGAGCGCGAAAAGCTCGACGGTCTGTACGAGTGCATCCTGTGCGCTTGCTGCTCGACCTCTTGCCCGTCCTTCTGGTGGAACCCGGACAAGTTCCTGGGTCCAGCTGCACTGCTGCAAGCTTATCGCTTCCTGGCAGACAGTCGTGACACCAAGACCACCGAGCGTCTGGCTTCGCTCGATGACCCGTTCAGCGTATTCCGCTGCCGGGGCATCATGAACTGCGTCAACGTATGTCCGAAAGGCCTGAACCCGACTAAGGCCATCGGTCACATCCGTAACATGTTGCTCTCGAGCGGCGTGTGATTCAGCTGATGTAACCGCTGTACCGTAGAGGCTGTGGCGCGGGCTTCAACCCGCGTCATGGCTATAACCAGAGCAGTAGCCACAAGCTGCGGCTCTTATTTTGAAGAAATGAGACAAGCAGGGGCATCCGGGCTGGTACCCGGACTATCAGCGTGATCCTAGGTGGCTTGTTTTAGTCGCTGCATTCGGACTTCTGCAAGTTTGCTCGGTGTCGTCGCCGATGGTGTTCCCCTAACCGAGGGTGACCAAGCATGCAAGAAAGCGTGATGCAGCGCATGTGGAACAGCGCCTACCATTC
>NZ_JBIUVN010000066.1:1156-2223 GCF_044742965.1 Pseudomonas sp. NPDC087804 | reverse complement strand
GGGCGCCGTTTTCTGGGCTCCGGAAGCTCGTCGCACGCGGCAGGCGAAGCTGAAACAATGAGGCTTTGGCAATGCAATACAATCTCACCAGGATCGACCCCGATTCTCCTAACGAGCAGTATCCGATTGGCGAACGGGAAACCGTTTCCGATCCGTTAGAAGATCAAGTCCACAAAAACATTTTCATGGGCAAGCTGGAAGACGTGCTGAGTGGCGCGGTCAACTGGACGTAAGAACTCCCTGTGGCCGTACAACTTCGGCTTGTCGTGCTGCTACGTGGAAATGACCACCGCCTTCACGGCGCCCCACGACATCGCGCGCTTTGGCGCCGAGGTTATCCGGGCATCGCCGCGTCAGGCCGACTTCATGGTTATCGCCGGTACCTGCTTCATCAAGATGGCGCCGATCATCCAGCGTCTCTACGAGCAGATGCTCGAGCCGAAGTGGGTGATCTCCATGGGTTCGTGCGCTAACTCCGGTGGCATGTACGACATCTACTCTGTGGTTCAAGGGGTGGACAAGTTCCTGCCCGTGGACGTCTACGTACCTGGCTGCCCTCCTCGTCCGGAAGCATTTCTGCAAGGCTTGATGCTGTTGCAGGAATCGATCGGCAAGGAGCGTCGTCCGCTTTCCTGGGTCGTTGGCGATCAAGGCGTTTATCGCGCCGACATGCCTTCGCAGAAGGAACAGCGCCGCGAACAGCGAATCGCAGTCACCAACCTGCGCAGCCCTGACGAAGTCTGATCCAGATCTGTTCTGACAAAGAAACGAGAAGCTGGCTTCATTCTTTACGTTGACCGAAAGCGAAAAAATAACCATGACTACAGGCAGCGCTCTGTACATCCCGCCTTATAAGGCAGACGACCAGGATGTGGTCGTTGAATTGAACAACCGTTTTGGCGCCGAAGCGTTTACCGCTCAGTCGACCCGCACCGGCATGCCGGTGCTGTGGGTGGCGCGCGCCAAACTCGTCGAAGTCCTGACCTTCCTGCGCAACCTGCCCAAGCCGTACGTCATGCTCTATGACCTGCACGGCGTGGACGAGCGTCTGCGCACCAAGCGTCAAG
>NZ_JBIUVN010000066.1:0-1147 GCF_044742965.1 Pseudomonas sp. NPDC087804 | reverse complement strand
TGTCCGAGAGCGACCTCAGCTTGCCGACCGTTACCGGTATCTGGCCGAACGCCAACTGGTACGAGCGTGAAGTCTGGGACATGTTCGGCATCGACTTCAAAGGTCACCCGCACCTGTCGCGCATCATGATGCCGCCGACCTGGGAAGGTCACCCGCTGCGCAAGGACTTCCCGGCGCGTGCGACCGAATTCGATCCGTTCAGCCTCAACCTCGCCAAGCAACAGCTTGAGGAAGAAGCCGCGCGTTTCCGTCCTGAAGACTGGGGCATGAAGCGTTCCGGGACGAACGAGGACTACATGTTCCTCAACCTCGGTCCGAACCACCCTTCGGCGCACGGTGCGTTCCGCATCATTCTGCAACTGGACGGTGAAGAAATCGTCGACTGCGTACCGGATGTCGGTTACCACCACCGTGGTGCCGAGAAGATGGCCGAGCGTCAGTCGTGGCACAGTTTCATCCCGTACACCGACCGTATCGATTACCTCGGCGGCGTGATGAACAACCTGCCGTACGTGCTCTCGGTCGAGAAGCTGGCCGGCATCAAAGTGCCTGAGAAGGTCGACGTCATCCGCATCATGATGGCCGAGTTCTTCCGGATCACCAGCCACCTGCTGTTCCTCGGTACTTACATCCAGGACGTCGGCGCCATGACTCCGGTGTTCTTCACTTTCACCGACCGCCAGAAGGCGTACACGGTGATTGAAGCCATTACCGGTTTCCGTCTGCACCCGGCCTGGTACCGCATCGGTGGTGTTGCTCACGACCTGCCGCGCGGCTGGGAAAAACTGGTGAAAGACTTCGTTGAATGGCTGCCAAAACGCCTCGACGAGTACACCAAGGCTGCCCTGCAAAACAGCATCCTCAAGGGTCGTACCATCGGCGTCGCGGCCTACAACACCAAAGAAGCCCTGGAATGGGGCGTCACCGGTGCCGGCCTGCGTTCGACCGGTTGCGACTTCGACCTGCGTAAAGCGCGTCCATACTCCGGCTACGAGAACTTCGAGTTCGAAGTGCCGCTGGCTGCCAATGGCGATGCCTACGACCGCTGCATGGTTCGCGTTGAAGAGATGCGCCAGAGCATCAAGATCATCGACCAGTGCATGCGCAACATGCCGGAAGGCCCGTACAAGGCGGATCACCCTCAGAA
>NZ_JBIUVN010000065.1:0-2365 GCF_044742965.1 Pseudomonas sp. NPDC087804 | reverse complement strand
CAGACAGACCGTTTCACCCTCAGTGAAACCGAGCGCTCGGCCATCGAGCACGAGCTGCATCACTACGAAGACCCGCGCGCGGCGTCGATCGAAGCCCTGAAGATCGTTCAGAAAGAACGCGGCTGGGTGCCGGATGGCGCCCTGTACGCAATCGGCGAGATCCTCGGCATCCCGGCCAGCGACGTTGAAGGTGTGGCTACTTTCTATAGCCAGATTTTCCGTCAGCCGGTTGGCCGTCACATCATTCGCGTCTGCGACAGCATGGTCTGCTACATCGGTGGCCACGAGTCGGTGGTCAGCGAAATCCAGAACAATCTGGGCATCGGCCTGGGTCAGACCACCACCGACGGTCGTTTCACCCTGCTGCCGGTCTGCTGCCTCGGCAACTGCGACAAGGCACCGGCGCTGATGATCGACGACGACACCTTTGGTGATGTGCAGCCTGCTGGCGTCGCCAAACTGCTCGAGGGCTACGTATGACCCTGACATCTTTCGGTCCTGCCAACCGCATTCAGCGTTCGGCCGAAACTCACCCGCTGACCTGGCGTCTGCGTGACGACGGCGAAGCCGTGTGGCTCGACGAGTACCAGGCCAAGAACGGTTACGCCGCTGCGCGCAAAGCCTTCGCCGACATGGATCAGGACGCCATCGTCCAGACCGTGAAAGACGCAGGCTTGAAAGGTCGCGGCGGTGCAGGCTTCCCCACGGGCGTGAAGTGGGGCCTGATGCCCAAAGACGAATCCATCAACATCCGTTACCTGCTGTGCAACGCGGATGAAATGGAGCCGAACACCTGGAAAGACCGCATGCTGATGGAGCAACTGCCCCATCTGCTGATCGAAGGCATGCTAATCAGTGCTCGCGCGCTGAAAACCTACCGTGGCTACATCTTCTTGCGTGGCGAATACACCACCGCCGCCAAGCACTTGAACCGTGCTGTGGAAGAAGCCAAGGCTGCGGGCCTGCTGGGTAAAAACATTCTCGGCAGCGGCTTCGATTTCGAGCTGTTCGTCCACACCGGTGCCGGGCGTTACATCTGCGGTGAAGAAACCGCACTGATCAACTCCCTCGAAGGCCGTCGCGCCAACCCGCGCTCCAAGCCGCCCTTCCCTGCCGCCGTCGGCGTGTGGGGCAAGCCGACTTGCGTGAACAACGTCGAAACCCTGTGCAACGTGCCGGCGATCATTGCCGACGGCGTTGACTGGTACAAATCGTTGGCCCGCGAAGGCAGCGAAGACATGGGCACCAAGCTCATGGGCTTCTCCGGCAAAGTCAAAAACCCGGGCCTGTGGGAATTGCCATTCGGCGTCACCGGTCGCGAGTTGTTCGAAGACTACGCGGGCGGCATGCGCGACGGCTTCAAGCTCAAAGCCTGGCAGCCAGGCGGCGCCGGTACCGGTTTCCTCTTGCCTGAGCACCTCGACGCACAAATGTACGCCGGCGGCATCGCCAAAGTGGGCACCCGTATGGGTACCGGCCTGGCCATGGCGGTGGATGACAGCGTCAACATGGTCTCCTTGCTGCGCAACATGGAGCAGTTCTTCGCTCGCGAGTCGTGCGGTTTCTGCACCCCGTGCCGTGATGGTTTGCCATGGAGCGTCAAGCTCTTGATGGCCATCGAAGAAGGCCGCGGTCAGCCAGGCGACATCGAGACCCTGCTGGGTCTGGTCAACTTCCTCGGCCCGGGCAAGACCTTCTGTGCTCACGCACCGGGTGCCGTGGAACCGTTGGGCAGTGCCATCAAATACTTCCGTCCAGAGTTCGAAGCCGGTATCGCGCCAGTCAGCGCCGCCGTCCCGCCTCTGGCAAGGCCGATCGTAATCGGCGCGTAAACGCTTAATAAGGTGAAGGGCCTGAGCCCTTCGCCTCCTGCGATGACGCCTTTCGAGGCTGGTTTGATTCGCACGGATAACAAGATTCCATTAGCCACGCCCGCTGACACCGGGCCAACGAAGACCTTTGAACCATGGCCACTATCCACGTAGACGGCAAAGCGCTCGAAGTCGACGGGGCAGACAACCTGTTACAGGCATGTCTGTCGCTGGGCCTCGACATTCCATATTTCTGCTGGCACCCCGCGCTTGGTAGCGTCGGGGCTTGCCGCCAGTGCGCGGTCAAGCAGTACACCGACGAGAACGACACCCGTGGTCGCATCGTCATGTCCTGCATGACGCCTGCCACCGACAACACCTGGATCTCCATCGAAGATGAAGAATCCAAGGCGTTCCGCGCCAGTGTTGTTGAATGGCTGATGACCAACCACCCGCACGACTGCCCGGTGTGCGAAGAAGGCGGTCATTGCCACCTGCAAGACATGACAGTGATGACCGGCCACAACGAGCGCCGTTATCGCTTCACCAAACGC
>NZ_JBIUVN010000064.1:0-2435 GCF_044742965.1 Pseudomonas sp. NPDC087804 | reverse complement strand
CTCCGGCCAAACCAGTTGCGAGGCGATGAAGACACCGAGCCCCATGCCAAGGATCCCCCAGACCACCGTCATGATGGCGAACTGGCGGACTACCTTATAGTTATAAGCAGTCGGACTGATTGCTGTGCTCATTCTAAGGTTCCACGGTTTGGGTGTTTTATTAGGATTAAAATCGGCCGCAAGTATGCAGAGAGCAGGGGGTCATTGCAACGCGCCATGACCTGGGTCAATGCTTTCCAACGCTGATTCTGCGGCCTTTCCATGCGCCGCGTAAGGACAAAAATGCCCTCGAAAAAAAAGTCGCTGCGGATGAAAAAAGCGAGGGGTTCAGGTCGCTTGTAACGAGGTGTGTTCAAACGGCCGGTTTGGGTGACGAATGGCAATCGGCGCGACAGCCGGTATCTACTGGCCTTTGCGGCGAATCTGTCAGCCAATTCATCGAACACAACGCTCAGGATCGACCTGCAACCGGCACGAGCCAGTCCGCATCGAGCAAGCTTAGACCCGAATTCGGGGAACCGAAAGGCGAGGGTGTTAAGGGGTGCGACAAAAAGAAGCAGCTGCAAGCAGAAAGCTGCAAGCGACAAGATAGTTCAAGTCGCCCGCAGGATTGTATACAGTGCTGTTGATTTTACTTGGAGCTTTCAGCTTGAATCTTTTCGCTCAATTGCTCGCGATCTTTTGATAGGTTGTATACATAAGCAGCGAGCAATTGCACTTTATCGTTGCCCAAAAGCTCATTTTGCGCCGGCATGTGACCCTGACGTCCATGGCGAATGGTCTGCTCGAGTTGGGTCAGGCTGGTGCCATAGATAAACCCGGCCGGGTGCGTCAGATTCGGCGCGCCCATGGCTTCGGTGCCTTGGCCGGTCGCCCCATGACAGGCTACGCAGGTGGTGCTGAACGCCTGCTGGCCCGCTTGCAGGTCAGCCTTGCTATCGGCGGGCAACGGCAATTTGGCCAGATCATGACGCACATACGCGGCCACGTTCTTCACCCCGGCCTCGCCCAACACCTCGCCCCACGCCGGCATCGCCGCGACCCGGCCACCCATGATGGTGGTCTTGATGGTCTCGGCGTCGCCGCCCCAACGCCAGTCGCTGTCGGCGAGGTTAGGGAAGCCGAACGCGCCTTTGGCGTCCGAGCCGTGGCACACCGAGCAGTTGGAAGCGAAGAGGCGGCCACCCATTTTCAGCGCCTGCGGATCCTTCGCCACTTCTTCCACCGGCATGGCAGCGAACCTGGCGAAGATCGGCCCGAACTTGGCGTCAGCCTTGCTCATTTCCTTTTCCCACTCGTGAACGCCGGTCCAGCCGTCCTCGTAACCCGGGAGGATGCCTTTCCAGTTGCCCAGACCCGGATACAGAATCAAATAGCCCACGGCAAACACCAGCGTGCCGGCGAAGAGCATGAACCACCATTGCGGCAGCGGGTTGTCGTACTCCTCGATGCCGTCGAAGCTGTGGCCCATGGTCTGGTCGACGCTGCCCTTGGTCTCGCCCCGACGGGTGCCGATCAGCAACCACGTCAGGCCGATCAGGCTGCCGATGGTCAGTACGCAGATCCACGTACTCCAGAAGGTGGTCATGGCCGGGTACTCCTTGGTTCAGGTGCTTGGGTTGTTGCAAATGCTGGGGTAGGTTCGGGCTGTGGCTCGTCGGCGAACGGCAGCAGACGTGCTTCGGCGAACTCCGGGGTGCGCTTGCGGTTGAACACCCACAAGGTCAAACCGACGAACGCTACAAACACGACAACAGTGCCTAAACCACGGATCAGCCCTGCGCTCATTTCAAAGACCATCGTGCTCACCTCTTGCTCTTGATCGCAGTGCCAAGCACTTGCAGGTAGGCGACGAGCGCGTCCATTTCGGTTTTGCCCTTGAGGCTGGCCACCGCGCCGGCGATGTCGTCGTCGGTGTACGGCACGCCGAGGGTGCGCATGACTTTGATCTTGGTTTCGGTGTGGCTGCTGTCGACCGCTTGCGTGACCAGCCATGGGTAGGCCGGCATTTTTGATTCCGGTACGACGTTGCGCGGGTTGTACAAGTGCGCACGGTGCCAGTCATCCGAGTAGCGCGCGCCGACCCGGGCCAGATCCGGCCCGGTACGTTTCGAGCCCCACAGGAACGGGTGATCCCAGACGCTTTCACCGGCCACCGAGTAATGTCCGTAACGTTCGGTTTCGGCGCGGAACGGGCGGATCATCTGCGAGTGGCAGCCGACGCAACCTTCACGGATATAGATGTCGCGGCCTTCCAGTTGCAGCGCGGTGTAAGGCTTCATGCCTTCGACCGGTTTATTGGTGACGTCCTGGAAGAACAGCGGGACGATCTGGGTCAGGCCGCCGATGCTCACGGCAAGCACCATGAGCAACATCAGCAGGCCGACGTTCTTTTCAATCGTTTCGTGTTTCATGGCGGACTCCTCAGGCCATCT
>NZ_JBIUVN010000063.1:0-2565 GCF_044742965.1 Pseudomonas sp. NPDC087804 | reverse complement strand
GACCCGCCTCGCACCGAAAACCGTTTCAACGGTTCGGTGAACCAGTACTTCCTGTGCGACCGTGGCCGTTTCGGTTATGGCTACGTCAACCGCACCGACCGTCCACGTCAGCCGCTGCTGGCCGACGGCACCAAGCTCGGTCTGGATGCTGCACTGGATAAAGCCGCTGACCTGCTGCGCGGTCGCAATATCGTCGGTATCGGTTCGCCGCGTGCCAGCCTTGAAAGCAACTACGCGTTGCGCGAACTGGTCGGCGCCGAGCACTTCTACTCGGGCATCGAAGCGTCCGAACTGGAGCGCATTCGTCTGGTCTTGCAGGTGCTGAACGACAGCCCACTACCTGTGCCGAACATGCGCGACATCGAAGACCACGATGCGATCTTCGTCCTCGGTGAAGACTTGACCCAGACCGCCGCCCGTGTGGCGCTGTCGCTGCGTCAGTCGGTCAAGGGCAAAGCTGAAGACATGGCCGAAGCCATGCGCGTTCAGCCTTGGCTCGACGCTGCGGTGAAGAACATCGGTCAGCACGCGCTGAACCCGCTGTTCATCGCCAGCCTGGCGGAAACCAAGCTCGACGACATCGCTGAAGAATGCGTACACGCTGCTCCGGACGACCTGGCGCGCATCGGTTTCGCCGTTGCCCACGCACTGGACGCCAGCGCCCCGGCCGTTGAAGGTCTGGACGCCGAAGCACTGGAACTGGCTCAGCGCATCGCCGACGCCCTGCTCGCGGCCAAACGTCCGCTGATCATCGCCGGTACTTCGCTGGGCTCCAAAGCCCTGATCGAAGCCGCCGCGAACATCGCCAAAGCACTGAAACTGCGCGAGAAGAACGGTTCGATCAGCCTGATCGTGCCGGAAGCCAACAGCCTCGGTCTGGCCATGCTCGGTGGCGAATCGGTGGACGCTGCGCTGCAAGCAGTTATCGACGGTAAAGCCGACGCGATCGTCGTGCTGGAAAACGATCTGTTCACCCGCACCGCCAAAGACAAGGTCGATGCCGCACTGAACGCTGCGAAAGTAGTGATCGTTGCTGATCATCAGAAGACCGCGACCACCGACCGCGCGCATCTGGTTCTGCCGGCCGCAAGCTTCGCTGAAGGCGACGGTACGCTGGTCAGCCAGGAAGGTCGCGCCCAGCGCTTCTTCCAGGTTTTCGATCCGCAATATCTGGATGCGAGCATTCTGGTTCACGAAGGCTGGCGCTGGCTGCACGCCCTGCGCGCGACCCTGCTGAACCAGCCGATCGACTGGACGCAACTCGACCACGTCACCGCTGCCGTTGCTTCGAGCACCGCGCAACTGGCGCGTATCGTCGATGCTGCACCGTCGGCAGCGTTCCGTATCAAGGGTCTGAAACTGGCGCGTGAGCCGCTGCGTTACTCCGGTCGCACCGCAATGCGCGCCGACATCAGCGTTCACGAACCACGCACCCCGCAAGACAAAGACACCGCGTTCGCCTTCTCCATGGAAGGTTACTCGGGTTCGGTTGAGCCGCGTCAGCAGGTTCCTTTCGCCTGGTCTCCGGGCTGGAACTCGCCGCAAGCGTGGAACAAGTTCCAGGACGAAGTCGGTGGTCACATCCGTGCTGGCGACCCGGGCACCCGCCTGATCGAAAGCACTGGCGATTCGCTGAACTGGTTCGCTGCAGCACCGCGTGCGTTCAACCCGGCAGCGGGCACCTGGCAAGCCGTGCCGTTCTTCCACCTGTTCGGCAGCGAAGAGAACTCTTCGAAAGCCGCGCCGGTTCAAGAGCGTATTCCGGCTCCATACGTGGCTCTGGCCAAGTCGGAAGCGGATCGTCTGGGCGTCAACGAAGGTGCATTGCTGAGCCTGAACGTGGCCGGTCAGACCCTGCGTCTGCCGCTGCGCATCAATGAAGAACTGGGCGCCGGTCTGGTGGCATTGCCTGCGGGCATCGCCGGCATTCCACCGGCATTCGCCGGCGTATCCGTCGACGGTCTGCAGGAGGCAGCGCAATGACCTGGTTCACCCCTGAAGTGATCGATGTGATCCTGACGGTCATCAAAGCCATCGTCATTCTGTTGGCCGTGGTGGTCGCCGGTGCGTTGCTCAGCTTTGTCGAACGTCGCCTGCTGGGCTGGTGGCAGGACCGTTACGGTCCGAACCGCGTTGGCCCGTTTGGTATGTTCCAGATCGCCGCCGACATGCTGAAGATGTTCTTCAAGGAAGACTGGACGCCGCCGTTTGCCGACAAAGTGATCTTCACTTTGGCGCCGGTGGTGGCCATGTCCGCCTTGCTGATCGCGTTTGCGATCATCCCGATCACCCCGACCTGGGGCGTCGCGGATCTGAACATCGGCTTGCTGTTCTTCTTCGCCATGGCCGGTCTGTCGGTCTACGCGGTGTTGTTCGCCGGCTGGTCGAGTAACAACAAGTTCGCCCTGCTCGGCGCGTTGCGTGCTTCGGCGCAGACCGTGTCCTACGAAGTGTTCATGGGCCTGGCCCTGATGGGCATCGTGGTGCAGGTCGGCTCGTTCAACATGCGCGACATCGTCGAATACCAGGCGCAGAACCTGTGGTTCATCATCCCGCAGTTCTTCG
>NZ_JBIUVN010000062.1:0-2637 GCF_044742965.1 Pseudomonas sp. NPDC087804 | reverse complement strand
CGTGGCCGTAAAGTGATCGACAAGGGCGCTGACGAGTAATCACTTGTCCGCTCAAGTCATCGCGATTGACGCAATGGGCGGGGACTTCGGTCCCCGCAGCATTGTTCAGGCCAGCCTTGCTTGCCTTTCTGCTACGCCCTCGCTGCACCTGACCCTCGTCGGTCAACCCTCCCTTCTTGAAGAATTGATCCACGGCCAATCGGCTGCCGATCGCGCGCGCCTGACGATTGTGGGTGCCAGCGAAGTCATCACCATGGACGAAAAACCGACTCAAGCCTTGCGTGGCAAGCCGGACTCGTCGATGCGTGTCGCCCTGGAGCTGGTGCGTGATGGCAAGGCGCAAGCCTGTGTCAGTGCCGGCAATACCGGTGCGTTGATGGCGCTGTCGCGATTTGTGCTGAAGACCTTGCCGGGGATTGATCGCCCGGCGATGGTGGCGGCGATTCCGACGCAGAAGGGTTTTTGCCAGTTGCTCGATCTGGGTGCCAATGTCGATTGCAGCGCCGAGCATCTGCTGCAATTTGCGGTAATGGGTTCGGTGGCGGCGCAGACGCTGGGGATCAATCGTCCGCGTGTGGCGCTGCTGAATATCGGCACTGAAGACATCAAGGGTAACCAGCAGGTCAAACTGGCGGCGACGTTGTTGCAGGCTGCTCGTGGCATCAACTACATCGGCTTCATTGAAGGCGACGGGTTGTATCGCGGCGAGGCGGATGTGGTGGTGTGCGACGGTTTCGTCGGCAATATTCTGCTCAAATCCAGCGAGGGTCTGGCGACGATGATTGCTGCGCGCATCGAGGCGCTGTTCAAAAAGAATCTGGCGTCCCGTGCGGTGGGTGCGTTGGCGTTGCCATTGATGAAGCGTTTGCAGGCGGATCTGGCGCCGGCGCGACACAATGGCGCAAGCTTTCTCGGCTTGCAGGGCATCGTCGTGAAAAGTCACGGTTCGGCCGGTGTTCAGGGCTTCCAGAGTGCGATCCAGCGTGCGCTGATCGAGATTCAAGAGAACTTGCCCGAGCGTCTCCACGGTCGTCTGGAGGATTTGTTGTCTTAGGCGTTTTCGTCGGACAATGCTTAAATGTGACCGCCCGGTTCAAAGGGCCATCCAACTGTCAGTTTCTTGCGTCCCCACGCGGGGCGTCATTTTCCGACGACAAGATCATTAGGGGCTTGTTACATGTCTGCTTCCCTCGCATTCGTCTTTCCAGGACAGGGTTCGCAGTCCCTCGGCATGCTGGCCGAGCTGGGCGCGCAATACCCGCTGATCCTCGAAACATTCCAAGAAGCCTCCGCTGCTCTGGGCTATGACCTGTGGGCACTGACCCAGCAGGGCCCGGAAGAGCTGCTCAATCAAACCGATAAAACCCAACCGGCCATTCTGACCGCTTCGATCGCCCTGTGGCGTCTGTGGCTGGCAGAAGGTGGCGCGCGTCCGGCCTTTGTTGCCGGTCACAGCTTGGGTGAATACAGCGCGCTGGTTGCCGCTGGCAGCCTGACACTGGCGGACGCGGTGAAGCTCGTTGAGCGCCGTGGCCAACTGATGCAGGAAGCGGTTCCGGCCGGGCAGGGTGGCATGGCCGCCATCCTCGGTCTGGAAGACGCTGACGTGCTGGCAGCCTGCGCCGAAGCTGCGCAAGGTGAAGTGGTCAGCGCCGTCAACTTCAACTCGCCTGGCCAAGTCGTTATCGCCGGTGCCAAGGCTGCCGTTGAGCGCGCCATCGAAGGCTGCAAGGCCCGTGGTGCCAAGCGCGCGATGCCGCTGCCGGTAAGCGTGCCGTCGCACTGCGAATTGATGCGTCCGGCCGCCGAGCGCTTTGCCGAATCCATCGCCGCCATCGACTGGCAGGCGCCGCAGATTCCGGTGGTACAGAACGTCAGCGCGCAAGTGCCGGCTGATCTGGAAACCCTCAAGCGTGATCTGCTCGAACAACTCTACAAGCCAGTCCGCTGGGTTGAATCGGTACAGACGCTGGCAGCCAAGGGCGCGACCAATCTGGTCGAATGCGGCCCGGGCAAAGTCCTCGCCGGTCTGAACAAACGTTGCGCTGAAGGCGTGGCGACTTCCAACCTCAATACCCCAGACGCTTTCGCTGCCGCTCGCGCAGCGCAAGCCTGAATCAGGAGAAACTTGCATGAGTCTGCAAGGTAAAGTTGCACTGGTCACCGGTGCAAGCCGTGGCATCGGCCAGGCCATCGCGCTGGAACTGGGTCGTCAGGGCGCCATCGTTATTGGCACCGCGACCTCGGCTTCGGGTGCTGAGCGCATTGCTGCAACCCTGAAGGAAAACGGTATTCAGGGCACTGGCCTTGAGCTGAACGTGACCAGCGATGAATCGGTCAGTGCAGTGCTGGCGAGCATTCAGGAGCAGTTCGGTGCACCAGTGGCGATCCTGGTCAATAATGCCGGCATCACCCGCGATAACCTGATGATGCGCATGAAAGACGATGAGTGGTACGACGTGATCGATACCAACCTGAACAGTCTATTCCGCCTGTCCAAGGGCGTTCTGCGCGGCATGACCAAGGCGCGCTGGGGTCGAATTATCAGTATTGGCTCGGTAGTGGGTGCCATGGGCAACGCTGGCCAAGTAAACTATGCAGCCGCCAAGGCCGGTCTGGAAGGTTTCAGCCGTGCCA
>NZ_JBIUVN010000061.1:0-3775 GCF_044742965.1 Pseudomonas sp. NPDC087804 | reverse complement strand
CGGAACTGATCAGTACTCGCACCCGCTAGCAAGAACTCACCATACGAATCCAGCTGGATGGCCAGGAGCTAAGGCACATCCATGACGTCCGGCAACTTGCTAACGTCCTTGCGGATACGTTTTTTCTCAGTATATGAGTAAGCCATCAGCGTTCCCCAGCTTGGTCACCTGCTTGTTTGGCCCCTCCCGACGGGAGCAGCCAGAAAATCGTGCAAACCCCATGGTTTGCGCCACCGCATCGGGTGGTTACAGCGCCTTTATCAGCACCGACCCAGTCGGCTGCCAATAACGGAAAAAGGCCGGTGGCAAGAGCCACCAGCCATCAGCCTGTCGCTTGACGCTCGGGCTGGAGGTGCAAAGTCGAAAGTTACTTAACTTCGACTTCAGCGCCTGCTTCTTCCAGCTTCTTCTTCGCGTCTTCAGCAGCTTCTTTCGAAACGCCTTCAGCGATAACCTGAGGAGCGGTGTCAACCTTCTCCTTGGCTTCTTTCAGACCCAGACCGGTCAGTTCACGTACAGCCTTGATCACGTTGACTTTCTTCTCGCCAGCGCCTTTCAGGATTACGTTGAACTCGGTTTGCTCTTCAACAACAGCGGCAGCAGCAGCTGGACCAGCAGAAGCAGCGGCAGCGGATACGCCGAACTTCTCTTCCATTGCTTTGATCAGCTCAACGATTTCCAGAACCGATTTTTCGCCGATTGCGTCGATGATTTGTTCGTTAGTCAGAGACATGACTTATTTCCTGAATTGGGGGATAGCCTGGAGGCCATCGAAATAAACAAAAATACGCGATAAAAGGAAACGCTCAGCCTTAGGCTGCAGCAGCTTCTTTCTGGTCGCGAAGTGCCGCCAGAGTACGAGCCAATTTGCTGGTAGCGCCTTGAATCACGCTCATCAGCTGGGAAATTGCTTCGTCACGGGTCGGCAGGCTTGCCAGCACGTCGATCTGATTAGCTGCGAGGAACTTGCCCTCGAACGCAGCTGCCTTGATCTCGAACTTGTCCTGACCTTTAGCGAACTCTTTGAACAGACGAGCAGCAGCGCCCGGGTGTTCGTTGGAGAATGCGATCAAGGTCGGGCCGGTGAACACGTCGTTGAGAACACTGTATTCAGTGTCAGCAACAGCGCGCTTGAGCAGGGTGTTACGTACAACACGTACGTAAACGCCAGCTTCACGAGCCTCTTTACGGAGTCCGGTCATTGCGCCTACTGTTACGCCACGTGCATCAACCACGACAGCGGACAGAGCGACTTTGGCAGCCTCGTTGACTTCAGCGACGATGGCCTTCTTGTCTTCGAGATAAATTGCCACGGGTTAACTCCTGCTTGTTACCGTTTCATTCGATCGAAACCGAATGTCGTTTTGGTGTCTGATTCGGTAAGGAACCGGGAGCACCATCTGCGTAGGCTTGTGTATTAAGACTTGCGTCGCCTACGGTCTTGGATAGCCCCCGCCAGGCAGGGACCCCAATCTTTCAATTGACGTGCAAAGCACGCCAACTTTTGTCTTAAGCGTCCAGCGAGCTCTGGTCGATAACCAGACCTGGGCCCATAGTGGTGCTCAGGGTAACGCGCTTAACGTAAATACCTTTCGAGGAAGCTGGCTTGATACGCTTCAGATCAGCGATCAGGGCTTCAACGTTTTCCTTCAGCTTGACGGCGTCGAAGCCCATCTTGCCAACGGAGGTGTGGATAATGCCGTTTTTGTCGGTGCGATAACGAACCTGACCAGCTTTAGCGTTTTTAACAGCAGTCGCTACGTCTGGAGTTACGGTACCAACCTTAGGGTTAGGCATCAGACCACGTGGGCCGAGGATCTGACCCAGTTGACCTACAACGCGCATTGCATCCGGGGATGCGATCACTACGTCATAGTTCAGGTCGCCGCCTTTCATTTCGGCAGCCAGGTCGTCCATACCTACGCGATCAGCGCCGGCAGCCAGAGCGGCTTCAGCAGCTGGGCCTTGGGTGAACACAGCAACGCGAACGGTCTTGCCAGTGCCGTGCGGCAGCACAGTAGCGCTACGAACGACCTGGTCGGATTTACGCGGGTCTACACCGAGGTTTACAGCAATGTCGAACGACTCGCTGAACTTGACAGTCGACAGCTCAGCCAGCAGGGCAGCAGCGTCTACAAAGCTGTAGCTTTTGCCTGCTTCGATTTTGCCGGCGATAGCCTTTTGGCGCTTGGTCAGCTTAGCCATTACACACCCTCCACGTTAAGGCCCATGCTACGAGCGGAACCGGCGATGGTACGCACGGCCGCATCCATATCAGCTGCAGTCAGATCCGCGTTTTTGGTTTTCGCGATTTCTTCCAGCTGAGCACGGGTAACGGTGCCAACCTTAACGGTGTTCGGACGAGCGGAACCGCTAGTCAGACCAGCCGCTTTCTTCAGCAGAACCGAAGCAGGGGTGGACTTGGTTTCGAAAGTGAAGCTACGGTCGCTGTAGACAGTGATGATCACTGGAGTCGGCAGACCAGCTTCAAGACCCTGAGTACGGGCGTTGAAAGCCTTGCAGAATTCCATGATGTTCACGCCGTGCTGACCCAGAGCTGGACCAACAGGTGGGCTTGGGTTAGCCTGAGCGGCCTTCACTTGCAGCTTGATGTAATCGGTAATCTTCTTGGCCATGAGGCACTCCAATTACGGGTTCGAACGCCTCGAAAGGCTCCCCGGTTACTTGCGCGTTTATCCCAGTGACGACAAAACCCCACAGCCTAAGGCTGCGGGGTTGGGATGCTTTTTCAGTTAGACCTTTTCGACCTGACTGAACTCCAACTCTACCGGAGTAGAGCGACCGAAAATGAGCACTGCCACTTGGATCCGGCTCTTTTCGTAGTTAACTTCTTCAACAACGCCATTGAAATCAGCGAATGGACCGTCGTTGACTCGCACCGTTTCGCCCGGCTCGAAGAGAGTCTTCGGCTTAGGCTTGTCGCTACCATCAGCAACACGACGCAGAATTGCTTCTGCCTCTTTATCGGTGATTGGTGCAGGCTTGTCAGCGGTACCGCCGATGAAACCCATCACCCGAGGAGTATCCTTGACCAAGTGCCAAGTACCCTCATTCATGTCCATCTGAACCAGCACATAACCTGGGAAGAACTTGCGCTCGCTTTTGCGTTTCTGGCCATTACGCATTTCAACCACTTCTTCAGTGGGAACCAGAATTTCGCCGAAGCCATCTTCCATGCCAGCCAGCTTTACACGCTCTACCAAAGAGCGCATTACATGCTTCTCGTAACCCGAGTAAGCATGCACAACGTACCAACGCTTAGCCACGGGACACCCTTAGCCGACAATCAAGGAAACAAGCCAGCCGAGCAGGGAATCAAGCCCCCACAACAGCAACGCCATAACCAGAACAACAGCCACTACGATCAACGTGGTCTGCGTGGTTTCTTGGCGAGTTGGCCATACGACTTTACGAATCTCGGTGCGAGCTTCCTTAACCAGTACAAAGAAAGACTTGCCCTTGGCTGTCTGCAAGCCTACAAAGGCAGCTACAGCAGCGAGAGCAAGCAATGCCAGCACGCGGTACAGGATCGGCGAAGCAGAGTAATACTGATTGCCAACAACGCCAACAACCACCAAAGCAACTACTACAAGCCACTTGAGCAGATCGAAGCGAGAGCCTTGAGCTTCAGCCTTAGGAGTCATCTATGAAGATCCTGTGAAAAGAAAGCCAGACACACTGAGTGAATCTGGCAGGTCAGGAGGGAATCGAACCCCCAACCTACGGTTTTGGAGACCGTCGCTCTGCCAATTGA
>NZ_JBIUVN010000060.1:0-3807 GCF_044742965.1 Pseudomonas sp. NPDC087804 | reverse complement strand
CAGAGCAGCGATGACCGGAGGCCATACATACTTCATGCAGAACAGTACAAAAATCAGGAACGCAACGGACTGGCCAATCAGGGTCGCATTAATGTTCACGCCAACACCTCGCAGTTACGTTGTCCATCACACCAAATTACCCGGAATATCCGAGTAATTAGCCAGCGATCTGACCAACGAACGGGTTCGCGAAGGTGAAGAACAGCGCGATACCAACACCGATCATGGTTACGGCGTCGAGCAGACCGGCAACGATGAACATTTTAACTTGCAGCATTGGAACCATTTCTGGCTGACGCGCTGCGCCTTCCAGGAACTTGCCGCCCAGCAGGCCGAAACCAATTGCGGTACCCAGTGCGCCCAGGCCGATCAACAGTGCAACAGCGATAGCGGTTAGACCAACTACAGTTTCCATCTTTCCTCCCGACTTTTACGTCGTATGGTTTAGGTTTTTTAGATTAAAGCGGTAAAACAAATCGTTTCAGGTGCCCTGTGAAGAGCCCCTTCCCGTTTGACCGGGAAGGACATCAGACTAGTCGAGACTGGTCTTAATGGTTTTCTTCGTGCGCCATCGACAGGTAGACGATGGTCAGCATCATGAAGATGAACGCCTGCAGGGTGATGATCAGGATGTGGAACACAGCCCAAGCCCACTGCAGAACAACGCCCAGGCCGCTCAGCCAGAGCAGACCGCTGCCGAACATCACAGCGATCAGAATGAACACCAGCTCACCGGCATACATGTTGCCGAACAGACGCAGAGCCAGAGAGATCGGTTTAGCGATCAGGGTCACGAATTCCAGCAGGAAGTTCACCGGGATCAGCAGGGCCTGAACAAAGATGTTCTTGCTGCCGAACGGGTGCAGGGTCAGTTCGCCGATGAAGCCGCCGATGCCCTTGACCTTGATGCTGTAGAAAATGATCAGTGCGAAAACCGACAACGCCATGCCCAGAGTTGCGTTCGGGTCGGTAGTCGACACGGCGCGGAACGGGATGTGGTGGTCACCGGAGATCAGGATGGCCAGCTGAGGAATCCAGTCGACCGGGATCAGGTCGACGGCGTTCATCAGGAACACCCAGACGAAGATGGTCAGTGCCAGCGGTGCAATCACCGGGCTACGGCCATGGAAGCTGTCTTTCACGCTGCCATCGACGAATTCGACCAATACTTCAACGAAGTTCTGCAAAGCACCCGGCTGACCCGAAGTCGCTTTCTTTGCCGCCATGCGGAAAAGAAAAACGAAGATCAGACCCAACGCGACCGACCAGCCGAGAGTATCGACGTGGAAAGCCCAGAAGCCCATTTCTTTGGCTTCTGCTGCGGTGTGGGCAAAGCCCCAGCCGCCGTTAGGTAGCTGACCGAAGGTCAGGTTCTGCAAGTGGTGCTGGATATAGCCCGAAGCGGTTGTTTCTGCCATGGTTGCCTCAAACGCCCTAAGGTCTCGAAAGTCTTGTTCTCATCAGCAGGGGAGCGAACCAGCTGACCGACTGAGTCAGCACGAACACGCCGAATACAGCTATCGGCGCCAGCGGCTTCACACCTGCAAACACCAGCGCAAAAAGCACTGCTGTCAAAATCAGTTTGCCTGCCTCGCCGGCATAAAAAGACCGTACGATGGACTGGGCTGCTCGGGCGCCGGAAAACCGAAATGCCTTATGAGCGAAATAAACATTGGGCAGCAAGGCTATCAGGCCTCCGCAAAGTCCCGAGTATCCGGCAACGACTCCGTGCCATTGCCAGAGCGCCAAAGCGGCAATGAGCAAAATGACAAATTGAGCCATTAACACCGGAAAGACCGCCAGGCGATGGAACGGCAGGCGGTTTGGCTTGCGGGTTTCCATCACTATTGCTCTCCAATGGTCGGCTGCCAGAATTCAATAACTTGGCATAATTTGTGCCGACAAAATGCGCGCAGAGTATAGGGGCGGTTCTGCCCCTATTCAACTGTCAGGTAGTGATTTCCGACTGCGCGCTACATGAGGAAATGTTTCAGCGGATGTGTGCGAGCACACCTTGAAGCTCATCGAGCGAGTTATAACCGATCACCAACTGACCCTTTCCCTTCTTCCCGTGGCGAATCTGCACCGCAGAGCCTAGGCGCTCGGCCAGACGCTGTTCGAGGCGGGCGATATCCGGGTCGGGTTTGCTGGCTTCCACAGGCTCCGGTTTGCCACTCAACCACTGGCGAACCAGTGCTTCAGTTTGGCGCACGGTCAGGCCGCGTGCGACAACATGTCGCGCCCCTTCCACCTGCTGATTCTCGGGCAAACCGAGCAAAGCACGGGCATGGCCCATTTCCAGGTCGCCGTGGGACAGCATGGTCTTGATGACTTCCGGCAGCGCAATAAGTCGCAACAGGTTAGCCACAGTGACTCGGGATTTACCCACAGCCTCGGCAACCTGCTGTTGAGTCAGCTGGAATTCCTGCTGCAAACGCTGCAAGGCCACCGCTTCTTCGATTGGATTGAGGTCTTCGCGCTGGATGTTCTCGATCAGCGCAATGGCGATCGCGGTTTCATCGGGTACGTCGCGCACCATCGCCGGAATGGTTTCCTGCCCGGCTTGCTGGCTCGCGCGCCAGCGACGTTCACCGGCGATGATTTCAAAACGGCCACCGCCAATCGGGCGCACCACGATCGGCTGCATCACGCCTTGTGCCTTGATCGACAGCGCCAGCTCTTCCAGCGCTTGCGGATCCATGTCCCGACGCGGCTGGTATTTGCCGCGCTGGAGCAGATCCAGCGGCAGGTGCTGCAGCTCACGGGTGTCAGCTTGCGCGGCTTGTTCTTCCAGCGCGCTGACAGTCGGACCACTCAGCAGTGCATCCAGTCCACGTCCGAGACCTCGTTTCTTGACGGCCATGGGGATTCCTTAAGTTGCCTGAGCGGCGGCGATGCGTGAATTTTTGCGCTGACGGCGAACCATCTCGCCAGCCAGGGCCAGATAAGCCAGGGCGCCGCGCGATTGCTTGTCGTAAGCCAACGCCGGCATGCCGTAGCTTGGCGCTTCGGCCAGACGGATGTTGCGCGGGATCACCGTGTCGTACAGCTGCTCGCCAAAGTGTTCCTTGAGCTGCGCCGAAACATCGTTCATCAGACTCAGGCGCGGGTCGTACATCGTCCGCAGCAGGCCTTCGACTTTCAGGTTTGGATTGAGCAGTTCGGCGATGCGCTTGATGTTATCCACAAGGTCGCTGAGACCTTCGAGCGCAAAATACTCGCACTGCATGGGGATAATCACCCCGTCAGCAGCGACCAATGCGTTCAGAGTCAGCATCGACAGCGACGGCGGGCAGTCGATCAAAATGTAATCGTAGTTTTCACGGATCGGCGCCAGCGCACTGCGCAGACGGCTTTCCTTCATCTGCATTTCCAGCAGCACCACTTCGGCTGCCGTCAAATCGCGGTTGGCCGGCAGCAGTTGATAACCGCCGTGTTCGGAATAGTGCATGGCCTGAGCCAGATCGCATTCGCCGATCAGCAGGTCGTAGACCGAGTTTTCCAGGCCGTGTTTATCCACACCGCTACCCATGGTGGCGTTGCCCTGTGGATCGAGATCGATCAACAGCACCCGGCGCTTGGTCGCGACCAGGGATGCTGCGAGGTTGATGCAGGTGGTGGTCTTGCCCACACCACCCTTTTGGTTCGCTATCGCGAATACCTTAGCCATTCTTGCTTGTGTTCCCAATCATGCCGAGGCGCGAAGGATCGGCAGAAGGCGTTGGCATTTCCAACAACGTACTCACACTGCGCGTAAGCTAACAATTCAGAAGAAAGCAGTCAAACCTAACACCACAACAGTCGGAA
>NZ_JBIUVN010000059.1:302-4142 GCF_044742965.1 Pseudomonas sp. NPDC087804 | reverse complement strand
AGAGCGTGCCAGATGTCCTCGAAAAACAGATCTACCAATTCCTGGGCGTCCCGCTTGTTCAGGCCCAGCTCTTCATACAGACGTTCCGCCATCTCAGCTTTCGTCAAAGCCCCCATACGTCACTTCCTTAACGTGGCGTTCAACCTTTGTTCGAGCGAGGTGAGGATATTTTGCGTCGTCGAATTCACCTCATCGTCATTAAGAGTGCGCGATGGATGCTGCCAGGTCAAGCCAACTGCAAGGCTTTTTCTATCAGGATCAATGCCTTTACCCTGATATACGTCAAACAGCCTGAGATCTGTGAGCCATTCGCCTGCATTTTCACGGATTACGTCCAGTACTGCCGAGGCCGCGACGTCTTTGTGTGCAATTAATGCAAGGTCACGACGCACTTCAGGAAAGCGCGACAACTCGTGGAATTTCGGCATTTTACCGAGTGCCACTTCAGCCAGAACCAGCTCGAAAACGAAGACTGGACGATCCAGACCCAAGGCTTTCGACAATTCCGGGTGAATGGCGCCGATGAAACCGACTTCACGCCCTTCTCGCTCGATGCGCGCGGTTTGACCCGGGTGCAGCGCCGGGTGTTTGCCCGGTGCGAAAGTGAACGAATCCAGTGCACCGGCAAAACCCAGTACCGCTTCCACGTCAGCTTTGATGTCGAAGAAGTCGACGGTGTCGCGACCTTGTGCCCAGCCTTCCGGCAGACGGCTACCGCAGACAACACCCGACAGCATCGGCTCTTGCTTCAAACCTTCGAGCTGACCAACGAAGCGCAGACCGCTTTCGAACAGACGCACGCGATCTTGCTGACGATTGAGGTTGTGCTGCAGCGCCTTGACCAGACCCGGCCACAGCGACGAGCGCATGGCAGCCATGTCGTTGGAAATCGGATTGGCCAGCAACAGCGGCTCAACGCCTGGATTGAACAGTTCGAACTGGCGTGGATCGATGAAGCTGTAGGTAATCGCTTCCTGATAACCACGAGCCACCAGCAGACGACGCAGTTCCGGCAGATCGCTACGCGCTTCAGCCTTGGCTTGCGGCGCGAGACGCGCTTGCGGGTAACGAACCGGAAGACGGTTGTAACCGTACAGGCGAGCCAGTTCTTCGATCAGATCGACTTCAAGGCTGATGTCGAAGCGATGGCTTGGCACTTCTACACGCCATTGGTCAGCGCCGTCGGCAGTAATGCCCAGACCCAGGCCGCTGAGCAGACGCTCAACCTGAGCCGAATCCATTTCCATGCCGAGCATCTGGGTGATGCGCTGCGAACGCAGGGTGATCGGCGCGATCGACGGCAGGTGCTGCTCGCTGACGGTATCGATGATCGGGCCGGCTTCGCCGCCAGTGATTTCCAGCAGCAGGCCAGTGGCGCGCTCCATGGCTTCACGGGCCAGTTGCCAGTCAACGCCACGCTCGTAACGGTGCGACGCATCGGTGTGCAGACCGTAGGAACGAGCCTTGCCCGCCACAGCGATCTGGTCGAAGAAAGCACTTTCCAGAAACACGTCGCGAGTGGTCACGGACACACCGCTGTGCTCGCCACCCATCACACCGGCAATCGCCAGAGCGCGAGTGTGGTCGGCAATCACCAGCGTATCGCTACGCAGGCTGACTTCCTGACCGTCGAGCAGTACCAGCTTCTCGCCCTCTTCCGCCATGCGCACACGGATGCCGCCATTGATTTCGGCGAGATCGAAAGCGTGCAGCGGCTGACCCAGCTCGAGCATCACGTAGTTGGTGATGTCGACGGCAGCGTCGATGCTGCGCACGTCGGCACGACGCAGACGCTCAACCATCCACAGCGGCGTAGGCTTGGACAGGTCGACGTTACGGATCACGCGGCCGAGGTAACGCGGGCATGCAGCCGGCGCCAGCACTTCGACCGAACGCACTTCGTCGTGCACGGCAGCTACGGCCGGCACTACTGGACGGGTGACCGGAGCGTCATACAGCGCGCCAACTTCACGGGCCAGACCGGCCAGGGACAGGCAGTCGCCACGGTTAGGGGTCAGGTCAACCTCGATGCTGGCGTCTTCCAGATCCAGGTACACACGGAAATCTTCGCCCACTGGCGCATCGGCCGGCAGTTCCATCAGACCGTCGTTGCCTTCACCAACCTGCAGCTCGGCTTGCGAGCAGAGCATGCCGTTGGACTCAACGCCACGCAGTTTGGCTTTCTTGATTTTGAAGTCGCCCGGCAGTTCGGCACCGATCATGGCGAACGGAATCTTCAAGCCCGGACGCACGTTTGGCGCACCGCACACGACCTGGAAAGTTTCCGCGCCATTGCTGACCTGGCAAACGCGCAATTTGTCGGCATCAGGGTGTTGCTCGGTGCTCAGCACCTCACCCACAACCACGCCGCTGAATACACCGGCGGCCGGCGTAACGCTATCGACCTCAAGACCGGCCATCGACAGACGAGCGACCAGCTCATCGCGATCTACCTGCGGGCTAACCCAGCCACGCAGCCATTGTTCACTGAATTTCATCCTGCTCTCCTAAGAATTCGTTACGACTAGCGAAATTGCGCGAGGAACCGCAAGTCGTTGTCGAAGAACAGACGCAAGTCGTTCACGCCGTAACGGAGCATGGCCAGACGCTCGACGCCCATGCCGAAGGCAAAGCCGGAGAACTCTTCCGGATCGATGCCGGACATGCGCAGCACGTTCGGGTGAACCATGCCGCAGCCCATCACTTCCAGCCAGCCGGTCTGTTTGCAGACGCGGCAGCCTTTACCGCTGCACATCACGCATTCCATGTCGACTTCAGCGGATGGCTCGGTGAACGGGAAGTACGAAGGACGGAAACGTACGGCCAGTTCTTTCTCGAAGAACACCCGCAGGAATTCTTCGATGGTGCCTTTGAGATCGGCAAAATTGATGTCGCGATCAACCAGCAGGCCTTCGACCTGGTGGAACATCGGCGAGTGGGTGATATCGGAGTCGCTGCGATACACGCGGCCTGGGCAGACGATGCGGATCGGCGGCTGCTTCGATTCCATGGTGCGAACCTGTACCGGCGAGGTATGAGTGCGCAGCAACATGTTGGCGTTGAAATAGAAGGTGTCATGCATCGACCGGGCCGGGTGGTGGCCTGGGATATTGAGCGCTTCAAAGTTGTGATAGTCGTCTTCGACCTCAGGGCCTTCGGCAATGCCGTAGCCGATGCGGGTGAAGAACTGTTCAACACGTTCCAGAGTGCGGGTAACCGGATGCAGACCACCGGAGGTCTGGCCACGGCCCGGCAATGTCACGTCAATGGATTCGGCGGACAGTTTGGCAGCCAGTTCGGCTTCTTCAAACAAGGCCATGCGCGCATTGAGAACGCCTGTTACACGTTCCTTGGCAACGTTGATCAGGGCGCCGACTTGCGGACGCTCTTCTGCCGGTAAATTCCCCAGGGTCTTCATCACCTGAGTCAATTCACCCTTTTTGCCAAGGTATTGAACCCGGATTTGCTCCAGGGCATTGATATCTTCAGCGCTTTGCACAGCCTCTAGTGCTTGAGAGACCAGCGCATCCAGGTTTTCCATGTACAGACTCCAGATACAAAATAGGGGAAGAGCTTGAAGGCTCTTCCCCTATTTAAGACGTTTACCACCTGACCCCACGGAAGTGAGGCCGGGTGATTGTCGGGGGTACTTAAGCCAAGGTGGCTTTAGCTTTCTCGACAATCGCAGCAAACACCGCTTTTTCGTTCACTGCCAGATCAGCCAGAACCTTACGGTCGATCTCGATGGACGCTTTTTTCAGGCCAGCGATGAAACGGCTGTAGGACAGACCGTTAACACGAGCACCAGCGTTGATACGAGCGATCCACAGAGCGCGGAAC
>NZ_JBIUVN010000059.1:0-292 GCF_044742965.1 Pseudomonas sp. NPDC087804 | reverse complement strand
TGGCCTGCCTTGATTACCGCTTGCTTGGCAACACGGAATACGCGCGAACGTGCACCGTAGTAGCCTTTAGCAAGTTTCAGAATTTTTTTGTGACGCTTACGGGCAATGACGCCACGCTTTACACGAGCCATGAGTTACTTCCTCTATTCTTGACTAAAATTAACGAAGGCGCAGCATGCGCTCGACTTTTGCCACGTCAGACGGATGCAGCAAGCTGCTACCGCGCAGTTGACGCTTACGCTTGGTCGACATTTTAGTCAGGATGTGGCTCTTGAAAGCGTGCTTGTGCTTG
>NZ_JBIUVN010000058.1:0-4268 GCF_044742965.1 Pseudomonas sp. NPDC087804 | reverse complement strand
GCCCACCGCCCCCCACGCCCCCGACCCGATGCCGCTCCCCGACAAGGCCCCGGGCGCCCAGCGCGCCGAGACCCACCGCACCACCGAGCGTTCCCGTGGACAGCTCGTCGACGTCAGCGCCAGCGTGTATACCGTTCAACTGACCGGTACCAGCGACAAGCTCGACAGCTTCATTCAGTCCATCGGCACCGCATCGATTCTGGAAACCGTCCGTAGCGGCGTGACCGGCATTGCCCGCGGCGACAAAGTACTCAGCATCTAAACCAAATTAGCGAATGGCCTGAACGGCCTGGATATATAGGGGAATTTCATGAAAGTTTATTACGAAAAAGACTGCGACCTGTCGATCATCCAGGGCAAGAAAGTTGCCATCATCGGTTACGGTTCCCAGGGCCACGCTCAAGCGTGCAACCTGAAAGACTCCGGCGTTGACGTTACTGTTGGTCTGCGTAAAGGTTCGGCCACCGTTGCCAAAGCTGAAGCTCACGGCCTGAAAGTGACTGACGTTGCTTCCGCTGTTGCGGCTGCCGACCTGGTCATGATCCTGACCCCGGACGAGTTCCAATCGTCGCTGTACAAGAATGAAATCGAGCCGAACATCAAGAAAGGCGCCACCCTGGCCTTCTCCCACGGCTTCGCGATTCACTACAACCAGGTTGTTCCGCGTGCCGACCTCGACGTGATCATGATCGCGCCGAAAGCACCAGGCCACACCGTACGTTCCGAGTTCGTGAAAGGCGGCGGTATCCCTGACCTGATCGCGATCTACCAGGACGCCTCGGGCAACGCCAAAAACGTTGCACTGTCCTACGCTGCTGGCGTTGGTGGTGGTCGTACCGGCATCATCGAAACCACCTTCAAGGACGAGACTGAAACCGACCTGTTCGGCGAACAAGCCGTTCTGTGCGGCGGTACCGTTGAGCTGGTTAAAGCCGGTTTCGAAACCCTGGTTGAAGCTGGCTACGCGCCGGAAATGGCCTACTTCGAATGCCTGCACGAACTGAAGCTGATCGTTGACCTCATGTACGAAGGCGGCATCGCCAACATGAACTACTCGATCTCCAACAACGCCGATTACGGCGAGTACGTGTCTGGCCCGTATGTGATCATCGCCGAGTCCCGTCAGGCCATGCGCAACGCCCTGAAACGTATTCAGGACGGCGAATACGCCAAAAAGTACATCAGCGAAGGCGCAACCGGCTACCCTTCGATGACCGCCAAGCGTCGTAACAACGCCGCTCACGGTATCGAAATCATCGGCGAGCAACTGCGCTCCATGATGCCGTGGATCGGTGCCAACAAGATCGTCGACAAAGCCAAAAACTAAGTCGTCCTTCTTGTACGGAAAACGCGGCCTCGGCCGCGTTTTTTCGTTTGAGCCGGTGGTTCTGGTATAAAGCTGCAGCGTTTGTGGCCGAACTGTCGTCCTCAAGCACCTGTCGAAATTTCTCCAAACCGTTGCAAGGTAACGTCCATGAGCGAACGTCCCGAAGAGCCGAACAAGGCTTCTGACGCCGAAAGCCTGCTGCCCATCGATGAACATATCGAAGAAGGGCACGACGCAGAAGGTCGTAAAGTCCGGCATCGTGGTATCTATCTGCTGCCGAATCTATTCACCACTGCGAACCTGTTCGCAGGGTTTTACTCCATCATCAACTCGATGAGCGCGCAGGCGGCATTGAGTGCTGGGGATTCCGTCAACGCGAGCAAGTATTTCGCCTTTGCCGCAATCGCGATTTTCGTCGCCATGGTGCTCGACGGCCTCGACGGTCGTGTGGCGCGCATGACCAATACGCAAAGTGCCTTCGGCGCCGAGTACGACTCGCTGTCGGACATGGTCGCGTTCGGTGTCGCACCGGCGCTGCTGGCGTTCGGTTGGGCGTTGGGTGATATGGGCAAGGTCGGCTGGATGGTCGCCTTCATCTATGTCGCGGGCGCGGCATTGCGTCTGGCGCGCTTCAACACCCAGGTCGGCACGGCAGACAAGCGCTATTTCATCGGCCTGGCCAGTCCGGCAGCGGCGGGTGTGGTGGCGGGTATCGTCTGGGCGTTCAGCGATTACGGCATTCAGGGTTCGAAGATGTCGTTCCTCGTTGCGCTGATGGTTGCGGCGGCCGGCATGCTGATGGTCAGCAACATCAAGTACAACAGCTTTAAAGAGCTGGACTTGAAAGGGCGCGTGCCATTCGTGGCGATTCTTGCCGTGGTGCTGGTGTTTGCCGTTGTGTTCAGCGATCCGCCGCGCATTCTGCTGTTGGTGTTCCTCGCCTATGCAGCATCCGGCCCGGTGCAATACTTGTTGCACCTTCGTCGGCACAAAAAAGCCGAGTGATGTAATTTCACGCATACTCCGCAGTCTATGGGTGCATCTGTCCTCCAAAGCTGCGGAGTTGTCATGCTGATCAAAATCCCCAAAGCGTCTGACTGCAACGAGTCGGATGTCACGCCTGAATCCATTTATCTCTCGCGCCGCCAATTGCTCGGTGCCACTGCTGCCGGTATCGCCGTCAGTAGCCTGCCGCGTTGGGCCAATGCCGAGGATGCCGCTCGGTACGCCGATGTCGAACCCGGTAAAGCGCCTGCCTGGTTTAACGAGAAGCTGGCCTCTACTAAATGGGGAGCAGTCAACGTCAAGGATGAGGCGATCACGCCTTTTAAAGACGCCACTCACTACAACAACTTCTACGAGTTCGGCACCGACAAGGGGGATCCGGCGGCGAATGCCGGCTCGCTGAAAACCGAACCGTGGAGTGTGGTGATAGACGGCGAGGTGGGTAAGCCGGGGCGGTATGCGCTGGAAGACTTCATGAGGCCGTATCAACTGGAAGAACGTATCTATCGGTTGCGCTGTGTAGAGGCGTGGTCGATGGTGATTCCGTGGATCGGTTTTCCAATCTCGGCGTTGCTCAAGCAAGTCGAGCCAAACGCTAATGCCAAGTACATCCGCTTTGAAACGCTGCAGGATCCCAAAACCATGCCGGGGCAGCGCTCCGGTTTTGCCTTGATCGACTGGCCGTATGTAGAAGGCTTGCGTCTGGATGAGGCGATGAATCCGTTGGCGATTCTGGCGGTGGGCATGTATGGCCGCGAGTTACCAAATCAGAACGGCGCGCCCCTGCGTTTGGTGGTGCCGTGGAAGTATGGCTTCAAGAGCGTCAAATCCATCGTGCGTATCAGTCTGGTTAGCGAGCAGCCGAAAACCACTTGGCAAAGCATTGCGGCGGATGAGTATGGGTTCTACGCGAACGTGAATCCAACGGTTGATCACCCACGCTGGACGCAGGCACGGGAGCGACGGTTGCCGAACAGCCTGTTCAAACCGAACGTGCGCGATACGCAGATGTTCAACGGCTACTCGGATGAAGTCGCTTCTTTATATACAGGGCTCGATCTGCGGAAGAACTACTGATGCGCTTTCCGTTCTGGCGTATAGGCGTTTTCATTGCGGCAGCGATCTGGCCGATGCTCTGGTTGTATCAAGCGCTTGAGGATTTGCTCGGCCCTGATCCCGGCAAAGTGTTGGTCGATCGGCTGGGGTTGGGAACCTTGGTGTTGTTGCTGATTACCCTGAGCATGACGCCGATGCAGAAACTCACCGGTTGGGCGGGGTGGATTGCGGTTCGCCGGCAGTTGGGGCTTTGGTGTTTCGCCTATGTGGTATTGCACCTGTGCAGTTATATGGCGTTTATCCTGGGGTTTGACTGGTCGCAGCTGGCGGTCGAGTTGCGCAAGCGGCCTTACATAATAGTAGGGGCGTTGGGTTTTCTAGGATTGTTGGCGTTGGCGGTGACGTCCAATCGCTACAGTCAGCGGCGTTTGGGCTCGCGCTGGAAGAAGCTGCATCGCCTGGCGTACGTAATTCTGGGTTTGGGTTTACTGCATATGCTGTGGATCGTGCGCGCTGATCTTGAGGAATGGGCGATCTATGCCTTTATAGGTGCAGTGCTTCTGATACTGCGTATTCCGCCCGTGACGCGGCGTATCCCGCGTTTGCTGGCCAGAAAGCCAGTTTTGCAAGAAAAGCGAAATTAACGGTTGACGGCAAATACCAGGCGTCTATAATTCGCCCCACTTCCGGCGCAGTCGAAACGGAAAACTCCTTGAGATTCAATGAGTTATGTAGGTTTCGGCAGCAAGTGTTTCAGTTCATCGAAGCCAAAAGGAAGTTGAAATAGAGGTGTTGACAGCAGCGTGTAACGCTGTAGAATTCGCCTCCCGCTGACGAGAGATCTGAAGCGCAAGTGGTTGAAGTTGTTGAAGAATTCTTC
>NZ_JBIUVN010000057.1:0-4337 GCF_044742965.1 Pseudomonas sp. NPDC087804 | reverse complement strand
CACCGTACCGACATCGTCGGAAAGCGGGTCGCAGAGTCTCTTAATATCGTCTAGCAGCAATTCACCTTGAAGGGTGGTGCCACGATCAGCCAATTTGCGCGGGTCAACGTGAGGTGGAATCGGGTCATTCAACATAGGCGCAGCATTATAGGGATGCACCCACCCATGTCAAAGGAAATTGTTCCCTGTCCGTCACTTGCACGCCTCCGCTAGAATTCGCACCTGCCTCAGGAGACACGAATGCTGCCTTTATTACTCGCTTCAAGCTCGACATATCGTCGCGAATTGCTCGCCAGACTGCACGTGCCGTTCGTCTGCTCCTCGCCGGATATCGATGAAAGTCATCGTCCGGGCGAGCCAGCCATCGAACTGGTCAAACGCCTCGCCGAACAAAAAGCCCGGGCATTGGCCGACAGTCATCCTGCGCACCTGATCATCGGCTCTGACCAGGTTGCCGTGCTCGGCGAGCAGATCATCGGCAAGCCGCACACCTTCGAGAAGGCCCGCGAGCAACTGATGGCCGCCAGCGGCGCCAGCGTGACCTTCCTGACCGGCCTGGCACTGCTCAACAGCCAGACCGGCGAATGCCAGGTCGACTGCGTGCCGTTTACCGTACACATGCGCCAGCTCGATCAGGCGCGCATTGAGCGCTATCTGCGCATTGAGCAGCCTTATGACTGCGCTGGCAGCTTCAAGGCTGAAGGGTTGGGGGTGAGCTTGTTTCAGTCTACTGAAGGGCCGGACGCGACCAGCCTGATCGGCCTGCCATTGATTCGGCTGATTGACATGCTGTTGGTGGAAGGCGTGCAGATTCCTTAAAAGCAAAAGATCGCAGCCTTCGGCAGCTCCTACAGGATTCATGTCATCACAAAAATGCGATCGGACATGAAACGTGTAGGAGCTGCCGCAGGCTGCGATCTTTTGATCTTTACAACGAATTAACGCAACGATGGCCCGTGGAAACCCATCCACATCGCCAACTGCTCAGCCACGCTGGCGCCAAGCTTTTTCGAGAAGCGATCAAACGGCGATTCCTGAACGGTGAAATCCACCAGTTCTTTCTCGCCAATCACATCCCGCGCAACCGAGCTGGCATTGCCCAGCCCATCGATCAAACCTAACGGCAGCGCCTGCTCGCCCGACCAGACCAGCCCGGAGAACAGTTCCGGATGCTCTTTGTCCTTCAGACGATCACCACGGCCCTGCTTGACGCTATTGATGAACTGTTTGTGCGTGGTATCCAGCACCGTCTGCCAGAACGCCGTTTCATCCGGCTTCTGCGGCTGGAACGGATCGAGGAACGACTTGTGTTCGCCCGAGGTGTACGTGCGACGCTCAACGCCAAGCTTCTCCATGGTGCCGACAAAACCGTAACCGGCCGCCGTCACCCCGATCGAACCGACCAGACTCGCCTTGTCGGCATAAATCTGATCCGCCGCGCTGGCGATGTAATAAGCACCGGAGGCACCCAGGTCGGAAATCACGGCATACACCTTGATATCCGGGTGCAGGCCACGCAGGCGTTTGATCTCGTCATACACATAACCTGACTGCACCGGACTGCCGCCCGGGCTGTTGATGCGCAGGACGACACCTTTGACCTTCTTGTCCTCAAACGCAGCGCGCAGACTGCCGACAATATTATCGGCGCTGGCCGGCTCTTTATCGGCAATCACCCCGATGACATCGATCAACGCGGTGTAGTTATCGCTACGGGTGGCGCTCTTTTCCATGTCCATCAGCGGCGTGAACAGGATCAGCGCAATAAACAGATAAACAAACGTCAGCAGCTTGAAGAAAATCCCCCAACGCCGCGAACGGCGCTGCTCTTGCACGCCGGCCAGGAGAGTCTTCTCCAGCAGCTTCCAGCTTTTCTCGTCACCGCCGTCGGCATCTGCCTTGGCCGGTGCTTTCCATTCGTCGGTCATGCCATCCACCCCAGCAAAAACGTATTAAGCCTGCTGCGCCAGCCAGGCATGCAATTCGGAAAAACGGTCGATCGACAGGCGCGGCTCGAACTGCTGCAGCGATTCGATCGATTGCGCGCCATAACTGACCGCCACCGAATCCATCCCCGCGTTACGCGCCATCAGCAGATCGAAGGACGAATCGCCAACCATCAGCGCCTGTTCGGCGCGCACGCCGCAATGAGCAAGGATCTGCTCCAGCATCAGAGGGTGCGGCTTGCTCGCAGTTTCATCGGCAGCGCGGGTGATATCGAAATAATCTTCCCAGCCATTGGCCTTGAGCACCCGATCCAGACCCCGGCGATTCTTGCCGGTGGCCACGGCCAGGTGATAACCCTGCTCGCGGAACGACGCCATCGACTCGACCACCCCTTCGAACAACGGCGAAGGCACGGCTTCGGCGGCGATGTAGTGATCAGCGTAATACTCGCGAAACAAGGTCATTTCGGCGTCACTGATCTCGGGATACAAGGTGCGGATCGCCTCAGGCAGGCCTAGGCCGATGATGCCTTTGACGGCGAAATCATCGCGCAACTCGAAACCGGAGCGCCCGGATGCCGAGTGCATCGCCTCGACGATCCGATGGATGGAATCGGCCAGCGTGCCGTCCCAATCAAAAATCAGCAGCTTGTAATCAGATGGGCGCACTCAATCGCTCCACGGTCTTGGCCCACATTTCGTCGACCGGCGCCTGCAAGGTCAGCTTGCCGCCATCCGGCAGCGGCACGGTCAGCATGTAAGCGTGCAGAAACAGACGCTTGCCGCCCAGATCGCGGATTTCCTTGGTGAAATCCTCATCGCCATACTTGCTGTCGCCAGCAATGCAATGGCCAGCATGCAAGGTGTGCACGCGAATCTGGTGGGTGCGACCGGTAACCGGTTTGGCTTCAACCATGGTGGCGAAATCCCCGAAGCGGCGCAGCACCTTGAACATCGTCAAGGCTTCTTTGCCTTCTTCGTTGACTTCGACCATGCGCTCGCCGGAACGCAGATTGCTCTTGAGCAATGGCGCGCTGACTTTCTTGATCGAGGTCGCCCAGTTGCCACGCACCAGCGCCATGTAGCGCTTGTCGACGCCATCACCACGCAATTGCTCGTGGAGGTGACGCAACATGCTGCGCTTTTTGGCGATCATCAGCAGGCCGGAGGTGTCACGGTCGAGACGGTGAACCAGCTCCAGCTCTTTGGTATCCGGGCGCAACTGACGAAAGGCTTCGATCACACCGAAATTCAAGCCACTGCCGCCGTGAACCGCAATGCCCGCGGGCTTGTTGATCACGATCAGGGCTTTGTCTTCGAAGACAATCGAGGCTTCCAGGCGCTGCAACAGCCCCTGGGCCAATGGCACCGGTTCGTCGCGCTCAGGCACGCGAACGGGCGGCACGCGCACGATATCGCCGGCCTGCAGCTTGTATTCGGGCTTGATCCGACCTTTGTTCACGCGCACTTCGCCTTTGCGCAAAATGCGGTAAATCAAGGTCTTGGGCACGCCTTTGAGCCGGGCGAGGAGGAAATTGTCGATTCGTTGGCCGGCATACTCCGGCGAGACTTCAAGCAATTGAACGCCTGGAGTCGAAGGGGCAGTAGTTGTCATGCCGCGGATGATAACAATTTTTATGGAATTGAAGCACTTAATCATTGCTGCTATAGTCGCGAACGCCGCCAAAAGCGGCCTGGACAGCGGCACCACGGTCAAAAACCGGCCCTGACCATCGCAATTCACCAGGACGCGAGGCCGTCCTACGGGGCTTTTGCTACGTAACGGTGGAGTTTGCAGTTGTAACAAGCGCAGGTGACATGAGGCCTGAATTACACCGTCGAGCAGAGTTTTTACTCGCCTGACAGGCAGATATTCACGGCCAGTTCACAAAGTGCAGTCAACCGCAGATGACCCCGAGCGAGAGCTTCGGAAACACCGCCTGATTAGCCATGATGCGTGACCTCCCCTTTCGGAGCTCACGGTAAATGCCAACCCGCTGCGGATTCTGCGCGCGGCAGCACCCGAATTATCAGGGATACGTGTAGGGTGGAGATGCACAACCGCTGGACTGTGTAGCAATAGGCTTTATCAAGACGCTTCATCTCGTCCACAGCCACGGTTGATTCCTCCTCCTGACTGAGTGCTTAAGTAGCCACAGCAAGCAGGACGCGTACGTCGCTATATCGGCCCAATTGGCCGCATATCGCTGGACACGGGAATGGCCAACCACTCCCGACGCACCTGACACCGACCGTGAGAAGTCGTGTGTGCCGAACGCCGTTTCCGGCAGCCCGGAAACCGACGGTACTACATGAAAAGAATGCTGATTAACGCAACTCAACCCGAAGAGTTGCGTGTTGGACTGGTAGCTGGCCAACGCCTCTTCGAGC
>NZ_JBIUVN010000056.1:2540-4543 GCF_044742965.1 Pseudomonas sp. NPDC087804 | reverse complement strand
CAATAGTCATGTTGTAAACCTCATGAGTGTACGGGGCTTTCACGCTCTATGTCCTCCCATTTAAGTGAGTTACACGACTAAGACCGAGTCTTAGCCGAGGCTGATCTGCACTTCCACACCGGCCGCAAGATCAAGCTTCATAAGAGCATCAACGGTTTTATCCGTTGGCTGGACGATGTCCAGAACACGCTTATGAGTGCGGATTTCATACTGGTCGCGCGCGTCCTTGTTGACGTGCGGAGAAACCAGAACGGTGAACCGCTCTTTACGGGTAGGCAGTGGAATTGGACCACGCACTTGAGCACCAGTACGTTTCGCGGTTTCCACGATTTCCTGGGTTGATTGGTCGATCAGGCGATGGTCGAAAGCCTTCAACCTGATACGGATTTGCTGATTTTGCATTGGATTTCAGACTCCGGCTGCTATTCCCACCGAGCGCAATACGCCCGTTAAAAGGAGGCGCAATTCTATAGACGCCCCATATAGGTGTCAACCCAATAAAAAAAGCCCCCGCTGAGCGGGGGCTTTTTCAAAGCATCAAGCAATCTCTATAAAAGAGAATTACGCGATGATTTTGGCTACGACGCCAGCGCCGACGGTACGACCGCCTTCACGGATAGCGAAACGCAGACCGTCTTCCATTGCGATGGTTTTGATCAGGGTGACAGTCATCTGAATGTTGTCACCTGGCATTACCATTTCAACGCCTTCTGGCAGCTCGCAGTTACCAGTCACGTCAGTCGTACGGAAGTAGAACTGTGGACGGTAGCCTTTGAAGAACGGAGTGTGACGACCGCCTTCTTCTTTGCTCAGAACGTAAACTTCTGCGGTGAAAGTGGTGTGCGGCTTAACCGAACCCGGCTTAACCAGAACCTGACCACGCTCAACGTCGTCACGCTTGGTGCCACGCAGCAGAACGCCGCAGTTCTCGCCAGCACGACCTTCGTCGAGCAGCTTGCGGAACATTTCAACACCGGTGCAAGTAGTAACGGTGGTGTCACGCAGACCAACGATTTCCAGCGGATCTTGAACGCGAACGATACCGCGCTCGATACGACCAGTCACAACAGTACCGCGACCGGAGATCGAGAATACGTCTTCGATTGGCATCAGGAACGGCTTGTCAGTCACACGAACTGGTTCTGGGATGTAGCTATCCAGAGTCTCAACCAGTTTCTTGACGGCAGTGGTGCCCATCTCGTTGTCGTCTTTGCCTTCCAGAGCCATACGAGCCGAACCGATGATGATTGGAGTGTCATCGCCCGGGAAGTCGTAGGTGGACAGCAGGTCGCGAACTTCCATCTCAACCAGTTCCAGCAGCTCAGCGTCATCTACCAGGTCAGCCTTGTTCAGGAAAACCACGATGTACGGAACGCCTACCTGACGGGACAGCAGGATGTGCTCACGGGTTTGCGGCATCGGACCATCAGCGGCCGAGCAAACCAGAATAGCGCCATCCATCTGAGCAGCACCGGTGATCATGTTCTTCACATAGTCAGCGTGACCTGGACAGTCAACGTGAGCGTAGTGACGGATCTTCGAGTTGTACTCAACGTGCGCAGTGTTGATGGTGATACCGCGCGCTTTTTCTTCTGGGGCGCTGTCGATCTTGTCGAAATCAACGATTGCCGAACCGAACACTTCGGAGCAAACGCGAGTCAGAGCAGCAGTCAGCGTGGTTTTACCGTGGTCAACGTGACCAATGGTCCCAACGTTGACGTGCGGCAGGGAACGATCAAATTTTTCCTTAGCCATCGATATCACCCTTAACAGAAGAATTGAGCAAACTACATTAGCCATTAAAACAAAGGCAGATATTTTCATATCTGCCTTGTTATATGGAGCTCTTGAGCGGATTTGAACCGCTGACCTCACCCTTACCAAGGGTGTGCTCTACCAACTGAGCTACAAGAGCAAAACACTTTGCACAACCTGCAAACTTGGAGCGGGTAGCGGGAATCGAACCCGCATCATCAGCTGGGACGGCTGTGGGTGTAGCCCGA
>NZ_JBIUVN010000056.1:0-2530 GCF_044742965.1 Pseudomonas sp. NPDC087804 | reverse complement strand
GAGGGAGAACGATTCGAACCTTCGAAGTCGTAGACGTCAGATTTACAGTCTGATCCCTTTGGCCGCTCGGGAACCCCTCCTAATCAGGCCGGCATTCTATACCATGCCAAGCCCCTGTCAAGCATTTTCTCATTTAAAAACCTGAGGTTATCTGCATTGACATCACTCTACTGCTGCGACCTTTTCAGGTCTTCGCTGTGGAGCGGGCGCCATTCTATGCAAACTATTCAGTAGGTGCAACCCCCTCGCACAGCATTATTTTATGTTTTAACTCATTGAATTCCTTGGAAAGGTTCTGCAGCTGCAAATCACCCAGCAAACGCTCGCCCTCAGGCGCGATCCGGAGCCAATAACCACCCTCCGGGACGTTTTTGTGCAAAGGTTGCGAGCGAACCTTCATTTCCTCAAGACGCCGCTCAAGGGCCAAGGCCGGATCCTGAACTGCAAAACCACCCACATAAAGGCATTTTTCTTCGCCCTGGGCAGCTTCGGATTTCTCGCGGGAGGCGCCGCCGCTCTCACTTAGCAACCGAATATCCTGCTGCGACCCCTTATATAAACTGAGAGGCGTGACATCCTTGGCACGCAAAGGAGCTTCCTGCTGGTGCCAGACGTAATAGAACACATTGAGAACAAGGAGCAGCAGGAACAACCAACGCATACGAACCTCAGGACAAAGGACAGGCCATCGCCAACCCTACGAAAACCAAATCCGGGACGAGACGAGCACCAGGAGCAACACTGGCAACCAGGTCAGCATCACCGCCAGTGACAAACACTGTAAAACTCTCCCCCCAATACTCACGCGCGATATCTAACTGAGTGAGTACAAATCCTTTAAGCATCAAAGAACAGCCCCGCTCTACAGCCTCAACCGTGGTTCGCCCAGGAGCCAGGCTCGTCAAGGCACGCTCCGCCGCAACATCTCCATAACGAATCTTCCGTGTATGGGTTCGCAACTGATTACGCATCAACGGCATGCCCGGACAGATAAAGCCACCCAAGTGGTCTCCATCTGCCGAGATGAAATCGGCGGTAACTGCCGTACCAAAATCCAGCACCAGGCAGGCACCCGACGCCAGGTGATACCCACCAAGCATGGCAAGCCACCGATCAAGCCCCAACCGCTCATAGTCTTCGTAGCCGTTTTTGACTCCGGACATTTCCCGAGCGGGCTGAGCGCACACCGCAGAAACACCGAACGCTTGCTCAAGCAGCTTAATGAGCGCTTCGGTTTCTTCAGCAGTCCTGACACTGACCAAACGGCATTTACGCAAAGATATTTTGCCAAGTGAGCGCAGACTTTCGATCAACGCCGAGTCGGAATCGACCACCCCCTCAGAAAACAGAGACGCAGCCGCGGCGTCCAATACACGCCACTTTATGAAGCTATTGCCGCAATCGAGCTCAAGAATCATCACGCAACCTCAAGCTGAGCTCACCACCACTAAAAAGTTTTTCCACACCATCCACCTGCAATCGCAGCGCACCTTGATTATTAATTCCAAGCACAACACCATCGATCTGGTTAGTGCCGGCGATCAATGAAACAGACCGCCCCTGCCACAGATGGCCGTCCTGCCACTCGGCTTGTAGAGCCGAGAAGCCTCTATCCTGGTGACGCTGGATATATGACTGCAACTGCTCGCTCAACTGAACAGCTAACGCGTTGCGATCGCAGACCTGACCAGACTCGAGTCGCACGGATGTCCATTGCTGATCGACTTCCTCAGCGGCCTGCATATTAACGTTGATGCCTATGCCCAAGACCACGTGACAAACGTCCGCGGGATCGCCGACGAGCTCAAGCAAGATACCGGCGATTTTCTTATTACCGACCAGAACATCGTTCGGCCACTTCAATCCCGCCCCGGCGACACCGACTTTTCGCAAGGTGTGCATGACAGCTAGACCCACGACAAGGCTCAAACCTTCCAACTGCCGCATTCCGCCATCGATGCGCAGCACGAGACTGTAATAAAGGTTGTCAGCAAATGGACTCACCCATTTGCGCCCTCTCCGTCCGCGCCCAGACACCTGCCGTTCAGCAAGCACGAGAAAAGGCGCCGATCGGCCCTGACCGATCGCGCGCAATCCCTCGGCATTTGTCGAGTCAATGGAGTCGAATACTGCAACCGGCCAGCCTGGCGCCATTTCCGCTATTTTGAGAGGATCAAGCAACATCAGAGGCGTCGCCAATTGATACCCGCGCCCGCGAACTTTATGGATGGACAGCCCGAGTTCAGCCTCAAGATGCTGAAGCTGTTTCCATACTGCACTTCGACTAATCCCCAGGGCCGCCCCCAGATCCTGACCAGAATGGAATCGCCCATCCTTCAGAAGGTTCAACAACGTCAACATGCAGGTCTCGCCTCACAATGAGGCCCGAATAATAGCTATGCCCCGGGCCGTTGCATAGAAATCAAGCACATGCATTTCCTGCGGGCAAAACAAAACCCCAACTGCTTTCGCAATTGGGGTTTCGGAATTTAATCTTGACGATGACCTACTCTCACATGGGGAAACCCCA
>NZ_JBIUVN010000055.1:4655-5076 GCF_044742965.1 Pseudomonas sp. NPDC087804 | reverse complement strand
AAGAAGAAGGTCGAGCTGGGTTCCGGTGACGTAAAGTATCACCAGGGCTTCTCGTCCAACGTGATGACCGCCGGCGGTGAAGTTCACCTGGCCATGGCGTTCAACCCGTCCCACCTGGAAATCGTTTCCCCGGTGGTAGAAGGTTCGGTTCGCGCCCGTCAGGATCGTCGTAACGACCCGACCGGTGAGAAGGTTCTGCCGATCTCCATCCACGGTGACGCTGCTTTTGCAGGTCAGGGCGTGGTCATGGAAACCTTCCAGATGTCGCAGACCCGCGGTTTCAAAACCGGCGGTACCGTGCACATCGTGATCAACAACCAGGTTGGTTTCACCATCAGCAACCCGCTGGACTCGCGTTCCACCGAGTACGCCACCGACGTTGCCAAGATGATCCAGGCGCCGATCCTCCAGGTGAATGGTG
>NZ_JBIUVN010000055.1:577-4645 GCF_044742965.1 Pseudomonas sp. NPDC087804 | reverse complement strand
ATCGACCTGGTCTGCTACCGTCGTCGCGGCCACAACGAAGCTGACGAGCCAAGCGGCACCCAGCCCCTGATGTATCAGCAGATCACCAAACAGCGCACCACCCGTGAGCTGTACGCTGATCGTCTGACCCAGGGCGGTGTGCTCGACGCAGAGCGTGTTCAGGCGAAAGTCGACGAATACCGCAACGCGCTGGACAACGGTCTGCACGTCGTGAAATCGCTGGTCAAAGAACCGAACAAAGAGTTGTTCGTGGACTGGCGTCCGTATCTGGGCCACGCCTGGACTGCGCGTCACGACACGCGTTTCGATCTGAAAACCCTGCAAGAACTGTCCGCCAAGCTGCTGGAAATTCCGGACGGCTTCGTGGTGCAGCGTCAGGTCGCGAAGATCTACGAAGACCGTCAGAAGATGCAAGCCGGCGGCCTGCCGATCAACTGGGGTTACGCCGAAACGATGGCGTACGCGACCCTGGCGTTCGAAGGTCACCCGATTCGCATGACTGGTCAGGACATCGGCCGCGGTACGTTCTCGCACCGTCACGCTGTGCTGCACAACCAGAAAGACGCGGGCACCTACATTCCGCTGGCGCACTTGTACGACGGTCAGCCACGCTTTGACCTGTACGACTCGTTCCTGTCGGAAGAAGCGGTACTGGCATTCGAATACGGTTACTCGACCACCACGCCAGACGCGCTGGTGATCTGGGAAGCCCAGTTCGGTGACTTCGCCAACGGTGCACAGGTTGTGATCGACCAGTTCATCACCAGCGGCGAGCACAAGTGGGGCCGTCTCTGCGGTCTGACCATGTTGCTGCCACACGGTTACGAAGGTCAGGGCCCTGAGCACAGCTCGGCACGTCTTGAGCGTTACCTGCAACTGTGCGCCGAGCACAACATTCAGGTAGCTGTGCCGACCACGCCAGCACAGATTTACCACTTGCTGCGTCGTCAGGTGATTCGTCCGCTGCGCAAACCGTTGATCGTGCTGACGCCGAAGTCGCTGCTGCGCCACAAGCTGGCCATCTCGACTCTGGAAGATCTGGCCGAAGGTTCGTTCCAGACCGTGATCCCGGAAATCGATACTCTGGACCCGAAAAAGGTCGAGCGTGTTGTTCTGTGTAGCGGCAAGGTCTACTACGACCTGCTGGAAAAACGCCGTGCCGAAGGCCGTGAAGATATTGCCATCGTGCGTATCGAGCAGCTGTATCCATTCCCTGAGGACGACCTGAAAGAAGTCCTGGCTCCGTACACCAACGTCAAAAATGCCGTTTGGTGTCAGGAAGAGCCGATGAACCAGGGCGCCTGGTACTGCAGCCAGCACCACTTGCGTCGCAGCATCGGTAACCTCGACAAGTCTCTCGTACTTGAGTACGCGGGCCGTGAGGCTTCTGCTGCCCCAGCTTGTGGTTACGCATCGATGCACGCCGAGCAGCAGGAAAAACTCCTGCAAGCCGCGTTTACCATTTAATGCCTTCGCGCACCTGAAACCGAATTTAAGGAACTACAGATAATGGCTATCGAGATCAAAGCCCCCACTTTCCCGGAATCGGTTGCCGATGGCACCGTTGCCACCTGGCACAAACAACCGGGCGACGCCGTCAAGCGTGACGACCTGATCGTCGACATCGAGACTGACAAAGTCGTACTGGAAGTTCTGGCTACCGCCGACGGCGTGCTGGGCGCAATCGTCAAGAACGAAGGCGACACCGTTCTGTCCGACGAAGTGCTGGGCTCCATCGAAGCGGGCGGCGCTGCTGCCGCTGCTCCAGCCGCCGCCGCTGCTGCTCCGGCCGCTGCCGCTGCTCCAGCTGCTGCTGAAGGCGAAGACGATCCTGTTGCTGCACCGGCTGCGCGCAAGCTGGCTGAAGAAAACGGCATCAACATCGCCTCCGTTGCCGGCACCGGCAAAGGCGGTCGTGTGACCAAGGAAGACGTAGTCGCTGCTGTTGCTGCCAAGAAAGCCGCTCCGGCTGCCGCGCCTGCCAAGGCTGCTGCTCCTTCGGCCGCCGCTCCTGTATTCGCCGCTGGCGACCGCATCGAGAAGCGCGTACCGATGACCCGCGTTCGCGCCACCGTGGCCAAGCGTCTGGTTGAAGCTCAGTCGAACATGGCGATGCTGACCACTTTCAACGAAGTCGACATGACTGAAGTCATGGCCCTGCGTTCGAAGTACAAGGATCTGTTCGAGAAGTCCCACAACGGCGTACGCCTGGGCTTCATGTCGTTCTTCGTGAAAGCGGCTACCGAAGCACTGAAACGCTTCCCGGCTGTTAACGCATCGATCGACGGCGCTGACATCGTTTACCACGGCTACGCTGACATCGGCGTTGCCGTTTCCAGCGACCGCGGTCTGGTTGTTCCGGTTCTGCGTAACGCCGAACTGATGAGCCTGGCTGAAATCGAAGGCGGCATCGCAACATTCGGCAAAAAAGCCCGTGACGGCAAACTGTCGATGGACGAGATGACCGGTGGTACCTTCACCATCACCAACGGTGGTACCTTCGGTTCGATGATGTCGACCCCGATCGTCAACCCGCCGCAGGCAGCGATTCTGGGCATGCACAACATCATCCAGCGTCCTATGGCCATCAACGGTCAGGTCGTTATCCGTCCGATGATGTACCTGGCACTGTCCTACGATCACCGTCTGATCGATGGCAAAGAAGCTGTGACCTTCCTGGTGACCATCAAGAACCTGCTGGAAGATCCGGCGCGTCTGTTGCTGGATATCTAAAAAACAGCGGCAAGCTTCAAGTTTCAAGCCACAAGCTCAAAGCGAGCGGGGTGGGCTTGGAGCTTGTCGCTTGCGGCTTGTAGCTTTATTGCTAAAGAGGATTTTTTGAATGTCGCAGAAATTTGACGTAGTAGTGATCGGTGCTGGCCCTGGTGGCTACGTGGCAGCCATCAAGGCGGCGCAGCTGGGTCTGACCACTGCCTGCATCGAGAAGTACACCGACGCTGAAGGCAAGCAAGCCCTGGGCGGCACCTGCCTGAACGTAGGCTGCATTCCTTCCAAGGCGCTGCTCGACAGCTCCTGGAAATACAAGGAAGCGAAAGAAAGCTTCAACGTTCACGGTATCTCGACCGGCGAAGTCAAAATGGACGTCGCTGCGATGGTTGGCCGCAAGGCTGGCATCGTCAAGAACCTGACCGGCGGCGTTGCCACTCTGTTCAAGGCTAACGGCGTTACTTCGATTCAGGGCCACGGCAAACTGCTGGCTGGCAAGAAAGTCGAAGTCACCAAGCCAGACGGCTCGGTTGAAATCATCGAAGCTGAAAACGTCATCCTGGCTCCAGGTTCGCGCCCGATCGACATTCCACCGGCTCCGGTTGATCAGAACGTCATCGTCGATTCGACTGGCGCTCTGGAATTCCAGACCGTACCTAAGCGTCTGGGCGTGATTGGCGCTGGCGTGATCGGTCTGGAACTGGGTTCGGTCTGGTCGCGTCTGGGCTCGGAAGTGGTTGTCCTCGAAGCACTGGACACCTTCCTGATGGCAGCGGACACCGCTGTTTCCAAGGAAGCACTGAAAACCCTGACCAAACAAGGTCTGGACATCAAACTGGGCGCTCGCGTGACCGGCTCGAAAGTGAATGGCGACGAAGTCGTTGTGAACTACACCGATGCCAACGGCGAACAGACCATTACTTTCGACAAGCTGATCGTAGCCGTTGGTCGCCGTCCGGTGACCACTGATCTGCTGGCTTCCGACAGCGGCGTGACCCTCGACGAGCGCGGTTTCGTGCACGTTGACGATCACTGCGCGACCACCGTACCGGGCGTTTTCGCCATCGGTGACGTGGTGCGCGGCATGATGCTGGCGCACAAGGCATCGGAAGAAGGCATCATGGTTGTCGAGCGCATCAAGGGCCACAAAGCCCAGATGAACTATGACCTGATCCCTTCGGTTATTTATACTCACCCGGAAATCGCGTGGGTGGGTAAAACCGAGCAGGCCTTGAAAGCTGAAGGCGTTGAAGTTAACGACGGCACCTTCCCGTTCGCCGCTTCCGGCCGTGCCATGGCCGCCAACGATACCGGTGGTTTCGTCAAGGTCATCGCTGATGC
>NZ_JBIUVN010000055.1:0-567 GCF_044742965.1 Pseudomonas sp. NPDC087804 | reverse complement strand
CGGTATGGAATTCGGCACCAGCGCTGAAGATCTGGGCATGATGGTTTTCTCCCATCCGACCCTGTCTGAAGCCTTGCACGAAGCTGCTTTGGCGGTGAATGGCGGCGCCATCCACATTGCCAACCGCAAAAAGCGTTAACAGACAATAAGAAACCACGGCGGTAACGGCCCGTCGTGAGCCTTGCGAGCAAGTCTCACCGCGGAATGTCCGCTGGACGCAGTCTTGCGTAGTTGCACCGGGTATCCGGAAAGGCTACGCAAGCAGCAGTCACAGGTGGCGCGGCACTCATATGAGCGCAGCGCCGAATGCGCAGTACCTAACGAAGACGGTAAAAAGCATGAATCTTCACGAGTATCAGGGTAAGCAGCTGTTCGCTGAATACGGCCTGCCAGTTTCCACTGGTTACGCAGTAGACACCCCGGAAGCAGCAGCAGAAGCTTGCGACAAAATCGGCGGCAGTGAGTGGGTTGTCAAAGCCCAGGTCCACGCTGGTGGTCGCGGTAAAGCGGGCGGCGTTAAGCTGGTTCGCAGCAAAGAAGACGCCAAAGCCTTCTCACAGCAGTGGC
>NZ_JBIUVN010000054.1:3326-5080 GCF_044742965.1 Pseudomonas sp. NPDC087804 | reverse complement strand
TCGAGTAGTCAAATTGCTTGGGTGTTATATGGTCAAGCCTCACGGGCAATTAGTATTGGTTAGCTCAACGCCTCACAGCGCTTACACACCCAACCTATCAACGTCGTAGTCTTCGACGGCCCTTCAGGGAACTCAAGGTTCCAGTGAGATCTCATCTTGAGGCTAGTTTCCCGCTTAGATGCTTTCAGCGGTTATCTATTCCGAACATAGCTACCCGGCAATGCCACTGGCGTGACAACCGGAACACCAGAGGTTCGTCCACTCCGGTCCTCTCGTACTAGGAGCAGCCCCTCTCAAATCTCAAACGTCCACGGCAGATAGGGACCGAACTGTCTCACGACGTTCTAAACCCAGCTCGCGTACCACTTTAAATGGCGAACAGCCATACCCTTGGGACCGGCTTCAGCCCCAGGATGTGATGAGCCGACATCGAGGTGCCAAACACCGCCGTCGATATGAACTCTTGGGCGGTATCAGCCTGTTATCCCCGGAGTACCTTTTATCCGTTGAGCGATGGCCCTTCCATACAGAACCACCGGATCACTAAGACCTACTTTCGTACCTGCTCGACGTGTCTGTCTCGCAGTCAAGCGCGCTTTTGCCTTTATACTCTACGACCGATTTCCGACCGGTCTGAGCGCACCTTCGTACTCCTCCGTTACTCTTTAGGAGGAGACCGCCCCAGTCAAACTACCCACCATACACTGTCCTCGATCCGGATAACGGACCTGAGTTAGAACCTCAAAGTTGCCAGGGTGGTATTTCAAGGTTGGCTCCACGCGAACTGGCGTCCACGCTTCAAAGCCTCCCACCTATCCTACACAAGCAAATTCAAAGTCCAGTGCAAAGCTATAGTAAAGGTTCACGGGGTCTTTCCGTCTAGCCGCGGATACACTGCATCTTCACAGCGATTTCAATTTCACTGAGTCTCGGGTGGAGACAGCGCCGCCATCGTTACGCCATTCGTGCAGGTCGGAACTTACCCGACAAGGAATTTCGCTACCTTAGGACCGTTATAGTTACGGCCGCCGTTTACCGGGGCTTCGATCAAGAGCTTCGCGTTAGCTAACCCCATCAATTAACCTTCCGGCACCGGGCAGGCGTCACACCCTATACGTCCACTTTCGTGTTTGCAGAGTGCTGTGTTTTTAATAAACAGTCGCAGCGGCCTGGTATCTTCGACCGGCATGAGCTTACGGAGCAAGTCCTTCACCCTCACCGGCGCACCTTCTCCCGAAGTTACGGTGCCATTTTGCCTAGTTCCTTCACCCGAGTTCTCTCAAGCGCCTTGGTATTCTCTACCCAACCACCTGTGTCGGTTTGGGGTACGGTTCCTGGTTACCTGAAGCTTAGAAGCTTTTCTTGGAAGCATGGCATCAACCACTTCGTGTTCTAAAAGAACACTCGTCATCAGCTCTCGGCCTTAAGATCCCGGATTTACCTAAGATCTCAGCCTACCACCTTAAACTTGGACAACCAACGCCAAGCTGGCCTAGCCTTCTCCGTCCCTCCATCGCAATAACCAGAAGTACAGGAATATTAACCTGTTTTCCATCGACTACGCTTTTCAGCCTCGCCTTAGGGACCGACTAACCCTGCGTCGATTAACGTTGCGCAGGAAACCTTGGTCTTTCGGCGTGGGTGTTTTTCACACCCATTGTCGTTACTCATGTCAGCATTCGCACTTCTGATACCTCCAGCAAGCTTCTCAACTCACCTTCACAGGCTTACAGAACGCTCCTCTACCGCATCAC
>NZ_JBIUVN010000054.1:1902-3229 GCF_044742965.1 Pseudomonas sp. NPDC087804 | reverse complement strand
GATGATACCCGTAGCTTCGGTGTATGGTTTGAGCCCCGTTACATCTTCCGCGCAGGCCGACTCGACTAGTGAGCTATTACGCTTTCTTTAAAGGGTGGCTGCTTCTAAGCCAACCTCCTAGCTGTCTAAGCCTTCCCACATCGTTTCCCACTTAACCATAACTTTGGGACCTTAGCTGACGGTCTGGGTTGTTTCCCTTTTCACGACGGACGTTAGCACCCGCCGTGTGTCTCCCATGCTCGGCACTTGTAGGTATTCGGAGTTTGCATCGGTTTGGTAAGTCGGGATGACCCCCTAGCCGAAACAGTGCTCTACCCCCTACAGTGATACATGAGGCGCTACCTAAATAGCTTTCGAGGAGAACCAGCTATCTCCGAGCTTGATTAGCCTTTCACTCCGATCCACAGGTCATCCGCTAACTTTTCAACGGTAGTCGGTTCGGTCCTCCAGTTAGTGTTACCCAACCTTCAACCTGCCCATGGATAGATCGCCCGGTTTCGGGTCTATTCCCAGCGACTAGACGCCCTATTAAGACTCGCTTTCGCTACGCCTCCCCTATTCGGTTAAGCTCGCCACTGAAAATAAGTCGCTGACCCATTATACAAAAGGTACGCAGTCACAGAACAAAGTCTGCTCCCACTGCTTGTACGCATACGGTTTCAGGATCTATTTCACTCCCCTCTCCGGGGTTCTTTTCGCCTTTCCCTCACGGTACTAGTTCACTATCGGTCAGTCAGTAGTATTTAGCCTTGGAGGATGGTCCCCCCATATTCAGACAAAGTTTCTCGTGCTCCGTCCTACTCGATTTCATGACCAAGAGATTTTCGCGTACAGGGCTATCACCCACTATGGCCGCACTTTCCAGAGCGTTCCGCTAATCTCAAAGCCACTTAAGGGCTAGTCCCCGTTCGCTCGCCACTACTAAGGGAATCTCGGTTGATTTCTTTTCCTCAGGGTACTTAGATGTTTCAGTTCCCCTGGTTCGCCTCTTGCACCTATGTATTCAGTACAAGATAACCATCTTATGATGGCTGGGTTCCCCCATTCAGACATCTCCGGATCAAAGTCTGTTTGCCGACTCCCCGAAGCTTTTCGCAGGCTACCACGTCTTTCATCGCCTCTGACTGCCAAGGCATCCACCGTATGCGCTTCTTCACTTGACCATATAACCCCAAGCAATCTGGTTATACTGTGAAGACGACATTCGCCGAAAATTCGAATTTCTCAACTAAGAGAACTCACAAATTTTACCTTAGCCTGATCCGTTACCAGTGAAAGTAACGTTCAGTCTATCTTTCTATCACATACCCAAATTTTTATAGAACGA
>NZ_JBIUVN010000053.1:0-6778 GCF_044742965.1 Pseudomonas sp. NPDC087804 | reverse complement strand
AGGCTAATACTCAGATAAGCAAGGAAATTCAGGAAATCAGCGACGCCCGACTGGGCAGAAGCGCCCGCCACTTTAGCAATGGTTATCGGTCCACTCAAGTTTTTTACCGAGAGCTCGCCGAACAGCATTTTCTTTAGCGAATCGAGGGTCAGAACGCTCATGGTCCAAGTGCGACGAGCGCCCTCGCCAATCGCGGCCAAAGGCCCATAACTGACCTCGCGGATCATTTCCGGTGGCCAGTCGATCGCTTTGACGCCAGCGCCCAGATAACCGCTCGGCGCCTTGCTTTCGCCACGCGCCGCCAGCGTCACCGGGACGTCGATTTGAGCACCATCACGCTCGACACGCAGCATGATTTTGGTATCAGGACGCGTACGAACAGTATCAACCACTTGCTGCCAGTCGTTTAGCGCCAGACCGTCGAGCGAGACCAGACGGTCGCCGGTTTTCAGGCCAGCAGCTTGCGCCGGGCCTTTTGGATCGAGCTCGGCGAGCACCGGCGGCAATGCCGGACGCCATGGACGAATACCCAACGAGCGAATCGGATCCGGCTCATCAGCTCCTTTCAGCCAATGATCCAGCGCCAGCTCACGCGGCGAATCAGCATTAGAGCCCTGCTCACGCACCAACAACTGCAGCGAACCGCTCTCACCCAGTCGACGTACCAACTGCAAATTGACCGCCGCCCAACCGGAAGTCGGCTCGCCATCAATTGCGACAATTTCCTGACCCGCCGTCAAACCGGCCTTGGCCGCGATACTGCCGGACTCGACACCACCGATGACCGGGCGTATTTGCTGACTGCCAAGCATCGCCAGCACCCAGAAAAACACCAGAGCCAGCAGGAAGTTGGCGATCGGGCCGGCAGCCACGATGGCAATACGCTGGCGTACAGATTTGCGATTGAACGACTGATCGAGCTGATCCAGCGGCACTTCGCCTTCACGCTCGTCGAGCATCTTGACGTAACCACCCAGCGGAATCGCGGCGATCACGAACTCGGTGCCTTTCTTGTCGTGCCAGCGCAGCAACGGCATACCAAAGCCTACGGAAAAACGCAGAACCTTGACGCCACAGCGACGCGCGACCCAAAAATGGCCGAATTCATGAAAGGTGACCAGCACACCCAAAGCGATCAGGGTGCCGGCAATCATATAGAGCGCGCTCATCTACTTTCTCCGCAATCCTGTTCAGTGCCGCGTAAAGCCATTGTGTTGCAAAACTTATCGGTCGTGACGTTTCAACCATTGTTCGGCCAAAACTCGTGCCTTGGCGTCGGCGGTAAACACCGCGTCGAGATCATCCAGCGCAACCACAGATTCGAGATTCAAGACTTCCTCGATGATACTCGCGATTTCCAGGTAACGAACCCGTCCATCGAGAAACGCTGCCACAGCCACTTCATTGGCCGCATTGAGCATCGCCGGTGCGCTGTCGCCCGCCTCCGCCGCTTGGCGGGCCAGACGCAGGCAAGGGAAGCGCTCTTCATCAGGCGCTTCGAAATCCAGGCGCGCGATGGCAAACAGATCGAGCGGCGCCACGCCAGAATCGATACGCTCCGGCCAGGCCAACGCATTGGCAATCGGCGTGCGCATGTCGGGGTTACCCAACTGCGCCAGCACCGAGCCGTCGACGTAATCGACCAACGAGTGAATCACGCTTTGCGGATGAATCACCACCTCGACCTGCGACGGCTTGGCATCGAACAACCAGCAGGCTTCGATCAGCTCAAGGCCTTTGTTCATCATGCTGGCCGAATCCACGGAAATCTTGCGCCCCATGGACCAGTTCGGATGCGCACACGCCTGGTCAGGTGAAACATGCACCAGTTCAGCCATCGGTGTCTGTCGGAACGGGCCACCAGAGGCTGTCAGTAAAATCCTTCGCACGCCGACCGAGCTCAAGCCACGAGCAAAATCCTGCGGCATGCACTGGAAAATCGCGTTGTGTTCGCTGTCGATCGGCAACAGCACCGAACCGCTTTTGCGCACGGCCTGCATGAACAAAGCACCGGACATCACCAGCGCTTCTTTATTAGCCAGGAGAATCTTTTTGCCAGCCTCGACGGCGGCCAATGTAGGACGCAAACCCGCAGCACCCACAATCGCCGCCATCACCGCATCGACTTCCGGCGCGGAGGCGACCTGACACAAGCCCTCCTCCCCCACCAGCACCCGCGTTGGCAAACCCGTGGCACGCAGATCATCCTGCAAGCCACGGGCAGCGGCGACTTCAGGCACCACGGCAAATTGCGGCACGTGACGCACACACAAGGCCAGCAGCTCGCTCAGACGAGTGAAACCGCTCAGGGCGAATACCTGATAACGCTCAGGGTGACGCGCGATGACATCCAGGGTGCTCAGGCCAATCGAACCGGTCGCCCCCAGAACGGTAATCTGTTGGGCTCGGCTCACGGTGCGGCCATCCACAACAGCACGGCGAACACTGGAATCGCGGCAGTCAGGCTGTCGATGCGGTCAAGCACACCGCCATGCCCGGGCAACAGATTGCTGCTGTCCTTGATGCCGGATTGACGCTTGAACATGCTTTCGGTGAGGTCGCCGACCACCGAGATAAAGACGATCAGCGCAGCGCCGATCAAGCCCTTGAGCAGTTCGGCCACTGTCCAGTCGCGCACCAGACCAACGATGGCGGTGATGACCAGGCTCAATGCCAGACCACCGTAAACGCCTTCCCAGCTTTTGCCCGGGCTGACCTGTGGGGCCAGTTTGCGTTTGCCGAAAGCGCGGCCGGAGAAGTAGGCGCCGATATCAGCGCCCCACACCAACACCATCACCGCCATGATCAGCCAGTTACCCAACGGGTACTGTTTGATCTGCACCAGACCTTGCCAGGCCGGCAACAGAATCAGCAGACCGATCACCAGTTTGGTTGCCGCACTGGACCAATGAGCACTGGAGGCCGGGTAAGTAAGCACCAGATAAGTCGCCACTGCCCACCACAACACCGAAGCACCGAGCACCCATGGCGCAAGGCCGGGCAAGATGTACATGATGAAGAGCATGAACGCGACCACGGCGGCAAAACCCACACGGAACGCTTGCCCGGTGAAACCTGCCAGACGCGCCCATTCCCAGGCGCCCAAAGTCACGACCAGACCGATGAACAAGGCAAACCCGGAACCTTCGAGCAGGAAAAACCCGCACAAGGCAATCGGCAGCAGGATCAGTGCAGTGATGATTCGTTGTTTAAGCATTAAACCCGGGCTCCAGCTTCGACCTGTTCGCTCGTTTTACCGAAGCGACGTTGACGTGAAGCGAAATCGGCCAGCGCAGTACGCATGGCATCGTGTTTGAAGTCCGGCCAGAACAGGTCGGAGAAGTACAACTCGGCGTAAGCCAGCTGCCACAGCAGGAAGTTGCTGATGCGGTGCTCACCACCGGTGCGGATGCACAAATCCGGCAACGGCAGATCGCCGGTGACCAGACAGGTTTGCAAAAGATCCGGAGTAATGTCTTCCGGACGCAGATGCCCGGCCTGAACTTCGCGTGCCAGGCGCTGTGCAGCCTGCGCGATATCCCACTGACCGCCGTAGTTGGCGGCGATCTGCAGAACAAAACGATTGGCACCGGCAGTCATTGCTTCGGCTTCGCGCATCGCCGCCTGAAGTTCAGGGTGGAAGCGCGTGCGATCGCCAATGATGCGCAGGCAGATGTTGTTGTCGTTGAGGCGCTTGGCCTCACGACGCAATGCCTTGAAGAACAAGTCCATCAAGGCGCTGACTTCATCGGCCGGGCGCTGCCAGTTTTCACTGGAGAAGGCGAACAAGGTCAACACTTCGACCTTGGCCTCAGCGCACACCTCGATGACGGCTCGCACAGCATCCACGCCCGCTTTATGCCCGGCGACACCCGGCATAAAGCGTTTTTTAGCCCAGCGATTGTTACCATCCATGATGATCGCGACATGGCGCGGCACCGCGGACGGCGCAGTCTGCTTGGTCTTGTCCATTAAAAGCTCGACCCTTATACGGCCATCAGGTCTTTTTCTTTCTCTTCCGTGGCCTTGGTGATCATGGCTTCGGAATCCTTGGTCAGCTTATCGATATCGGCGATTGCACGACGCTCTTCGTCTTCGCTGATTTCTTTGTCCTTGACCAGCTTCTTCAGCTCGCCCAACGCGTCACGACGGATGTTGCGCACGGCAACACGAGCGTCTTCAGCAGCGCTGCGCGCCTGCTTGGTGAAGCCCTTACGGGTTTCTTCAGTCAGGGCAGGCATGGAGATCAGCAACAACTCGCCGAGGTTGGTCGGGTTGAGGTTCAGGCCAGCGCTCTGGATTGCCTTGTCGACGGCGGCGAGCATGTTGCGCTCGAAGGCCACGACTTGCAGGGTGCGCGAGTCTTTAACAGTGATGTTGGCAACCTGGGTGATGGAGGTGTCAGCGCCGTAGTACGGCACCATCACGCTGCCCAGAATGCTTGGGTGAGCCTTACCGGTACGGATCTGGCCAAAGGCGTGAGCCAGAGAGTCCAGGGATTTTTGCATGCGCTCTTGAGCGTCTTTTTTGATTTCGTTGATCATTGTTGACCTTCCTCGATCAGGGTGCCTTCAGCGCCGCCATGGACGATGTTCAGCAGGGCACCAGGTTTGTTCATGTTGAATACGCGCAGCGGCATCTTGTGATCGCGGCACAGGCAGATAGCAGTCAGATCCATTACACCCAGCTTGCGATCCAGTACTTCATCATAAGTCAGATGATCGAACTTCTCGGCATGCGGGTCTTTGAATGGGTCTGCGGTGTAAACACCATCGACCTTGGTCGCTTTCAGCACGACGTCGGCATCGATTTCGATGGCACGCAGGCAGGCTGCCGAATCCGTGGTGAAGAACGGGTTGCCGGTACCGGCTGCGAAAATCACGACGTCTTTGGAGTTCAGGTGACGCATGGCTTTGCGGCGATCATAGTGATCGGTTACGCCAACCATGGAAATCGCCGACATCACGATGGCCGAGATATTGGCACGTTCCAGCGCATCGCGCATGGCCAGGGCGTTCATCACAGTGGCCAGCATGCCCATGTGGTCGCCTGTGACCCGATCCATACCGGCTTTGCTCAGGGCTTCGCCACGGAACAGGTTACCGCCACCGATCACCAGACCGACCTGGACACCGATGCCGACCAGTTGGCCGACTTCCAGCGCCATGCGATCGAGTACTTTCGGATCGATCCCGAACTCTTCCGAGCCCATCAGGGCCTCGCCGCTAAGCTTGAGTAGAATGCGTTTATAGCGAGCCTGATAACCACTGCCCTGCTGAGCCATTGCGAATCTCTCCTGCGGCGTATTAAAAAATTCTGTGCGAGCTGTTTACAGCTGGCGTTCACTCTAGCTTGGCGCTGCTTCAGCGCCATCGGAACATGGCTTTGTAAGTCAGTTCCAAGTGGAAACCAATAAAAAATTGGCTACCCCATCTGAAAAGAGGCTGCGCGCGTAAGCGGGCAGCCTCTTTCGGGCGACAGTTGAAAACTGTCTTATTGCTTGGCGGCAGCCAGCTGGGCAGCAACTTCTTCAGCGAAGTTGTCGACCGGCTTCTCGATGCCTTCGCCTACTTTGAAGTAGGTGAAGGAAACGATTTCAGCACCGGCTTTCTTGGCCAGTTCGCCAACCTTGATTTCAGGGTTCTTGACGAACGCCTGCTCAACCAGGCTGGCTTCTGCCAGGAACTTGCTGATACGGCCTTTGACCATATTTTCAACAATGTTTTCTGGCTTGCCTTTGATCTTCTCTTCGTTCAGCTGCAGGAACACAGCTTTTTCGCGCTCGATCGCTTCAGCCGAAACTTCCGATGGCAGCAGGAACTCAGGGTTGCTGGCCGCTACGTGCATAGCGATGTCCTTGGCCAGTTCAACGTTGCCGCCTTTCAGAACAACTGCAACACCGATCTTGTTGCCGTGCAGGTAGCCACCAACAACGTCGCCTTCTACGCGAACCAGACGACGGATGTTGACGTTTTCGCCAACCTTGCCGACCAGTACCAGACGAGCAGCTTCTTGCGCTTCGATCAGCGGAGCAACATCGGTCAGCTTGTCAGCGAAGGCTTTTTCAATGCTTTCAGCAACGAATGCCTTGAAGTCGTCCTGCAGAGCCAGGAAGTCGGTCTGCGAGTTCACTTCCAGCAGAACAGCAGATTTGCCGTCTTCTTTCAGAGCGATCGCGCCTTCAGCAGCTACGTTGCCTGCTTTTTTGGCAGCCTTGATTGCGCCCGAAGCACGCATGTCATCAATGGCTTTTTCGATGTCGCCGTCAGCCTTTTCCAGGGCTTTCTTGCAATCCATCATGCCTTCGCCGGTACGCTCACGCAGTTCTTTAACCAACGCTGCAGTAATTGCTGCCATTTTCAAATTCCTCTTGGATAGGTTTTCAACCATTCCACCCGATCGAACGGGCGTTCAATTCTTCCCGAAGCCGTTTGTAGCCGCTGCACGTTACAGATGCTGTAGCTGCGCTGCCGACAAATGGTTTTCGAGGTGGCAAAAAGGGGGCCAAGCCCCCTTTTTGCTTACTGAGTCAACGCCAGGGCGTTAATTACTCAGCTGCAGCTGCCGGAGCTTCTTCAGCTGCGAATTCTACAGTGCCGCCGCCAACATTGTTGCGACCACGGATAACAGCGTCAGCCATCGAACCCATGTACAGCTGGATAGCGCGGATTGCGTCATCGTTGCCTGGGATGATGTAGTCAACGCCTTCCGGGCTGCTGTTGGTATCGACAACGCCGATAACCGGGATGCCCAGCGTGTTGGCTTCGGTGATCGCGAT
>NZ_JBIUVN010000052.1:0-7680 GCF_044742965.1 Pseudomonas sp. NPDC087804 | reverse complement strand
CATCGGTCGCGACGAGTACAACATCGACAAGCTGCGCTATCACAACATCATCATCATGACCGAGGCTGACGGCGACGGTTCGCACATCCGTACCCTGCTGCTGACCTTCTTCTTCCGTCAGTTGCCGGAGCTGATCGAGCGTGGCTACATCTACCTCGCTCAACCGCCGCTGTACAAGGTCAAGAAAGGCCAGCAAGAGCAATACATCAAAGACGACGACGCCATGGAAGAGTACATGACGCAGTCGGCCCTGGAAGATGCGAGCCTGCACCTGAACGAAGAAGCCCCGGGCATTTCCGGTGAAGCGCTCGAGCGTCTGGTGAATGACTTCCGCATGGTAATGAAGACCCTCAAGCGTCTGTCGCGCCTGTACCCGCAGGAACTGACCGAGCACTTCATCTACCTGCCGGCCGTGAGCCTGGAAAAGCTCGGCGACCACGCAGCGATGCAAGAGTGGCTGGCCCAGTACGAAGCGCGTCTGCGCACCGTCGAGAAGTCCGGTCTGGTCTACAAGGCCAGTCTGCGTGAAGACCGTGAACGTGGCGTGTGGCTGCCAGAGGTCGAACTGATCTCCCACGGCCTGTCGAACTACGTCACCTTCAACCGCGACTTCTTCGGCAGCAACGACTACAAAACCGTCGTCACCCTCGGCGCTCAGTTGAGCACCCTGCTCGACGAAGGCGCATACATCCAGCGTGGCGAGCGCAAGAAAGCGGTCACCGAGTTCAAGGAAGCACTGGACTGGCTGATGGCTGAAAGCACCAAGCGCCACACCATTCAGCGATACAAAGGTCTGGGCGAAATGAACCCGGATCAGCTGTGGGAAACCACCATGGACCCAAGCGTGCGCCGCATGCTGAAAGTCACCATCGAAGACGCCATCGGCGCAGACCAGATCTTCAACACCCTGATGGGTGATGCGGTCGAACCTCGCCGTGACTTCATCGAGAGCAATGCGTTGGCGGTTTCGAACCTGGATTTCTGATACTCGTTTGCGTCAAACAAAAAGGCCAACGCATTGCGTTGGCCTTTTTTATTGGCAGATCAAAAGATCGCAGCCTGCGGCAGCTCCTACAGGAGATCAATGTAGGAGCTGCCGAAGGCTGCGATCTTTTGATCTTACTCGGGCGCTGCCGCCACACTCTCCAACCGATACCCATACCCATAAATCGTCAACAACTGCCACCCTCGATCCGCCGTCAGTCCGAGCTTGTTCCGCAGGCGATAAATATGCGTATCCAGCGGCCGCGACGACGCCATCTCCTCATGCGGCCAAAACCGTTCATATAGATAATCCCGCGATAACGGCCTCCCCAGGTTGCTGAACAGGCACCGCGCCAGTCGATACTCGCGCTCGGTCATGACAATCGGCTTTCCCTCGCGGGTAACGGTCAATTCAGCGTCATCAAACGTCAGATCATTAAAGCTCAGCACTTCCGTCGCCGCCGCACGTTGCTGGCTGTGCCGCCGCAATACCGCAGCCACCCGCGCCTTCAATTCATTCGGCCGAAACGGCTTGCTCACATAATCATCCGCCCCCGCATTCAACGCCTGAACGATATCGCTCTCGCCATCACGGCTGGTGAGCATGATTGCCGCTGGTGGCGCTTCCATGTGTTCGCGGGTCCAGCGCAGCAGGGCCAGGCCGGTGAGGTCGGGCAGTTGCCAGTCGAGGATCAGCAGGTCGAAAGTTTCCCGGCGCAGTTGGCGCAGCAGGTCTTCACCGCGTTCGAAGCTGTGCAGTGACCACGGCTGTTCGCCGGCATCGGCCATTTGCTGCAGGGTTTGCTCGACCCGGCGCAGTTCGGCGGGTTCGTCGTCCAGAATCGCAACGCGCATTCGCGGTCATTCCTTGTTGCTTGGGCAGTTGGCGGACAACCATAGTCGCTCGGCCCTCGCAGTGAAAGTAAGCAGCCCGCCGTTGGTCGACGTCCGCTATGATTCTTCGGGTCTACGTCTCAGACCTGTGGCCCATGAAACCATTCACCCTGCCCTGCCGTTTTTCCAAATGAACACTAATCGCCGGCGCGAAAGCCGCGAGCCCAGCCAAGTGCAGCGCCTGTTCCGACAGCTGGTGCGCGAGTGGTTGTGGATAAGTCTAGTGCTGTTGCCGCTGACTGCGCTGTTGTCGTATCGCGCGCAGATCAACCTTCACGGTGCGGCTCCCGTCATGGGGGCGATGCTTTCGGTTGGGCTGGTGGCGTGCGTACTTGGTTTGCTGTTGTGGCGTCCGCGCTGGGCGTTGTGGATAACGTTGGTTGGCATGGCCGGCGTGCTGCTGACCAGCGCCGGGCTGGCGGAGATGCGTCGCTGGTGGTCGCCGACGCCGGCGGTGTTGGGCATGTTGTTTGGCTATCTGATCTGGAACTGGCGGCGCCTGAGTGTGGTGCTGACTTATTTCGGCTGGGAGCTGACGCGGCTGGATGGAGAGCCGAAGGTTTTCCCTGAGCGCCGTCGCACGCAATTCACCGGCGCCGATCGTTTGCAGGGGCAGATCATGGCCCTCGAGCAAGCCATGAGCCGCACCCGCGATACTCGACGCTTCATCGCAGACGGTTTGGAATACTTGCCGGTCGCCACACTGATCAGCGATCCCAAGGGGCAGATCCTGCTGGGCAATCGCAAGGCCCGCGCGTTGTTCGATACCTCATTGGTGGGCGACGACGTCCTCGATCAACTCGGCCGCCTCGGCTATCCGGAATTATCCACAGAGCCACGTCCAGCGTTATCCGCCCTGCCGCTGCTGGAATTCCGTGACCACAAGGAACGCAGCCTGCGCCTGGAACGTGCCGCCCTGCTGCCGGTGGATGGGGACACACCGATCGGCTGGCTGCTGAGCCTCACCGACCTCAGCGCCGAACGCGCGGCGGAAGAACAACGCAGCGTATTGCTGCGCTTTCTGTCCCACGACCTGCGCGCGCCACATTCGGCGATCCTCGCTTTGCTGGATGTGCATCGCCATCAGGCCGGGGCTGATGCGCCGTTGTTCGAACAGATCGAACGTCAGGTGCGCCGCGCGCTGGATCTGACCGACGGTTTTGTTCTGCTGGCGCGAGCTGAGTCTGAGACTTACCAATTTCAACCGACGTTGTTCGCGATGCTGGTGCTCGACGTGCTGGATCAAGCGTTGCCCATTGCCCAGCAGAAACGCATCGAGCTGCTGCATGACATGGATGAAGAGTCGCAGGAACGTCTGATCAATGCCGATCAAGGCTTGCTGACCCGCGCGCTGTTCAACCTGCTGGAAAACGCGATCAAGTACAGCCCGGCCGACACCACGATCACCCTGCGCGTCCGTTGCCTTGAGGAATGGTTGCACTGTGAATTGATCGATCAAGGCAAAGGCATCGCCGCCGATGAATTGCCGGATCTGTTCAGTCAGTACCGCCGTTTTTCCTCCGCCCAAGGCATCGATGGCGTGGGGCTGGGCCTGTCGATGGTCAAAGCGGTGGTTGATCACCATGGCGGTAAAATCGAATGCCGCAGCGTGGTGGATCAAGGCACCACGTTCCTGCTGGAGTTACCGCTGATTCACGAGTGAACAGGCACAAAAAAACCGGCTATATCAGCCGGTTTTTTTACATCGGAAAAAAACTTATGCACCTTTTACGGTCTTTTATGAGCTTGAGAAATATATAAGTAAATCAATTACTTAATCTCAATATTCAAGCCTTTTCAAACAAACCGTACACAGGTTATCCACAAAATCTCAGACAGCGATCTGATCATTGGCGACCGGTGCCTGCGGGGCCGGTGGCAGAGAGCCCATTTCGCGTTGGGTCTTCTCGTTCCAGGCTTGCACCCGGTCGTTCAACTCGGCAATGGCGCGCGGGCCTGTGCCTTCGGCGTACATCGGTTCGCCGATGACCACCGTGATCACGCCGGACTTTTTACCCCAACCGACTTTCGGCCAGAATTTGCCGGCATTGTGTGCAATCGGCAGTACCGGAAGCGCCGCATTCACCGCCAAAGCGCTGCCACTGCGGGAGAACTTGCCGACAGTGCCAAACGGCACGCGTGTGCCTTCCGGAAAGATCAGCACCCAAACGTTGTCCTTGAGCAGCTCGTCACCTTTGGCGGCGACTTGTTTCAGTGCAGCTTTCGGGTTGTCACGGTCAATCGCGATCGGCCGCAACATGGCCATGGCCCAGCCGAAGAACGGCACGTAAAGCAGTTCGCGTTTGAGCACTTGGCTCAACGGCGAGAAATAAGCGGAGAGAAAGAACGTCTCCCAGGTGCTCTGGTGGTTCGATTGAATCACGCAGGGCCGGTCAGGCACGTTTTCCGCGCCCTTGATTTCGTAACGGATACCGAGAAATACCTTGGTCAGCCACAAGGCGCAACGGCACCAGTACACGTTGATAAAACGATAACGCGCTTTGAACGGCAGAAACGGCGCGATGAAAAAACTCAAGCTGCACCACAGCAGGGAGGTGGTGCCCAGCAGCAGGTAAAAGAGAAAAATCCTGATGGCCCGCAGTATCGACATAGTGACGTTTACCGTGACGGGGCAATGCCCGAGTGTTCAAGCGCACTCCCGATCAATCCCTGGTCAGGAACTTCAGAAGTACTCTAGTTGTGGATAAGTTCTGCGGCAATCGCCGCCAGATCGTCAAAAATCAGAGTGCCAACCGGCAGGGTTTTGCCCTGAGTCTTTTCGCCTTTTCCGGTCTTTACCAAAACTGGCTGTGAATCGACGGCTTTGGCGGCCTCCAGGTCACCAAGGCTGTCGCCGACGAACCAGACATTGGCCAGCTCGACGTCGTAATGCGCCGCGATGGTTTTCAACATCCCCGGTTTCGGCTTGCGGCAATCGCAGCCTTCGTCCGGCCCATGCGGGCAGTACACGATCAGCCCGACTTCACCGCCCTGCTCCGCGACCAGCTCACGCAACCGCGCGTGCATGGCATCGAGGGTGGCGAGGTCGTAATAGCCGCGAGCAATGCCCGACTGGTTGGTGGCCACCGCCACCGTCCAGCCGGCCTTGCTCAACTGCGCAATCGCTTCGATCGAGCCGGGCAACGGAATCCACTCCGCCACTGACTTGATGTAAGCGTCGGAGTCGTAATTGATCACTCCGTCCCGATCGAGAATCAGCAGTTTCAACAGCAATCCCTCAACCCAGCAGCGAAATGTCGGCAACGCCGAGGAACAGACCACGCAGACGCGCCAGCAGCGCGTAACGGTTGGCCCGCACATTGGCGTCGTCGGCATTGACCATCACCGCGTCGAAGAACGCATCCACCGGCTCACGCAATGCCGCCAGGCGTGCCAGCGATTCGTTGTACTGACGCGCCGCAGCCATCGGCTGTACCGCTTGATCCGCTTGCTGGATCGCCGAGTACAGCGAGAACTCGTTGGCGTTGTCGAAGTACTTCGCTTGTACCTCGGTCGGTACTGCGCCTTCGAGTTTGCTCAACAGGTTCGATACACGCTTGTTCACCGCCGCCAGCGCTGCTGCTTCCGGCAGTTTGCGGAAGGCCTGCACCGCTTGCACACGCTGATCGAAGTCCAGCGCCGAACCCGGCTTCAGGGCACGTACCGACAGGTAAGTGGCGACTTCAACGCCTTCGTCTTCATAACGCGCACGCAGACGGTCGAAGATGAATTCCAGCACGGACTCGTTGAGGCCGGCAGCCTTGACCTTGGCACCGAACGCATTCACGGCGAAAGCCACGGCGTCGTTCAGGTCGAGGTCGAGTTTCTTCTCGATGAGGATACGCAGCACGCCGAGTGCCGCACGGCGCAGGGCGTACGGGTCTTTGCTACCGGTTGGCAGCATGCCGATACCGAAGATACCGACCAGAGTGTCGAGCTTGTCAGCGATCGCGACGGCCGCACCGGTCAGGGTGGCTGGCAGTTCAGCACCGGCACCGCGTGGCATGTATTGCTCGTTGAGCGCCAGCGCGACGTCTTCCGGCTCGCCATCATTGAGGGCGTAGTAGTAACCGGCGACACCTTGCATCTCCGGGAACTCGCCAACCATTTCGGTGGCGAGGTCGCACTTCGACAGCAGGCCAGCGCGAGCAGCCCACGAAGCGTTGCCGCCAATGCGAGCGGCGATGTACGCAGCCAGTTTCGATACGCGCTCGGCCTTGTCGTAGACGCTGCCGAGTTTTTCCTGGAACACCACGTTCTGCAGGCGCAGGTTGAAGTCTTCGAGTTTCTGCTTCTTGTCTTGCTTGAAGAAGAACTCGGCGTCGGTCAGGCGTGGGCGAACCACTTTCTCGTTACCGGCGATGATCTGTTGCGGGTCTTTGCTTTCGATGTTGGCCACAGTGATGAAACGTGGCAGCAACTTGCCGTCGGCATCCAGCAGGCAGAAGTACTTCTGGTTGTCCTGCATGGTGGTGATCAGCGCTTCTTGCGGCACGTCGAGGAAACGTTCCTCGAACGAGCACACCAGCGGCACCGGCCATTCAACCAGCGCGGTCACTTCGTCGAGCAGTGCCGGCGGCACGATGGCCGTGCCTTCCTGACGGGTGGCCAGCTCTTCGGTGCGCTTGCTGATGATCTCGCGACGCTCGTTGGCGTCGGCCAGCACGTAAGCGGCACGCAGGTCGGCGAGGTAGCTCGACGGCGAACCGATGCGCACGCTTTCCGGGTGATGGAAGCGGTGACCACGGGAATCACGGCCAGCCTTCTGCGCGAGGATGGTGCAGTCGATGACCTGGTCACCGAGCAGCATCACCAGCCATTGGGTCGGACGCACGAACTCTTCCTTGCGCGCACCCCAACGCATGCGTTTCGGGATCGGCAGGTCGTTCAGCGAATCTTCGACGATGGTCGGCAGCAGACTCGCGGTCGGCTTGCCGGCGATGCTCTGGCTGTAACGCAGTTTCGGGCCGCTTTGATCGATTTCGCTCAGATCGACGCCGCACTTCTTGGCGAAACCCAGTGCTGCTTGCGTTGGATTACCTTCAGCGTCGAACGCCGCCTGACGTGGCGGGCCGTCGAGGTTGATGCTGCGATCCGGTTGCTGGGTGGCCAGCGCGGTGATCAGCACAGCCAGACGGCGCGGCGCGGCGTAGACGGTTTTAGTCTCATAGCTCAGGCCGGCGGCTTGCAGGCCCTTGTCGATACCGGCGAGGAACGCGTCAGCCAGGGTATTCAGGGCTTTCGGTGGCAGTTCTTCGGTGCCCAGTTCAACCAGAAAATCTTGCGCACTCATTGTGCTGCCTCCAGCTTGGCCAGTACTTCGTCACGCAGGTCCGGGGTCGCCATCGGGAAGCCCAGCTTGGCGCGTGCCAGCAGGTAGGCTTGCGCAACGGAACGCGCCAGGGTGCGTACGCGCAGAATGTATTGCTGACGCGCGGTCACCGAGATCGCCCGGCGCGCATCCAGCAGGTTGAAGGTGTGCGAGGCCTTCAACACCATTTCGTAGCTCGGCAACGGCAACGGCTGGTCGAGTTCGATCAGGCGCTTGGCTTCGCTTTCATAGAAATCGAACAGTTCGAACAGTTTGTCGACGTTGGCGTGTTCGAAGTTGTAAGTGGACTGCTCCACTTCGTTCTGGTGGAACACGTCGCCGTAGGTGACTTTGCCCATCGGGCCGTCAGCCCAGACCAGGTCGTAGACCGAGTCCACGCCTTGCAGGTACATGGCCAGACGCTCAAGACCGTAAGTGATCTCGCCGGTCACCGGGTAGCACTCGATGCCGCCCGCCTGCTGGAAGTAAGT
>NZ_JBIUVN010000051.1:0-8349 GCF_044742965.1 Pseudomonas sp. NPDC087804 | reverse complement strand
TCAGTAAGGCCACCTTGCTGCTCCCTTCGGGGATGAACGGCGATGAGGACTTGAACCAGAAGTTCAAGCTCATGGACGACTTCGGCAAGTACCTGGACAAACAGCGACGCAAACGCCGCGAGTACATTTATTGTGGCTCGCTGTACGTGGCGCAGCAGAAGCTCGACATCAAGAACTGGCGCGACAGCCAGCAATCCCCGGGCTTCCTGGCGCCGGAACGCGCCTGGATGGACGAGATTGTCGGCAACATGGGTTATGTCGATGCCCTGCGCGAAGTCAGCCGTGAAGGCGACCAGTACAGCTGGTGGCCGGATAACGAACAGGCCGAGATGCTCAATCTGGGCTGGCGCTTCGACTACCAGATCCTGACACCGGGCTTGCGCCGCTTTGTACGCAGCGCACGTCTGCCGCGTCAGCCACGGTTCTCGCAGCACGCGCCGCTGATCGTCGACTACGACTGGACGCTGACCATCTAAGCGTCGAATCGCAGTCAAAAAAATGCCCGTATCGCGAGATACGGGCATTTTTTGTGCGCTAGCCTAAAGCGGGCTGAACCTCAGAGCGCGACAAACATCGGCAGGGCCAGATACAGCTTGATCACGATGACGTTAATGATGTCGATGAAGAACGCACCAACCATCGGCACCACCAGAAACGCAATCTGCGAAGGCCCGTAACGCTGCGTCACCGCCTGCATGTTGGCGATCGCCGTCGGCGTGGCACCTAGACCAAAACCGCAATGCCCTGCGGCCAGCACCGCCGCATCGTAGTTGCGGCCCATCATGCGGAACGTCACGAAAATCGCAAACAGCGCCATGACCAATGTCTGCACCGCCAGAATGATGAAGATCGGCAACGCCAGCGCCGCCAGATCCCACAGCTTCAGCGACATCAAGGCAATCGCCAAGAACAGCGACAGGCTGACATTGCCCAACACCGACACTTCCCGCTCGAACACCTGATACAGGCCCAGCGCCGAGAGACCGTTGCGCAGCAACACACCGACAAACAGCACACAAACAAAGGTCGGCAACTCGAGCGCACTGCCTTGCAGCCAACCGTTCAGCAGATTGCCGACCAGCAGGCTGACCGCGATCAGGGCGAGTGTTTCGATAAATGAAAACGGCGTTATCGAGCGCTCTTTGTTCGGCTGTTCAAAACCCTTGGGGAGCCGTGGCGCTTGCTGATTCTGGCAACCGGGCACCTCAACCCGTTTGATCAACAGGCGAGCCACCGGCCCACCAATCAAACCGCCCAGCACCAGACCAAAAGTCGCCGAGGCGATCGCCAGTTCAGAGGCAGAAGCCAAACCGTATTTCTCACTGAACACGGTGCCCCACGCCGCGCCGGTGCCGTGACCGCCCGCCAGAGTGATCGAACCGGTCAACAGGCCCATCAGCGGGTCAAGTCCGAGCAGAGTGGCGAGGCCAACGCCCATCGCGTTCTGCACCACCAGCAGCCCGGCGACTGCCACCAAAAAGATCCCAACAACGCGCCCGCCCTTTCTCAGGCTGGCGAAGTCTGCACTCAAACCGATAGTGGCAAAGAAGGCCAACATCAAAGGCGTTTGCAGCGAAGTATCGAAGCGAACTTCAACATCCAGTGTTCGCATGATCAGAAGAACAAGCGCAACCAATAGGCCCCCGGCAACCGGTTCGGGAATATTGTAATTGCGCAGAAACCCAACGCGAGTAACTAAACCACGCCCCAGTAAAAGTACTAAGGAAGCGGCCACGAGTGTTCCGTAAAAATCGAGCTGAATCATTTTGATTATTCTTGGCTATATTCAGGGACGAGCTCTTTTCCTGAGCGCGCGCCGTGAATCGGCTGATTGTCTCAACACTGATTGCTGTGGAATTCAAGAACCTTCGACGGCTTGAATATATCGAAATATTTCAAGAGAAACATAACGCCGGGCAACTTTAACAATCGTCCATCGCCGATGCCAAGGACGGAGCCAGCACCAAGGCTGTGCAGTTGTGACTAAACATGTAAGAGCGATAAATATATAACTAGATGACTACCATTCATCGGCAATAGATTATTCCTACATCCCAAAGAAACTAATCCCGTTGCATTCATGTAAATGCCCGTAGGTGAAACACGGGCATTTTTATTAATCAGAGAATTGTCTGACTGGAGATGTCTCGGGGCGCGCGCGTCAGGATGTCTGGCGTGTCGCCAATCACCACCGTGTCGTCGATCCGAAAGCCACCCAGCCCCCACTGAAAAATCCCCGGCTCAGCCGAATACACTTCGCCACTCATCAGCGGTCGCGTATTGAACGCCATGTCGTGGGGAAACTCATGGCCGACCAGCCCAAGTCCATGGCCCGTACGATGGATGATCAAGTCCGCCACTCCATGCCGCTCGAAAACCCCTTGAGCCGCCGCATCAATCGCGCAAACCGGATTGCCCGTCACCGCCGCTTCGCACGCCGCCTCATTGGCTTCCCGCGCCGCCTCATACAACTGAACCTGCCGCGCCGATGGCTTGCCGCAAAACCAGGTGCGCTCGTTCTCGATGATCAGACCGTTGATACGCGGAATGATGATGTTCACCAGACCATGACCCTTCTCGATCCGCGCGCCGCACTGCCGACCATCGCCGTGGGGTGCACAGCTCGCCGGGCCGGACAGGGTGAAAAACTCGATGCACTGCACATCCTCACCGGGGAAACGATTAGCCGCTTCTTCGACAAACAGTGCGGCCATGCTCATGTCCAGCTCCTGAACCAGCCGTCCGGGGCGGATGTTTTCCCGGTAGCGATCCTGCAACCAATCCGTCAACGCACAGGCTTCGCGCATCAGTTGGATCTCTTCGGCATGCTTGACTAGCCGCAACGTGCGGCACTCTTCGGTCGCGTTTTGCAGCACCAACGATGGCAGCAAAGTACCGACGCGAGCCAACGGCGCCGTGATCGCGTCGACGCCAATGCGCGACCGATGCAGCCCGGCATCGCGCAAAGATTGTGCGACCAGCTCACTCCACTGACTGACCAAGGGCAGGCGATTTTGCACACGCGGATGCTCGGCATAAAAACGTGCATCCTCGATCCAAAGATGCCCGGCTTCTTTGGTGAAACGCCAATGATGCGTCGATAGCTCATGAGCGATCACAAACGGCGCGCCGTTCCTCGGTACGACGCACAGAATTGGCCGTTCCCACGTCTCGACGTCGGTATTGAAGTTGGTCGCGAACTGGAAGAAGTCGGCTTGGGTGAACAGCAAAGCATCAAAGCCTTCGCGATCCATCAGCGAGTACATGAGTTGCAGGCGATAGTCGCGCACAGCGTGTCCGAGGTGTGCCATTGGCTGGCTCCGTGTCGTTGAAGTGCGGACAGTGTTCAACGAGGGCGTTGCAGGCGTCGCGCCGATCCTTGCTCAATTGCCGGTACTTTCTTGCTCACGAGTTTTATCGGGACTGGCGAAAATCCTTCGGGCTGATGCCATAGGCTTTACGAAAGACTCGGGCGAAATGGCTGGAGTCGGCAAACCCGGATTCCAGGGCAATTTCCAAAATAGTCTTGGCGGAGTTTTCCAAAGCGTTGCGCGCCCGTTGCAGGCGCACAACCAGTACGTGGGCATGCGGTGAAGTGCCAAAGGCGCGTTTGAATTCGCGAGCGAAGTGGAATTCACTCATCGCCGCAATTGCCGCCAACCGGGCAATGCAGAGCTTTTCGCAGGGGTGACGCTCGATGTATCGCAAGGCATCCATCAGGCCTTGGCTGGCAACTCTTCGCTGGGTGCTCGAAAGCTCATAACTGTTCAATAAATGAGCAATCAATACCTGAACGCTTAGATCCGCCTGCTCACGGGCGCCCCGACTGTTGTCACCGATGGACAGCGCCAATTGCCGGGCCAGCAAATGAGCCACTCTGTCGTTTTGATACAGCGGCTGATGCGTTCCGCGAAATCCGGCGAAGCTCAATCCTTGCTCCTGCGCCGCAGCGGTCAACGCCGGCATTGGCAAATGCACATGAAGGATGTCGAAAGCGCTACGCGTGTCCCAGCTCGCGGATTGGCTGGGCTGCAGCAATCGCACCTGACCACTGTGAATCTGCCCATCCCACACCTGCCGGCCGCCAACAGCGGCGCGCGACTGCATGGGCGCAAGCATCACGCTGAGCAAAACATGCTCGCGCGGTTCAGTGCGTTCAAAGTGATAGCTGTCTGTGGATGAACGCTGCCAGCGGAACACCGCAGCGCCGGTCGATTGCAGATCCGTCAGCACGGCGGCGGGTTTCATCCGCCATTCCTCGGTCTGCTGCTCGATAGAAGGAAAGACCGGCTGAGCCATTGCGCACTCCGCCTGTCAGGCCCGCGAGCCTACTTGATCAACCGCCAGGTAAACGGATACCGGTACGGATAGCCCTCGTTGGCCTTCACCCCGGCAATGATCGTAAGCACCAGTGCGCCGATGCCCAGTATCACGATCAGGACGAAGCCAATGAGCAACAGCATCAGCAGGAAGCAGATCAACGACGCAATCGCGACAGTGATCTGAAAATTCAGCGCCTCTTTGCCCTGGGCATCGATAAACGGATCCTTTTCACGCTTCATCTGCCAAAGAATCAACGGCCCGATCAGGTTGCCGAACGGAATCCAGATCCCCAGCAAAGCGGACAAGTGACAAAACATCGCCCATTGACGAACCTCCTGGCTCGGTTTGGGCAGCAGCGCTTGCTCGTCACTCATCGCACTCTCCTTGCGGTTATGAACCTGCTCAGTCAGCCAGTGCGGCCTTCTGCAGTTCGAAAATCTCGTTCATGCCTTGCTTGGCCAGTTCCAGCATGGCGTTGAGGTCTTCCGGCTGGAACGGCGCGCCTTCAGCGGTGCCCTGCACTTCGATGAAACCACCGGTGCTGGTCATCACGACGTTGAGGTCGGTCTCGGCAGCGGAATCTTCAAGATAGTCCAGATCCAGTACCGCTTCGCCCTGATACATGCCGACCGATACCGCGCCGATCATTTGCTTGAGCGGGTCGCCGCCCTTCAGGCCGCCGCGCTTCTTGATTACTTTCAGCGCATCAACCAGAGCAACCATGGCGCCGGTGATGGATGCAGTGCGGGTGCCGCCGTCAGCCTGGATCACGTCGCAGTCGACGTACAAGGTGACGTCGCCCAGCTTGGACATGTCCAGCGCAGCGCGCAGGGAACGGCCGATCAGGCGCTGGATTTCCAGAGTGCGACCGCCCTGCTTGCCACGGCTCGCTTCACGCTGGTTACGCTCGCCGGTGGCGCGCGGCAGCATGCCGTACTCGGCGGTCAACCAACCCTGGCCCTGACCTTTGAGGAAACGCGGCACGCCGTTTTCGACGCTGACGGTGCAGATGACTTTGGTATCACCGAATTCGACCAGCACCGATCGTGCGGCGGGGTTGGGGGTGGGGCGGGTAATGCGGATCGAGCGGAGCTGATCGGCAGCGCGACCACTTGGACGTTTCATAGGAGATACCTGTACTGAGGACGGAAAACTGCCGAGCATTATAGAGCGGTGCACCGCGACTGGGCACGGGTTAAAAATTCGAGCCGACGACCGAAGGCCCTGAAACACGCATTACCGACGGGCTGCAGCCCTTTGTCACACCGTGTGTTTGGGCGCATTCGCCGCACTGCGCTACAATCCTGCGCCTTTGCTGCCAGTCGGCATAAATTCATTGATATCGCGCTTGCGGAACCCAGGTTTCGCGCCGATCTGCATTGCGAGGTTACCGCCATGGTGCACAGCATGACCGCCTTCGCCCGCGTCGAGAAAGCCGGCGTACAGGGCACCCTGAGCTGGGAACTGCGCTCGGTCAACAGTCGCTATCTGGAACCGCACCTGCGCTTGCCGGAAACCTTTCGCGACCTCGAAGGCGCGGTGCGTGAAGCGCTGCGTCAGGGCCTGTCGCGGGGCAAACTGGAATGCACCCTGCGTTTCACCGAAGAAAGCACCGGCAAAGCGCTGCAAATCGACCGCGAGCGCGCCGCGCAACTGGTCGCTGCCGCTGAAACCATCGCGGGCCTGATCAAAAACCCTGCAGCGCTGAACCCGCTGGAAGTCCTGGCCTGGCCTGGCGTTCTGGTCGGCGATGCAACCGATCCGCAGGCGCTGAACGCCGAAGCGCTGGCCCTGTTCAATCAAGGTCTGAAAGAGTTGAAGGCTGGCCGTGAGCGCGAAGGCGCGGAGCTGGCCCGGTTGATCAACGAGCGCCTGACATCGATCGAAGCAGACGTCGTGACCCTGCGTGAACTGGTGCCACAGATGCTCGCGACCCAACGCCAGAAAGTCCTCGACCGCTTCGCCGACATGAAGGCCGAGCTGGATCCGCAGCGTCTGGAACAGGAGATGGTCATCCTCGCGCAAAAGAGCGACGTGGCCGAAGAACTGGATCGCCTGAGCACCCACATCATCGAAGTGCGCCGGGTGCTCAAGTCCGGCGGTGCAGCCGGGCGTCGCCTGGACTTCCTGATGCAGGAGCTCAACCGCGAAGCCAACACATTGGGCTCCAAGGCCTTTGATCCGCGCAGCACCCAAGCCGCCGTCAACCTCAAGGTGTTGATCGAGCAGATGCGCGAACAAGTGCAGAATATTGAGTAAGGCAACCCCGACATGACCCACAGCACCGGCACCCTGTACATCATTTCCGCCCCTTCGGGCGCGGGCAAGAGCAGTCTGGTCAAGGCTTTGACCGACGCCAACGCGGAGATCCGCGTTTCGGTTTCGCACACCACCCGCGCCATGCGTCCGGGCGAAGTCGACGGCGTGAACTATCACTTCGTGACGCGCGAAGCGTTTGTGAAGATGGGCGAACACGGCGATTTCCTTGAGCGCGCCGAGGTTTTCGGCAACCTCTACGGCACCTCGCAAAGCCATCTGCAGCAAACCCTCGACGCAGGTCACGACCTGATTCTGGAGATCGACTGGCAAGGCGCCGAGCAAGTGCGCAAGCTGATGCCGCAGGCACGCTCGATCTTCATTCTGCCGCCGTCGCTGCAAGCATTGCATTCGCGTTTGACCAACCGTGGTCAGGACAGCGACGAAATCATCGACGGCCGCATGCGTGAAGCGGTCAGCGAAATGAGCCACTACGTCGACTACGACTACCTGATCATCAACGACGATTTCGCCCACGCGCTGGACGATCTGAAGGCGATTTTCCGCGCCAATCAGCTCATTCAGAAGCGTCAGCAACAGCTTCACGGCAAATTGCTGGCCGAATTGCTCGGTTAATCAGCACTTCCCAAAAGGCCTGCAAGCGCTTTACATTGGCACTTGCAGCGCGTTGAAGGGCTTGGTTAAAAAATCAGCGCTTCCCTAATCGCTGGTGTTTTTTTAAACTGTTGAGTCCGCTCGCCCAACCGGGCAGCGCGCATATTTGCATTCGCTCCGAGGAATACCATGGCCCGCGTAACCGTTGAAGACTGCCTGAACCACGTGGAAAACCGTTTTGAGCTGGTCATGCTCTCTACCAAACGTGCCCGTCAACTGGCCACCGGCGGCAAAGAGCCACTGGTTCAGTGGGAAAACGACAAGCCTACCGTTGTAGCGCTGCGTGAAATTGCTGAAGGCCTGATGAGCTACGAGTTCATCGCCGAGCAAGAAATCGTCCAGGATGAGCCGCTGTTCGCAGCGTTCGAGGACGAGTCCAACGAGGCCGTCTAAGCCTATGCCTGGTCGACGTAGCACGGCGCGGGATCACAGCTTACGGCAGGAATCATCATGCCGAGCATAGACGCCCTCGCCGATCGCTTATCGACCTACCTCGGCAACGACCAGGTCAACCTGGTCCGCCGAGCGTATTTCTACGCCGAACAAGCCCATGACGGTCAACGCCGTCGCAGCGGCGAGGCGTACGTCACGCATCCTCTTGCCGTGGCCAATATTCTTGCCGACATGCACATGGATCATCAGAGCCTGATGGCCGCGATGCTGCATGACGTGATCGAAGACACCGGTATCGCCAAAGAAGCGCTGCAAGCGCAGTTCGGTGAAACCGTCGCCGAACTGGTCGACGGGGTCAGCAAACTGACCCAGATGAATTTCGAGACCAAGGCCGAAGCCCAAGCCGAAAACTTCCAGAAAATGGCCATGGCCATGGCGCGCGACATTCGCGTGATCCTGGTCAAACTCGCCGACCGCCTGCACAACATGCGCACGCTGGAAGTGCTGTCCGGCGAAAAACGCCGGCGGATCGCCAAGGAAACCCTCGAAATCTACGCGCCCATCGCCAACCGGCTGGGCATGCATGCGATCCGCATCGAATTCGAAGACCTCGGCTTCAAGGCCATGCACCCGATGCGTTCCGCGCGGATCTACCAGGCGGTCAAGCGAGTCAGTGGGTATTTTATGGTATTCGTGATCATT
>NZ_JBIUVN010000050.1:0-10161 GCF_044742965.1 Pseudomonas sp. NPDC087804 | reverse complement strand
AGGCGTACCGGTGCGCGAGCGTCTGCGTATCAGCCCGTCCTGCCCGCTGATCCTGTCCTTCCACGTAGCGCTGGACCAGGCTCGTGAAAAGGCCCGTGGCGAGCTGAAGATCGGTACTACCGGTCGCGGCATCGGCCCGGCGTACGAAGACAAGGTCGCTCGTCGTGGCCTGCGTGTTGGCGACCTGCTGAACATGCCGCGCTTCGAAGACAAGCTGCGTGAACTGGTGGATTACCACAACTTCATGCTGGTCGGTTACTACAAAGAGCCGGCGATCGAGTTTGAAAAGACTCTGGCCGAGTGCAAGGAATACGCTGAGCTGCTCAAGCCGTTGATGCTCGACGTGACTGCCGAGCTGCACGACCTGCGTCGCGCTATCGATGTGAACAGCATCTCGGGCATCTGCCTGACCAAGCTGGACGTACTCGACGGTCTGGAAACCATCAACATCTGCGTCGGCTACAAAGACGCGCAAGGCAACGCCGTTGCTCCGACCGACGCTGACAGCTACGTAGGCCTGCAGCCTGTGTACGAAGAAGTGCCGGGCTGGACTGAATCGACCGTGGGTGCCAAAACCCTGGAAGAGCTGCCGGCTAACGCTCGTGCCTATATCAAGCGCGTTGAAGAGTTGATCGGCGCCCCGATCGACATTATTTCGACGGGCCCGGATCGCAACGAAACCATCGTTCTGCGTCATCCGTTTGCTTGATAAGTCGTTGATGTAAAAAACAAAGGCCCCTTAATCGGGGCCTTTGTCGTTTATGCCTGTCGGACGGCATGACCTTTGCTGTGAAACTTCCTACAAGAGTGCCATCAAATTAATGGCGTCAGAAGTAGAGGTATTCACAGTGTCGGCCGTTCTCTCACTGTTACAAAGCCGTTTGTTGCGCCCGGTATTCGTTACCCTTGGTATCGCCCTTTTGGTGCAAGTGCTGGTGGCCGTCGCCCTGACACGGAGCACCGTTACGGCGCTGGAAGCCGATCTGGCCGTGCGCCTCGGTGCCGACAGCCAGAAACTCTCTGGTGAACTAGAGCAGGCCGGACGTGAGGTCACGTCGAGCCTGGACAATCTTTCCAGCAGCACCCGCCAGCGCTTGACCGCCGGTTTGTCCACGCGTCTGAAGGATGAGCAGGCACAGCTGCGTGCGACTCTGGAAAAAGACCTCAAGGATTCGGCCAATGACATGGCGCAACTGCTCGCCTCCGTTGCGCCGCGCGCGATGTGGGACAGCGACGTGCCGACCCTCTCCGAGTTCGCTCGTCGTGCTCAGCGCAATCCCAATGTGCTGTTTGTGGTGTACGACGATGCCACCGGCCAGCACCTGACCCGTTATCTCAACCGCGAAAACCCGATCAACAAAGCCTTGCTGGAAAAAGGCCAAGGCGAGCGTGCGCTGGATAAAGTGCTGGATGCGGCGAAAAACGACCCATCCGTTTACTACCTTGAGGCCTCGATCAATCCCAACGGCGTGGAAATCGGCAAGGTGCTGATGGGTGTTTCCACGGCGTCAGTGGAAACCGATTTGGCCGCACTGGATAAACGCTTCGCGGCGCTGATCGCCAGCAGTGATCAACTGGTCGGCGACAGCCTTCAAGGTGCCGCCGCCGATAGCGCGAAAGCCATGCAAGCGCGTCTGCAATCGGCGCAATCCACCGCTGCTGAAATGAAAGCCAACACCGCCAGCACCGTGCAAGAAGCAGCGGCGACGCTGCGCTGGAGAATCGGTCTGGTCCTGGCGCTGGTCGGCTGCGGCGTGCTGCTGTTGCTGGCCGTGGTGTTGGGCCATCGCGTGGTCAATCGCCTGAAGATGCTCAATGCCGCGATGGATGATCTGGCAGCGGGCGAGGGCGATCTGACCAAGCGTGTGCAGATCAACAGCAAAGACGAAATCGGCGACATGGCCTCGGCGGTCAATCGCTTTGTCGATAAGTTGCAGCCGATCGTGCGCGAGGCGGGCGATGTCGCCCAGCGTACCGGCGTGGAAATCGGCGCGATGACTCTGCGCAATGCTGGTGCCGATGCAGCGGCCGGGATGCAGCGTGATGAAGTGGCGGAGAGTCTGCGCGCACTGTCGCAAATGGCCGACGAGGCACAGTCTGAAAGCCATGCGATGCAGGCGGCGTTGAAGCAGGTGGTGGATATTCGTCAGGCCACTGATGAGAACACGCGCACATCGGCCAAGGTCGGCGGCTTGATTGAGGCGTTGGCGGGACAGGTCGACACCGGAGCGAAGGTCATTCAGCGACTGGCGCAGCAGAGTGAACAGATTGAAGTGGTGCTGACGGTGATCCACGGGATCGCCGAGCAGACCAATTTGCTGGCGCTGAACGCAGCGATTGAAGCGGCGCGCGCGGGTGAAACCGGGCGTGGGTTCGCGGTAGTGGCGGATGAGGTGCGTGCGCTGGCGAGCAAGACGCAAAGCTCTACCGGCGATATTCAGGCGCACATTGTTGCTTTGCAGCAGGGTGCGCGTGAGGCGGTCGAGGCGATTGGTCAGGCCGGGCGTCAGGCTAGCGAAGGCTTGCTGGTGTTGCGCGACAGTGCGCGGTTGCAGCAATCGGTGCAGGCCTCGGTTGAGCAGGTGCATGCGGCGATTGGTCTGGCGACGCAGGCAGCGGCGCATCAGGCGCAGGGTGCGCAGGCTGTGCGCGGGCGGGTCGAGACGATTCATGCCCAGGCCGAGAAAGCGGCGCAGGCGGTGGTGGAAACCACGGCGAGTGGCAAGGTGTTGGATGGTTTGGCTGCGCAGTTGAAGGCGAGTCTGGGGCAGTTCAGGGCCTAGGATCAAAAGATCGCAGCCTGCGGCAGCTCCTACATTAATCTCCTGTAGGAGCTGCCGCAGGCTGCGATCTTTTAGCGGCTCAGATACATCCGCGTCGTCAGCAGATACACCGGCAAGCCGGATACCAAAATCAACAACGCCGCATAAGGCGCCGCCGCCGCAAACTCGACATTCGCGGTATGCGCCCACACCTCGGTCGCTAGCGTGTTAAGCCCGGTCGGACTCAACAGCAACGTCGCCGTCAATTCCTTCATCGCATCGAGAAACACCAGCGCAAACGCCGCGCCCAATGCCGGGAAAATAATCGGCAACGTCACCCGGCAAAACGCCGTGAACGACGAAGCGCCCAGCGTCCGTGCAGCCTCTTCAAGCTGCGGCGCGGCTTTGTTCAGTGCAGTACGAATCGGTGCTTGAGCCAGCGGCAGAAACAGCAGCGCATAAGCAATCAGCAATAGCCCCGAAGTCTGATACAGCGCCGGCACGTAATGCAGGGCGAAATACACCAGCGTCAGCGCAATCACCAGGCCCGGCAGTGCATGCAAGAGGTACGGCAGACGCTCAGCCCAAATCGCCAATTGGCCTTTGTATCGCACCACCAGCAAACCAACCGGTACTGCCAGCACCAGGCACAACGCCGCGCCGCCCAGCGACAACGCCAGCGACGACAGCAATGCTTCGGTGATCGCCGCTACCGGAAAGGCTGCCGACGAACCGACCGCCAGCCAGTAGGCCAGCATGCCCAGCGGAATCCCGCTGCCGACAATCGCCAGCGCCAGACAATACAACTGACCCAGCGAAGCCCAGCGACCCAATCGAACTTGCTCAGCCTGACGCGCCGCGCCTTGCCCGGTGCGCACATGCCGGCCTTTGCCACGCACGCGCAGTTCCAGCCACAACAGCAACAGACACAGCACCAGCAGCACCGCAGAAAGCATCGCCGCGTTGGCGTTACTGAATTCCAGTTCGAACTGTTGATAGATCGCCGTGGTGAAGGTTTGCAGGCCGATGATCGACAGCGCGCCGAATTCCACCAGCATGTGCAAAGCAATCAACAGCGAACCGGCCAACAACGACGGCCAAAGCAGCGGCAGGGTGACGCGGAAAAACACCCCCCAGCGATTCTGCCCCAGCGTGCGGGCAGACTCTTCAAGCGACGGATCAAGATTGCGCAGGGTTGCCGCTACCGGCAGAAAGATCAGCGGGTATTTCGACAGGCTCATCACCAGAATCGCCCCGCCGAGCCCTTCGAACTGCGCACTCAAGGAGACCCACGTGAAGCTGCTGACAAACGCCGGCACCGCGAACGGCAGGCACAGAATCACGCCCCACAAGCGCCGCCCCGGCAGATTGCTGCGTTCCAGCAGCCAGGCCAGCGACAGACCGATCACGCCGCAGGTGAGGGTTACGCCAACCATCAATGCCAGCGTATTTCGCAGCAGGCCGAACACATACGGGCGCCACAACAAGTGCAGCGCCTCGGCCCAGCCGGCCTGCCAGGCTTTCAGTCCGACGTAGGCCAGCGGCAGCAAGCTCAGTACTACCAGCAGCAACACCGGCATTACCAGCCAGATCGACGGCCGCTTGCGCTTTGGTACGTAACCCCCGCGCGCGGCGGGGGCGGATAACGATGCGGCCATCAGTTCAAGCCAACTTCACGTTCCAGTTCCAGCGCTTCTTCGGCATTGCCCAGATCGGCCGGCGTTACGTTCGGCGCTTCCAGCTCGCTGAACGGCTTGAGCCCGCGATCCGATTCCATGCCTTTGTGCAGCGGGTATTCGGCGGTGGTCTGAGTGATCACGCGCTGACCTTCTTCGCTGGCCATGTAGGCAAGAAATTGCTGGGCTTCTTTTGGATGTTTGCTGGATTTCAGCACGGCAGCACTGGATACGGTGATCAAGCCGCCGACGTCGCCGCCGGTGAAGTAATGCAGTTTCGAGTCGAGTTGGCCTTTCTCGCGTTGCAGGGCGAACCAGTAGTAGTTGTTCACCAGCACGGTGGCGACTTCGCCGTTTTCCACTGCTTTCAGCGCGACCATGTTGTTGCTGTAGGTTTTGCCGAAAGCGCGCAGGCCAGTCAGCCATTCTTCGGCGGCGTCACGACCGTGCATCTTGATGATCGCTACGGCTTGTTCCTGGAACGCGCCGCTGGTTGGTACGAAGCCGACTTTGCCTTGCCACTGCGGATCAGAGAATTCCATCACCGATTTCGGCAGGTCTTTTTCATCGACCAGTTTCGGGTTGTAGGCAACCACGCGAACGCGCGCTGTGACGCCGATCCAGGTGCCGTTGCCGGCTACATATTTTTCCGGAAGCACAGCCAAAGTGGCGTCATCGGTTTTCGCCAGCAGGCCGAGTTCGCCGAGATTGTTAAGCGGCGGCGATTCTTCGGTGTAGATCACATCGGCGGGGGAGCGGTCGCCTTCTTCGATGACCTGGCTGGCGAGCTGGTTGCTGCTGCCTTTACGGACATTGACGTGAATGCCGGTCTTGGCTTCGAAGGCTTTGGCGATCGCATCGCCGACTTCCTTGTGCTGGCCGTTATAGAGAGTCAGGGAAACCGCATCGGCAGCCTGGGTGAGGGGAGTGGCGAGCGCCAGGCCGAGAAGGGTGAAGGTCAGGCCTCGGCGCAGGGTATTTCGAAACGTCATTCGCAGGGTTCCTCACTGTCGCATTGCAAAAACTTGCAACAATGATAAACGATATTGTTTCTCAAGTGCGCCTTGCGAGAGGCCGCCAGCTCTGATACGACGTCTGCGTTGAACCGTAGGAGCTGCCGAAGGCTGCGATCTTTTGATCTTGCTCTTTGGAAAAACAAGATCAAAAGATCGCAGCCTTCGGCAGCTCCTACATGGAGATATCAGGGTTTCGGGAGGGCAGAAACGCAAAAACCCGCTTTCGCGGGTTTTTGTGAAATCCAAGGCCGTAACCTTGAATTTGAATTGGTGCCCAGAAGAAGACTCGAACTTCCACGACCTTGCGGTCACCAGCACCTGAAGCTGGCGTGTCTACCAATTTCACCATCTGGGCAATCATCGCTAGCGTTGCCGCTGTTGATGTGGCGCACTATACGGAGCGCTTTTTGATCTGTAAACCCCTGATTTAATTTTAATAAATCGGTTTTAACAAAAGCGTTCCTTAGAATGCAAAAAACCCGCTTTCGCGGGTTTTTGTGTGAGTCTTGAAACTGATCTAGTCTCAAACTCTAAATTGGTGCCCAGAAGAAGACTCGAACTTCCACGACCTTGCGGTCACCAGCACCTGAAGCTGGCGTGTCTACCAATTTCACCATCTGGGCAGTATCGGCAACGCTGTGCGTCGTCGATGGCGCGCACTATACGGAGCGTCTTTTTAACTGTAAACCCCTCTCAGCAAAAAACATGATTTTTTTTACCGGCGGTGGTCAAAACGGCTTTCAAGCAACGCTACAGCCCCGGATACGCGCCTTATAGAAGCGGAAATTTCCCGTTTCATGGCGCCTATGCCAAACTAACCCGCATATAGACAAGGTGAAAACTCTCTAATGGCCGATTGGCAGTCCCTCGATCCCGAGGCCGCTCGTGAAGCGGAAAAATATGAAAACCCTATTCCTAGCCGCGAACTGATCCTGGCGCACCTCGCCGATCGGGGTTCGCCTGCTGCCCGCGAGCAACTGGTGGAAGAGTTTGGTCTGACCACAGAAGACCAGATCGAAGCCCTGCGCCGCCGCCTGCGCGCCATGGAGCGCGACGCTCAACTGATCTACACCCGTCGCGGCACGTACGCGCCGGTCGACAAGCTCGACCTGATCCTCGGTCGCATCAGCGGTCACCGTGACGGTTTCGGCTTCCTGGTGCCGGACGACGGCAGCGACGACCTGTTCATGAGCCCGGCGCAAATGCGTCTGGTGTTCGACGGTGACCGTGCGCTGGCCCGTGTTTCCGGTCTTGACCGTCGCGGTCGCCGCGAAGGCGTGATCGTCGAAGTGGTTTCGCGTGCTCACGAAACCATCGTCGGTCGCTACTTCGAAGAAGGCGGCATCGGTTTCGTCGTTGCCGACAATCCGAAGATCCAGCAAGAAGTGCTGGTCACGCCGGGCCGTAACGCCAACGCGCAGATCGGTCAGTTCGTTGAGGTGAAAATCACCCACTGGCCAACGCCGCGCTTTCAGCCGCAAGGCGATGTGGTCGAAGTGGTCGGCAACTACATGGCGCCGGGCATGGAAATCGATGTTGCCCTGCGCACTTACGACATTCCGCACGTCTGGCCCGAAGCCGTACTGAAAGAAGCCGCCAAGCTCAAGCCGGAAGTCGAAGAGAAAGACAAAGAGAAGCGCGTTGACCTGCGCCATCTGCCGTTCGTCACCATCGACGGCGAAGATGCCCGCGACTTCGACGATGCGGTTTATTGCGAAGCCAAACCGGGCAAGCTGCGCCTGTTCTCCGGCGGCTGGAAGTTGTACGTGGCGATTGCCGACGTTTCCAGCTACGTGAAAATCGGTTCGGCGCTGGACAACGAAGCGCAAGTGCGCGGCAACTCGGTGTATTTCCCCGAGCGCGTGGTGCCGATGCTGCCTGAGCAGTTGTCCAACGGCCTGTGCTCGCTGAACCCGCACGTCGATCGTCTGGCCATGGTTTGCGAGATGACCATTTCCAAGTCCGGCGAAATGACCGACTACTGCTTCTATGAGGCGGTGATCCACTCCCACGCTCGTCTGACGTACAACAAAGTCAGCGCGATGCTGGAAACGCCGAAAATCACCGAGGCGCGTCAGCTTCGCGGTGAGTACAACGACGTTCTGCCGCACCTCAAGCAGCTTTATGCGCTGTACAAGGTTCTGTTGGCTGCTCGTCACGTACGTGGCGCGATCGATTTCGAAACGCAGGAAACCCGGATCATCTTCGGTACCGAGCGCAAGATTGCCGAGATCCGTCCGACCACCCGTAACGATGCGCACAAGCTGATCGAAGAATGCATGCTGGCGGCCAACGTGGCCACCGCCGAATTCCTCAAGAAGCACGAAATTCCTGCGCTGTACCGCGTCCACGACGGCCCGCCACCGGAGCGTCTGGAAAAACTGCGTGCCTTCCTTGGCGAGCTCGGTCTGTCCCTGCATAAGGGCAAGGACGGCCCGTCGCCGAAGGACTACCAGGCATTGCTGGCGAGCATCAAGGATCGTCCGGATTTCCACCTGATCCAGACCGTGATGCTGCGTTCGCTGAGCCAAGCGGTGTACAGCGCTGACAATCAGGGCCACTTCGGCCTGAATTACGAAGCCTATACCCACTTCACCTCGCCGATCCGTCGTTACCCGGATTTGCTCACGCACCGCGCAATCCGCAGCGTGATCCATTCGAAACAGGACACCCCGCACGTTCGCCGTGCCGGTGCGATGACCATTCCGAAAGCGCGTATCTATCCGTACGACGAAGCGGCGCTGGAGCAACTCGGCGAGCAGTGCTCGATGAGCGAGCGCCGTGCCGACGAAGCGACCCGCGACGTGGTGAACTGGCTCAAGTGCGAGTTCATGAAGGATCGCGTGGGCGAGTCGTTCCCTGGCGTGATCACGGCGGTGACCGGTTTTGGTCTGTTCGTTGAACTGACTGATATCTACGTCGAAGGCCTGGTGCACGTCACCGCGCTGCCGGGCGATTACTACCACTTCGATCCTGTGCATCACCGCTTGGCGGGCGAGCGCACCGGTCGTAGCTTCCGCCTTGGCGATACCGTTGAAGTGCGCGTGATGCGCGTTGATCTCGACGAGCGCAAGATCGACTTCGAGATGGCTGAAAAAACCATCAGCGCGCCGATCGGTCGCAAAAAACGTGGTGCTGAAACTGCTGCGCCAGCCGCGAAGGAAAAAGCCGAAGCGGCTCCTGCAAAAACCGCAGGTCGCCGTCCAGCGAAAGAGAAAGCTCCCGAAGCCTATCGTCCAAGCGACGCTGTGGCGAAAAACGCCGAGCTGCGTAAAAGCCGTGAAATGAAGAAGGCACTGCTTTCCGACGCCAAAAACGGTGGTAAAGCGGCGCCTGGGGGAAAGACCGGGCGGTCGGCGCCTGAAAAGGCCTCCGGCGGCAAGCCAGCAAAACCGAGCAAACATCGTAAAGGCCCGCCAAAAGCGGGTTCTGCTCCAGCCAAAAGTGGCGGGGCACGTAAACCGAAGGCGAAGTCATGAGTCAGTTGGAAAAAATCTACGGCGTTCACGCGGTAGAAGCGTTGCTGCGTCACCACCCGAAGCGCGTCAAGCAGATCTGGCTGGCTGAAAGCCGCAACGATCCGCGCGTGCAGACGCTGGTTGAGCTGGCCAACGAAAATCGTGTCCAGGTCGGTCAGGCCGAGCGCCGCGAAATGGACGCCTGGGTTGAAGGCGTTCACCAAGGCGTGGTCGCGGAAGTCAGCCCGAGCCAGGTCTGGGGCGAAGCGATGCTCGACGAGTTGCTCGATCGCACTGACGGCGCACCGTTGCTGCTGGTGCTCGACGGCGTGACCGATCCGCACAACCTCGGCGCCTGCCTGCGTTCGGCCGATGCGGCGGGTGCGCTGGCGGTGATCGTGCCGAAAGACAAGTCGGCAACCCTGACGCCGGTCGTGCGTAAAGTGGCCTGCGGCGCGGCGGAAGTGATTCCGTTGGTGGCGGTGACTAACCTTGCGCGCACCTTGGAAAAGCTTCAGCAGCGCGGTCTGTGGGTTGTCGGCACAGCAGGGGAAGCTGAAGTCAGCATTTACGACCAGGATCTGACGGGCCCGACCATTCTGATCATGGGCGCCGAAGGCAAAGGCATGCGTCGCCTGACCCGCGAACACTGCGACTATCTGGTGAAACTGCCGATGGCCGGTAGCGTCAGCAGCCTCAACGTCTCGGTCGCGACGGGCGTCTGCCTGTTCGAAGCCCAGCGTCAGCGCGGCGTAAAAGCCAAGCCTGCTGCCAAGAAATAAGCCCCCTGTAGGAGCTGCCGCAGGCTGCGATCTTTTGATCTTGTATCTAAAAAAATCAAAAGATCGCAGCCTTCGGCAGCTCCTACAGGTGTTTATTGGTGATTGTTCAAATAATCACCAATTGCCTTGCACCTCTTCTGTCCCTTCTCTACAATTGCGCCCCTTGCTGTGACGGCAGGCACGCATGTGCCCCGCGCCGGCAAGTCCATAAGTGTCATTCACTCCTTGTCTGACCGTTTTTGAGCGGCAGGCTACAACCCGTAAGGAGCATTCATGCGTCATTACGAAATCATCTTTTTGGTCCACCCGGATCAAAGCGAGCAAGTCGGCGGCATGGTTGAGCGTTACACCAAGCTGATCGAAGAAGACGGCGGCAAATCCACCGTCTGGAAGATTGGGGCCGTCGTCAACTGGCCTACGCAATCAACAATGTTCACAAGGCTCACTACGTGATGCTGAACGTTGAG
>NZ_JBIUVN010000049.1:0-10769 GCF_044742965.1 Pseudomonas sp. NPDC087804 | reverse complement strand
GCACTGAAGATCGTGAAATACAGGCGCGACTGGTTGGCCTTGATGCCGCAGCTGTCGATCAGGTACGAGTGGATCATTTTCCAGTCAGGGCTGGAGAAACGCTGGGTGTCCTTGTTAAGGATGATCTTCGCCAGATACTGGCCGAGGATCGGCGCGTTACCGGCGCCACCGGCGTGGACTTCGGACAAGTCCATGATCTTCATTTTGCTGTAGTCGCGCAGGAAACCGCTTTTTTCGCCCTTGCGCGAGAAACGAATGCGCCCGGCGATGTCCTTGTCGAGGTCGCCGAGCATCACCAGCGGCTCGACCAGAAACACCGGTTTGCTCGCTTTGCTGTTGCCGATGCGCAGGTTGTTTTTGATCCACTGCGCCGGGCTGTAGCCCTTGTCGGCGGCGCGTCGGTCATTCGACGGGCGATCTTCGTTGTTGAATTCGTTGAGGTAAAACTTGCGGGCGTTGTACACCAGCTCCGCCACGTCGAGAGCGATGTTGGAGCCGCAGCGACCGAGGCCGATCAGGCACACCGACGGAAATTCCTGATCGTTGTGCTGTTCGTTATCGCCTTCCAGGTGCGGCGGGCGCGGGAACACCATGTCGCGCAGGCCGTCGAGGTTGTCGAGGATGCGGTCGGTATTGGTTTCGGTGAAGTACAGGTATTGCTGGGTCGACAACGGGCGCGAGGGAACCAGCGGTTTGGGCGATGACGGGCTGTTGGCGGCGGGGCTCGGATTCAGATCGGAGACCGCGGTGGCGGTATTGTTTTTAGAAGTCATTGGGCGCCATTTACCTGGTACTGGGTTGGTTCGCAGACCAATGTCAGCGAACCTCACGGAATAAGAGCTCGCGTCTTGTTTGCGCGAATTTGGCCCGGGCGTCAGGGACTTGGCCTGACGGTCGCTCGGGGGAATCCTTTCCTGATCGCTGATGAATCGGCCATTATTCGGCGATCTTTAATCAAAAGGAGGCTAAATGATGTCAACGCTACCTTCGTTGGGGTTCGCCGGAATCGGTCTGATGGGCTTGCCGATGTGCCGCCGCTTGCTGGCCGCCGGTTATCCGCTGAGCGTGTGGAACCGCAACCCGGACAAATGCGCGCCACTGGTTGATGCCGGCGCCCGGCAAGTGGCGAGTCCTGCTGAACTGTGCGCACACGCCGACGTGGTGATGCTGTGCCTGGCTGATACGGAGGTGGTGCGCGAGGTGGTGTTCGGCGCGGGCGGTGTCGCTGAGGGTGGCAAGAGCGGTCAGTTGCTGGTGGATTTTTCCAGCCTGGAACCGACCGCGACGCGCGAGATGGCCGCTGAATTGGCGCAGAAAACCGGCATGTCCTGGCTGGACTCACCGGTGTCTGGTGGCGTGGTCGGTGCCGAGGCCGGCAGTCTGGCAATTATGGTCGGTGGTGAAGCGGCGGATCTTCAGCGAGTGCGCCCGGTGCTACTAAACCTCGGTCAGCGCGTCACGCACATGGGCGGCGTGGGCGCCGGTCAGGTGACCAAGGCCTGCAATCAAATGATCGTCGCTTGTAATGCATTGGTAATTGCTGAAGTGGTGGCGCTGGCGGAAAAAGCCGGGGTCGATGCCAGCCTGATTGCCGAGGCATTGGCCGGCGGTTTTGCCGATTCGAAACCGTTGCAGATCCTCGCCCCGCAAATGGCCGAAAGCCGTTTCGAGCCGATCAAATGGCACGTGCGCACGCTGCTCAAGGATCTCGACACCGCGGTGAAGTTTTCCCGCGAACAGGGCTCGGCCACGCCGATCAGCGGATTGGCCGCACAATTGATGCGCCTGCATGGGGCGCAGGGCTTTTTGGCGAAGGATCCAGCAACGCTGGTGCAAATGTACCGCGCGCCAGAATCAACGGATTGACCGCATGGGACTGTTTGCGCTGATTGATTTCTTCCAGCACCGGGCGTAATTCGTCGAGCGGCACCGGGCGGCTGAGCAGGTAGCCCTGAATGAAATCGCAGCCCGAGCGTTCGAGAAATTCGTACTGCTCCAGGGTTTCGACGCCTTCGGTGACCACCTGCAAATGCAGGGTGTGCGCCATGACGATGATCGCCTGGACGATCTCCATGTCCGCCGTGGCATTGGGAATGTCGATGATGAACGAGCGGTCGATTTTCAGCGTATTCAGCGGCAGACGCTTGAGGTAGGCCAGCGACGAATAACCGGTGCCGAAGTCATCGATCGACAGCGACACGCCGAGGGCGCGGATCTGCCGCAGCAGCACCAGGGTGTTGGCGATATTGCCCATCAGCGCATTTTCGGTGACTTCCAGCTCCAGCCGTTCCGGCGCGACACCGGCGGTGCGTAAGGCGTTTTCGATTTCGTCAGCCAGTTCTTCGCGGCCAAGGTTCAGCGGCGAGCAGTTCCAGGCGATTTTCAGTTCGTCGCAGCCGTGGCGCGACAGTTCGCCCAAATCCTTGCAGGCGCGGCGTAGCACCCAATTGTCCAGTTCGGCGATCAGGCCATTGTTTTCGGCGATGCTGATGAAGCGATCCGGCGTCAGCAGGCCGTTGACCGGATGCTGCCAGCGGATCAACGCTTCGAGCTTGGTGACCTTGCCGGTTTTCAGTTCGAAGATCGGCTGGTAATACAGCATCAAGCCGTTTTCTTCGCGCAGGGCATGACGCAGTTCTTCTTCGAGTTGCAACTCCATCGTCGCGCGGTTTTTCAGGTTGGAATTGAAAAAGTGCAGGCCGTTGCGCCCGGCACCCTTGGATTGATACAGCGCCAGATCGGCGTGCTTGAGCAGTTCTTCGCAGGTGGTGCCGTCATCCGGAAACAGACTGATGCCGATGCTGGTGGTCATCACCATGCGCCGCCCGGCCAGCTCAATCGGCTCCTTCATTTTTTGCATGATGCGCTGGGCCATGCTGCGCGCTTCTTCGCGGTCATGCAGGCCGATGAGGATGCAGAACTCGTCGCCACCGAACCGCGCGACCACGTCTTCATGGCTGCGCACCGAGCCTTTGATGTGGTCAGCGATGACTTTCAACAGCGCGTCGCCGGCGTCATGACCGAGGCTGTCGTTGATGCGTTTGAAGTGATCAATGTCGAGAAACATCACCGCGAGCATGCCGCCCTCGATGGCTTTCTGATTGAGCTTCTCGGCGAAGATCTGGTTGAAGCCACGGCGGTTGATCAGGTTGGTCAATGCGTCGTAGTTGGCCACGTGTTGCAGCGACATGCGTGCCTGGTCGAGTTGGCTGAGCAGGGCGTTGACCCGGCGCAGGTCGTGTTCCTTGTGTTGCAGCTTTTTGTCGGCGAGTGCGGCGCTGATCGCACTGCCGAGAATCAGCAAGGTGATCAGGGCCACGGTCAGGCCCAATTGCAGGTGGCTGGTTTCGGCGGTCAGTGTCGGCGTGCTGGCCTCGGGCAAAATCAGCTTGAGTGCGGCCATTCCGGTGAAATGCATGCTGAAGATGCCGGCGCCGAGGATCAGTGCGGCGCTGTATTTGAGTGCCTGATGAAGTAAACCGCTGCCTTCGCGCAGATAGCCTGCCACCCACAGAGCGGCGAAACTGGCGCCGATGGCGATCACCACTGACAGGGTGAACAGTCCAGGATCGTAGTACGCGGTGGCGGCCGATTGCATCGCCGCCATGCCGACGTAATGCATGCCGGCAATACCCAGACCGATGACGAGCGCGGTTTTCAGGTAGAGCACCAGACTGGGCTGGGATTCGCTCAGGGTGTGCATGGCCAGCCACGAGGCGAGCAGGGCGATCAGCAGGGAAAACAGGGTGATGGGCAGGTCGTACTGGATGTCGATCGGTGCCTGAAACGCAAGCATGCCGATGAAGTGCATGGCCCAGATGCCGCCGGCCAGGCAGGTCGCGCCGATCCAGCGCCATAGTCGCTGTGAGCGCGGGTCTTCCGCGTGACCGACGCGTTCGGCCATGTCGAGGGTGGCAAAACTGGCGGCGCACGCGACCAGATAGGCCACCAGCACCAGCAGCGGGTTATGGCTGCAATTAAGAATGACCTGCCCGCTCTCCGGCAGCTCGGTAACAAACTGCAAACCAAGCCACTCCATAGCATGCCCCGTCTCTGAGTCGTCCTTACTGCGCGGCTAGCGCAGGCGAATGACTGGAGTATAGAGGTGGTTTTCGCAGAGCAAGCGGTAGTGGCACATTGGCGCTAATGATTTCGGCATTAGCGTCATAGCGATTGGCGCTAAAGGCTTAGGCAATCTGTTCGAAAGGGATTTGTGCCCAGTCCGGTTGCAGCGGCGGCAGGCCAAAACGTGCGCGGGCCTTGTCGCAATCGACGTTTTGCTCGCCGTTTTCCCACGACGATTCGAACTCGCGGCAGGGGCTGGAGCGCAATTCATAAATCGAGCACTTCACTTCGCTACCGACTTCGCCTTCCAGCGCCGTGCAGCGTGGCGATTTGCAGTCGGTGCCGTTCATCGCCACCCGGCTCGGGCTGATCTGCGTGACCAGTTCATCGGGCACGGTGCCGCCGGAGGAAGCGCACTCACCCCAGAAAAAAGACACACGGAAATGGGAACAACAGGCACCGCAATTCAGACACGGACTGACTTCGGACATGGACGGGGGTATCAAAGGGATTGATCGGGAGATCCGGACGGATCCGGCGGCTATTCTAGGCTTCGCCACGGCGTTGGGAAGGGGGGCGTGAAACTATTTTTTTGTGGCAAGGTTTTGCCGCAAAAGCCCCGGTTTTCGGGGGATTCAAGCGTTATCAAGGGCTTACGTTTCGTTACAGTGCCATGGCCCGATATCAGGCAGACGAATGATCACAGACAGCCTTGGTCTGGCTGACTAGATTGCAGGTTCCGGGCTCGGATGCGTTGGCAGTGAAGCCCTATAACAATAAAGAGACGGACCCATGCAGAACTCGACCCAAGCGGCGAATGCCTGGCGCATTCTGTTCCTGCTGTTCCTCGCCAACCTGTTCAACTTCTTCGACCGCACCATTCCGGCGATCATCATCGAGCCAATCCGCATGGAATGGCACCTCAGTGACTTTCAACTGGGCATCGTCGGTACCGCTTTCACCCTTGTTTACGCGATTGCCGGCCTGCCGTTGGGGCGCATGGCCGACACCGGCTCACGGCGCAAACTGATGGGCTGGGGCCTGGCGACGTGGAGCGCGCTGACCGCAGTCAACGGGCTGGTCGGCAGCTTCTGGAGCTTTTTGATCGTGCGCATGGGCATCGGCATCGGTGAGGCCAGTTATGCACCGGCAGCCAACTCGCTGATCGGTGACCTGTTCCCAGCGCACCGTCGGGCGCGGGCGATGGGCATTTTCATGCTCGGTCTGCCGCTGGGCTTGTTGCTGGCGTTCTTCACCATCGGCGCGATGGTCAAGGCGTTCGACAGCTGGCGCGCGCCATTCTTTATTGCGGCGGTGCCGGGGCTGATTCTGGCGATTTTCATGTTCTTCATTAAAGAGCCAAAGCGCGGCGCGGCGGAAACCGTGCAGGTCTCGCAGGAACGCGTCGACAAGCCGATCCGGCGGATTCTGGCCGTGCCGACCTTTCTCTGGCTGGTGATGGCCGGGTTGTGCTTCAACTTCGCGACCTATGCCTGCAACTCGTTTCTGGTGCCGATGCTGCAGCGCTATTTCCTCATGCCGCTGCAGGAAGCGGCCGTGGCGACTGGCGTGATCGTCGGCGTGACCGGGCTGATCGGTTTGACGCTGGGCGGCTGGATTGCGGACAAGATTCACCAGCGCGTGGCCAATGGGCGGCTGTTGTTCGCGGCGTTCAGTCTGATTATTTCGACCCTGTGCACGGCGTGGGCCCTGCATTCCGGGCGCATCGAGATTGGTGTGTTTGTCGCGGTATTCAGTGTCGGCTGGCTGTTTGCCTACAACTTCTACACCTGCGTTTACACAGCGATTCAAGACGTGGTCGAACCGCGTCTGCGAGCGACGGCGATGGCGTTGTTCTTTGCCGGGTTGTATCTGCTGGGCGGTGGCTTGGGGCCGGTGGTGGTCGGTGGGTTGTCCGATCACTTTGCGCACACGGCGATGCTGGCGGCGGGGGCTGAGCAGATGACCGAGGCGTTCAAGGCAGTCGGGCTGCATGACGCGATGTATTTGATTCCGGTGGCGCTGTTTCTGACGATGGTGTTTCTGTTTCTCGCGGCGCGGTGTTTTGTGCGCGATGCGCAGCGGATGAAGGAAGGTTTGGTTGCGGTGGTTGAACCAGAGGTTGCAGTGGCGACGGCTTAAGATCAAAAGATCGCAGCCTTCGGCAGCTCCTACTTGGGAATACATGATCGTTCCCACGCTCTGCGTGGGAATGCAGCACGGGATGCTCTGCGTCCCTTTCCAGAGCTGGAACGCTGAGCGTCCCTTGAGGCATTCCCACGCGGAACGTAGGAACGATCGGCCCGCATCGCTGCGGGCCTTGTTGTTTCAGCAGGGGAGCAGGGCGGTTTAACCCGCCACCAACACCCGAATCGCTTCCAGGCGCAACGCCGCTTTGTCCAGCATCGCCAGACCTTGCTCGCGCTGTTCACGCAACGCCACCAGTTCGCTGTCACGTACGGTCGGGTTGACTGCTTGCAACGCGGTCAGGCGCGCCAGTTCTTCGTCGGTGTCGGCCGCCAGACGGCGACGGGCCTCGGCCACGCGCTCGGCGTGACGCGGGGTGATCTTGTCTTCACCGGCGTTGATCCGTGGCGTCAGCTGATCGCGCTGGGCCTGGATGAACTTGTTGGCGCTGGCGCGTGGCACGCTTTCCAACTGATCGTTCAGGGTTTCAAACGAGACGCGTGGCGACAAGTCGTTGCCATTGGCATCGAGCAGGCAGCGCAGGGCGGCCGGCGGCAGGTAACGGCCCAATTGGAGTGCGCGCGGGGCCACCACTTCGCTGACATAGAGCAATTCCAGCAACACAGTGCCCGGCTTCAGCGCCTTGTTTTTGATCAGCGCGACGGCGGTGTTGCCCATCGAACCGGACAGCACCAGATCCATGCCGCCCTGCACCATCGGGTGTTCCCAGGTGATGAACTGCATGTCTTCGCGCGACAGCGCCTGGTTACGGTCGTAAGTGATGGTCACGCCTTCGTCGTCGCCCAGCGGGAAGCTGGCGTCGAGCATCTTCTCGCTTGGCTTGAGGATCAGGGCGTTTTCCGAATGGTCTTCGCTGTCGATGCCGAACGCGTCGAACAGGGTTTCCATGTAGATCGGCAGGGCGAACTGATCGTCTTGCTCAAGGATGTCCTCGACCAGTGCTTCACCTTCGCCAGCGCCGCCGGAGTTGAGCTCCAGCAAACGGTCGCGACCGGTGTGCAGCTCGGCTTCGAGACGTTCGCGTTCGCTGCGCGCTTCGTCGATCAGCGCTTGCCACTCGCTGTCGTCGGCTTCTTCGAGCAGCGGCAGCAGGCGCGGGCCGAACTGATGCTGCAAGGCGTTGCCGGTCGGGCAGGTGTTGAGGAACGCGTTCAGCGCTTCGTGGTACCACTGGAACAGGCGCTCTTGCGGGCTGGTTTCCAGGTACGGCACGTGCAGTTCGATGATGTGCTTCTGGCCGATCCGGTCGAGACGACCGATACGCTGCTCAAGCAGGTCCGGGTGCGACGGCAGATCGAACAGCACCAGGTGGTGTGCGAACTGGAAGTTACGACCTTCACTGCCGATTTCCGAGCAGATCAGCACTTGCGCGCCGAACTCTTCATCGGCGAAGTACGCGGCGGCGCGGTCACGCTCAAGGATGTTCATGCCTTCGTGGAACACCGTGGCCGGGATGCCGGAACGCACGCGCAGGGCGTCTTCCAGATCCATCGCGGTTTCAGCGTGGGCGCAGATCACCAGCACTTTGGTGCGCTTGAGCATTTTCAGCTGATCGATCAGCCATTCGACGCGCGGGTCGAATTTCCACCAGCGCTCTTCTTCGCTGGCGTCCGGCTGCGACTGGAAGCTGACTTCCGGGTACAGCTCGGCGTGATCGCCCAACGGCAGTTCGAGGTATTCGTCCGGGCACGGCAGCGGGTACGGGTGCAGTTTGCGCTCCGGGAAACCCTGCACGGCGGCGCGGGTGTTTCGGAACAGCACGCGGCCGGTGCCGTGGCGGTCAAGCAGTTCACGTACGAGGCGGGCACTGGCTTCGGTGTCGCCATCGTTGACCGCGGTCAGCAGGGCTTCGCCTTCGTTGCCGAGGAAACCCTGAATGGTTTTGTGCGCTTTGGCCGACAGACGGCCCTTGTCGAGCAGTTCCTGAACGGCTTCGGCCACCGGGCGATAGTTGTCGCTCTCGGCACGGAACGCGGCCAGGTCGTGGAAACGGTTTGGATCGAGCAGGCGCAGACGGGCGAAGTGGCTGTCCTGACCAAGTTGTTCCGGAGTCGCGGTGAGCAGCAGCACGCCCGGGATGACTTCGGCGAGTTGCTCGACCAGCGAGTATTCGGCGCTGGCCTTTTCTTCGTGCCAGACCAAGTGGTGCGCTTCGTCGACCACCAGCAAATCCCAACCGGCGGCGAACAGAGCGTCCTGCGCCTTCTCATCGTCGACCAGCCATTCCAGCGCGACCAGCGCCAGTTGGGTGTCTTCGAACGGGTTGGTGGCATCGCTTTCGATAAAGCGTTCTTCGTCGAACAGCGCGACCTGCAGGTTGAAGCGGCGGCGCATCTCCACCAGCCACTGGTGCTGGAGGTTTTCCGGGACGAGGATCAGCACGCGGTTGGCGCGACCCGAGAGCAGTTGGCGATGGATCACCAGACCGGCTTCAATGGTTTTACCCAGACCCACTTCGTCCGCCAGCAAAACGCGCGGCGCGATGCGGTCGGCGACTTCACGGGCGATGTGCAATTGGTGCGCGATCGGTTGCGCACGCACGCCACCCAAGCCCCAGAGCGAAGATTGCAGCTGGCGGCTGGTGTGTTCGAGGGTGTTGTAACGTAGCGAGAACCACGACAGCGGGTCGATCTGCCCGGCGAACAGACGGTCGCTGGCCAGACGGAACTGAATGAAGTTCGACAGCTGGGTTTCCGGCAGGGTAACGGCTTCGTTCTGCCCGTTGAGACCGTGATAAACCATCAGGCCGTCGACATCGTCGACTTGCTGCACGGTCATCTTCCAGCCTTCGAAGTGGGTAATGGTGTCACCCGGCGAGAATCGCACGCGGGTGAGGGGCGCATTCCGTAGCGCGTACTGGCGGGTTTCGCCAGTGGCCGGGTAGAGCACGGTCAACAAGCGGCCGTCCTGTGCCAGAACGGTGCCTAAACCCAGCTCGGCTTCGCTGTCACTGATCCAGCGTTGCCCCGGTTGATACTGCTGCGCCATGCTGCCTGACTCCCACCTTGAAAAAGCGGGCTATCTTAACGGAATGAGGGCTTCAGGGCCAAAGATTACTGGCGTAGGAGCTGTCGAAGGCTGCGATCTTTTGATCTTTGGAAACACTTGAGTTCTGCGCTGTCCGATGAAAGATCGCAGCCTGCGGCAGCTCCTACAGGTGCCAAGTGCGTCACAGAATTGCGACGGGTGGCTCAAGGCGTGTTTGTCTTAGCCGATAGCCTGCTGACAGGAGAACCCCTATATGTTGCCACCGATGCTCCCCTTGAGCGCTGTGCCGATCACTTCGCAGCAGGATCCGATCCGCCAGCGGCCGGATATTCCGCCGGTGGTGCCGGTGCAGGAAAGCTCCAACGAAAGTACGATCGATCTGCAAAAACGTGATCCGGAAGAGGATCGACTGCTGGCGCGCGAAGAACAGCGCCGTCAGCAGGAGCGTGATCGACGCCGGCGCGAGGCCGACGAAGACCCGGATGAACATCTGGCCGTGCCGGGTACGGTGCTCAACGCCGACAATACCGTGCCGGTGGTGCCGCTGATTGAAGATCAACCGCGTCAGGGCTTGTGGGTCGATATCGAGATTTGAGCGGCTCTGGCTCGATGATTGGTTTGATCGTGTTTGGGTGGGTGGCTGGTCAGCGCTGACGGCAGGCGGCATTATTGGCGCAGTCCTGCCGGTGATGTGGCAGTTGTGATTCTTTGAAGCGATGTTCTGAACGCCATGAGCCAAGACGACAAACTGATCGACCTCAGCACTGAACGCGCCAAGCGGGTGCATGACATTAAAGAGAAGCGGCTGAACGAAGTGCGTCAGGCGTTTGAGCAGGCGATGCCGTTGGGCAAGCCGAAGAAAAAGTCGAAGAACAAGCCGAAAAAGCGTTGATCTCCCCCTGCATCTGTTGATGCAGGTCAGTTATTTCCCCTCCTTTCTCTCCCTTCGTTGTGGTTATTGATCCCGGTCAATTTGTGCGCCTGTGTGTTTGGTAATTTAGTCCCATCGCAGCAAAGCAGGGGCCAGGAGGCCAGTCATGTTTTTCGATAACGTGGTGTTTGCCGGGGTTCTGACTGTAGGGCTGATGGTTCTGTTTTTTGCAGGGTTTGGATTTTTTATCTGGAAGGATGCGCATAAGCGTAAGAAGTGATTCTTCTGGATTGATGGGCACGCAAGGCATTTTGGGGCGACTTCGGTTGCCCCTTTTTTTTTGCCTTGGCGGCCTTGGCGGCCTTGGCGGCCTTTGGGCCGACCAGGCTGTGGGGGGGGGTGTGAATATCCGTTGCTGCGGTAACGGCTGCTTAGGGTTTCGCCCTTACGGCGAGTCACCTTTTCCAGACGCCGAAAAGGTAACCGAAAAGGCTTTGCCCTGACGTTCGGCCCGCTCGCTGGGGCTCGGGGTTCCTTCGCTCCGGGATTGATCCGGGGGGCAGCGCCTACGGTTTGCTTCGCTGCACCTCCTCTCGCTGTGTTTGGCTGCGCCAAACGGTCGCTGCGCTCCCACCCC
>NZ_JBIUVN010000048.1:0-11906 GCF_044742965.1 Pseudomonas sp. NPDC087804 | reverse complement strand
CAGGAATGCGCTTGGCTTCCTCACCTTCGGCAACGATTTCTTCTTCGCCGTCTTCCGGCTCTTCTTCATCACGCGGGAAATCAACCAGGGCGATTACGGGAACCATGCGGCTCTCCACTTCGTTATTTCAGAAAATACAAAAGCCGCTGCGAGGCAGCGGCTGGTGCTCGGGGCAACACTGTGGGAGTGAACAGGTTCACCTCCACTAGTGAAGCTGCCTGGGGTGTTATCCCCAAGCATAGTTGTTACTTGATGGTCAGGGCTTCCAGTTTGCCGCTGTTGCCATACACATAAATCGTGTCACCCACCACCAGCGGACGGGCACGCAGGCCGTCGCTGTCGATGCGCTCACGGCCGACGAAACGACCGTCAACCTGACTCAACAGGTGCAGATAACCTTCCAGGTCACCCACTGCTACATAGCTGGAGAACACTTCCGGAGCCGATAGTTGACGGCGAGCCAGCGAATCGTTGCTCCACAATGCTGTGGTGGAACGCTCGTCGACGCCTTCAACAGTGCCCGAAGACAGGCTCACGTAAACGCTGCCGAAACCCTGAGCAATACCCGCGTAGCTCGACGCATCGCGCTGCCAGAGTTGACGACCGCTTTCCAGATCCAGTGCCGCAACGCGACCCTGATAGCTGGCAACGTACAGGGTACCGCCGGACAACAGCAGACCGCCGTCGATGTCGACCACGCGCTCCAGTTCCGAACGACCTTGCGGAATCGCAATGCGTTGTTCCCAGACCGGCACGCCGTTGGAAATATCCAGGGCGACGACTTTACCGGTCGACAGGCCAGCCACCGCGAGGCGATTGGTGACCAGCGGTGCACTGGTGCCACGCAGGGTCAGAACGGCCGGGGTGCTGTCATACACCCAGCGTTGCGTACCGGTGGAGGCATCCAGACCGATCAGACGATCGTCCTGAGTCTGCACCACCACGACGTCGCCGTTGTTGGCCGGCGGCGCAAGGACTTCGCTGTTGACGCGAGCGCGCCACTTCTCTTCACCATTGCTGGCGTCCAGAGCGACGACTTCGCCACGCAGCGTACCGATCAGAACCAGACCGTAACCCACGCCAACGGCGCCGGAGACAGGCAGTTCAAGGTCTTGCTTCCACTTCACGTCGCCGTTGCTGCGATCCATGCCCATCACCACGCCGGTTACATCGGCCGCGTAGATGGTGTCACCGTCGATCGCCGGCACCAGCATGTTGTAGGTTTCGCCCTGACCGTCACCGATCGAACGACTCCACTGCTTTTGCAGAACCACTTCTTCTTTGAAGTCGGTCAGTTCAGCCGGTGGCAATTCTTTTTTGCTGTTGCTGCTGCAACCCGCGGCCAGAAGGGCCAGAGCCAGCAATGCTGCATGCTTCCAACGGATCACGTCACGCATCCCCTTTGGCCAGGTCGTCGAGCTTGATTTGAAGGCCACCGACCGCCGCTTCATCCGACAGTGCTGCCTTGGCTTTTTGATACGCCTTGTTCGCGTCATCGGTACGGCCCAGCTGCACCAGCAGGTCGCCCTTGAGTTCTTCGCGAGTGGCCAGGAACGCTTTGTCGGCGTCGCCGTCGAGCAGTTTCAGACCGTCTTCAGCCTTGTTCAGCGCACCCAAAACCTGTGCCAGACGCTGACGGGCGATTTCGCCCAGCGCCGGGTTGGCCGGTTTGTCGACGATGGCTTTCAGCTCGGTCGCGGCGTCGTCCAGCTTGCCGCTGTCGACCGCCACTTTGGCGACGAACAGGCTGCCGTACTGCGCGTAGGCAGTACCGCCGAATTCGCTGTTGAGCTTGCCGGCCAGATCCGCAACGCGGGCAGCATCAGGCTTGCCGTCAGGCGTCAGCGTGGTTTCCAGCAATTGCTGATAGAGCACCGAGGCGCCTTGCGACTGGTTGCCCTGATATTTGTGATAAGCCTGCCAGCCGAACACGATGACCAGCGCCAACAGGCCGCCGGTGACCAGAGGTTTGCCGTTGCGTGTCCACCTGTCCTTCAAATCCGCCAACTGTTCGTCTTCGGTACTCGACACCCCAATACTCCTTAATCGCTAAATCGGCTGTTTAGACAGCTTCAACCCTGCACGACGCAGGTGGCCAGGTGAGCGGCGAGCGCATCCCAGGCAATGCTTTGTTGTTCGCCCTGGCCACGCAGGGGTTTGAAACCTACCACTTGCTGGGCCATTTCGTCGTCACCGAGGATCAGTGCGTACAGCGCACCGCTCTTGTCGGCTTTCTTGAACTGGCTTTTGAAGCTGCCGGCGCCGGCATTGACTTGCAGGCGCAGGTTTGGAAGTTGATCGCGAACCCGTTCAGCCAGGGCCAGACCGGCCAGTTCGGCTTCTTCACCGAAGGCGCAGAGGTAGACATCGACCTGACGGGAGATTTCTTCCGGGATCTGCTCAAGGGTTTCGAGCATCAACACCAGGCGCTCGATGCCCATGGCGAAACCAACGCCGGTGGTCGGCTTGCCGCCCATTTGCTCGACCAGACCGTCGTAACGACCGCCCGCGCAAACAGTGCCCTGGGCGCCGAGCTTGTCGGTGACCCATTCGAAAACGGTTTTGCTGTAGTAATCGAGGCCACGCACCAGCTTCGGATTGAGTACGTACGGAATGCCGACGGCATCCAGACGCGATTTCAGACCTTCGAAGTGTGCACGGGACTCATCGTCCAGGTAGTCGGCCATCTTCGGCGCATCGACCAGCACCGCTTGAGTGTCGGCATTTTTCGTGTCGAGCACGCGCAGCGGGTTGGTTTTCAGACGACGCTGGCTGTCTTCGTCGAGCTTGTCGTGGTGCGCCGAGAGGTACTCGACCAGCGCTTCACGATAACGCCCACGGGACTCGCTGGTGCCGAGGCTATTGAGTTCAAGTTTGACCGCATCACGGATACCCAGCTCGCCCCACAGGCGCCAGGTCATGATGATCAGCTCGGCGTCGATGTCCGGACCGTCGAGGTTGAACACCTCCAGACCGATCTGGTGGAACTGACGATAACGGCCTTTCTGCGGACGCTCGTGGCGGAACATCGGGCCGATGTACCAGAGTTTCTGCACCTGGCCACCGCCGGTGATGCCGTGCTCAAGCACCGCACGCACGCACGCCGCAGTGCCTTCCGGACGCAGGGTCAGGGAGTCGCCGTTGCGGTCTTCGAAGGTGTACATCTCTTTTTCGACGATGTCGGTCACTTCACCGATCGAGCGCTTGAACAGCTCGGTGAACTCGACGATCGGCATGCGGATCTGCTTGTAACCGTAGTTATCCAGCAGACGCGCAACGGTGCCCTCTAAATAACGCCACAGGGGAGTCTGTTCGGGCAGGATGTCGTTCATGCCACGAATGGCTTGCAATGACTTGCTCACTTTAAATCCTTAAATTCGTTCGGCTCTTCAGTCAGGGTCAGCCGCGCGCAATTACGGCAGCGTCAGCTTCGACCTTTTCGGCCGCTTTCTGGCGGATCAGCCTTTCCAGCTCGTCCACCAGATTGTCATTCGTCAGTTTCTGCGCCGGCTTGCCGTCGATGTAAATCAGGTTTGGCGTGCCGCCGGTCAAGCCGATATGGGCTTCCTTTGCTTCGCCGGCTCCGTTGAGCACACAACCGATCAACGCTAATTCCTGCGGCTCCTGGTGCTCTTAATGGCGACCTTCCAGCTCGTTCATGGTTTTCACCACATCGAAGTTCTGCCGCGAGCAGCTCGGGCAGGCGATGAAGTTGATGCCACGGGAACGCAGATGCAAAGACTTGAGAATGTCGTAACCGACCTTCACTTCTTCGACCGGATCGGCCGCCAGCGAGATGCGGATAGTATCGCCAATCCCTTCGGCGAGCAGCATACCTAGGCCCACGGCGGATTTCACTGTGCCCGAACGCAATCCACCGGCTTCGGTGATGCCCAGGTGCAGCGGCTGGACGATTTCTTTCGCCAGCAAGCGGTAGGCTTCGACGGCCATGAATACGTCGGAGGCCTTCACGCTGACCTTGAAGTCCTGGAAATTCAGGCGCTCAAGGTGTTCAACGTGGCGCAGAGCAGACTCAACCAGCGCGGCTGGGGTCGGCTCGCCGTATTTCTTTTGCAGGTCTTTTTCCAGCGAGCCGGCGTTGACGCCGATGCGGATCGGGATCCCGCGATCACGCGCGGCATCGACCACAGCGCGAACACGGTCTTCGCGACCGATATTGCCGGGGTTGATGCGCAGGCAGTCGACGCCCAGTTCGGCTACGCGCAGAGCGATCTTGTAGTCGAAGTGGATGTCGGCAACCAACGGCACTTTGACCAGTTGTTTGATCTTGCCGAACGCCTCGGCGGCGTCCATGTCCGGTACCGATACGCGGACGATGTCGACGCCGGCGGCTTCCAGACGATTGATTTGCGCAACAGTGGCGGCAACGTCATTGGTGTCGCTGTTGGTCATGCTTTGCACAGCGATCGGCGCATCGCCGCCCACCGGTACGTTGCCGACCCAGATCTTGCGCGAAACGCGACGTTTGATTGGAGATTCGCCGTGCATGACTTATTGACCCAACTTCAGGCGAGCAGTCTCGCCACTGGTGAACGGAGCGACATCGACCGGCTGGCCGTTGTAGCTGACCTGCGCGCCGCGAGCGTAGCCCAGGCGGACGGCAAACGGTGGCTTGCCGGCAACGGCGAGGCTGTCGCCCTTACGCTTGAGACCACTGAACAACACTTTGCCGCTGCCATCGGTGACTTGCGTCCAGCAATCGGCAACGAACTGCATTGAAACCTGACCTTCGCCAGCCACTGGTGCCACTGGAGCCACGCTCGGAGCGATCGGTGCAGTCGTGGTTGGTGCTGGTGTGGCAGGCACAGCCGGAGCAGGTGTTGCCGGAGTGGCAACCACTGGCGCTGGCGTGTGAACCGGCGCAGTCGGCGCAACCGCTGGAGCGGTCGGCGTTGCTGGCGTAGTCGATGTTGCAGGAGCAGTAGCTTCGGCACCGGTGGATTCCGCTGTGGCTTCCGATTGCGGCAGCGCCAGAGCGGTCGCGCCCTCGGCCTGACCTTCGGCGACAGCCTGGTCTTCCGGCTCATCGATCGGGTGAATCTGCGTGGTGCCGTCGGCGCCTTCGACTTCAACGTGTTCCGGCGTCAGGCTGGTGAAGTCCTTGGTACGCAGCGAGGTCTGATCCTGCCACCAGACGAAACCACCGCCGATGACCGCGATCAGCAACAACAGGCTGACGATACGCAAAATAGTATGGGAAACCCGCACAGGCTCTTCGATACGGCCCAAGGCGTGAACGTTGCTGCCTTGGGAGTCGGTGCCGGTGGACTGGTCGAACTGCTGAACCAGAACGGTCTGGTCCATGCCGAGCAATTTGGCATACGCGCGAATATAACCGCGAGCAAAGGTATGCCCCGGCAGCTTGTCGAAAGCACCGGCTTCAAGATTGCCCAGAGACGTCACGGTGAGGTTGAGCTTGAGGGCCACTTCGGCCAGCGACCAGCCATTGCTTTCGCGGGCCTGGCGCAGGGTCTCACCGGGGTTAACGCGATTCGCTGCTACAACTTCGGGATGCGCCGCTTTCATCATTGCTCCGACAGGTATTGCTGATATTCCGGCGTACCGGGATAGAGTCGTTTTAATTGCAGGCCATAACTGGCGGCCTTGTCGCGATCTTCAAACACTTTTGCCAGCCGAACGCCGAGCAATAGACTACGTGCATTTTGTTCGGTCAGCAGGCTGAAACGGTCGTAATAGTCACGCGCGGGCACATAATGCCTGTCTTCGAAGGACAACTCAGCCATTTCCAGCAATGCGCGCGGTTGTTGACGGTTCAGCCGCAAGGCTTTTTCCAGTTGCTGCTGCGCGACATCACGCTGACCGAGTTTCGCCGCCGTCATGCCGAGGTTCTCGAACACACGCGAGCGCTCAGGATACAGGGTATCGGCGGCCGCCTGTTCAAAACGCTCGTAGGCTTCTTTATAACGCTGTTCTTCGTAGAGAAAACTGCCGTAGTTGTTGAGGATACGGGCATCGGCGGGACGCGAGGACAAGGCCTTGCGGAAATGCTCGTCGGCCAGTGCAGGCTCCATTTCGGCTTGAAACACCAAACCGAGCGCGGCATTGGCGTCTGGATCCGAACTGTCGAGTTCCAGCGCCTTCTTCAACGGCACCTTGGCCCGCTCGGTCATGCCTTGCTGCAAGTACCCCAGCCCCAACTGCACGTAAGCAGCCCGCGCTTCATCGCGGCCCTTGCTGGTCTTCATCGGGTTGTAATCACCCGACAGGACACAACCAGCACACAGGCTGGCCAACAGCAACAGCAGCGCAAAGCGCAGGGACATAGAGATCCTCTCTTAGTTAGTGTTCGCGGCGTTCTGTGCCAGATCGCTGTCGGCGTTCAACTCACGCACGGCGATATAACGTTCGCTGCGACGGGTGCGATCCAGCACCTGCCCTACCAATTGACCACATGCGGCGTCGATGTCTTCACCACGGGTGGTGCGGACAGTGACGTTGAAACCGGCCTGATGCAACTGATCCTGGAAACGACGAATCGCGTTGTTGCTCGGACGCTCGTACCCGGAATGCGGGAACGGGTTGAACGGAATCAGGTTGATCTTGCACGGAATGTTTTTCAGCAGCTCGACCATCTCAACGGCGTGTTCAACCTTGTCGTTGATGTCTTTGAGCAAGGTGTACTCGATGGTCAGCACACGTTTTTCGCCCAGGGACGACATGTAGCGCTGGCACGACTCGAGCAGCATCTTAAGCGGATATTTCTTGTTGATCGGCACCAATTGGTTACGCAATGCGTCATTAGTTGAGTGCAGGGACAACGCCAGGGAGACGTCGATGTGCTTGGCCAGCTCATCGATCATCGGCACCACGCCCGAGGTGGACAGGGTCACGCGGCGCTTGGAGATCCCGTAGCCGAGGTCATCCATCATCAGATGCATGGCGGCGACGACGTTGTCGAAGTTCAGCAGCGGCTCACCCATGCCCATCATCACCACGTTGGTGATGGCACGGTCGACGGTTGCCGGGACACTGCCGAAAGATTTGTTGGCAATCCACACCTGACCGATGACTTCGGCGGCGGTGAGGTTGCTATTGAAGCCTTGCTTGCCGGTGGAGCAGAAACTGCAATCCAGGGCACAGCCTGCCTGGGACGAAACGCACAGAGTGCCGCGTTTGCCCTGGGGAATGTACACGGTCTCGACGCAGCTGCCGGACGCCACACGCACCACCCACTTACGGGTGCCGTCGGTGGAGATGTCCTCGCTGACCACTTCCGGACCACGGACTTCAGCAATAACCTTGAGCTTGTCGCGCAAGGCCTTGCTGACGTTCGTCATGGCGTCGAAATCATCGACACCAAAGTGGTGAATCCATTTCATTACCTGACCGGCACGGAAACGCTTCTCCCCGATTGAGTCGAAGAATTTTTCCATTTCCTGTTGAGTCAGACCCAGCAGGTTGGTTTTTACAGTCGATGTAGTCATGGATTCACCTTCACTCTTAAGCCAATGCTTAGCGAGTGGTTACTTCAGTAGCTGCGAAGAAGTACGAGATTTCACGAGCAGCTGCGGCTTCGGAGTCCGAACCGTGAACAGCGTTGGCGTCGATGGAATCAGCGAAGTCAGCGCGGATGGTGCCGGCAGCAGCTTCTTTAGGGTTGGTAGCGCCCATCAGCTCACGGTTCAGAGCGATAGCGTTTTCGCCTTCCAGAACCTGAACAACAACAGGGCCGGAGATCATGAAAGCAACCAGGTCGCCGAAGAAACCACGAGCGCTGTGCTCAGCGTAGAAGCCTTCAGCTTCAGCTTTGGACAGTTGCTTCAGTTTCGAAGCTACAACGCGCAGGCCGGCTTTTTCGAAACGAGTGGTGATTTCGCCGATGACGTTTTTTGCAACAGCGTCAGGCTTGATGATGGAGAAAGTGCGTTGAACAGCCATGGTGTAACTCCAGAAACGGTAATTTGCGAAAAATTAAACCCGCGAATTATACGCGGGTTCTTGGGTATTGCCTAACCTGCGAGACGATCAGTCCAATTCTTTGGCCCAGAGCTCCTGAACCGCTTCCAGCACCTTCTCGCCGACACGGCCAGAAGTGCCATCGAAGTCAGGCAGATCAAGGATCATCTGCTGCAAACGGACAAAACCTACAGAATATGGATCGACGCCGGCATGGGCCTCGGCCAGTTCTTCTGCAATACGTTGAACATCATTCCAACCGTAGCTCATGACAGTCTTACCAGTCAGTGCGGCGCTTCAGCCGCATGGTTAAGCGAATATTTCGGAATTTCGACGGTGATGTCTTCTTCACCAACGATAGCCTGACAGGCCAGACGTGATTGCGCTTCCAGACCCCAGGCACGATCGAGGAAGTCTTCTTCCAGCTCGTCAGCTTCTTCCATCGAGTCGAAACCCTCGCGGATGATGCAGTGGCAGGTGGTGCAAGCGCAGACGCCGCCGCAGGCGCTTTCCATCTCGATGTGGTGTTCGTGGGCCAGTTCGAGAATCGATGTGCCGGGTGCAGCCTCGACCACCATGCCTTCAGGGCAGAACTTCTCGTGGGGCAGAAAAATGACCTGCGGCATCAGATATCCTCGATTTCATTCAGATTGCGCCCCGACAGAGCGGCTTTCACCGTCAGATCCATGCGGCGGGCAGCAAAAGCATCGGTCACTTGCGACAGACGCTTGGTCTGCTGCTCGATGGCGTAACCATCGGTACCTTTCATCAGTTCAGCCAGTTCCTGCAGCTGCAAGTCGATGACCATGCGCTCTTCGGCGTCGAGCAAACGCTCGCCATCAACCTCCAGAGCACCCTGCACCGCTTCGATCAGGCGTTGGGCATCGACTTGCTGCTCACGCAGAACACGGGCGACCTTGTCGTCATTAGCGTGCTGGAACGAATCCTTGAGCATCTTGGCGATTTCGCCGTCGGTCAGACCGTAAGACGGCTTGACCTGAATGCTCGCCTCAACGCCCGAACCCAACTCACGGGCAGACACGCTGAGCAGACCGTCGGCATCGACCTGGAAGGTCACGCGAATTTTCGCTGCGCCGGCCACCATCGCTGGAATGCCACGCAATTCGAAGCGCGCCAGCGAACGGCAGTCACTGATCAGCTCGCGCTCACCCTGCAGAACGTGGATCGCTATGGCCGACTGGCCGTCTTTGTACGTAGTGAAATCTTGTGCGCGAGCGACGGGGATGGTGGTGTTGCGCGGAATCACCTTCTCCATCAAGCCGCCCATGGTTTCCAGCCCCAGGGACAGTGGAATCACGTCGAGCAGCAGCAATTCGCCGCCATCGCGCTTGTTGCCCGCCAGGGTATCGGCCTGAATCGCAGCACCGATGGCCACCACTTGATCCGGGTCGATTTCGGTCAGAGGCTGACGACCAAAGGCTTCGGCAACGGCTTCGCGAACGCGAGGAACGCGAGTCGAACCGCCAACCATAACCACAGCGTGTACGTCGCCCAGCTCGATGCCGGAGTCGCGCACGGCGCGGCGGCAAGCTTTCAGGCTGCGCGCGACCATTGGCTCGATCAGCGCATCGAAGGCTTCGCGGGTCAATTGCGCTTTCCAGTCGCCGTAGGCCACTTCAACACTGGCCGTGTCGGTCAGGGCTTCTTTGGCCGCGCAAGCGGTTTGCAGCAGATTACGTTGTGCGCCCGGATCGAGATCGGCGGACAGCCCGGCGCTCTCGATGATCCAGCCGGCAATCGCGTGATCGAAATCATCGCCGCCCAGCGCGCTGTCGCCGCCAGTGGCCAGCACTTCAAAAACACCGCCAGTCAGACGCAGAATCGAAATATCGAAAGTACCGCCGCCGAGGTCATAAATCGCGACCAGGCCTTCGGCATGTTGATCCAGACCGTACGCCACAGCAGCCGCAGTCGGCTCGTTGAGCAGACGCAACACGTTCAGACCGGCGAGTTTGGCCGCATCTTTGGTGGCTTGACGCTGAGCATCATCGAAGTAAGCCGGAACGGTGATCACCGCGCCAACCAGCTCGCCACCCAACGTCGCTTCCGCGCGCTGACGCAGCACTTTGAGGATATCGGCGGAGACTTCGACCGGGCTTTTCGGGCCTTGCACGGTGTCGATGAACGGCATGTGCGATTCGCCACCGACAAAGCGGTACGGCAACTGGTCGCCCAATTGCTTGACGTCGGACAGACCACGACCCATCAAGCGCTTGACCGACAGCACAGTATTCAAAGGATCGGACGCGGCGGCCAGCTTCGCCGACTCGCCGACTTCGACGTGATCGGCGTGGTAACGCACAGCGGACGGCAGGATGACCTGCCCGTTTGCGTCGGCCAACGGTTCGGAAAGACCACTGCGCAACGCAGCGACCAGCGAATTGGTAGTGCCCAAGTCGATCCCCACAGCCAGACGACGCTGGTGCGGTTGAGGACTTTGGCCGGGTTCGGCGATCTGCAGTAGGGCCATCGTGATCAGGACTTATCTGTATATCAGGGGTGCGACCGGAGCGGCACTGGGTTAATCGTCGAGGCGCTCTTCTAACTGGCGCACTTCGTAGGTGAGCTTGTCGAGGAACTGCATGCGCCGCATCAGGCGTTCGGCCTGTTCGCGTTGCGCCGCATCATCCCAACAGGCTGCGAAGCTTTCGTTGAGTTCTTCCTGAGCCACTTTCAAGCGACGCTTGAACACCGCGACACCGTCGAGGTCGGCACTGTCCTGGAGGTCTTCAAGCTCTTCGCGCCATTGCATCTGCTGCAGAAGAAACTCGGGATCATGGACAGTGACTTCCATCGGCACTTCATGCCCGCTGATGGTCAGCAGGTAGCGTGCGCGCTGGGCCGGACTCTTGAGCGTCTGATAGGCGTCGTTGAGCCGTGCAGACTGCTCGAGTGCGGTTCGCTGCTCACGCTCGGAAGCGTCGGCAAAGCGGTCAGGATGAACGCCCCGCGCCAACTCACGGTAGCGCGTGGCCAACTGCTCGAGATCCAGACGGAAACTCGGTTGCAGCTCGAATAAAGCGAAATGACAAGGAATACCCACGACAAGCCTCAGATGTTGAAGCTTTCGCCGCAGCCACACTCACCGCGTACGTTGGGGTTGTTGAACTTGAAGCCTTCGTTCAACCCTTCCTTGACGAAATCGAGCTCGGTGCCGTCCAGGTAGGCGAGGCTTTTCGGGTCGATGATCACTTTTTCGCCGTGACTTTCGAACACCTGATCCTCTGCAACCACCTCGTCGACAAACTCCAGCACGTAGGCAAGGCCGGAACAGCCTGTGGTGCGAACACCCAGACGAATCCCTTCACCTTTGCCGCGCCCGTCGAGGGAGCGCCGCACGTGTCGAGCAGCCGCTTCTGTCATGCTGATAGCCATCGGTGACTCCTTACTCGTCGCCAAATCCAGAAAGTCAGATCAAGCCTTTCTTCTGCTTGTAATCGCGAACAGCCGCTTTGATAGCGTCTTCAGCCAGTACCGAGCAGTGAATTTTCACTGGCGGCAGGGCCAGTTCTTCGGCCAGCTGAGTGTTCTTGATGGTTTCTGCTTCGTCCAGGGTCTTGCCCTTCATCCACTCGGTGGCGAGGGAGCTGGAAGCGATAGCCGAACCGCAGCCGTAGGTCTTGAACTTGGCATCTTCGATGATGCCGGCGTCGTTGACCTTGATTTGCAGACGCATCACGTCGCCGCATGCCGGAGCGCCGACCATGCCGGTGCCGACATCAGGATCTTCCGCGTTCATCTTGCCGACGTTGCGCGGGTTTTCGTAGTGGTCGATGACCTTTTCGCTGTAAGCCATGATTCTCAATCCTCACTCATCAGGGCCGCTCTTGAGACCCTGCAACTGCGCTGCGTAAACCGCCGCGTCGCTACTGGTTCTGTTTCTGGCGGGTTCTTTATTTAGTGTGCCGCCCACTCGATTTTCGAGATCTCGACGCCGTCTTTGTACA
>NZ_JBIUVN010000047.1:0-13277 GCF_044742965.1 Pseudomonas sp. NPDC087804 | reverse complement strand
GCCTCCGGCACGCAGCAAAACGATCTTGCAGTCGCCGATTTCAACTTGCAGGCCACGGTCTTCAGGGACATCGGCGAAGCGGGCGACACGGTGCATCAGTAGAGCGTCAAGCAGTCAGGCTGCGGTAACAACCCGACCAATCAGGCGGAAAGTCTCGTTCTAGAGAGGCCAGCCGTCGTGACCCTGTGGTCAGCGGCGGGCATTATACATAGGTAGCTGGCAATCTGCCGATGGTTCATATGCAACCAATCTCGTCCATTGGTCTAAAGGTCGCAGGGCAAGGTGGCGCGTAGAGTCGTTGCGAATGCTTGAGTTTGGCGCTTTTCCCTTTGCTTTCAGGGTTGTACGAAACGAGTTGTGCGATTGCCGGGAACAGAGGGTTTGCGTGTTGATTTAACTGGGTTACGCTCGAACCAAGCCAGATGTTCAATCCAAACAATGGAGTTCAGCATGGGTTACAAGAAGATTCAGGTTCCAGCCGTCGGCGACAAAATCACCGTCAATGCAGACCATTCTCTCAATGTTCCTGATAACCCGATCATCCCCTTCATCGAAGGTGACGGCATTGGCGTCGACATCAGCCCGGTGATGATCAAGGTTGTCGATGCTGCAGTTCAAAAGGCATACGGCGGTAAACGCAAGATTTCCTGGATGGAAGTCTTCGCCGGGGAAAAAGCCACTCAGGTTTACGATCAGGACACCTGGCTGCCTCAGGAAACGCTGGACGCAGTCAAGGATTACGTGGTTTCCATCAAAGGCCCGCTGACCACGCCGGTCGGTGGCGGCATCCGTTCGCTGAACGTGGCCCTGCGTCAGCAGCTCGACCTCTATGTCTGCCTGCGCCCGGTGCGCTGGTTCGAAGGCGTGCCAAGCCCGGTGAAAAAGCCTGGCGACGTCGACATGACGATCTTCCGCGAGAACTCCGAAGACATCTATGCCGGCATTGAGTGGAAGGCCGGTTCGCCGGAAGCCACCAAGGTCATCAAATTCCTTAAAGAAGAAATGGGCGTCACCAAGATCCGTTTCGACGAAAACTGCGGCATCGGCGTCAAGCCGGTTTCGCTGGAAGGCACCAAGCGTCTGGCGCGTAAGGCTCTGCAATATGTGGTCGATAACGACCGCGATTCGCTGACCATCGTGCACAAAGGCAACATCATGAAGTTCACCGAAGGTGCCTTCAAAGAGTGGGCCTACGAAGTGGCCGCTGAAGAATTCGGCGCGACCCTGCTCGACGGCGGCCCGTGGATGCAGTTCAAAAACCCGAAAACCGGCAAGAACGTTGTGGTCAAAGACGCCATCGCCGACGCCATGCTCCAGCAGATCCTGCTGCGCCCGGCCGAATACGATGTGATCGCGACTCTCAACCTTAACGGTGACTACCTTTCCGATGCCCTGGCGGCAGAAGTGGGCGGTATCGGCATCGCGCCGGGCGCCAACCTGTCTGACACCGTGGCAATGTTCGAAGCCACCCACGGTACCGCGCCGAAGTACGCCGGCAAGGATCAGGTCAACCCGGGTTCGTTGATTCTATCGGCAGAAATGATGCTGCGCCACATGGGCTGGACGGAAGCGGCGGATCTGATCATCAAGGGCACCAACGGCGCTATCTCGGCCAAAACCGTGACTTATGACTTCGAACGTCTGATGGATGGGGCCAAACTGGTGTCGTCTTCGGGCTTCGGTGATGCGCTGATCTCGCACATGTAAAACGCAGGCACACAAAAACCGCCTGACTCGATGAATTGAGTCAGGCGGTTTTTTTATGGCTGAATGTTTGCGGCGTCAGCTGGTCGCTGTTTGTTCTTCGGCGGCGACCGTGCTCGACACCGGCGAGACTTCGGCCGAAGTAATCTTCACCGCATGCAGGCCCTTGGGGCCTTGCACAATATCGAATCTCACCGCTTGACCTGCTTTAAGGGTTTTGTACCCGTCCATTTCAATGGCCGAATAATGGGCAAAGAAGTCGATGTCTTTGCCATCCTCATCGCGGCCCTCATGGGTGTCGGTGTTGATGAAACCGAATCCCTTGGCATTGTTGAACCATTTCACCTTGCCGACTGCCATGCTCAAATCCCTCTGCAACAGATTCCATCGCTGGAGTATCATCCAATTCATCCGCAATCTAATCCGTTAAAAGGATTGACTCCGCGGATCTTTTTTACCCACTGTGGGCTCTATTGGTTGTAACACCGTTTTCCCGATAGTCAAGGTGACCGGGCAGTCGGAGTTGAAAACGTGTACAACCGCCCCCACCACTGTATTTGCACAACTGACGAACCTTTCTTTCCATGCATGCAATCAGCCAGATTCGACTAACATTCAATCAGGATCGCCCGACTTTCCAAAAGGATCACCCGGAGGAACACGACGACGGTTCGGCGGGCGTTGCTGTTCAGGAAGCAAAGCCTGCATTACAGGCGCCGCCGATGTACAAGGTGGTTTTGTTCAACGATGACTACACACCGATGGATTTCGTCGTCGAAGTGCTCGAGGTGTTTTTTAACCTGAATCGCGAGCTGGCGACCAAGGTCATGCGGGCCGTTCAGACCGAAGGACGGGCAGTATGTGGAGTGTTTACCCGCGACATCGCCGAGACAAAGGCCATGCAGGTCAACCAGTACGCCCGGGAAAGCCCGCAGCCGCTACTCTGTGAAATCGAGAAGGACGGTTAATCGCCGACCACTTGGGTATGAGGTGAAGCTATGTTAAACCGCGAGCTCGAAGTCACCCTCAATTTAGCCTTCAAGGAGGCTCGTTCGAAGCGTCATGAATTCATGACCGTCGAACATCTCCTGCTGGCCCTATTGGATAATGAGGCTGCCGCCACCGTTTTGCGTGCCTGCGGCGCAAACCTCGACAAACTCAAGCATGACCTGCAGGAGTTCATCGACTCCACCACGCCATTGATCCCCGTTCATGACGAAGATCGCGAAACCCAGCCAACCCTGGGCTTCCAGCGTGTACTGCAGCGTGCTGTTTTTCACGTACAGAGCTCGGGCAAACGCGAAGTAACCGGCGCTAACGTGCTGGTTGCCATCTTCAGTGAGCAAGAGAGTCAGGCGGTGTTCCTGCTGAAACAGCAGAGCGTTGCGCGCATCGATGTCGTCAATTACATCGCCCATGGCATTTCCAAAGTGCCGGGGCATGGCGATCACTCTGAAGGTGAACAAGATATGCAGGACGACGAGGGCGGTGAGTCTTCTTCTTCAGGCAATCCTCTGGATGCTTATGCCAGCAACCTCAACGAACTCGCGCGCCAGGGTCGTATCGATCCGCTGGTCGGCCGTGAGTCGGAAGTCGAGCGTGTCGCGCAGATTCTCGCGCGTCGGCGCAAAAACAATCCGCTGCTGGTCGGCGAAGCAGGCGTGGGTAAAACCGCGATTGCCGAAGGCCTGGCCAAGCGTATTGTCGACAACCAGGTGCCGGATCTGTTGGCGGGTAGCGTCGTTTATTCGCTTGATCTCGGTGCTCTGCTCGCGGGCACCAAGTATCGCGGTGATTTCGAGAAGCGCTTCAAAGCGCTGCTCAATGAACTGAAGAAACGTCCGCAAGCCATTCTGTTTATCGACGAGATCCACACCATTATTGGTGCGGGCGCTGCGTCGGGCGGCGTTATGGACGCTTCGAACCTGCTCAAACCGCTGTTGTCGTCTGGCGACATTCGCTGCATCGGTTCGACCACGTTCCAGGAATTCCGCGGCATCTTCGAGAAGGATCGTGCCTTGGCGCGTCGCTTCCAGAAGGTTGATGTCGTCGAGCCGTCGGTGGAAGACACCATCGGTATCCTGCGCGGCCTGAAAGGGCGTTTCGAGCAGCACCACAACATCGAATACAGCGATGAAGCACTGCGTGCCGCTGCTGAACTGGCGTCGCGCTATATCAATGATCGGCACATGCCGGACAAAGCCATTGATGTCATTGACGAGGCGGGCGCCTATCAGCGCCTGCAACCGGTCGAGAAGCGCGCCAAGCGCATCGAAGTGCCGCACGTCGAAGACATCGTGGCGAAGATCGCGCGGATCCCGCCGAAGCACGTCACCAGCTCCGACAAGGAACTGCTGCGTAACCTGGAGCGTGACCTGAAGCTGACGGTGTTTGGTCAGGACGCGGCGATCGATTCGCTGTCGACTGCGATCAAACTGTCCCGTGCCGGCCTCAAGTCGCCTGACAAGCCAGTCGGTTCGTTCCTGTTCGCCGGCCCGACCGGTGTCGGTAAAACCGAGGCCGCGCGGCAATTGGCCAAGGCGTTGGGCATTGAGCTGGTTCGTTTCGACATGTCCGAGTACATGGAGCGCCACACCGTATCGCGTCTGATCGGTGCGCCTCCAGGCTATGTTGGTTTCGACCAGGGCGGTCTGTTGACCGAAGCGATCACCAAGCAGCCGCATTGCGTATTGCTGCTCGATGAGATCGAGAAGGCGCATCCGGAAGTCTTCAACCTGCTGTTGCAGGTGATGGATCACGGCACGCTGACCGATAACAACGGGCGCAAGGCGGACTTCCGCAATGTGATTGTGATCATGACCACTAACGCCGGTGCTGAAACGGCGGCGCGGGCTTCGATCGGTTTCACCCATCAGGATCACTCGTCTGATGCGATGGAAGTGATCAAGAAGAGCTTCACGCCGGAGTTCCGTAACCGTCTGGACACCATTATTCAGTTTGGTCGCCTCAGTCATGAGGTTATCAAAAGTGTGGTGGACAAGTTCCTTACCGAGCTTCAGGCGCAACTGGAAGACAAGCGTGTGTTGCTGGAAGTGACTGACGCGGCGCGTAGCTGGATTGCGGCGGGTGGTTATGATGCGGCGATGGGTGCGCGTCCGATGGCTCGTCTGATTCAGGATAAGATCAAGCGTCCGCTGGCGGAGGAGATCTTGTTTGGTGAGTTGGCTGAGCATGGTGGGGTTGTTCATATCGATATCAAGGATGGTGAGTTGACCTTTGATTTCGAGACCACTGCTGAGATGGCTTGATCGTTGTTGTTACGCTGAGGGCGCCTTCGGGCGCCCTTTTTGTTGTTTGTCGTTTGGGTTTTTTGGGTGAATATCCGTTGTTGTGGTGATGGCTGCTTAGGGTTCCGCCCTTACGGCGGGTCACTTTTGGCAAACGCCCCAAAAGTAACCAAAAGGTCTGTGCCCTGACGTTCGGCCCTCGCTAGGGCTCGGGTTCCTTCGCTCCGGGATCGATCCGGGGGGCAGCGCCTACGGTTTGCTTCGCTGCACCTCCTCTCGCTGTGTTTGGCTGCGCCAAACGGTCGCTGCGCTCCCACCCCCGGATCAATCCCTCCACTCAGCCTGCCGACGGGCTCTAAGATCAAAAGCAGGCGAGCTGACACTCGGCCTATTGAGTGGTGAAGAGCACAGCGCGCACGGTTTTAGTTTTTGTGGTGCTCTTGCCCCTCACCCCAGCCCTCTCCCGAGGGAGAGGGAGCCGATTGGGGGCTTTTCAAAATATGCATTCAATTCGGTCTTTCACGTCGGCGTATCTCTCCCAATCCACGCGATCAGTCCCCTCTCCCTCCGGGAGAGGGCTAGTGAGGGGCTTTTGATGTGGCTTTTGATCTTCAGCCCCTTCGGCAGGCCGAGCGTAGGTGTCCATCAGGGGTAGGCGCGTAGCGCCATGCGGCGTAGCCGCATACATCGAGAGGAGGTGCAGCGAAGCAAACCGTAGGCGATGCCCCCTGATGGGCACCGTAGCGAGGGAACACTGAGCCTAAGCGAAGTGCCGTACGCCGGGGCCAAGCCTTTTGGGTTACCTTTTCGGCGTCTGGAAAAGGTGACTCGCTGTAAGAGCGAAACCGCCAGCGGCATCACCCGCAGCAACGGATATACACACAAAACCAATAAAGCGCAGACACAAAAACGCCCGGCATAAACCGGGCGTCTTGTATTGACCTGATTAACGAGCGCGGTAAGTAATGCGCCCTTTGCTCAAGTCATAGGGCGTCAGCTCGACGCGCACTTTGTCACCGGTAAGAATACGAATGTAGTTCTTGCGCATCTTGCCGGAAATATGCGCGGTTACGACGTGCCCATTTTCCAACTCCACACGAAACATGGTGTTGGGCAGGGAGTCGACTAAAGAGCCTACAATTTCGAAGCTGTCTTCTTTCGACATGCAGTAAAGCCCTCGGTATCCAATGAATGGCCCGGTGCAACTGCGCCAGGCAAAAGCGGCGTGCATTGTGCCCGAAAAATGGGGTTTACGCCAAGGGGTTTAGGGCTTTGGTTTAGTTGAGGATGACCCAACGCTGATTAATCAGCAGTTCGATGGGGCGATATTGGGTTTTGTAGTTCATCTTTTTGCAGTTCTTGATCCAGTAACCGAGGTACACCGCCTCCAGCCCCAGGCGCTGGCTCTCGCTGATCTGCCAGAGGATGCCGAAGCGGCCAAGGCTACGGCGCTCTTCCGCCGGTTCGTAAAAGGTGTACACCGCCGACAAGCCATTAGGCAGCAAATCGGTCACCGCGACGGCGAGCAACCGTCCGTCGAGACGAAACTCATAAAAACGCGAGAAGGGCAGATCACGCACCAGAAACGTCGAGAATTGATCACGGCTCGGCGGGTACATGTCGCCGTCAGCGTGGCGTTGTTCGATGTAGCGCTGGTACAGATCGAAATATTCTTCGCTGAAATGCGGTTTGACCGGGCGCACCTGCAAATCGGCGTTGCGCTTGAAAATGCGTTTCTGCTGACGATTGGGGGTGAACTGTGCGACGGGGATGCGCGCAGGCACGCACGCATTGCAGTTCTGGCAATGCGGGCGGTACAGATGATCGCCGCTGCGACGAAAGCCCATTTCCGACAGGTCTGCGTAGACATGCACATCCATGGGCTGGCTCGGGTCGAGAAACAGGGTGGTAGCCTGCTCCTCAGGCAGATAACTGCAAGAGTGAGGTTGAGTGGCATAGAACTTCAGACGCGCCAACTCGGTCATGATCAACCCTCGGGATAAGCTGGTGAATTAAGTGTAAGCCACGCGCGCAAAAGTCGCTCAGCAAACCCAAGTGGCGCGACTGGGTTGATCCAGGTGTCGGGCCAGATAGTCAGCAAATTCCTGACGGGGAATCGAGCGGGCGCCAAGGCTGTGCAGATGATCGGTCGGCATCTGGCAGTCAATCAGCACGAAACCCGAATCTTGCAGATGGCGCACCAGCGTGGCGAAACCGTACTTGGAAGCGTTGTCGGCGCGGCTGAACATCGACTCGCCAAAGAACAGTTGACCCATCGCCAACCCATACAGGCCGCCCACCAGTTCGCCCTGATCCCAAACCTCTACCGAATGGGCGAAGCCGCGTCGATGCAATTCAACGTAGGCGTTCTGCATCGCTTCGGTGATCCACGTGCCATCGGCGTAATCGCGGGGTGCGGCGCAGGCGCGAATGACCGCGTCGAAGTCTTTATCGAAGGTGACTTGATAGCGTTCCTTGCGCAGGAGTTTGCCGAGGCTGCGCGAGACGTGCAGTTCGTCGGGAAACATCACCGTGCGCGGATCCGGCGACCACCAGAGAATCGGCTGGCCTTCGGAAAACCACGGAAAGCAGCCGTGACGATACGCCTGAATCAAACGATCGGCGGACAGATCACCACCGGCGGCGAGCAGTCCGTTGGGTTCGCGCATGGCCTTTTCCAATGGCGGAAAAGTCAGGGAGTTGCGTTGTAACCAAGTCAGCATGGCATCCAGGCTTGCAGAAGGGGAGGGCGGGGCGGGCTGTTCGGCCCGCGATAAAGTGTGCCGTTAAATGACAGGAATGTCGTCCAGAGACTGCTCGCTCATGCAGCCGAATGGACGCGGCTGCAACTTGGCGTCGAGGCTGTGGTCGTAAACGATCGCTATGGCAGCCCGTGTGGCGTGTTGATGCAAGCGTTCCATCAGCGCCGGGCCGGAGTTGAGGATGATCAGGCGTGAATGCTTCGCTGCGTTCATCAAATACACCTCATAAGCCTTTGTCACAAAAGGTAATGCATGCTCAAATTGGCCCGCGGGTTTTGTGTGCTTGACTATGCTTTACCCTGGGGTTTGAAGCATGGCATCGCACGTACAAACCCGTACAATGCCGGGCTGTTACAGAATATTCGCGTTGTGCCGTGTTTTTAAAAGCCACGGCGCAGTGTTAAAAGTAGTCTCAGTTGCGCTCGTTCACTTTGTTACCTGCCTGGATTGGGCAGTTTTTTATCGTCATTCAATAGATGGACGCGCCATTGGCGCAGGAAAAGTAGCGTTTTGAAGAAATCCACCGCAGCACCCAAAACAGTCGTTCCGCTCTGGCGCCAACAGTTGCACTACCGGCTCAAGGAAGGTGCATTGATCGCCATCGGCGCTTTGTGCCTGTTCCTGATGATGGCCTTGCTCACCTACGGCAAGGACGATCCGGGCTGGAGCCACAACAGCAAGATCGACGACGTACAGAATTTCGGCGGCCCGGCGGGCTCCTACAGCGCTGACATCCTGTTTATGGTGCTGGGTTACTTCGCCTACATCTTCCCGTTGCTGCTGGCGATCAAGGCTTATCAGATCTTCCGTCAACGCCACGAACCGTGGCAGTGGAGCGGCTGGCTGTTCTCCTGGCGCCTGATCGGTCTGGTGTTTCTGGTGCTGTCCGGCGCTGCGCTGGCGCATCTGCATTTCCATGCCGCGTCGGGTCTGCCGGCCGGTGCCGGTGGTGCGTTGGGCGAAAGCCTCGGCAATCTGGCGAAGAACGCGCTGAACATTCAGGGCAGCACGTTGTTGTTCATCGCGCTGTTCCTGTTTGGTCTGACGGTGTTCACCGACCTGTCGTGGTTCAAGGTGATGGACATCACCGGCAAGATCACCCTCGACCTGTTTGAACTGTTCCAGGGCGCGCTCAATCGCTGGTGGTCGGCGCGTACTGAGCGCAAGCAACTGGTCGCGCAACTGCGTGAAGTCGATGATCGCGTGCATGACGTGGTCGCGCCGACGGTGACCGACAAGCGCGAACAGGCCAAAGTCAAAGAACGCCTGATCGAACGTGAGCAAGCCCTGAGCAAGCACATGTCCGATCGCGAGAAACAGGTTCCGCCAGTCATCGCTCCGGCCCCGGCCAAAGCGCCCGAGCCAAGCAAGCGCGTGCAGAAAGAGAAACAGGTGCCGTTGTTCGTCGACAGCGCCGTGGAAGGCACCTTGCCGCCGATCTCGATCCTCGATCCTGCAGAAAAGAAACAACTCAATTACTCGCCGGAGTCCCTGGCAGCGGTCGGCCATTTGCTGGAGATCAAGCTCAAGGAATTCGGTGTTGAAGTGACCGTCGACTCGATCCACCCGGGTCCGGTGATTACCCGTTACGAAATTCAGCCTGCCGCCGGCGTCAAAGTCAGCCGCATCGCCAACCTCGCCAAAGACCTTGCGCGTTCGCTGGCCGTGACCAGTGTGCGGGTGGTTGAGGTGATTCCGGGCAAGACCACGGTCGGTATCGAGATTCCCAACGAAGACCGGCAGATCGTGCGTTTCTCGGAAGTGCTGTCGACGCCTGAGTACGACAACTTCAAATCGCCGGTCACTCTGGCGCTGGGCCATGACATCGGCGGCAAGCCGGTCATCACTGACCTGGCGAAGATGCCGCACTTGCTGGTGGCCGGTACGACCGGTTCCGGTAAGTCGGTGGGCGTGAACGCGATGATTCTGTCGATCCTGTTCAAGTCTGGCCCGGAAGACGCCAAGCTGATCATGATCGACCCGAAGATGCTGGAACTGTCGATCTACGAAGGCATCCCGCACCTGCTGTGCCCGGTCGTGACCGACATGAAGGACGCTGCCAACGCCCTGCGCTGGAGCGTTGCCGAGATGGAACGCCGCTACAAGCTGATGGCGAAGATGGGCGTGCGTAACCTGTCCGGCTTCAACGCCAAGGTCAAGGAAGCCCAGGACGCCGGCGAGCCGTTGAGCGATCCGTTGTACAAGCGCGAAAGCATTCACGACGAAGCACCGCTGTTGCAGAAGCTGCCGACCATCGTCGTGGTCGTCGACGAATTCGCCGACATGATGATGATCGTCGGCAAGAAGGTTGAAGAACTGATCGCCCGTATCGCGCAGAAGGCGCGTGCGGCCGGTATTCACTTGATCCTCGCGACCCAGCGGCCGTCGGTGGACGTGATCACCGGTCTGATCAAAGCGAACATTCCGACGCGTATGGCGTTCCAGGTGTCGAGCAAGATCGACTCCCGGACGATCATCGATCAGGGCGGCGCCGAACAACTGCTTGGCCACGGTGACATGCTCTACATGCCGCCGGGCACCAGCCTGCCGATCCGGGTTCACGGCGCGTTCGTCTCCGACGAAGAAGTTCACCGTGTGGTGGAAGCGTGGAAACTGCGCGGCGCTCCTGAATACAACGACGACATCCTCAACGGTGTCGAAGAGGCGGGCAGCGGCTTTGAAGGCAGCAGCGGTGGCGGCGATGGCGATGATCCGGAAGCTGACGCGCTGTACGACGAAGCCGTGCAATTCGTCCTCGAAAGCCGTCGCGCCTCGATTTCTGCTGTGCAGCGCAAGCTGAAGATCGGCTACAACCGCGCCGCCCGGATGATCGAAACCATGGAAATGGCCGGGGTCGTCACCTCAATGAACACCAACGGTTCGCGTGAAGTCCTGGCCCCGGGCCCGGTTCGCGACTGAAGCCAGAAGCAAGAGGCGGGACAATGATGTTCCGCCGCTCTCCCAACAAGTATTCAAGAGGACTCCCATGCGTCTTATCCGCATGCTGTTGCCAGTACTGGCGTTGACCACCCTCACGGCTCACGCCGATGAGAAGGACGTGGCGCGTCTGACCCAATTGCTGGAAACATCGAAAACCCTGACCGCCAACTTCTCGCAGCTGACTCTCGACGGCGGCGGCACCCAGTTGCAGGAAACCACCGGCAACATGACCCTGCAGCGCCCGGGCCTGTTCTACTGGCACACCAACGCGCCGGCCGAGCAGACCATGGTCTCCGACGGCAAGAAAGTCACCCTGTGGGATCCGGATCTGGAACAGGCGACCATCAAGAAACTCGACGAGCGTCTGACCCAGACCCCGGCGCTGTTGCTGTCCGGTGACGTGTCGAAGATCAGCCAGAGCTTCGACATCACCGCGAAAGAAGCGGGCGGCGTGATCGACTTCACGCTGAAGCCGAAAACCAAAGACACCCTGTTCGACAACCTGCGCCTGTCGTTCCGCAACGGTTTGCTTAATGACATGCAACTGATCGACAGCGTCGGCCAACGCACCAACATCCTGTTCACCGGGGTGAAGGCCAACGAGCCGGTACCGGCCTCCAAGTTCAAGTTCGACATCCCCAAGGGTGCGGACGTGATCCAGGAATAATGCACAGGCTCTGTGGAGGAGCTTTTGTGGCGAGGGGATTTATCCCCGATGGGCTGCGAAGCAGCCCCAGAACCTGCAACCCGGTTGTTTCAGACATACCGCGTTGAATGGTGTCACGACTGCTGCGCAGCCGGTCGGGGATAAATCCCCTCACCACAGGGTTCGCCAACAGATTTCAGAAAACTCGAGGTTTCAACGCTACGTGATGGATCTGTTTCGCAGTGCACCGATTGCCCAGCCACTGGCCGCGCGTTTGCGTGCGACCAATCTGGATGAGTACGTCGGTCAGGAGCACGTGCTCGCTCGCGGCAAGCCTCTGCGTGAGGCGCTGGAGCAGGGTGCCCTGCATTCGATGATTTTCTGGGGTCCGCCGGGCGTGGGTAAAACGACCTTGGCGCGGTTGCTCGCGGAAGTCTCGGACGCGCACTTCGAAACCGTTTCAGCAGTACTCGCCGGGGTCAAAGAGATTCGTCAGGCGGTTGAAATCGCCAAGCAGCAGGCCGGTCAGTACGGCAAGCGCACAATTCTGTTCGTCGATGAAGTGCACCGTTTCAACAAGTCGCAGCAGGACGCATTCCTGCCGTACGTCGAAGACGGCACGCTGATCTTCATCGGCGCCACCACCGAAAACCCTTCGTTCGAACTCAATAACGCCTTGTTGTCGCGGGCCCGCGTCTACGTGCTGAAAAGCCTCGACGAAGCGGCGCTGCGCAAACTGGTGCACCGCGCGCTCACCGAAGAGCGCGGGCTGGGCAAGCGCAATCTGACCCTCAGCGACGAAGGTTTCCAGATGCTGCTGTCCGCCGCCGATGGCGATGGCCGGCGTTTGCTTAATCTGCTGGAAAACGCCTCCGACCTGGCCGACGACAACAGCGAGATGGGCATTGATCTGCTGCAGAGTCTGCTCGGCGATACGCGTCGGCGCTTCGACAAGGGCGGCGAAGCGTTCTACGACCAGATCTCGGCGCTGCACAAATCGGTACGCGGTTCCAACCCCGACGGCGCGCTGTACTGGTTCGCGCGGATGATCGACGGTGGTTGCGATCCGCTGTACCTGGCCCGGCGCGTGGTGCGCATGGCCAGCGAAGACATCGGCAATGCCGACCCGCGCGCGCTGAGCCTGTGCCTCGCCGCGTGGGAAGTGCAGGAGCGCCTCGGCAGTCCGGAGGGCGAGTTGGCCGTGGCGCAAGCCATCACCTATCTGGCCTGCGCGCCGAAAAGCAACGCGGTGTACATGGGTTTCAAAACTGCCCTGCGCGCCGCCGCCGAGCACGGTTCGTTGGAAGTACCCCTGCATCTGCGCAACGCGCCGACCAAACTGATGAAACAGTTGGGCTACGGCGACGAATACCGTTACGCCCACGATGAACCGGACGCTTATGCCGCCGGCGAAGACTATTTTCCGGACGAACTCGACCCGATCCCGTTCTACCAACCGGTGCCGCGTGGCCTGGAGTTGAAGATCGGCGAGAAGCTCAACCACCTCGCCCAACTCGATCGTTTAAGTCCTCGGCAGCGGAGAAAATAGTGCTTCCATTGATCATTGCGGTGTCTGCCGGCGGCGTTGCTGGCACTTTGTTGCGCTTCGCCACCGGCAATTGGATCAACGCCAATTGGCCGCGGCACTTCTATACCGCGACGCTGGCCGTTAATATCGTGGGCTGCCTGCTGATCGGCGTGTTGTATGGCCTGTTTTTGATACGCCCGGAAGTGCCGATCGAGGTGCGTGCCGGGTTGATGGTCGGCTTCCTCGGGGGCCTGACGACTTTTTCATCCTTTTCACTGGATACGGTGCGCCTGCTGGAAAGCGGGCAAGTGCCGCTGGCCCTGGGCTACGCGGCACTCAGCGTATTCGGCGGGCTGCTCGCGACGTGGGCTGGCCTGTCTTTGACCAAACTTTGATAACGAGAAACCGACATGCTCGATTACAAACTGTTACGTAGCAACCTTCAGGAC
>NZ_JBIUVN010000046.1:0-13488 GCF_044742965.1 Pseudomonas sp. NPDC087804 | reverse complement strand
GTGACAAATATGTAGCGCGTCATCAAAAACCCTAGAAGTCTGGGTTAAAGCGGTCCGAGCCGCGGGGGGAAGCGAAGGAAGGCCGAAGCCCCCGATCACCTGCATTAATCACAGTGCACCTTTCAAAAAAACCGCCGCGTTGGGACAGACCGGCAGATGAAACACCGGTACGTTGCTCGCTACACATTTTTTGGAATCGCCCAGCAAAGACTGCTTGGTAATCGGCAACTCCTGCAATTCAGGCGAATCCACAGAAGTTGTATCAAGAAGGGAGCGTAGTCTACCGGAATGCTCCTTTCAGCTCAAACCCAGATCTTCGCCTGTTGGCTGCCAATGCAATTTCCAGCCGTCCTGCCCATTGCCATCAAGCCCCGGCAGGTTCGCCACCGCGAGCAATTCGTCACCGCGAAACAGCAGCGGCAATCTGCCACGCACAAAACCCGGCACCGCGCGCTCATTGAGCAGGCGCTTGAGATCGCGATGACCGCGATCCGCCAAATGCATCACTTCGCCGCCCTGACGATAGGCGATACGCAACGGGCCGCAAGGATTTTGCCCGTCGAACATGACGCGACCGTTATCGGCCAAGCGTAGCGTTGACGACGGCGCTTGCCAGTCGGCGCCGATCATCGGCGTGCGCAACCAGTGGCCGCTGAGCCACCACACACGTCCGGCGCTGCGATGCAGTTCGCCATTGGCCAGACGCCAGATAGGCGAAGCATCGGAAGCCGCTTCGCAGAGATCCGTCCAACCCGACCAATGGTCGCTATCCGGCAGTTGGGTGAAGGCTTCGAGCCAATGACTGATCGCGTTGCGTTGGCGCGCGGCGGACAGGGCGGCGAGTGGCGCCAGTTCCAGCGACGGCAAACCCAGCCATTGGAAATCGTGCGGGGTGCTCGCTTGTGCCAAATCGATCTGCGCCAGTTCATCGAGCAGCCCCTGCGCCTCTCGCAGATGCGCGGCGCTGCGGGCCATGCTCGCCTGCGCTTGCGGCCAGCGCCCGGTCAGCAGCGGCATGACTTGATGGCGCAGATAGTTGCGAGAGAATTGCCGATCCTGATTGGACGGGTCTTCGATCCAGGTCAATTGATGAGCCTGTGCGTACGTTTCCAGTTCGGCGCGGGAGATGTCCAGCAGCGGCCGAACCAGCGTGCCCTGCCCCACCGGCCGCTGCGCCGGCATCGCGGACAATCCGCGCGCACCGGCGCCGCGCAACAGGCGAAATAACAGCGTCTCCGCCTGATCATCGCGATGCTGCCCGGTCAGCAACAGATCATTGGTCTGCGTCAGCGCACTGAACACCGCGTAACGCGCATCCCGTGCTGCTCGCTCCAGACTCGCACCCGGTTGCACCGCAACCCGCTCGATCAGCAACGAAACACCCAGCGCATCGCAAACGGCTTGGCAATGTTGCGGCCACGCATCAGCCGCAGCCTGAAGGCCGTGATGGATATGGACAGCGCTTAGCGGCGGGAGGGAATCGGATTTTGCCAGAGAGGCCAGCAGATGCAGCAGGACGGTGGAGTCGAGACCACCAGAGAAGGCGATACGCCAATGAGCGGCATTGCGCCAGGGCTCAAGGTTCAGCAGAAGCCGGGAAGGCAAATCACTCTTCGAAGAATTCATAGAGAGGGTCGCTTCTCAAGGATCCTGTAGGAGCTGCCGAAGGCTGCGATCTTTTGATCTTGAAAGATCGCAGCCTTCGGCAGCTCCTACAGGGGTACTGCGTTCGACTTAGAGGCCGTAGCTCATCAGTCGATCATAACGGCGCTTCAACAGCGCTTCGTTATCGAACTTCTTCAGCATCGCCAGTTGCGAGCTCAGCTCGGCACGAATCGAAGCAGCGGCAGTCGCCGGATCACGGTGCGCGCCGCCCAGAGGCTCGCCAATCACCTTGTCGACAATGCCCAGGCCTTTCAGACGCTCAGCGGTTATGCCCATCGCTTCAGCAGCATCCGGCGCTTTTTCGGCGGTTTTCCACAAAATCGATGCGCAACCTTCCGGCGAGATCACCGCGTAGGTCGAGTACTGCAGCATGTTCAACTGATCGCAGACGCCAATCGCCAGAGCACCGCCGGAACCACCTTCACCGATAACGGTGGCGATGATCGGGGTTTTCAGGCGCGACATCACACGCAGGTTCCAGGCGATCGCTTCACTCTGGTTGCGCTCTTCAGCGTCGATCCCAGGGTAAGCGCCCGGGGTGTCGATGAAGGTCAGGATCGGCATTTTGAAACGCTCGGCCATCTCCATCAGACGGCACGCCTTGCGGTAGCCTTCCGGACGCGGCATGCCGAAGTTGCGGCGAACCTTCTCGCGCACTTCGCGGCCTTTCTGGTGACCGATGATCATCACCGGCTGGTCTTCCAGACGGGCGATACCGCCAACGATGGCGGCGTCGTCAGAGAAGTGACGGTCGCCGTGCAGCTCGTCGAACTCGGTGAAGATGTGCTCGATGTAATCGAGGGTGTACGGGCGTTTCGGGTGACGCGCCAGGCGTGCGATCTGCCAGCTGGTCAGCTTGCCGAAGATGTCCTCGGTCAGCGTTTTGCTCTTGTCCTGCAGGCGGGAGATCTCATCGCCGATATTCAGCGAATTGTCATTACCGACCAAGCGCAACTCTTCGATCTTGGCTTGCAGGTCGGCGATCGGCTGTTCGAAATCTAGAAAATTCGGGTTCATAGGCGTCCGTCTTGGGTCGAGTCCCAAATAAGCTTGGGCCGGCCGGTTGTCTATTCGCGCCCTACCTTAAGGGAGAGGCGCGCTGAGGTCGAGATTAAAAATTCAGGTTTCGGGCAAGTGCAATGATGGCACTCGCCGGTCAACGGTATTGGAGGAAGACGTTGTCTCGCCCGAACTGGTCACGCAGAGCCTGAATCAAGGCATCCGCCGGGTCGATTCGCCACGTCTCGCCAAACTGCAGCAAGGTCTTCGCATCGGGGCTGGTGTACTCCATGGTCACCGGGCACGCGCCGCGATGGCGCTTGAGCAAATCACCCAACCAGCGTAGCTGATCGCCTTTCAGATCCTGGGTTTGCAGCTTCAGGCGCAGGCTCTCGGCGAGGTTGGTACGCGCATCTTCCATGCTCATCACGCGCTTGACCCGCAGGCGCAGGCCGCCGGAGAAGTCATCGTTGCTGACCTCGCCTTCAACCACCACCATCGCGTCGGTCTGCAATAGCGACTGCGCGGAGTGGAACGCATCGGCAAACAACGACGCCTCGATTCGCCCCGAACGGTCGTCGAGGGTGATGAAGCCCATCTTGTCGCCCTTTTTGTTCTTCATCACCCGCAGGGCAATGATCATTCCGGCCACGGTCTGCGTATCGCGGGCCGGTTTCAAGTCGATGATGCGCTGACGGGCAAAACGGCGGATCTCGCCTTCGTATTCGTCGATCGGGTGACCGGTCAGGTACAGGCCCAGGGTGTCTTTTTCACCCTTGAGGCGTTCTTTGAGGGTCAGCTCTTTGGCCTTGCGATGCACCGCGTAAACGTCGGCGTCTTCCTCGACGAACAAGCCGCCAAACAGGTCGGCGTGACCGCTGTCGTGGGTGCGCGCCGTCTGCTCGGCGGATTTGATCGCTTCTTCCATCGCCGCCAGCAGCACCGCACGGTTGCGGTCGATGTTGGCCTGATAAGCCTTTTGCTCTTCATGGAAGAACGGGCCGAGACGATCCAGCGCCCCGCTGCGGATCAAACCGTCGAGGGTGCGCTTGTTGATGCGTTTGAGGTCGACGCGGGCGCAGAAATCGAACAGATCCTTGAACGGCCCGTCCGCGCGCGCCTCAGTGATCGCCTCGACCGGACCCTCGCCCACACCCTTGATCGCGCCGAGGCCATAAATGATGCGGCCTTCGTCGTTCACCGTGAACTTGAATTCCGAAGTATTCACATCCGGCGCGTCGAGACGCAGCTTCATGGTGCGAATTTCTTCGATCAAGGTCACGACCTTGTCGGTGTTGTGCATGTCCGCCGACAGTACCGCGGCCATGAACGGCGCCGGGTAGTGGGTCTTCAGCCAGGCCGTCTGGTACGAAACCAGACCGTATGCAGCCGAGTGAGACTTGTTGAAGCCGTAACCGGCGAATTTTTCCACCAGGTCGAAAATGTTACCGGCAAGGTCGGCTTCGATATTGTTGGTCTTGCAACCTTCAATAAAACCGCCGCGCTGCTTGGCCATTTCTTCGGGCTTTTTCTTACCCATCGCCCGACGGAGCATGTCCGCACCGCCGAGGGTGTAACCGGCCATGACCTGGGCAATCTGCATCACCTGTTCTTGATACAGGATGATGCCGTACGTCGGCGCCAATACCGGCTTGAGGCCTTCGTATTGATAGTCGGAGTGCGGATACGCCAGCTCGGCGCGACCGTGCTTACGGTTGATAAAGTCATCAACCATGCCGGACTGCAACGGGCCCGGACGGAACAGGGCCACCAGTGCGATCAAGTCTTCCAGACAGTCGGGCTTGAGCTTTTTGATCAGCTCTTTCATGCCTCGCGACTCAAGCTGGAACACCGCGGTGGTTTCAGCTTTTTGCAACAGCGTGTAAGTCGGCTTGTCGTCGAGCGGAATGAACGCGATGTCCAGCGGCGGCTCGTCGACCTTGGCGCGGTCGCGGTTGATGGTCTTCAGCGCCCAGTCGATGACCGTCAGCGTCCGCAGACCGAGGAAGTCGAACTTCACCAGACCGGCGGCTTCAACGTCGTCCTTGTCGAACTGGGTTACCAGACCGTCGCCAGCCTCGTCGCAATAAATCGGCGAGAAGTCGGTCAGTTTGGTCGGGGCGATAACCACACCACCGGCGTGTTTACCGACGTTACGCACCACGCCTTCGAGCTTGCGCGCCATCTCCCAGATTTCGGCGGCCTCTTCATCGACCTTGATGAAGTCACGGAGGATTTCTTCCTGCTCGTAGGCTTTTTCCAGGGTCATGCCGACTTCGAACGGAATCATCTTCGACAGACGATCCGCCAGACCGTAAGACTTGCCCTGCACCCGCGCCACGTCGCGCACCACAGCCTTGGCGGCCATGGAACCGAAAGTGATGATCTGGCTTACCGCGTTGCGCCCGTACTTCTCGGCCACGTAATCGATCACGCGGTCACGACCGTCCATGCAGAAGTCGACGTCGAAGTCGGGCATCGATACCCGTTCCGGGTTAAGGAAACGTTCGAACAGCAGATCGTATTCCAGCGGGTCGAGGTCGGTGATCTTCTGCACGTAGGCCACCAGCGAACCGGCACCCGATCCACGGCCAGGGCCTACCGGCACGCCGTTGCTCTTGGCCCACTGGATAAAGTCCATAACGATCAGGAAGTAACCGGGGAAGCCCATCTGGATGATGATATCCAGCTCGAAATTCAAGCGATCAACATAGACCTGACGCTTGGCTTCGTAGTCTTCGGTGGTGTCTTTTGGCAGCAACACCGCCAAGCGCTCTTCGAGACCGTCGAAGGAGACTTTGCGGAAATATTCGTCGATGGTCATGCCATCGGGGATCGGGAAGTTGGGCAGGAAGTGCGTGCCCAGTTTCACGTCGATGTTGCAGCGCTTGGCGATCTCGACGGTGTTTTCAATCGCGTCGGGAATATCGCTGAACAGCTCGATCATCTCCTCGGCGCTTTTCAGGTATTGCTGATCGCTGTAGTTCTTCGAACGGCGCGGATCATCGAGGGCGCGGCCCTCACCGATGCAGACGCGGGTTTCGTGGGCGGCGAAGTCTTCCTGCTTGATGAAGCGCACATCGTTGCTCGCCACCAGCGGCGCGCCGAGTTTGTCGGCCAGCGCCACGGCGCCGTGCAGTTGTTCTTCATCGTTGGGACGGTTGGTGCGCTGGATTTCCAGATAGAAGCGATCCGGGAACACCGCCATCCATTCGCGCGTCAGTGCCTCGGCTTCAGCCGGGTTGCCACTGATCAGGGCCATGCCGATCTCGCCTTCTTTGGCGGCGGACAACATGATCAGGCCTTCGTTGGCTTCAGCGACCCACTCACGCTCGATGATGATCATGCCGTTGCGCTGGCCTTCAATGAAGCCGCGCGAGATCAACTCGGTGAGGTTGCGATAGCCCTTGGCGTTCATCACCAACAGGCTGAGCCGGCTCAGCGGAGCGTCCGGATCTTTGTTCGACAGCCACAGGTCGGCGCCGCAGATCGGCTTGATGCCGGCGCCCATGGTGTTTTTATAGAATTTGACCAGGGAACACATGTTGTTCTGGTCGGTGACCGCGACCGCCGGCATGTTCATGGCGGTCAGCGCCTTGACCAGCGGCTTGATCCGCACCAGCCCGTCGACCAGCGAGTATTCAGTGTGCAGGCGTAGATGAACGAATGAAGCCGGCATAGTGATCCTGTCCAGTTACATAGAGACAACAAGGCCCGGATTGTACCGGGCCTCGAACAAAACATCAGCCTTGCGACTAAACCTGCGTCAGGCCTTCCAGCGCTTCGTAAGCCAGACGCACCGGGGCGAACGAGCGCCGGTGAATCGGCGTCGGGCCCAGACGAACCAATGCTTCCAGATGAACGGGCGTCGGGTAGCCTTTATGGCCGCCGATGCCGTAACCCGGGTAGATCAATTCAAACGCAGCCATTTCACGGTCACGACTGACCTTGGCCAGAATCGACGCGGCAGCAATGGCCGGCACCTTACCGTCGCCCTGCACCACCGCTTCAGCGCGCATCGGCAAGTGTGGGCAGCGGTTGCCGTCGATCATCGCCAGTTTCGGCTGAATATGCAGGCCGGCGACCGCGCGCTGCATGGCGAGCATGGTCGCGTGAAGGATGTTCAGTTCGTCGATTTCTTCGACTTCGGCGCGGGCAATGCACCAGCTCAGCGACTTCTCGATGATCTCGTCGTAGAGCTTTTCGCGCTTGGCTTCGGTGAGTTTCTTCGAATCGTTGAGACCGAGGATCGGCCGGTTCGGATCGAGGATCACCGCCGCCGTCACCACTGCACCGCACAACGGGCCGCGACCGACTTCATCGACACCGGCCACCAATTCTTCGACTTCGGCGACCAGGGTGAAATCCAGGCCCATCTGCATGCTTGTCTTGCTCATTGTTTTTGACCGATCAGGTTAAGGACGGCGTCCGCCGCCTGATTGGAGGCATCCCGGCGCAGGGTGCGGTGGATCTCGTCGAAACCGCGCGTCTGCTCCTCACCGCCCTCGATCAGCGGCGACAAGGTCTGGGCCAGTGCTTCAACCGTCGCATCATCCTGCAACAATTCTGGCACCAGCAGACGCTGGGCGAGCAGGTTCGGCAAGGACACGTAAGGGCTCTTGACCATGCGCTTGAGAATCCAGAACGTCAGCGGTGCCAAGCGATAGGCGACCACCATCGGCCGCTTGTACAGCAGCGCTTCCAGGGTCGCGGTACCGGAAGCGATCAACACGGCGTTGCACGCGGCCAAGGCCAGATGGGATTTGCCGTCGAGCAAGGTCACCGGCAGATCGCGGCCGGCGAGCAACTCTTCGAGCTGCGCGCGGCGCTCGGCGTTGGCGCAAGGAATGACGAAACGCACGCCCGGGCGCATGCCGCGCAGGCGCTCGGCGGTATCGAGGAACAACGCGCCGAGTCGCGACACTTCGCCGCCACGGCTGCCGGGCATCAACGCCACCAGCGGGCCGTCGGGCAGGCCCAACTCGGCACGCGCGGCGGCACGATCAGCCTCCAACGGAATGGCATCGGCCAGCGTGTGACCGACGAACCGCACCGGCACGCCCTTCTCTTCGTAGAATTTCGCTTCGAACGGCAACAACGTGAGCATCAAATCGCAGCCTTCGCGAATCTTCAACACGCGCTTCTGCCGCCATGCCCACACCGACGGGCTGACGTAATGCACGGTTTTGATCCCGGCCTGACGCAGCTTCAGTTCGATATTGAGGTTGAAATCCGGGGCATCGATGCCGATGAACACATCCGGTTTCTCGGCGATCAGCGTGGCGATCAGCTCCTTGCGGCGCTTGAGCAACTCACGCAGACGCCCGAGCACTTCTACCAGGCCCATGACCGACAAGCGTTCCATGGGAAAGTAGGAAGTCAGGCCTTCGGCCTGCATCAACGGGCCACCCACACCGATGAACTCGACCGCCGGATGCTGCGCCTTGAGGGCGCGCATCAGACCGGCGCCGAGAATGTCGCCGGAAGCCTCACCCGCCACCAGCGCAATACGCAGATTAGCCATGATCAGCGAGTGATGCCGCGAGTCGACGACTGGATCGAGTCGCGGAAAATCGCAACTTCCGGGAACTGCGCCGCCGGTTCAGCCAGCTCAGCCAGTGCCTGCTCGACCGTCAGGCCTTGGCGGTAGACGGTTTTGTAGGCGCGACGCAGGGTGTGGATCGCATCTTCGCTGAAACCCCGACGGCGCATGCCCTCGAAGTTCATGCTGCGTGCTTCCGCCGGGTTGCCGAATACCGTCACGAACGCCGGAACGTCCTTGCCGATCGCCGTGCCCATGCCGGAAAAGCTGTGGGCGCCGATGTGGCAATACTGATGAACGAGGGTGAAACCGGAGAGGATCGCCCAGTCATCAACGTGTACATGGCCAGCCAACGCGGTGTTGTTGACCAGAATGCAGTTGTTGCCGATGACACTGTCGTGACCGATGTGGGCATAGGCCATGATCAGGTTGTGGTCGCCCAGCGTCGTTTCCGAACGATCCTGAACGGTGCCACGGTGAATGGTCACGCCTTCGCGGATGACGTTATGGTCACCAATCACCAGACGGGTTTCTTCACCTTTGTATTTCAGATCGGGCGTGTCCTCGCCTACCGAAGAAAACTGGTAGATGCGATTGTGCTTACCGATGCGGGTCGGGCCTTTAAGAATTACATGGGGCCCGATCACGGTACCCTCGCCGATTTCCACACCGGCGCCGACGATCGACCACGGGCCGACCTCGACACCGTCAGCCAGAACGGCCGACGGATCGATGATTGCGCGAGGGTCAATCAAACTCATAGCTTGCGTTCCGCGCAGATGATTTCAGCCGAGCAGACCGGCTTGCCGTCGACCGAAGCCTGGCATTCGAATTTCCAGATCTGACGCTTGCAGCTGAGGAACTTGGCTTCAAGGATCAACTGGTCGCCCGGCAATACAGGCTGGCGGAAGCGCAGCTTGTCGGAACCGACGAAGTAGTAAAGCGTGCCGTCGGCAGGCTTCACATCAAGCATTTTGAAACCGAGGATCCCGGCAGCCTGAGCCATCGCTTCGATGATCAATACACCCGGCATGATTGGATGCGCAGGGAAGTGACCATTGAAGAACGGTTCATTGATGCTGACATTCTTGTAGGCGCGAATGCGCTTGCCTTCAGTGTCCAGTTCCACCACCCGATCCACCAGCAGGAACGGGTAACGGTGAGGCAGGTATTCGCGAATCTCGTTGATGTCCATCATTTCGGGGGGAAGCCTATGTAAAGATTGGGAGCGCGACTGACGCGCACTCCTCTAGCAAATCAAGGAGGCAGTCTAGAGGCTGTGCACACTTGATATGGAAATGGTATCAGCCATCTGATGAAGCATTGCCGTCAGGGGTCACTTCCCCTACGCGCTTTTCCAGCTGTTTCAAACGTCGCGCGATGTCATCGAGCTGACGAATACGGGCCGCGCTTTTGCGCCATTCGGCCGCCGGTTGCATGGCTGTACCGGATGAGTAGGCGCCTGGCTCGGTAATCGAGTGGGTCACCATGGTCATCCCGGTGAGGAAAACGTTGTCGCAAATATCAATGTGCCCAACCAGACCGACACCGCCAGCGAGCATGCAATGCTTGCCGATCTTGGTGCTGCCGGAGATCCCGACACACGCGGCCATGGCAGTGTGATCACCGACCTGAACGTTGTGCGCGATCTGAATCTGGTTATCGAGTTTCACGCCATTGCCGATCACGGTATCGGCCAATGCGCCACGGTCGATAGCGGTATTCACGCCAATCTCTACGTCGTCGCCGATGGTCACGCCACCGATCTGGGCGATTTTCTGCCAGATACCCTTCTCGTTGGCAAAGCCGAAGCCCTCACCACCGAGCACAGCACCGGACTGAATCACCACACGTTTGCCGATGCGCACGTCGTGATACAGGGTCACGCGGGGCGCGAGCCAGCCGCCTTCACCAATTTCACTGCGCGCACCGATAAAGCAGTGGGCGCCCAAGGTCACTTGAGCAGCGATACGCGCACCGGCTTCGATCACTACAAACGGGCCGATGCTGGCGGTTGGATCAACCACCGCGTCGTCCGCAATCACTGCCGACGGGTGGATACCCGCCGCAGCTTTTGGTTTGGGATCGAACAAGTGCGAGATACGTGCGTAGGCCAGATAAGGATCCGGCACCACCAGCGCATTTCCGGCAAAGCCTTCAGCATCAGCTTCTTTGAGCAATAGCGCTGCCGCCTGCGAACCTGCCAGGAATTTGCGGTATTGAGGGTTTGCCAGAAAGCTCAACTGAGCTGGGCCAGCCTCTTGCAAAGTGGCTAGCCCAGTAATTTGCTTCTCCGGGTCGCCACGCAGGGTGGCGCCGAGGAACTCGGCCAACTGGCCGAGTTTGATGGTCACGGTCATGGGTTACTTCAGCTGATTCATGCGCTCGATAACCTGGCGCGTGATGTCGTACTGAGGTTTGACATCGATCACTGCGCCACGCTCGAACACCAGGTCAAAACCACCTTTCTTGATGACTTCTTCCACTGCGCCATCCAGCTTCGGCTTCAGTTGCTTGAGCATTTCGCGGTCAGCAACAGCTTTGGCTTCGTTCAGTTCTTTGGACTGGAACTGGAAGTCACGGGCCTTTTGCTTGAATTCAAGCTCCAGACGCTCGCGCTCACCCTGCTGCATTTTGTCGCCACCGGCCATCAGACGATCCTGAATGCCTTTGGCGCTGCTTTCCAGAGTCTTCAGTTTGGTCAGTTGCGGACCGAACTTTTTCTCGGCATCAACGGCGTACTTCTTGGCCGCGTCCGATTCCAGCAAAGCCATCTGATAGTTCAGAACAGCGATTTTCATGTCGGCGAAAGCCGGGCCTGCCACCAGTACGGAGGCCAGGAGAACCAATTGAGTCAACTTACGCACGATGCACTCCTACAAAATCCATTGTCGTTATCTTGGGTCAGACGCTTAGAACGTCTGGCCGAGGGAGAATTGGAACACTTGAGTTTCAGCGTCATCCGGTTTCTTGATCGGCATGGCCAACGCGAAGCTCAGAGGACCCAGTGCGGTGACCCAGGTCACGCCTACACCAACGGAACTCGCCATGTTGCTCAGACTGATGTCGTTGCACTGCGTGTTGGACTTCGAACCATCAGTGTTCGTGGTGTCCTTGCACTGCGAATCAAACACGTTACCCACATCCCAGAATACCGACGTACGCAGGGAGCGTTGATCTTTGACGAAAGGCAGCGGGAACAATACTTCAACACCGCCCTGAATCAGAACGTTGCCACCGAACGGCAGTGGATCCTGATCCGGATCGGGCAGAGTACCGTTTTTACCCGTGCTTGGTGTGCTGCGAGGACCCAGAGTGCTGTCCTTGAAGCCACGAACCGAGTTAAAACCACCAGCATAGTAGTTTTCATAGAACGGCAAGCCGTCAGTCGAACCGTAACCGTCGCCATAACCCAATTCGGTGTGCAGACGCAGGGTGTAGTTTTCAGTGATCGGCTGGAACAGCTGACCACGGTAATCAAGCTTGAAGAACGACAGGTCGCTGCCCGGAATCGTCGATTCCAGCGTCAGGCTCTGCGAACGACCACGGGTCGGCAGTACGCCTTTGTTCAGGGTCGATTCAGACCAGCCGGCCGACGCCTTGAAGTTCAGGTACTTGTCGCCTTCCTTGTTAACGAAGTCAAAAATCTCGTCAACTGTGTAGGTACCGGTTTTGATCTCATCCTGTTGAACGGACAGACCGAAGGTCAGACGCGAAGTCTCGCTGATCGGGTAGCCGACGTTTACGCCAGCACCCAGGCTGTCTACCGCATAGCTTGCAACGTCGACATCGAGGTCATCGTAGTCAGTGGTGCGATAGAACGCGTTGTAACCCAGGCTCACGCCATCGGCGGTCCAGTACGGGTCAACGTAGCCGAAGTTGTAGCGGCTCTGGTATTCGCTTCGGGTCAGGCCGACGCTGACGCGGTTACCGGTACCGAGGAAGTTGTTCTGGGTGATCGAACCACCGAGGATCAGACCGGCGCTCTGGGCGAAACCGACGCTGGCGGTGATCGAACCGGAAGCCTGCTCTTCAACGCTATAGTTCACGTCAACCTGGTCGTCGACACCTGGCACAGCCGGGGTTTCAACGTTGACTTCTTTAAAGAAGCCCAGACGCTCAAGACGGGTCTTGGACTGGTCGATCAGGTAGGTCGAAGCCCAGCCGCCTTCCATCTGACGCATTTCACGACGCAGCACTTCGTCTTCCGACTTGGTGTTGCCACGGAAGTTGATACGGTTGACGTAAGCACGCTTGCCCGGATCGACAGCAAACAGGATGTCGACAGTGTGGTCGTCATCGTGTGGCTGCGGAACACCGTTGACGTTGGCGAAGGTGTAACCCTCGTTACCCAGACGACGGGTGATCAGTTCAGAGGTGGTGGTCATCAGCTTGCGCGAGAACACCTGGCCTTTCTGCACCAGCAACAGCGATTTGACCTGGTCTTCAGGGACTTTCAGGTCACCGCTGAGTTTGACGTCACGAACGGTGTACTTCTCGCCTTCGGTGACGTTAACGGTGATGTAGACGTGTTTCTTGTCCGGGGTGATGGACACCTGGGTTGAAGCGATATCCATGTTGATATAGCCGCGGTCCAGGTAGTAGGAGCGCAGACGCTCCAGGTCACCGGAAAGCTTTTCACGGGCGTACTTGTCATCGTTCTTGAAGAACGACAGCCAGTTGGTGGTTTTCAGCTCGAACAGGTCGGTCAGGTCTTCCTCAGGGAAAACCGTGTTGCCAACGACGTTGATGTGCTGAATGGCCGCAACGGTACCTTCGTTGATCTTCACTTTCAGACCAACACGGTTACGTGGCTGCGAAACCACTTCGGTATCAACGGTGGCCGAGTAGCGACCCTGAGCAACGTACTGACGCTGCAGTTCGTTACGCACACCTTCGAGGGTGGCACGCTGGAAGATCTCGCCTTCGGACAGACCGGACTGTTTGAGGCCTTTCATCAAGTCTTCGGTGGAGATCGCCTTGTTGCCTTCGATCTCGATACTGGCGACCGACGGACGTTCAACGACCGTGATTACCAGTACGTTGCCTTCGCGGCCCAGCTGGATATCTTGAAAGAAACCGGTTTTGAACAACGCACGAGTGGATTCCACCAGGCGACGATCATCCGCCTGCTCGCCGACGTTCAACGGCAAGGCACCAAAGACACTACCCGCGGAGACCCGCTGGAGGCCATTGACGCGAATATCAGAGATAGTGAAGGACTCGGCGTGAACTTCGGCGATCATCAATACGGTGAGAACCGCAGTTAGCAGCAGACGTTT
>NZ_JBIUVN010000045.1:11750-13674 GCF_044742965.1 Pseudomonas sp. NPDC087804 | reverse complement strand
CGAAGCACGTTGACGGTATCTTCGTCAAAGCCGTCGATGTTGAGCATTTCTTCCACCGGTACGTAGGCAATCTCTTCCAGGCTGGTGAAGCCTTCATCTACCAGCACCTGTGCCAGGTCTTCGTCGACTTCCAGCTCGTCGATGAAGTTGCGCAGGATGTCGCCGGTTTCTGCTTGCTGCTTAGCCTGGATGTCCGATTCGGTCATCACGTTCAGGGTCCAGCCAGTCAACTGGCTAGCCAGACGCACGTTCTGACCACCGCGACCGATGGCCTGAGCCAGATTGTCTGCGCCAACGGCGATGTCCATTGCGTGGGCATCTTCGTCAACGATAATTGCCGCAACCTCAGCCGGGGACATGGCGTTGATCACGAACTGAGCCGGGTTGTCGTCCCAAAGAACGATATCAACACGCTCACCGCCCAACTCACCCGACACTGCCTGGACGCGCGAACCGCGCATACCGATGCAAGCACCTTGTGGGTCAATGCGTTTGTCCTTGGAGCGGACGGCGATCTTGGCGCGCGAACCCGGATCACGGGACGCTGCCATCACTTCGATCAGGCCTTCAGCAATTTCCGGCACTTCGATGCGGAACAACTCGATCAGCATTTCCGGCGCGGTACGCGACAGGATCAGCTGCGGGCCGCGGTTCTCGGTGCGGATTTCCTTGAGCAGCGCACGCAGACGCACGCCGACACGGAAGGTTTCGCGAGAAATGATGTCTTCACGGGCCAGCAACGCTTCAGCGTTGTTACCCAGATCGACGATCACGTTGTCGCGGGTGACTTTCTTCACGGTGCCGGAGATGATTTCTCCCAGGCGCTCGCGATAAGCGTCAACCACTTGAGCGCGCTCGGCTTCACGCACTTTCTGCACGATGACTTGCTTGGCAGTCTGTGCAGCAATGCGGCCGAACTCGATGGATTCGATCTTTTCTTCGACGACGTCGCCAACGTTGGCACCCGGATGCGTTTCAGCAACCTTGCTCGGCCAGGTTTCGATGGCCGGATCGTCGAGATCATTCTCTTCGACGACCGTCCAGCGACGGAAAGTTTCGTATGCCCCGGTGTGGCGGTTAATTTCCACACGCAGGTCAACTTCGTCTTCAAAACGCTTTTTGGTAGCAGTGGCCAAAGCCAGCTCCAGCGCTTCAAAAATTACGCTTGCCGGTACGCCCTTTTCATTGGATACCGACTCAACAACCAGCAGTACTTCTTTGCTCATCGTACGCCTCGCCTTTCGCAAGCCATTGGATCCGCGGGATCCGCGTCTCAGTCAAAACTGGGAATAATGTTGGCCTTGTCGATCATATCGATCGGCAACAGGAATTCATGGTCGTCTACCTGCACCACGACATCCTGTTCTTCTACACCGCGCAGAAGGCCCTGAAAGTTGCGTCGACCTTCAAAAGGCGAGCGCAGCTTGATCTTCACTTGTTCACCGACAAACTGGGCGAACTGCTCAATAGTGAACAGTGGGCGCTCCATGCCAGGCGAGGAAACTTCAAGGGTGTATTCAACGGTGATTGGATCTTCAACATCCAGCACACCACTGATCTGACGGCTGACAATGGCGCAATCGTCCACCAGCACGCCACCCTCTTTATCGATATAAACGCGCAACATCGAGTGACGACCCTGAGCCGAAAACTCGATACCCCAGCATTCATAGCCCAGGGCCACGACCACCGGGGCCAGCAAGGCCTGCAACTCTTCTAGCTTGCTCGACACCTGAACCCCCTAGTGCATGATATGTGCATGCTTTGCAAAATAAAAAAATGGGCGAAACGCCCATCCTTGAAACGCCGTCGAACAGCGGCGTTGAAAGTGTCCAGCTAACAAAAAGCCCCTGAAAAGGGGCTCCTTAAACTGGTTGCGGGGGCCGGATTTGAACCGACGACCTTCGGGTTAAACCCGAAGGTC
>NZ_JBIUVN010000045.1:0-11740 GCF_044742965.1 Pseudomonas sp. NPDC087804 | reverse complement strand
CTACCAATTCCACCACCTCGGCAAAACTACGTTTGAAACCCTTCTTACTTCTGCTCTTGAGCTGGAGGTACGTCAGTCGCTGGAGTAGCCGACTTTTGCTCTTGAAGCACCGGGACATCATCAGAAGCCGGTTGTTGTTGCTTAGGTACTTCCAACACTGCCGGGTTTGGCAAACCTGCTTGAGTCAGCTGATGAGCTTTCTCTTTAGCAAAGTAACCTAACCCTAAGCTGGTTATGAAGAAACCGGCGGCAAGTATAGCAGTAAACTTACTAAGAAAGGTAGAGGAACCTTGGCTTCCGAACACATTATTTGAAGCACCTGCTCCTAAAGACGCGCCAGCGTCCGCACCCTTACCCTGCTGCAGCAAAACCAGAGCAACTACGCCCAATGCACCCAGCATATGAAAAACGACTACGACTGTTTCCAGCATTTTTTCAGTTTCCCGCGGCGCGACAGATCGCACCGAACTCATCTGCATTCAGGGAAGCTCCACCAATGAGCCCCCCATCGATATCCGGCATGCCGAACAGTTCGACCGCATTGGCCGCCTTCACGCTGCCGCCGTATAGAAGCCGCACACCTCGTGCGACTTCAGAATTCTCTGCCGCCAACTGCTCGCGAATGGCTTTATGCACATCCTGCGCCTGTTGCGGCGTTGCAGTCAGTCCGGTGCCAATGGCCCAGACAGGCTCGTAAGCAATGACTGCTTTTGCAAAAGCACCAACACCCAGCTCCTCGATGATGCTGCCCAGCTGACGCCCGACAACCTCAAGAGTTTTCCCGGCTTCGCGCTGCTCGAGGGTTTCCCCTACACACAACACCGGAATCAAGCCACATGCCTGTGCCGCTGCGAACTTGCGATTCAGCATCCCGTCTCGCTCGCCCATTATCTGGCGGCGTTCGGAGTGCCCGACAAGCACAAGGGAACAACCTGCATCCACCAACTGACTCGGTGCAATTTCACCGGTCAATGCACCTTGCATGGATTCCACCGCAGAATTCTGCGCACCGACCGAAATCGATTTACCTTTCAAGCCATCAACCACTTGGTTGATATACAAGCAAGGCGGGAATACCGCGACATCAACACCGCTTGGCAAGGCCAGATGACGAAGGCCGTTGATCAGCTCAGCGACGCTGGCGCGGGTACCGTGCATCTTCCAGTTACCAGCTACCATAGGGCGACGCATGCTGTACCTCGTCGGTCAAAGTGGGCGCAGATGTTACCCAACACAATCATGCCTTGCAAGCCGAATCAGGCAGAAACTTCAGTTACCAGTTTTGCCAGTTCTTCGGCGTAGCTGCGAACCTGCGTTTCGTCCTCGCCTTCGACCATGACGCGCACCAGAGGCTCTGTCCCGGACTTGCGCAAAAGCACACGACCACGACCCGCCATTGCCTGGGTTACACGCGCACTGGCTTCCTTGACAGCAGGATGCTCCAGCGGATTGTCGCCGCCGCCAAAACGCACGTTGATCAGCACTTGAGGGCACTTGCGCAGCGCCTGACGGCTTTGCGCCAGACCCTCGTTACGGGTCTTGAGCGCCATCAGCACTTGCAACGCCGCGATGATCGCATCACCGGTCGTGGTGTGGTTGAAGCAGACGATGTGCCCCGAATTTTCACCACCGACCAGCCAATTGCGCTCGAGCAATTCAGCAATCACATAGCGGTCGCCGACATTGGCACGAATAAACGGAATTGAAAGCTCCGCCAGCGCCAACTCAAGACCCAGGTTGCTCATCAGGGTACCAACCACGCCGCCTTGCAGCTTGCCGCGCTCATGCAGGTCACGGGCGATGATGAACAACAACTCGTCACCATCAACGATGGCACCGGTGTGATCGACCATCAACACGCGATCACCGTCGCCATCGAAGGCAATACCCAGATCAGCATGCTCAGCCAGCACCGCCGCCTGCAACTGGCCCATATGGGTCGAGCCGCAGTTGTCGTTGATGTTCAAGCCATTAGGTTGCGCCGACAGCACCACCACTTCAGCACCCAGCTCACGGAACACGCTAGGCGCTACCTTGTAGGTCGCACCGTGGGCGCAGTCGATAACAATTTTCAGCCCGGAGAAGCTGGTACCGGTCGGCACACTGCTTTTGCAGAATTCGATGTAACGACCGGATGCGTCGTTGATACGCGACACCTTGCCGATCTTGCTCGACTCAACCACCGTCATCGGTGTGTCGAGCAACTCTTCAATCATCAGCTCCAGCTCATCTGGCAGCTTGGTGCCTTTGCCGGAGAAAAACTTGATGCCGTTATCGTCGTGCGGATTGTGCGAGGCACTGATCACAATGCCTGCTTCGGCCTGGAACGTACGTGACAGATAAGCGATGGCCGGCGTCGGCATCGGGCCCAGCAGCATCACATCGGCACCCGCAGAGGTCAGGCCGGCTTCAAGCGCCGATTCGAACATGTAGCCGGAAATCCGCGTGTCCTTGCCAACCAGCACTTTGCAGGCGCCCATCTTGCGGAACGCCATGCCGGCAGCCCAGCCGAGCTTGAGCATGAAGTCAGGAGTAATCGGGTATTCACCGACTCGACCACGAATGCCGTCAGTACCAAAATATTTCTTGCTCATAAGTGCTCCATCATTCTTATTCAGCTGATTCCACGGCCGCGAGCATCCGCACCACGTCTACCGTTTCCGCCACATCATGGACACGCAATATACGCGCACCTTTCAGCGACGCCAGTGCCGCCAGTGCCAAACCGCCGTGCAGCCGCTCACCGACAGGACGATTCAGCGCCTGCCCGATCATGCTTTTACGAGAAACGCCCACCAGCAGCGGCCGGCCCAACGCATGCAGGGCTTCCATGTGCTTGAACAAGCTTAGATTGTGCTGCAAGGTTTTGGCGAAGCCAAACCCCGGGTCGAGAATGATTCGCTCGGCAGGAATACCGGCAGCCGCACATTGCGTCATGCGCTCAGCGAGAAACTCACCGACTTCCCGAGTGACATCCTGATAGTGCGGATTGTCCTGCATGTCACCAGGCTCACCCAGCATATGCATCAGGCACACCGGCAAACCGGTCGCCGCTGCTGCATCCAGTGCACCATCACGCTGCAATGAACGGACATCGTTAATCAGACCAGCACCGAGCCGCGCCGTTTCGCGCATCACGGCAGGCGTCGAGGTATCAACCGAGATAATCACATCAAGTTCGCGATTGATCAGCTCGACGATTGGCGCGACGCGTTCAAGCTCTTCGAGCGGCGAAACCGCACGCGCACCGGGTCGGGTCGACTCGCCGCCAACATCGATCAGCGTCGCACCAGCGGCGACCATGGCTTCGGCGTGGCGCAGGGCAGCGTCGAGCTGGCTGTATCGGCCGCCATCGGAAAAGGAATCGGGAGTGACATTGAGAATGCCCATGACATGCGTATGGGACAAATCAAGAACCCGGTTGCCGCAAGGCAACCGGGTCAGGGACTGTGCAAAAGTCATTTCAAACCTTAAACGTCAGCAGCCGGACCGCCAATCGGTGTTTCCGGACGCTCATCCTGAACAACCGGAGGCGGCGGCGGTGTACCCGTGCCACCCGACCAGTCGCGAGGTTCGCGAGGTGTGCGACCGGCCATGATGTCGTCGATCTGTTCAGCATCGATCGTTTCGTACTTCATCAGAGCGTCAGCCATGGCATCGAGCTTGTCACGGTTGTCCGTGAGGATCTGCTTGGCCGTGCCGTAGCATTGATCAATGATGCTGCGCACTTCGGAGTCAATCAGCTTGGCAGTCTCACCGGAGAAGCTGGCAGCCTGACCACCACCGCCGCGACCGAGGAACACTTCGCCCTCTTCTTCGGCGTACATCAGCGGACCGAGTTTTTCCGACAGGCCCCATTTCGTCACCATGTTCCGTGCAATCTGGCTGGCACGCATGATGTCGTTGGAAGCACCGGTGGTAACACCGTCGAAGCCCAGTGTCATTTCTTCTGCAATACGGCCGCCGTACAGCGAGCAGATCTGACTGATCAGTGCGCGCTTGGACAGGCTGTAGCGATCTTCTTCCGGCAGGAACATGGTCACACCCAGCGCACGACCACGCGGGATGATCGACACCTTGTAAACCGGATCATGCTCAGGCACGACGCGACCCACAATGGCGTGGCCAGCTTCGTGATAAGCAGTGTTCTGCTTTTCTTTCTCGGACATGACCATCGATTTGCGCTCGGCGCCCATCATGATCTTGTCTTTGGCCAGTTCGAATTCTTTCATCTCGACGATGCGCTTGCCGCTACGTGCAGCGAACAGCGACGCTTCGTTGACCAGGTTAGCCAGGTCAGCACCCGAGAAGCCCGGAGTACCACGTGCGATCACGGCCGGAGCGACGTCGTCACCCATTGGCACTTTGCGCATGTGTACTTTGAGGATCTGCTCGCGACCACGGATATCCGGCAGACCGACCACAACCTGACGGTCGAAACGGCCCGGACGCAGCAGCGCAGGGTCGAGTACGTCAGGACGGTTGGTTGCAGCGATAACAATAATGCCGTCGTTCATTTCGAAGCCGTCCATCTCAACCAGCAACTGGTTGAGAGTCTGCTCACGCTCATCGTGACCGCCACCCATGCCGGCGCCACGATGGCGGCCGACGGCGTCGATTTCGTCGATGAAGATGATGCAAGGCGCGTGTTTCTTCGCCTGCTCGAACATGTCACGCACACGGCTGGCACCGACACCGACGAACATCTCGACGAAGTCAGAACCGGAAATGGTGAAGAACGGCACTTTGGCTTCGCCGGCAATCGCCTTGGCCAGCAAGGTTTTACCGGTACCCGGAGGACCGACCATCAGCACACCGCGAGGAATACGACCGCCCAGGCGCTGGAACTTGCCCGGATCACGGAGGAATTCAACCAGCTCGCCCACTTCTTCCTTGGCTTCGTCGCAACCAGCAACGTCAGCCAACGTGGTTTTTACCTGATCTTCGGAGAGCAGGCGCGCCTTGCTCTTGCCGAAGCTCATCGGCCCGCCCTTGCCCCCGGCACCGCCCTGCATCTGGCGCATGAAGAACATGAACACCGCGATGATCACCAAGATCGGGAAGCTGGCCACCAGAAGCTGGGTCCAGATGCTTTGCTGTTCAGGCTGCTTGCCTTCAACCACAACGTGATTGTCGACCAGATCGCCGATCAGGCCATTGTCCTGAATCGCCGGACGAATGGTCTTGAAGCTGTCGCCATCGTTGCGTTTGCCGGTAATCACATAGCCATCAACCGCTACGCGTTCGACCTTGCCATCCTTGACCTGCTGGATGAAGTCGGAATAGTTGAGGGTCTGCGGCTCGTTAGGGCTGGAGAAGTTGTTCATCACTGTCACCAGGACAGCCGCGATGATCAACCACAGGATCAGATTCTTTGCCATATCGTTCAATTAACTACCCTCTGAAGCAAGCTCCGCTACTGGCGCGCGCTTCGCATGATATTCACCGGCCTAACTTACTACATTACCTACGGCTCTGGCAGGCGCCGTCTGTAACCCTTTGTGAAACACTTTCTACACAATATTCGCTAATGCGCTCGGGGCGAAATACGAAAAACCTATCATCCCGCCAAAAAAACTCCGTTTTACTCACTACGCCCGCGGTAGCCCCAAGCCAGCATGTATTGCTCGCGGGAGGTGCCTCGAGAAGAGTCCGGCTTGATCATCTGGATCTTGTCGAACTTCTTGCGAGCATCCTTCAGGTAGGTATCGAACCCTTCACCCTGAAAAATCTTGATTACAAAATTACCGCCCGGCTTGAGGATTCGCTCCGCCAAGTCTAGCGCCAGTTCACAAAGAAACATGGCTTTGGGCATGTCCACTTCGGGCGTACCACTCATATTGGGGGCCATATCGGAAATCACAAGGTCCACCTGCGAATTACCTACCGCCTCAAGGATCTGCGCGAGCACCACGTCCTCGGTAAAGTCCCCCTGAATAAAGGTCACGTCCGGAATGCTGTCCATTTCCAGAATGTCCGAGGCGATCAGACGCCCCTGACCGCCGATCAACCGGCTGGTGACCTGCGACCAGCCGCCAGGTGCTGCGCCCAGGTCGACAACGCTCATGCCGGGACGGATCAGCTTGTACTTCTCCTGGACTTCCAGAAGCTTGTAACTCGCACGCGAGCGGTAGCCATCCTTCTGGGCCTGCTTCACATACGGGTCATTAACATGTCTTTTCAGCCAACCAAGGCTTGTCTTGGAACGCGCCATTGGGCACCTCGATAATTAGGGTCGTGATTAATTGGGCGGATCCACGAGCCCTCGGGTAAAATGGCCGCCATTTTACAGAATCCAGACGAAAGGGTCAGATTATGCCGCTCACTCAAGAGCAGAAGAAACAGTACAAATCCATTGGCCACCATCTGAAACCCGTTTTGACGGTAGCCGACAATGGTTTGACTGAAGGTGTGTTAGCCGAATTTGAACGTGCATTGGCGGATCACGAGCTGATCAAGATCAAGCTCACCATCCTTGATCGCGAAGCGCGCCTGGCGCAAATCGCAGAGCTGTGCAAGGTCGGCAAAGCGGATCTGGTACAGGTCATCGGCAAGATGGCACTGGTGTATCGCAAGAACTTCAGCGCCAACAAGCAACTGTCGAACGTTCATCGCTTCAAGTGATGACAGGGGTCAAGGGTGTGCTTCGCGCACCCTGACACTCCACCCCGGCACCGGTTGCATTACCAGTATCAAACCGGAAAAGCCCAGAATCAGAAAACTGAATTCCTGCCAGCGCTGCGCCTCCGGCCAGCCGACACGCCCCGCGACAAACATCGCGCACGCGTACAACGCCATCAGCAGCACCTGCCCGCGAAAATCCCGCCATAGACTGGCAAGGCCTTCGGCCTGTATCAGCACCAAAGCCTGAAATATCACGCAAGCGGCGGCAAATCCCACTACCAGCACTTCAAATGCAGCGGCTACTTCATCGATCAGCAGCGGCGCCAGGCCAATTTTGCCCAGTGCCGGCTGCAAACCGAGATGAATAAGCCATAGACCGCCGACCCATAACATCTGGGCCAGTTGCCAAAGCATGGCGCCCGCGTGCAGCGGGCGCCCTTTTTCAGATGTGACGGACTTCGACAATCTCGTACTCGATCACGCCACCAGGCGTTTTAACCGCCACCACATCACCCTCTTCCTTGGCAATCAAGGCGCGGGCCAGTGGCGAACCGACGGAAATCTTGCCGAGTTTGAAGTCAGCCTCGTCCTCACCCACGATGTGGTAAGTAACGCGCTCATCCGTCTCGACGTTGGCGATTTCCACGGTCGTACCGAAAATCACTTTGCCAGTGTGCGGGATCGACGTGACATCAATGATGACCTGATTCTGAATCCGGCCCTCGATGTCACGAATCCGCGCCTCGACCATGCCTTGCTGTTCGCGCGCGGCATGGTATTCAGCGTTTTCCTTCAAGTCACCCAGCTCGCGAGCCGTGCCGATGTCCTGGCTGAGCTTCGGACGGACGACCTTGGTCAGGTGAGTGTGTTCTTCTTCCAGGGCTTTGGCGCCCTGAACAGTCATTGGGTATTTGGTTATGCTCATGCCTTCAATCCTGCGTGTAGATCTTGCAAGCGGCGCACGGTCTTTTCCGGACCGAACTTCAGCGCTTCACAGATAGCTTCGCCAGCAGCAATGGTAGTGGTGCAGTAGATCTTGTGCTGCAGGGCATTACGACGAATGGAGTACGAATCAGCGATCGACTGACGACCTTCGGTGGTGTTGATGATCAGCGTGACTTCGTCATTCTTGATCATGTCGACCACGTGCGGACGACCCTCGGTCACCTTGTTCACACGGCGCACTTTCAGACCTGCGGCTTCGATCAGCTTGGCAGTACCGGCAGTGGCAACCACTTCGAAACCCAAGTTGATCAGATCACGGGCCACGCCTGCAACCAGTGGCTTGTCGTCGTCACGTACGCTGATGAACGCAGTACCGCCGGTCGGCAGCACTTCGCTCGCGCCCATCTGGGCTTTGGCGAATGCTTCACCGAAGGTGTCGCCGACGCCCATCACTTCACCGGTCGACTTCATTTCTGGGCCGAGGATCGGGTCAACGCCAGGGAATTTGGCGAACGGGAAGACCGCCTCTTTCACGCTGTAGAAGTTCGGGATGATTTCTTTGGTGAAGCCGATTTCTTTCAGGGTCTTACCAGCCATCACGCGGGCAGCGATCATCGCCAGGGAGACACCGATGCACTTCGACACGAACGGTACGGTGCGGGAGGCACGCGGGTTGACTTCGATGACGTAAATGTCTTCGCCTTGCAGCGCCAACTGTACGTTCATCAGGCCGACAACGCCCAGCTCCAGGGCCATTTTCTTGACCTGTTCGCGCATCTCGTCCTGGATGTGCGCAGGCAGCGAGTACGGCGGCAGCGAGCACGCCGAGTCACCGGAGTGAACGCCAGCCTGTTCGATGTGCTGCATGATCGCGCCAATGACGACGTCTTTGCCGTCGCAGACCGCATCCACATCCATTTCAATGGCGCAGTTGAGGAAGTGGTCGAGCAGCACCGGGCTGTCGTTGGACACTTTCACCGCATCACGCAGGTAGCGCTTGAGCTCTTCTTCTTCGTAAACGATTTCCATCGCGCGGCCACCCAGCACATAGGATGGGCGTACGACCAACGGGTAACCGATCTTGCTGGCGGCACGAATTGCTTCGTCTTCGCTGCGCACGGTGGCGTTTGGCGGCTGACGCAGGTTCAGGCGCTCAACCATTTGCTGGAAACGCTCACGGTCTTCGGCACGGTCGATCGCGTCCGGGCTGGTGCCGATGATTGGCACGCCGGCGGCTTCCAGAGCGCGAGCCAGTTTCAGCGGAGTCTGGCCGCCGTACTGGACGATCACGCCTTTCGGCTTCTCGACGCGGCAGATTTCCAGCACGTCTTCGAGGGTTACCGATTCGAAGTACAGACGGTCGGAGGTGTCGTAGTCAGTGGAAACAGTTTCCGGGTTGCAGTTGACCATGATGGTTTCGTAGCCGTCTTCGCGCAGTGCGAGGGCAGCGTGAACGCAGCAGTAGTCGAACTCGATACCTTGGCCGATTCGGTTCGGGCCACCGCCCAGAATCATGATCTTGTCGCGACCCGACGGCGCGGCTTCGCACTCTTCTTCGTAAGTCGAATAGAGATAAGCGGTGTCGGTGGCGAACTCGGCGGCGCAGGTGTCAACGCGCTTGTACACCGGGAACACTTCCAACTTGTGACGGTGAGTCCGCAGGTTCTTCTCGGTCACACCCAGCAGCTTGGCCAGACGCTGATCGGAGAAGCCTTTGCGCTTGAGCTTGTACATCACGTCGCGGTCGATCGCGGACAGACCGAGGGTCTTGACCTTCTCTTCGTCCTTGATCAGATCTTCGATCTGTACCAGGAACCAAGGGTCGATCATGTTCATCGCGAAGATTTCTTCGACGGTCATGCCGGCGCGGAAAGCGTCTGCCACGTACCAGATGCGCTCGGCGCCCGGCACGGTCAGTTCACGCTTGAGCACGCTCATGCTTTCCGGGTTGCTCAGGTCGAGCTTCTCGTCCAGACCGCAAACGCCTACTTCCAGACCGCGCAGAGCTTTCTGCAGGGATTCCTGGAAGGTACGGCCGATGGCCATGACTTCGCCAACCGACTTCATTTGCGTGGTCAGACGCGCGTCAGCCTTGGCGAATTTTTCGAAGGCGAAGCGCGGCAGCTTGGTGACGACGTAGTCGATCGACGGCTCGAAGGACGCCGGGGTTTTGCCACCGGTGATGTCGTTCGACAGTTCGTCGAGGGTGTAGCCGACAGCCAGTTTGGCCGCGACTTTGGCGATCGGGAAACCGGTGGCTTTCGAAGCCAGCGCCGAGGAACGCGATACGCGCGGGTTCATTTCGATCACGACCATACGGCCAGTGTCCGGGCAGATACCGAATTGCACGTTGGAACCGCCGGTCTCGACGCCGATCTCGCGCAGTACCGCCAGGGAGGCGTTACGCAGGATCTGGTATTCCTTGTCGGTCAGGGTTTGTGCTGGAGCCACGGTGATCGAGTCACCAGTGTGCACGCCCATCGGGTCAAAGTTTTCGATCGAGCAGACGATGATGCAGTTGTCCTTTTTGTCGCGGACAACTTCCATTTCATATTCTTTCCAGCCGATCAGCGATTCGTCGATCAGCAGCTCTTTGGTCGGCGACAGGTCGAGACCGCGGGCGCAGATTTCTTCGAACTCTTCACGGTTGTACGCGATGCCACCACCGGTGCCGCCCATGGTGAAGGACGGACGGATGATGCACGGGAAGCCGAGGGTTTCGAGAACCGCGTTGGCTTCTTCCATGCTGTGGGCGATACCGGAGCGCGGGCACGCCAGGCCGATGGATTTCATCGCCTTGTCGAAACGCGAACGGTCTTCAGCCTTGTCGATGGTGTCGGCGTTGGCGCCGATCATTTCTACGCCGAACTTCTCCAGAATGCCTTCGCGCTCCAGGTCCAGGGCGCAGTTCAGAGCAGTCTGGCCGCCCATGGTTGGCAACACGGCGTCCGGACGCTCTTTCTCGATGATCTTGGCAACGGTCTGCCACTTGATCGGCTCGATGTAGGTCGCGTCGGCCATGTCCGGGTCGGTCATGATGGTGGCCGGGTTGGAGTTCACCAGGATGACGCGGTAGCCCTCTTCGCGCAGAGCTTTACAGGCCTGGGCGCCGGAGTAGTCGAATTCGCAGGCCTGGCCGATAACGATCGGGCCAGCGCCGAGAATCAGGATGCTTTTAATGTCTGTACGTTTTGGCATGGGTTTGTCACTCAAATCCGCAGGTCAGTCGGCAAGCCGTCTTGATCGATTTCTGAAGTCCCGAGGGGGCCGCCGGTGCCGGGGCCGCCCTCGAGGGGCTTCTCTCTACAGTCTCAAGGCGAACGCTTAGCGTCGCTTGGCCATCTCGTTGATGAAGCGGTCGAACAGTGGCGCGACGTCGTTCGGGCCCGGGCTCGCTTCAGGGTGACCCTGGAAGCTGAACGCGCTCTTGTCGGTGCGCTCGATGCCTTGCAGGGTGCCGTCGAACAGCGATTTGTGGATCGCACGCACGTTGGCTGGCAGGGTTTCTTCGTCTACCGCGAAACCGTGGTTCTGGCTGGTGATCATCACAACGCCAGTGTCCAGATCCTGTACCGGGTGGTTGGCACCGTGGTGGCCATGGCCCATTTTCAGGGTCTTGGCGCCGGAGGCCAGAGCCAGCAGTTGGTGACCGAGGCAGATGCCGAATACCGGAATTTCGGTTTCCAGGACTTCCTTGATCGCCTTGATCGCGTAGTCGCATGGCTCCGGATCACCCGGGCCGTTGGACAGGAACACGCCGTCCGGCTTCAGCGCCAGCACATCGGCAGCTGGGGTCTGGGCAGGTACGACGGTGACGCGGCAGCCGCGCTCGACCAGCATGCGCAGGATGTTGACCTTGACACCGTAGTCGTAGGCAACCACGTGGTAAGGCAGCTCGGAGGCTTCGATGGTCGCGTGGCTGTCGGTCTTCAGATCCCAGACAGTCGAGCGCCATTCGTATTGCTTCTTGGTGCTGACGACTTTCGCCAGATCCATGCCCTTCAGGCCCGGGAAGCCTTGCGCAGCAGCGATTGCAGCTTCTTCGGAGATGTTGTCGCCGGCCATGATGCAGCCGTTCTGTGCGCCTTTTTCACGCAGGATGCGGGTCAGGCGGCGGGTGTCGATACCGGCGATTGCCACAACGTTGTTGGCTTTCAGGTAATCGGACAGG
>NZ_JBIUVN010000044.1:16244-16771 GCF_044742965.1 Pseudomonas sp. NPDC087804 | reverse complement strand
AGTCACCTTCCACGAGGTACAGTTCGGAGAGCGCCGGGTCTTTTTCCTGGCAGTCAGCGAGCTTGCCCGGCAGACCGGCGATGTCCAGCGCGCCTTTGCGGCGGGTCATCTCACGGGCTTTACGCGCGGCTTCACGGGCACGGGCAGCGTCGATCATCTTGCCGACGACCAGCTTGGCTTCGTTCGGGTTTTCCAGGAGGAAGTCGGAGAAGTACTTGCCCATTTCCTGTTCGACCGCGGTCTTCACTTCGGAAGAGACCAGCTTGTCTTTGGTCTGCGAGCTGAACTTCGGATCCGGCACTTTCACCGAAATGATCGCGGTCAGGCCTTCACGGGCATCGTCACCGGTGGTGGCGACTTTGTGCTTCTTCGCCAGGCCTTCGGCTTCGATGTAGGTGTTCAGGTTACGCGTCAGTGCCGAACGGAAGCCCACCAGGTGGGTGCCGCCATCGCGCTGCGGAATGTTGTTGGTGAAGCACAACAGGTTCTCGTTGAAGCTGTCGTTCCACTGCAGGGCGATTTCCACG
>NZ_JBIUVN010000044.1:0-16234 GCF_044742965.1 Pseudomonas sp. NPDC087804 | reverse complement strand
CGCCGATGCCGTCTTCACGCTGGATGTTGAAGTGGAACACCTGGTTGACCGCAGTCTTGTTGGTGTTCAGGTACTCAACGAACGCACGCAGGCCGCCTTCGTACTTGAACAGCTCTTCCTTGCCGCTGCGCTCGTCCTTGAGGACGATGCCGACACCGGAGTTGAGGAAGGACAGCTCACGAATACGCTTGGCCAGGATGTCCCAGCTGAAGTGAATATTCTTGAAGGTGTCAGCCGACGGCTTGAAATGAATCTGGGTGCCGGTGGTTTCGCTGTCGCCAACGATAGCCATCGGTGCCTGAGGCACGCCGTGGACGTAGGTCTGTTCCCAGATCTTGCCGCTGCGGCGAACGGTCAGTACAAGTTCTTCGGACAGCGCGTTCACTACAGAAACACCTACACCGTGCAGACCGCCGGATACTTTGTAGGAATTGTCGTCGAACTTACCGCCAGCGTGGAGGACGGTCATGATGACCTCGGCGGCGGAAACGCCTTCCTCTTTGTGCACGTCTACCGGGATGCCACGGCCGTTGTCTTTAACGGTGATGGACTCATCCGGGTGGATGATGATGCTGATGTCGTCGCAGTGGCCGGCGAGGGCTTCGTCGATCGAGTTGTCGACCACCTCGAACACCATCTGGTGCAGACCGCTGCCATCGTCGGTGTCACCAATGTACATACCGGGACGTTTGCGTACGGCATCCAGGCCTTTCAGCACTTTAATGCTCGTTGAGTCGTACGTATTTTCTTCGCTCAATGCCTTCACTCCCGATGGTCGTGGGTCTGGGTGATACGGCCCTGTTCCACGTGGAACAAAGCGACTGGCGTTTCCGTCTGCCAGCCTTCCCTCAATAATTCGTGATCTACACAGGTGATAAACACCTGGCAGCGTAAGTCTTCCAGCAAACGGCACAGCGCGCGGCGGTGGTTCTCGTCCAGTTCGGACGGCAGGTCATCCACCAGATAAATACACTGACCGCGTCGGGCCTGGCTGACCAAGTGCCCTTGGGCAATCCGCAGTGCACAGACCACCAACTTTTGCTGACCCCGGGACAAAATGTCCGCGGCGTTGTGGGCGCCCAATCTAAGACGCAAATCAGCGCGTTGCGGTCCGGCCTGGGTATGACCCATTTGCTGATCCCGTTGCAGGGATCCAGCCAGTACGGCGCTCAATTCCCGGTCTTTGTCCCAGCCTCGGTAATAGCTGAGCGTCAAACCTTCGAGCTCAACCAGTTCGCTCAAGGTTTGTTCAAAGACTGGTTTCAAGGCTTTGATGTAAGCGCGGCGGTATTCATCGATTTCAGCGCTGGCCTGGCACAGTTCCCTGTCCCAAACCGCTTGTGAAACGGCGTCAAGTGTACCATGCCGCAGCCAGGAGTTTCTCTGGCGCAAGGCCTTCTGCAAACGCTGCCAAGTGGCCATGAAACGCGGCTCAACGTGGAACACGCCCCAGTCGAGAAACTGCCGGCGAATCTTCGGCGCGCCTTCAAGCAGGCGGAAGCTGTCCGGGTTGATCAACTGCAGCGGCAGGATCTCCGCCAGTTGCGCAGCGCTGCGGGCGTTCTGCCCGTCAATACGTATCTGGAACTCGCCCTGACGATCGCGCGAGATGCCCAAAGCGCTATGGCCACCCTCGGCCAATTCGACCTGACCGAACACAGTACAGGCGAGTTGTTCGTACTGGATGACCGGCAACAGACGCGTGCTACGAAACGAACGGGCAAGCCCCAGCAGATGAATGGCTTCCAGAACACTGGTTTTGCCGCTGCCGTTAGCGCCGTAAAGAATGTTGATGCGGGGGGAGGGGGAGAAGGTCACCGGGTGCAGATTGCGCACCGCGGTGACCGAAACACGACTTAAGGACATCCAGGGTCAGCTGATTACAGACGCATCGGCATGACAACGTAAGCCGAGTCGTCGTTGTCAGACTCTTGCACCAGCGCACTGCTGTTGGAGTCGGACAAAATCAGGCGAACCTGCTCGGTGGTCATCACGCCCAGCACGTCGAGCAGATAGCTCACGTTGAAGCCGATTTCCAGGGAGCCGCCGTTGTATTCAACGCCCACTTCTTCTTCCGCTTCTTCCTGCTCCGGGTTGTTGGCCTGGATCTTCAACTGACCGTTGGCCAGTTGCAGACGGATACCACGGTATTTCTCGTTGGACAGAATCGCGGTACGGCTGAACGCTTCACGCAACGCTTGGCGATCGCCCAATACCAACTTATCACCGCCCTTCGGCAGAACACGCTCGTAGTCCGGGAATTTACCGTCGACCAGTTTCGAGGTGAAGGTGAATTCGCCGGTGGTCGCGCGGATGTGGTGCTGACCCAGGACGATGCTGACATTGCCGTCCGGCTCGGTGAGCAGACGTGCCAGTTCGAGAATACCTTTGCGCGGCACGATCACCTGATGGCGATCCGGCTGACCGATATCGGCTTTCATCGAGCACATGGCCAGACGGTGACCGTCGGTGGCCACGGCGCGGATGATGCCTTCGGACACTTCCAGCAGCATGCCGTTGAGGTAATAACGCACGTCCTGCTGAGCCATGGCGAAACTGGTGCGTTCGATCAAACGACGCAGTTTGCTTTGCTCAAGGCTGCAGGTCAGCGAACCCGGACCTTCTTCAACGGTCGGGAAGTCGTTGGCAGGCAGGGTCGACAGGGTGAAACGGCTACGGCCGGCCTTGACCACCAGCTTCTGCTCGTCGACTTTGATGTCGATCAGCGCATCGTTGGGCAGGCTTTTGCAGATGTCCATCAGCTTGCGCGCAGGCACGGTGATGGAACCTGTTTCCGCAGGCTCTTCAAGTTGCACACGACCGACCAGCTCGACCTCAAGGTCGGTACCGGTCAGCGACAGTTGCTGGCCTTCGACTACCAACAGCACGTTGGACAGTACCGGCAAGGTCTGTCGACGCTCGACGACGCCTGCGACCAGTTGCAGGGGTTTCAACAGGGCTTCGCGTTGAATGGTGAAATGCATGGTCTAGTCCCTTGCCTTAATAAGCTGCGCTGGTGTTCATCAAGTGGTCAGTGTACGCAGCAGGTTCTTGTAGTCCTCGCGGATGTCCGCGTGGGTTTCCTTTAGTTCGTTGATCTTGCGGCAGGCGTGCAACACGGTGGTGTGGTCGCGGCCGCCAAACACATCGCCGATTTCCGGCAGGCTGTGGTTGGTCAATTCCTTGGACAACGCCATCGCCACCTGACGCGGACGAGCCACCGAGCGCGAACGGCGCTTGGACAGCAAGTCGGAGATCTTGATCTTGTAGTACTCGGCGACGGTGCGCTGAATGTTATCCACAGAGACCAGTTTGTCCTGCAACCCCAACAGGACTTTCAGGGATTCGCGAATCAGCTCGATGGTGATGTCGCGGCCCATGAAGTGCGAGTGGGCGATCACGCGTTTCAGCGCGCCTTCCAGCTCACGGACGTTGGAACGAATACGCTGGGCGATGAAGAACGCGGCGTCGTGCGGCAAGTCGACTTTGGCCTGATCAGCCTTTTTCATCAAGATCGCCACGCGGGTTTCCAGTTCCGGCGGCTCGACGGCAACCGTCAGGCCCCAGCCAAACCGGGATTTAAGGCGCTCTTCAAGGCCTTCGATTTCTTTCGGATAGCGGTCACTGGTGAGAATGACCTGCTGGCCACCTTCAAGGAGGGCGTTGAAGGTGTGGAAAAACTCTTCCTGCGAACGCTCTTTACGGGCGAAGAACTGAATGTCATCGATGAGCAGCGCATCCACCGAACGGTAGAAACGCTTGAACTCGTTGATCGCGTTCAGCTGCAGCGCCTTGACCATGTCGGCCACGAAACGCTCGGAATGCAGGTACACGACCTTGGCATTCGGGTTCTTCTTTAATAGATGGTTACCCACCGCGTGCATCAAGTGAGTTTTACCCAGGCCAACGCCACCATAAAGGAAGAGTGGGTTGTAGCCGTGCTTCGGGTTATCCGCCACTTGCCAGGCCGCCGCGCGGGCGAGCTGGTTGGATTTACCTTCGACGAAATTCTCGAAGGTGAACGTACGGTTCAGGTAGCTGGTGTGCTTGAGCGCACCTTCGACCTGCACAGTGCGTTGCTCGGCGCGAACCGGGGCCTGCTGCGAAGCGGCGCCGGACATCGGGTCGAAGCTGTCGCGAGACGGTTCATCGCTGACTTCCGGGCTTTTCTGCGTCGAGCGCTTGGCGCTCGGTGCTGGCGTCTGAGTCGGCGCTGGCGTGTTCACCGGGGCAGCATTCGCTTGCGCCTGGGAAGCTTGCGCTGCCGCCAGTGGCGCATTCGGTGCGGCACGCGGTGCCGAGCTGCGTTTGCTGCCTATTAATAAGGAAAGCGCAGGCGCCATGCCGTTGCCGTGCTCATCCAGCAGTTCAAGGACGCGCCCCAGGTACTTTTCGTTGACCCAGTCCAGAACAAAACGGTTCGGTGCGTAGACGCGCAACTCGTCGCCTTCGGCTTCGACCTGTAGTGGACGGATCCTGGTGTTGATTTGTTGGGCAGGCAGCTCCTCGCGCAAAAGCTCCACGCACTGCTGCCAAAGTTCCACTGACACGGATATCCCCTAAGTTGAAAGCCGGTGAGGCAAAAACAAGCGGCCATTGTAGCGGCGAGCCGCCCACTTATCCACATGCAGGTTGCCCGGTGAACATGATTTATCAATGCGTTAAACCAAAAAAAGGCGACCAACGGTGTGTGAATAAGCTCTGTGGATAACCGCCCCTGAGGGCACTGGACAACTGGGGGTTGAACTCGGTGGATAACCTGCCTGTGGATAACAGGCCATTCCACGCACAGGTTATCCGACAGTGCAGCACAGGCTGAACACGGTTTTCCACTGTAGTTGTCATTCTCTGTACATCACGTGAAATAAGGGCTAATGGCACTTATCCACAGAAGATGACGGCCCTAGCTTTAATAAGCTTTACAAAAAAGCTTTAAATAAGTCCCTTCTTTATTTTTATGTTTGGCAGACAGGCTTTCAGCCAAAGAGGCCCCCCAGATCTATTTATAAGGAAACGCTGGTTGGAAATTGACCTGAGGGCTTGCTTTCTCTAGAATCCCCGGTCTCTTAAAACGGGGGCCATTCCGGCCCGTTGTGGACGAACCAGGTAACACGACAATGAAACGTACTTTCCAACCAAGCACTATCAAACGCGCCCGTACTCACGGCTTCCGTGCTCGCATGGCTACCAAGAACGGCCGTGCTGTCCTGTCGCGTCGCCGCGCCAAAGGTCGTGCGCGTCTGGCAGTTTGATAATCCGGTACTGGAGGTGAGTCAGGACTTCAGTCGGGAAAAGCGTCTGCTTACCCCCCGGCATTTCAAGGCAGTCTTTGACTCCCCTACCGGCAAGGTTCCGGGGAAAAATCTCCTGCTCCTTGCACGCAACAACGATCTTGATCACCCCCGTCTCGGGCTGGTTATCGGGAAAAAGAGCGTAAAGCTCTCCGTTGAGCGCAATCGCCTCAAACGTTTGATGCGCGAATCGTTTCGTCTGCACCAGGATTCACTGGTCGGCTGGGACATCGTTATCGTCGCGCGCAAAGGTCTTGGCGATGTAGAAAACCCCGAATTGATTCAGCATTTCGGCAAGCTCTGGAAGCGTCTGGCACGCAGCAAGCCAGTTCCAGAAGTCAAAACCGAAACTGTAGGGGTAGACAGTCCTGATGCGTAAACTGGCCCTCGTTCCGATCCAGTTTTATCGCTATGCCATTAGTCCTTTGATGGCCAGCCACTGTCGTTTCTACCCCAGTTGTTCCTGCTACGCGTATGAATCCATTGAAAATCATGGCCATCTGCGCGGTGGCTGGCTGACCTTTAGTCGTTTTGGTCGCTGTAATACGTGGAATCCCGGTGGTTATGACCCGGTTCCACCTATCCCTACCTCCCGTTCTTCTTCGATGGCCGAGTAATCATGGATATCAAACGCACGATCCTGATCGTCGCCCTGGCAATCGTGGCCTACGTTATGGTTCTTAAATGGAACCAGGACTATGGTCAGGCTGCTTTGCCGACTCAGAATGTTGCTTCCAGTACGACTACATCCGGTTTGCCGGACACCGCCACTGGCAATAATGCTGCCGCCAGTGACGATATTCCGCGCGCCGCTAGCGATACCAGCGCTCCTGCCGAAACACCGGTAGCCGCCAGCAAGGATCTGATCCAGATCAAAACCGACGTGCTCGATCTCGCGATCGATCCACAAGGTGGTGATGTTGCTCAACTGACCTTGCCTCTGTATCCACGTCGTCAGGATCGTCCTGATGTTCCGTTCCAGCTGTTCGATAACGGCGGCGAACGTGTTTATCTGGCCCAAAGCGGTCTGATCGGCACCAACGGCCCGGACGCAAACCCGGCCGGTCGTCCGGTCTACTCCTCGGAGAAGAAGACTTATCAACTGGCTGACGGTCAGGACCAATTGGTCGTAGACCTGAAGTTCAGCAAGGACGGCGTCAATTACATCAAGCGTTTCACCCTGAAACGCGGCCTGTACGACGTAGCCGTTTCCTACATTGTGGATAACCAGAGCGCTCAGCCCTGGAACGGCGCAATGTTTGCTCAGTTGAAGCGTGATAACAGCGCTGACCCTTCGTCCACCACTGCTACTGGCACCGCGACTTACCTGGGCGCTGCCCTGTGGACAAGTTCGGAGCCGTACAAGAAAGTGTCCATGAAGGACATGGACAAGGCGCAGCTGAAAGAAACCGTCACCGGTGGTTGGGTAGCCTGGCTGCAACACTACTTCGTGACCGCGTGGATTCCGGCGAAGGGCGAAAACAACGTCGTTCAGACCCGTAAAGACAGCAAAGGCAACTACATCATCGGTTACACCGGTCCAACACTGACCGCAGCACCAGGTGCCAAAGTTGAAACCAGCGCTGTGCTGTACGCCGGTCCGAAAAGCCAGGCTGTGCTGAAGCAGTTGTCCCCAGGTCTGGAACTGACCGTCGACTACGGCATTCTGTGGTTCATTGCTCAACCGATCTTCTGGTTGCTGCAACACATCCATGCGATCGTTGGTAACTGGGGCTGGTCGATCATCTTCCTGACCATGCTGATCAAGGGTCTTTTCTTCCCTCTGTCGGCTGCCAGCTACAAATCGATGGCGCGTATGCGTGCCGTTGCACCGAAACTGGCTGCACTGAAAGAACAACATGGCGATGACCGGCAGAAAATGTCGCAAGCCATGATGGAGCTGTACAAGAAAGAGAAGATCAATCCGCTGGGTGGTTGCTTGCCAATCCTCGTGCAGATGCCGGTTTTCCTTTCGCTGTACTGGGTTCTGCTGGAAAGCGTGGAAATGCGCCAGGCGCCGTTCATGCTGTGGATCACTGACCTGTCGATCAAGGATCCGTTCTTCATTCTGCCGATCATCATGGGCGCAACCATGTTTATCCAGCAGCAGTTGAACCCGACTCCTCCGGATCCGATGCAGGCGAAGGTCATGAAAATGATGCCAATCATCTTCACCTTCTTCTTCCTGTGGTTCCCGGCTGGTCTGGTGCTGTACTGGGTTGTGAACAACTGCCTGTCCATCACCCAACAGTGGTACATCACACGTAAGATCGAACGGGCTACCAAAGCAGCCGCTTGATTTACACTGTGGATAACCACTCAAAACGCCCCCTAGTGGGGCGTTTTGCTATCTGTCATTTTTGTCTGGATTCCGGTTAATGAGCGTACCTCGTGAAACCATCGCCGCTGTCGCCACCGCTCAAGGCCGTGGTGGTGTGGGCATCGTCCGTATTTCCGGGCCGTTGGCCAGTGTTGCGGCGAAAGCCATCAGCGGCCGCGAACTGAAACCGCGTTACGCCCATTACGGCCCGTTTTTAACTGACGACAAACAGGTGCTCGACGAAGGTCTGGCGCTGTATTTCCCGGGGCCTAATTCGTTCACCGGTGAAGACGTTCTGGAATTGCAGGGCCACGGCGGCCCGATCGTTCTGGATATGTTGCTCAAGCGCTGCCTGGAACTGGGCTGCCGTCTGGCGCGCCCGGGGGAATTCAGCGAACGCGCCTTCCTCAATGACAAACTCGACCTGGCCCAGGCCGAGGCGATTGCCGATTTGATCGAAGCCAGTTCTGCACAGGCTGCGCGCAACGCGCTGCGTTCTCTGCAGGGGGCGTTTTCTCAGCGTGTGCATAACTTGACCGAACAGTTGATCGGTCTGCGCATCTACGTCGAAGCCGCCATCGACTTCCCAGAAGAAGAAATCGACTTCCTCGCCGATGGCCATGTGCTGAGCATGCTCGACAAAGTGCGCGATGAATTATCCACAGTGCTGCGCGAAGCCGGGCAGGGTGCCTTGTTGCGCGATGGCATGACCGTAGTGATCGCCGGCCGTCCGAACGCCGGCAAGTCCAGCCTGTTGAATGCGTTGGCCGGTCGCGAAGCGGCAATCGTTACCGAGATCGCCGGCACCACTCGCGACATCCTCCGTGAACATATCCACATCGACGGCATGCCGTTGCACGTTGTCGATACCGCTGGCCTGCGTGATACCGATGATCATGTGGAAAAGATAGGCGTCGAGCGCGCATTGAAAGCCATTGGCGAAGCTGATCGGGTGTTGCTGGTAGTCGACGCCACTGCGCCGGAAGCGCTGGATCCGTTTGCCCTGTGGCCGGAGTTCCTCGAAACCCGGCCGGATCCGGCGAAAGTCACCTTGATCCGCAATAAAGCCGACCTGACCGGCGAAGCCATTGTTCTGGAAACCAGTGAAGACGGGCACGTGACGATCAGTCTCAGCGCCAAGTCGGCCGGTGAAGGCCTGGATCTGTTGCGCGATCATCTCAAAGCCTGCATGGGTTACGAGCAGACGTCGGAAAGCAGTTTCAGTGCACGTCGCCGGCATCTGGAGGCCTTGCGCCACGCCAGTGCGGCACTGGAACACGGCCGCGCCCAGCTGACCTTGGCTGGCGCCGGAGAGTTACTGGCGGAGGATTTGCGCCAGGCCCAGCACTCTCTCGGCGAAATCACCGGGGCTTTCAGCTCTGATGATCTGTTGGGACGAATCTTTTCCAGTTTCTGTATCGGCAAATGACAAAAGGGGCTGTGGACAATTTATCCACAGCCCCTTTTTCGTTTTACCAGTTGTAGGAAACTGTACCGAGCAGAGTGCGATCCTCACCCCAATAGCAACGACCCGCGTCGTTGCAACCCGACACATATTCCTTGTCGAACAGGTTCTTCGCGTTCAGGTCGACGCTCCAGTGCGTATCGATCTGATAACCGATGGCCGCATCCATCAAAGTGACGTCGCCGGCATCCAGCTTTCCGTAGAGAGAAGGCGAGGTGTAAGCGAAGGCACTGTCGAAGTAACGCACACCGCCACCCACATACAAACCTTTCAAGTCGCCATCGAGGAAACGGTATTTCGCCCATACCGAAGCCTGATTACGTGGCACGCCGGTCATTTGATGGCCTTTGACCAATGACGTCGCGGCATCTTTGGTGATTCGCGCGTCGGTGTAGGTATAAGCCGCAGTCACGTTGAGGTTCTGGGTCAGGTTGCTGTTGAGTTCCAGTTCCACACCCTTGGAACGGCTTTCGCCCACCTGGCGATAGCTCGATGTGGTGGCGTCGAAGTAGGTGTCGTCCTTTTTGCGCAGGTCATACACCGACGCCGTAAACGCGGTGTCCCAGCCTATCGGTTCGTACTTCAGGCCCACTTCATATTGGCTGCTGGTGATCGGATCGAGTGGCGCGCCGGCATTGGAAATCTGCTGCACCGGCACGAACGAGGTCGAGTAGCTGACATACGGCGTCATGCCATTGTCGAACTGGTACATCACGCCGCCCTGATAGGTGAACTTCTTGTCCTCGGAGCTGATGTCGCTCGACTGAGCGACCTTGTCGCGGAAATCACTGTCGACCCAATCCTGACGGCCACCGAGCAGGAACAGCCAGTGGTCGTACTTGCTCTGGATCTGTGCATAAACGCCTTTCATCTGCTGTTCCAGCAAGGTGTTTTGCACCGCAATCGGTGTCGTCGGATCGCGCAGGTAAACCGGGTTATACACATCAATCGGCCCGACGATGCCGGCGTTCCAGTCCTGATTAAAGGAGGTGCGATCGTAGCTGGCGCCGAACAACACGGTGTTCTCCAGACCGCCGACCTGGAATTTGCCTTCCAGCTGGTTATCCAGCGAGTACACCATCGATTTGTTGAAGCGATCGTAGGCAGTCATGTTGAGACGCGTACCGAACCCGGCGTTATTGAGGTTGCCCGGCCAGGTTTCGTGACGGGTGATGCGCGACTGCATGTAGCGCGAGTTCTGGCGGAACTGCCAGTCGTCGTTGAACGAGTGGCTGAACTCGTAGCCGGTGCTCCAGGTTTCCCGTTCGAAAGTGTTCCAGTCTGGGTCGCCGAGCATGGTGCCTTTGGATAACTTGCCGTTGGGGTTGGTCAGCAAAGTCCCGGCGGCCGGTAGGCCAAGTTCCATGTTGGTGTGATCCTTCTGGTAGTTGGCCAGCAGGGTCAGCGTGTTGTAATCGTCGAAATTCAGGGTCAGCGATGGCGCGATGTAAATGCGGTCGTCCGGAACGTGATCGGTCTGGGTGTCGGACTTGCGGCCAAGCATCACCACGCGCCCGAGAACATTGCCGCTGTCATTGAGCGGGCCGGAGACATCCACGCCGAGCTGCCGGCGATTGTTCGAGCCATAACCCAATTGCACTTCGCCTTGCGGTGCGGCGGTTGGGCGTTTGCTCACCAAATTGACCAGACCGCCCGGAGCGTTTTCCCCATACAGCAGAGACGACGGGCCACGGAAAATCTCGACGCGCTCCAGTCCGTAGGGCTCGGTGCTGGTGTCATAGCGGTTGCCCTGTACGCGTAGTCCATCGCGCAACAGACCGTAGCCATAATCGGTGGCGTTGAAACCGCGAATATAGAACAGGTCTCCAGCCAGACTGTCGCCGGCGGCGAACGGTGGGGCAAAGATCCCCGGCACGTAGCCAAGCACCTCGGTGAGTGTCTGAGATTTCTGATCTTTCATGCGTTGTGCGGTAACGACTGACACCGAGCGCGGCGTTTCCGACAACGGCGTACTGGTTTTCGTACCGATTCGACTGTTCTGCGCCTTGTATCCGACGTCCGCCGCGTAATCCAGATTCATCGGGTTGGCCAACTGACCATTGATGTTGGTCGGGGCCAGCTCCAGCGAATCACCGTTTGGCAGCGCCTGCAGAATGTAACTGCCCGGCGCCTGCGGTACGGCTTGCAAACCTGAGCCTTGCAGCAGTTGGGCAAAACCTTGGTCGACGGTGAAGTTGCCGTTCAACCCGACACTGCGCAAACGGCTGGTCTGTTGCGGCGAGAACGACAGAATTACGTTGGCGGCCGAGGCGAACTGGCTCAGTGCATTGTCCAGAGGGCCCGCTGCAATCGCATAACGCTGAGTGGCCGATGCAGCGACGGCGTTATGGCTGATCACCAGACAGGACGCGGCGCTGGTCATCAGTAGGCTGTAAGCAATGCAGTGGTAGGAAAAACGCTGACGAAACGTGGGAAGACGCATGGGTGGATAAGCCCTGAAGGTGGCAAAGAGCCGCGTTTATCGCGATTACCTGTAGGGCCGGGTCAGGGCAAAAAAAGATAACCCTGTTTGCGATTTATTTTGCCCAGGCGAAATTTCGTTCAAACGTTGTGGCTGATCGAGACCCAGTAACGAGTGAAATAGCGCACGTTGATCGGCAGCGACGCCTGTAGATTGGCCAAGACTGCGTCAGTTGAATTCAGGCGGAATGTCCCGGAAACCCGCAGCTCCCGGGCACGCGCGTCGCAATGCAAAACTCCGCTGCGATAACGGCCCAACTCGTCAATCACATCGCCCAAGCGTGCATCGAGGACGATCAATTGGCCGTTGATCCACGCCACTTCCGAGGGTTTGAACGGATGAATGAGCCCTATGTGTTGACGATCAAAATCAGCGCCTTCGCCTGCCTGCAAGATTTTTGCGGCCGTTGAAGTATCACCGGGCTGAACACTGATCCGGTCTTCCAGCACTCCAACTCGGGTAGAACTCGATAGCTGGTGAACGGAGAAACGAGTGCCCAATGCTTGAATCCGGCCATCCCGGGTTTCGACGAAAAAGGGCCGTTGATCACCCAGCTTTCCGGTTTGAATGAGGATCTCGCCGGAGCGCAGGCGAATCAGCCGCTGAGCCGGGTCGAGAGACACATCAATGGCAGTGTCGGTGTTGAGTTGAATCTGGCTGCCATCCGCCAATGTGATATTGCGACGCTGGCCAACGCCGGTTTTATAGTCGGCCCAGACATTTCCCAAGGAAGTGTGTTGCTGAACATTCCAGCCAACGAACCCCGTGCCCGCAGCGAGCAGCAACAGTTTCAGCACTTGGCGACGTTGCTGACCGTTATTTAGCGCGCGACGTTTCAGATCCTGTGGCAGCGTGCCGAGGTGGCGCTGCAATTGTTCCATCTGGTTCCACGCCGCCAGATGCGCCGGGTCGCTATCTATCCACAACTGCCAGGCCTTTTGTTCGGCGAGCGTTGGCGGATCAGCCTGAAACTGCACATACCAACTGGCGGCCGCTTCGAAGATCTGGCGATTGGGGGCGAGGGCCATCAACGTTGCGCCATGATCAGGGCACATTCCGTCAGCGCGCGGATCATGTGCTTCTTCACCGTGGTCAGCGAAACCTTCAGCTGCAAAGCGATCTGTTGATAAGTCAGGCCATCGATTTGCGAGAGCATAAAGATTTGTTGGCTTCTGGCGCCGAGCCCGGCCAAGGCTTTATCCACAGCGATCAGAGTTTCGATGATCAGCGCCTTGTCTTCCTCGCTTATGGCGGTGGCTTCCGGTCGAGCCGCGAGGGTCTGCAAATACGCGGCTTCGATGGCCTGTCTTCTATAACGATCAATGACCAGACCGCGTGCAATGGTCGCCAGATAATCCCGTGGCTCGCGAATCTGTGCGGCATTGCGCGCCGCTAGAATCCGCACGAACGTGTCATGCGCGACATCGGCGGCATCGCAGGCGTCACGCAATTTTCCCTTGAGCCACCCGTATAGCCACGAATGGTGTTGCTCGTAGATTTGCTCGATCGCAGCAGTGTGGGCGGGTAAGGACATAGGAAAATTGGGCGAGTTAATGATAATGCCTATTATTAGCCTCTGTTACGTCCTCTCACAATAGCCCTCGCACTTCCCTCCATCGGCTTCTTTGTCGCCAGCGAACCCTCGTTGGCGATTTTTTTTGCGCCTCGAAAACGCCGTTTTATCGATTTTCTGTGGATTAAGCACTGTGAATAACTGCCACTAAGGGCAGTTGATAACAGGGCTTCAAAACTGGATATAAACCCCTCTGTGGATAACCACCCCTTTCATCCACAGGCTTAAACCGGTTATCCAAGGCCCTCATTGGCACATGAACACAGGGTTTTGAATCTCTGTACATATTGAATATAAAGGCCTGTAGCGATCTATCCACAGAAAGTAGGCTCAGTAGAAATAAACATAAAAACAAAGGTTTTATAAATTTCTCTCTTTTTTATTCTTTTAACCTTGAGTTCTCCACAGCTGGTTAAATTTTGTGCAAAGGGTTCTTTAGGAAGGGCGAAGTCCCTATACTTGTCGACCAGGTTCAAAAACCTGATCTCAAACTATTCCTGAATTACCTACTTAAGCAGGCACGAGGTGCGTGGTGGATTTCCCTTCCCGTTTTGAAGTGATCGTCATCGGCGGCGGTCATGCCGGTACCGAGGCAGCACTGGCCTCAGCACGTATGGGGGCAAAAACCCTGTTGCTGACGCATAACGTGGAAACTCTCGGTGCCATGAGTTGCAACCCGGCCATCGGTGGCATTGGCAAAAGTCATCTGGTCAAGGAAATCGACGCCCTCGGCGGCGCGATGGCCATGGCTACCGATAAGGGCGGCATACAGTTTCGCGTGTTGAACAGCCGCAAAGGCCCAGCCGTACGGGCGACCCGTGCGCAAGCTGACCGTATTCTGTACAAGGCCGCTGTCCGCGAAATCCTGGAAAACCAGCCGAACCTGTGGATATTTCAACAAGCCGCTGACGACCTGATCGTCGAGCAGGAACAAGTCCGTGGTGTTGTCACGCAAATGGGTCTGCGGTTCTTCGCCGATTCCGTGGTGTTGACCACCGGTACGTTCCTCGGCGGACTTATCCACATCGGTTTGCAGAATTTTTCCGGCGGCCGTGCCGGTGATCCGCCGTCGATCGCCCTGGCACACCGTCTGCGTGAAATGCCACTGCGTGTCGGGCGCCTGAAAACCGGCACACCGCCGCGTATTGATGGCAAATCTGTGGATTTCTCGGTGATGACCGAGCAACCCGGTGATACGCCGATCCCGGTGATGTCGTTCATGGGCAACAAAGAACAGCATCCACGCCAGGTCAGCTGCTGGATTACTCACACCAACGCCCGCACCCACGAAATCATCGCCGCGAACCTCGATCGTTCGCCGATGTATTCCGCTGCCGGTGAAATCGAAGGCATCGGCCCGCGCTATTGCCCGTCGATCGAAGACAAAATCCACCGCTTTGCCGACAAGGAAAGCCATCAGGTGTTTATCGAACCGGAAGGTTTGACCACCCACGAGCTGTATCCGAACGGGATATCCACAAGCTTGCCGTTCGACGTGCAATTGCAGATCGTGCAATCGATTCGCGGCATGGAAAACGCACACATCGTGCGTCCGGGTTATGCGATCGAGTACGACTACTTCGATCCGCGCGATCTGAAGTACAGCCTGGAAACCAAAGTCATCGGCGGTCTGTTCTTCGCCGGGCAAATCAACGGCACCACCGGTTACGAAGAAGCCGGCGCTCAAGGTTTGCTCGCTGGCGCCAACGCCGCACTGCGCGCCAAGGGCAAAGAAGCCTGGTGCCCGCGTCGCGATGAAGCCTACATCGGTGTTTTGGTCGACGACCTGATCACCCTCGGTACCCAAGAGCCGTACCGCATGTTCACTTCCCGTGCCGAGTACCGCCTGATCCTGCGCGAGGACAACGCCGACTTGCGTCTGACCGAAAAAGGTCGCGAGCTCGGTCTGGTCGATGACGCGCGTTGGGCGGCCTTCTGCAAGAAACGCGAAAGCATCGAACTCGAAGAGCAGCGCCTGAAAAGCACCTGGGTTCGCCCGAATACCCAGCAGGGCGATGCGATTGCCGAAAAATTCGGTACGCCACTGACTCACGAATACAACTTGCTCAACCTCTTGAGCCGTCCGGAAATCGACTACGCTGGTCTGGTCGAAGTGACCGGCAACGGCGCCGAAGATCCACAGGTTGCCGAGCAGGTTGAAATCAAGACCAAATACGCCGGTTACATCGACCGTCAACAGGACGAAATCGCCCGTCTGCGCGCCAGTGAAGACACGAAATTGCCTGTGGATATCGATTACACCAACATTTCCGGTCTCTCCAAGGAGATCCAGAGCAAGCTCGGCGCGACTCGACCAGAGACGCTGGGCCAGGCTTCGCGGATCCCGGGCGTGACCCCGGCAGCGATTTCGCTGTTGATGATTCATTTGAAAAAACGCGGCGCGGGCCGTCAGTTGGAGCAAAGCGCTTGAGTTCTAAGGTCACTTCGCAACACGCCGAAGAGTTATCCACAGGAGCCCGCGAGCTCGGTGTCAACCTCACTGAAACCCAGCACGAATTGCTGCTGGGTTATCTGGCCCTGTTGATCAAATGGAACCAGGCCTACAACCTGACCGCTGTGCGCGATCCGGATGAAATGGTTTCGCGGCACTTGCTCGATAGTCTCAGCGTGATGTCGTTCATCGAAAACGGCCGCTGGCTCGACGTCGGCAGCGGCGGCGGCATGCCAGGGATCCCGTTGGCGATCCTGTACCCGGACTCGCAAGTGACCTGTCTGGACAGCAACGGCAAGAAAACCCGCTTCCTGACTCAGGTCAAACTCGAACTCAAACTGGATAACCTGCAAGTTATCCACAGTCGTGTCGAAGCTTTCCAGCCTGCAGAGCCGTTCAACGGGATCATTTCCCGGGCATTCAGCAGCATGGAGAACTTCACCAACTGGACTCGCCATTTGGGCGACGCCGATACACGCTGGCTGGCAATGAAGGGCGTTCATCCGGCTGATGAGCTGGTAGCATTGCCGGCAGACTTCAAACTCGATAGCGAACGCGCCCTGGCCGTACCCGGTTGCCAAGGCCAACGCCATCTGCTGATACTGCGCCGCACGGCATCATTGGCAACACAAGCCAGAAGGGCTAAGGTCT
>NZ_JBIUVN010000043.1:0-17930 GCF_044742965.1 Pseudomonas sp. NPDC087804 | reverse complement strand
GCGATATCTCTCATGCAGCACGTATACTGGCCAGCTTCCCCCAGCAACTGGGTGACAAAGCCGTAGCCGACCACCTCGCCGAACTGGGCGACCTGGCCGTTACGCCTGAAGCCAACATCATCAAGCTGCCGAACATCAGCGCTTCGGTGCCTCAGCTGCAAGCCGCGATCAAAGAGCTGCAAGCGCAGGGTTACAACCTGCCGGACTACCCGGAAACCGTGACCAGCGACGCCGACAAAGACGCCAAGGCGCGTTACGACAAGGTCAAGGGCAGCGCCGTGAACCCGGTTCTGCGTGAAGGCAACTCCGACCGTCGCGCTCCGCTGTCGGTTAAAAACTATGCGCGCAAGCACCCGCACAAAATGGGCGCCTGGGCCAAAGACTCCAAGTCCCACGTCGCTCACATGAGCACCGGCGATTTCTACGGCAGCGAAAAAGCTGCCCTGATCGACGCCGCTGACGCCGTGAAGATCGAGCTGATCGCCAAAGACGGCACCGCGACCGTTCTGAAAGAAAAAACCACCGTTCAGGCTGGCGAGATCCTCGACTGCGCCGTGATGAGCAAAAACGCCCTGCGCGCGTTCATCGCTGCTGAAATCGAAAGCGCCAAGGCCCAAGGCGTGCTGCTGTCTGTTCACCTGAAAGCGACCATGATGAAGGTCTCCGACCCGATCATGTTCGGCCAGATCGTTGCCGAGTTCTATAAAGACGCGCTGACCAAGCACGCAGCCGTGCTGGCCGAGATCGGCTTCAACCTGAACAACGGCATCGGCGATCTGTACGCTCGCATCAAAGCCCTGCCGGCTGAGCAGCAAGCGCAGATCGAAGCCGACATGGCCGCCGTCTACGCCGCTCGTCCGTCGCTGGCGATGGTCAACTCCGACAAAGGCATCACCAACCTGCACGTGCCGAGCGACGTTATCGTCGACGCCTCGATGCCAGCGATGATCCGTGACTCCGGCAAAATGTGGGGCACTGACGGTCAACTGCACGACACCAAGGCTGTGATTCCGGATCGTTGCTACGCGACCATCTACCAAGCCGTGATCGAAGATTGCAAAGCCAATGGCGCTTTCGACCCGACCACCATGGGCAGCGTGCCAAACGTGGGTCTGATGGCGAAGAAAGCCGAAGAGTACGGCTCGCACGACAAGACCTTCCAGATCAAGGCTGACGGCGTGGTTCGCGTGACCGACAGCAAAGGCACCCTGCTGATGGAACAGGCTGTTGAAGCCGGCGACATCTTCCGCATGTGCCAGACCAAAGACGCGCCGATCCAGGACTGGGTCAAACTGGCCGTCAACCGTGCTCGCGCCAGCAGCACGCCAGCGATTTTCTGGCTCGACCCAATGCGCGCTCACGACGGCGTAGTGATCGAGAAAGTTCAGGCGTACCTGAAGGATCACGACACGGCCGGTCTGGACATCCAGATCATGGCGCCGGTTGACGCGATGAAGTTCACCCTGCAGCGCACCCGCGAAGGCAAGGACACCATCTCGGTCACCGGCAACGTCCTGCGCGACTACCTGACTGACCTGTTCCCGATCATGGAACTGGGCACCAGCGCCAAGATGCTGTCGATCGTGCCGCTGATGAACGGCGGTGGCCTGTTCGAAACCGGCGCCGGCGGTTCGGCGCCGAAGCACGTGCAGCAACTGGTTGAAGAGAACTTCCTGCGCTGGGATTCGCTGGGCGAGTTCCTCGCACTGGCAGCGTCCCTTGAGCATCTGGGTGTGAACTACAACAACCCGAAAGCGCTGGTGCTGTCGAAAACTCTGGATCAGGCCACTGGCCAGTTCCTCGACAACAACAAGTCGCCATCGCGCAAAGTCGGCAACATCGACAACCGCGGCAGCCACTTCTACCTGGCGATGTACTGGGCTCAGGCCCTGGCTGCCCAGACTGAAGACGCTGCACTGCAAGCGCAGTTCGCGACCCTGGCCAAGACTCTGACCGAGAACGAAGCAACCATCGTTGCCGAACTCAACGCCGTTCAGGGCAAGCCAGTCGACATCGGCGGTTACTATCACGCCAATGCCGAGCTGATCAGCAAGGCCATGCGCCCAAGCGCAACCCTCAACGCGGCGATTGCTGCGCTGGTTTAAGGTTGTAAAGGGAACATCACAAACCCCGGCCCCGTGCCGGGGTTTGTGTTTCCAGAGTTCACACAAATCCCTTGTAGGAGTGAGCCTGCTCGCGATAGCGGTATACCATTCAACAATTATGGTGACTGACAATGCGCTATCGCGAGCAGGCTCACTCCTACATTGGATTGCATTTCAACCCCAGACTTGAGGAAGGTTTTATGGAATGGCTCCCCCACATCACCGTCGCCACCATCGTCGAGGACAACGGTCGCTTCCTGATGGTTGAAGAACACAAAGCCGGGCGCAATGTGCTCAACCAGCCCGCCGGTCATCTCGACCCGGACGAAACCCTGATCGACGCCGCCATCCGCGAAACCCTTGAAGAAACCGGCTGGGACGTCGAGCCCACAGGCGTCATCGGCATTTACCTCTACACCGCCCCGAGCAACGGCGTGACCTACCAGCGCGTATGTTTCAGCGCCAAAGCCGTCAAACATCACCCGGATTACCAATTGGACGACGGCATCGTCGGCGCCAAGTGGTTGACCCGTGAAGAATTAATGGCTCAACGCGACAACTGGCGCAGTGAGCTGATCATCCGTTGCATCGACGATTATCTGGCCGGGCATCACTTCAGCCTCGAACTGATCCGCCCTTCTCTTTAGCCTTGAGGCCGCGAGCCTGCTAGAATCGCGTCCTTTTTCAAGACACTCATTGAATCCCTATGCGTGATCCAGCCCCTTCTGACACATCCAAGAAGCGCGTCATTGTCGGCATGTCCGGCGGCGTGGACTCTTCCGTTTCCGCTCTCCTCCTGATCGAGCAGGGCTATGAAGTGGAAGGCCTGTTCATGAAGAACTGGGAAGAAGACGACGGAACGGAATACTGCACCGCCATGGACGACTTGGCGGATGCCCAGGCTGTCTGCGACAAAATCGGTATCAAACTGCACACCGCCAACTTCGCTGCGGAATACTGGGACAACGTGTTCGAGCACTTCCTGGCCGAATACAAGGCCGGGCGCACGCCGAACCCGGACATCCTGTGTAACCGCGAGATCAAGTTCAAGGCGTTCCTCGACTACGCCATGATGCTCGGCGCCGACCTGATCGCCACCGGCCACTACGTGCGCCGCCGCGACATCGATGGCCGCACCGAACTGCTCAAAGGCCTCGATCCGAACAAGGATCAGAGCTACTTCCTGCACGCCGTTGGCGGTGAACAGATCGCCAAGACCCTGTTTCCGGTCGGCGAACTGGAAAAGCCGGAAGTCCGTGCAATTGCCGAGAAATATGAGCTGGCGACCGCCAAGAAGAAGGATTCCACCGGGATCTGCTTCATCGGCGAGCGTCGTTTCAGCGACTTCCTCAAGCAATACCTGCCAGCGCAGCCGGGCGAAATCAAAACCACCGAAGGCGAAGTCATCGGCCGTCACCACGGTTTGATGTATCACACCATCGGTCAGCGTCAGGGCCTCGGCATCGGCGGTTTGAAAGACGCCGGCGACGAGCCGTGGTACGTGCTGCGCAAGGATCTCGACACCAACGAGTTGATCGTCGGCCAGGGCAACAACCACCCGTGGCTGTTCTCCGGCGCCCTGCTGGCTTCGGAAATCTATTGGGTCAACCCGATCGACCTGAGCCAGCCGCTGCGCCTGACCGCCAAGGTTCGCTATCGCCAGAGCGACCAGGCGTGCACCCTGGAAAAAACCGCCAATGGCTACCGCGCCGTGTTCGACGAACCGCAACGCGCGGTGACGCCGGGCCAGTCCGTGGTGTTCTATGACGGTGAAATCTGCCTCGGCGGCGGCGTGATCGAAGTGGCCGAGCCGTGGAGAGGCCAGGCATGAGCCCGACTCAGGAGCAACTGACGGCGCTGGGCGGCGTGTTTCTCGCCGCCGTGCTGGTCGACCGCATCGCCAAAAGCGGCCAGACCAGCGAAGCCGGCCTGACGTGCATGCTCGGCAGCCTGTTGGTGCGCGACCCGAAAGACACGCTGGACGTGTATGGCGGCGATGACCTCAATCTGCGCGAAGGCTATCGGGCGTTGATCGGCGCCCTCGAACGCGACCCGAGCACTTTGCAGCGCGAGCCATTGCGTTATGCCCTGTCGATGCTCGGTCTGGAACGCCAACTGGCGAAACGCGGCGACATGCTCGATGTGATCGGCAAACGTCTGCCGCAGATTCAGTCGCAGGTCGAACATTTCGGCCCGGCCCATGAAAACGTGATTGCCGCTTGCGGCGCGCTGTATCAGGACACCCTGAGTACCTTGCGCCAACGGATTCAGGTGCACGGCGACATGCGCAACCTGCAACAACCGAGCAACGCCTCGAAGATTCGCGCCCTGCTGCTCGCCGGTATCCGTTCGGCACGCCTGTGGCGACAGCTTGGCGGCCATCGCTGGCAGTTGGTGATCAGCCGGCGCAAGCTGCTCAAAGAGCTGTATCCATTGATGCGCAGCGAGTAAACGCCGCGCAATAAACACTTTGTAGTCTGTAACGCGTAATACGCCGGTCAGTTGGCAACGGACCGGTGGATTTTTTCATGTATGATACGCGCCCCATTTCGTTGCCCGACTGTCCGAGAACACCCCATGCAGCTTTCTTCGCTCACTGCGGTTTCCCCTGTTGACGGCCGCTACGCCGGCAAAACCCAGGCCCTGCGCCCGATTTTCAGCGAGTACGGTTTGATCCGTGCCCGAGTTCTGGTTGAAGTGCGCTGGCTCCAGCGCCTGGCCGCCCACGCTGGTATCCCAGAAGTGCCAGCCTTCTCCGCCGAGGCCAACGCCGTTCTCAATGAACTGGCTGAAAACTTCTCGCTGGAGCACGCCGAGCGCGTCAAAGAGATCGAGCGCACCACCAACCACGACGTCAAAGCGATCGAATACCTGCTCAAAGAGCAGGCGGCCAAGCTGCCGGAGCTGGCCAATGTCAGCGAGTTCATCCACTTTGCCTGCACCAGCGAAGACATCAACAACCTATCCCACGCCCTGATGCTGCGCGAAGGCCGTGACGACGTGATGCTGCCGCTCATGCGCCAGACCGCCGAAGCCATCCGCGAACTGGCCATCCGTTTCGCTGACGTGCCAATGCTGTCGCGCACCCACGGTCAACCGGCCTCGCCGACCACTCTGGGTAAAGAGCTGGCGAACGTGGTTTACCGTCTCGAGCGTCAGATTGCTCAGGTCGCTGCCGTGCCGCTGCTGGGCAAGATCAACGGCGCTGTCGGCAACTACAACGCGCACCTGTCGGCCTACCCGCAGATCGACTGGGAAGCCAATGCCCGCGCCTTCATCGAAGACGAGCTGGGTCTGGGTTTCAACCCGTACACCACGCAGATCGAACCGCACGATTACATCGCCGAGCTGTTTGACGCGATCGCGCGCTTCAACACCATCCTGATCGACTTCGACCGTGACATCTGGGGCTATATCTCCCTGGGTTACTTCAAGCAGCGCACCATCGCTGGCGAAATCGGTTCGTCGACCATGCCGCACAAGGTCAACCCGATCGACTTCGAAAACTCCGAAGGCAACCTGGGTATCGCCAACGCACTGTTCCAGCACCTGGCGAGCAAACTGCCGATCTCCCGCTGGCAGCGCGACCTGACCGACTCCACCGTACTGCGTAACCTCGGTGTCGGCTTCGCCCACAGCGTGATCGCGTACGAAGCCAGCCTCAAAGGCATCAGCAAACTCGAGCTGAACGCTCAGAAGATTGCCGCTGACCTCGACGCTTGCTGGGAAGTATTGGCTGAGCCGATCCAGACCGTGATGCGCCGCTACAACATCGAAAACCCGTACGAGAAGCTGAAAGAACTGACCCGCGGCAAGGGCATCAGCCCTGAAGCGCTGCAGACTTTCATCGATGGTCTGGACATGCCAGCCGAAGCGAAAGCCGAGCTCAAGCAACTGACCCCGGCCAACTACATCGGCAACGCTGTAGCGCAAGCCAAACGCATCTGATCGACCGTTTGCCCCGTTTGAGACGCCCGGCCGCGCCGGGCGTTTTTATTCCCGTCTGAAAAGTGCTTTTTTTCAATAGGTTACACATGAATCCTGATATTCCTCTGCAACTTCTGGGTGGCATCACCGCACGCGAATTCCTGCGCGACTACTGGCAGAAAAAACCGCTGCTGATCCGCCAGGCAATCCCTGACTTCGAAAGCCCGATCGACGCCGACGAGCTGGCGGGTCTGGCCCTGGAAGAAGAAGTCGAATCGCGTCTGGTGATCGAGCACGGCGAGCGCCCATGGGAATTGCGTCGCGGCCCGTTCGCTGAAGACGAATTCAGCAAATTGCCGGAAAAAGAGTGGACGCTGCTGGTTCAGGCCGTCGATCAGTTCGTGCCGGAAGTCAGCGAACTGCTGGAAAACTTCCGTTTCCTGCCGAGCTGGCGCGTCGACGACGTGATGATCAGCTTCGCCGCCCCGGGTGGCAGCGTCGGCCCGCACTTCGACAACTACGACGTGTTCCTGCTGCAAGGTCACGGCAAGCGCAACTGGAAAATTGGCCAGATGTGCGATTCCGAAAGCCCGCTGCTGCAACACGCGGATCTGCGCATCCTCGCTGAATTCCACGAGACCGAAGAGTGGACGCTGGAACCGGGCGACATGCTCTACCTGCCGCCACGCCTGGCTCACTGCGGTGTCGCGGTCGACAACTGCATGACCTACTCGGTCGGTTTCCGCGCGCCGAGCGCCTCTGAGGTGCTGACCCACTTCACCGACTTCCTCAGCCAGTTCCTCACTGACGAAGAGCGCTACACCGACGCCGACGCGCAGCCGGCCGCTGACCCGCATCAGATTCAACACGATGCGCTGGATCGCCTCAAAGCCCTGCTCGCCGAGCACATGAGCGACGAGCGTCTGCTGCTGACCTGGTTCGGCCAGTACATGACCGAGCCGCGCTACCCGGAACTGGTCAGCGGCCCTGACGACGTCGAGGAAGAAGAATTCCTTAACGCTCTGCAAGACGGCGCCGTGCTGATCCGCAATCCGAGCGCGCGTCTGGCGTGGTCGGAAGTCGATGACGACCTGCTGCTGTTCGCCAGCGGCCAGAGCCGCTACCTGCCGGGCAAACTGCGCGAGCTGCTGAAACTGATCTGCGCCGCCGACGCCCTGCACGCCGACAACCTCGGCGAGTGGCTGAACGACGAAGACGGTGCCGGCCTGCTCTGCGAACTGGTCAAGCAAGGCAGCCTGGGGTTCGCTGATGAATAAGATTCGCGTTCGTGTCGCAGACTGGCAGAAGGACATCGCCGAGATCCGGCGCATTCGTGAAACGGTGTTCATTGCCGAGCAATCGGTGCCACCTGAGTTGGAATGGGACGCGGACGACGCCAGCGCCGTGCATTTCCTGGCGCTTGAAGGCGACTTCCCGATCGGCACTGCGCGCCTGTTGCCTGACGGCCACATCGGCCGCGTGTCGGTGCTGAAAGACTGGCGCGGGATGAAGGTCGGTGATGCGCTGATGCAAGCGGTCATCGCCGAAGCGGAAGCACGCGGCTTGAAAGAGCAGATGCTCAGCGCACAAGTGCAAGCCACGGCGTTCTATGAGCGCCTGGGCTTCAGCCTGGTCAGCGAGGAATTCCTCGAAGCCGGGATTCCGCACGTCGACATGGTCCGCCATTCGGCCTAACCGTTAGCTGAATGAAACCTTGTGGCGAGGGGATTTATCCCCGATGGGCTGCGCAGCAGACCCAAGATTTTGGGGCCGCTTCGCGCCCCATCGGGGATAAATCCCCTCGCCACAAAAGCAGTTCTCGAAACGCCTCGGTATCCAACGATGCCGGGGCGTTTTGTTGTCTACGACTCAAATTGCCCCACCCCAGGCCGACAAACTGCAACAACAGCAAACCTGTAGGAGCTGCCGAAGGCTGCGATCTTTTAAGCTTCAGCACAATAAACGCGGCGTCGTTTTGATATCTTGGGCTGAGGAGCAAGTGCCAGATCCAAAGATCGCAGCCTTCGGCAGCTCCTACAGAAATCTATTCAGCGGAGATAACGGACATGTCCCTACGCACCCTGCTCACCACCCTGCTGCTCGGTTGCAGTTTTTCGGTGATGGCAGCCACAGAAATCGTGCCCCTCAAGTACCACACCAGCGCCGATATGTTGCCGGTGGCGCAGGACTTCATGGGTCAGGACGGCCAGGTCAGCGCCTACGGCAACCAGCTCATCGTCAAAGCCGAGCCGGGCAAGATTCAGGAACTCAAGGATCTGCTGTCACAACTCGACACCGCGCCCAAACGCCTGCTGATCACCGTCGACACCAACGAAAACAATGGCCGTGGCGACGAAGGCTATGCAGTCAACGGCGCCCCGCCCAACCAGACCCGTATCATCAGCCGCAGCACCACCAGCCGTAACGGTGGCATTCAGCAAGTGCAGGCCAGTGAAGGCGCACCGGCGCTGATTCAAGTAGGCCAAAGCGTGCCAATCACCAGCAGCCAGAGCAATTCCTACGGCGATTACAGCAGCCAGACCCAGTATCGCAACGTCACTCAAGGGTTCTACGTCACCGCCAGCGTCACCGGCGACACCGTTCACCTGGCGATCAGTACCAACCGTGACCGCATGAGCCAGGAACGTCCCGATGTAGTGAACGTGCAAAGCACTGACACAACCGTCACCGGCCGCCTCGGCGAGTGGATCACCCTCGCCGGCGTCAACAGCCAGACTCAGGCCGACAAACAGGGCCTGACCCGCAGCTACTCTACTCAAGGCCGGGATGACATGACCTTGCGGGTGAAAGTCGACACCTTGGACTAACTCACCGAAAACTGACTGATTAGTCGTATTAGACGAAAGATGTAGTGCTTGAAAAAAAGCACTACAAAACGTTTGACGAGGCAAAAAAGCAAAGGCATGATGGCCTCGCTCCCGCTAATCAGAGGCCCTGGCAAGGGCCTTCGAAGCGATGTTCGCACCTACCCCGCGAACCGCTTCGTGTCTGTACCGCCCACAAGGTGTGTTTGACGAGGTTGCCGACTGGAACGAAGTTGTCCCGAGGGACGGAAGCGTAATTAGGTAACCCGGCTCCACGCTGTAGACCGTATAGAGGCCCACGACGCCCGAATGCGCCCGCAGTCCGCCACTACCTGCTCACTTCCCCTCGAGCCCATCGTTCATCCCGTCGCCTACCCCGCCGAATCCGACTTGACCCCCTAAGCTTCTGGTCAGCGAGCGCAGGAATTTTCCACCGCAGAACAACTTTTCATAAAAGACGCGACGAGGTTTATCTCCATGGCACTGACACGCGAACAGCAAATTGCAGCCCTCGAAAAAGACTGGGCTGAAAACCCGCGCTGGAAAGGCGTGACACGCGCTTACTCCGCTGCTGACGTCGTCCGCCTGCGTGGCTCGGTTCAACCTGAGCACACTTTTGCAAAACTGGGCGCCGAGAAGCTGTGGAACCTGGTGACCCAGGGCGCCAAGCCGTCCTTCCGTCCTGAGAAAGATTTCGTCAACTGCATGGGCGCCCTGACCGGCGGCCAGGCTGTGCAACAAGTCAAAGCCGGCATCCAGGCGATCTACCTGTCGGGCTGGCAGGTTGCTGCGGACAACAACTCCGCCGAATCGATGTACCCGGACCAGTCGCTGTACCCGGTGGATTCGGTTCCAACCGTGGTCAAGCGCATCAACAACTCGTTCCGTCGTGCTGACCAGATCCAGTGGAAAGCCGGCAAAGGCCCGGGCGACGAAGGCTACATCGACTACTTCGCGCCGATCGTTGCTGACGCTGAAGCCGGTTTCGGTGGCGTGCTGAACGCTTACGAGCTGATGAAAAGCATGATCGAAGCAGGCGCCGCCGGCGTTCACTTCGAAGACCAACTGGCTTCCGTGAAAAAATGCGGTCACATGGGTGGTAAAGTACTGGTTCCAACTCAGGAAGCCGTACAGAAGCTGACCGCTGCGCGTCTGGCTGCTGACGTTGCCGGTACCCCGACCATCATTCTGGCCCGTACCGACGCGAACGCCGCTGACCTGCTGACCTCCGATTGCGACCCGTACGACCAGCCGTTCGTAACTGGCGAGCGCACTCAGGAAGGTTTCTACAAGGTTCGCGCTGGCCTCGATCAAGCCATCGCCCGTGGCCTGGCTTACGCGCCATACGCCGACCTGATCTGGTGCGAAACCGCCAAGCCGGATCTGGACGAGGCTCGTCGCTTCGCCGAAGCGATCAAAAAGGAATACCCGGACCAACTGCTGTCCTACAACTGCTCGCCTTCCTTCAACTGGAAGAAAAACCTGGACGACGCGACCATCGCCAAGTTCCAGCGCGAATTGTCCGCCATGGGTTACAAGCACCAGTTCATCACCCTGGCTGGCATTCACAACATGTGGCACAGCATGTTCAACCTGGCGCACGACTACGCCCGTAACGACATGACTGCTTACGTGAAACTGCAAGAGCAGGAATTCGCTGACGCCGCCAAGGGTTACACCTTTGTGGCTCACCAGCAGGAAGTGGGCACCGGCTACTTCGACGACATGACCACCGTGATCCAAGGTGGCTCGTCTTCGGTAACCGCACTGACCGGTTCGACTGAAGAAGAACAGTTCCACTGATCTCTTCCGCCTGAGCAAACGGCCTCTGCGGATCGGATAGAAAGCTAACCGCAGAGCCGCAAAACTGACGCCCCGACTGGTTCGGGGCGTTTTTTTGTCTGGGATTTGGCGGTCTGCTGAGGTGCTTAAACACAAATCCGCATGCGCGTTTAAATTACACAAACCGTTACGCCATAAAGGCTACAACGCCTTGCGCCGTTACCTACGCGCACCTCAGAATCCGCCGGCATACGCTGCTATGGGTCGGGCTCTATCGTTGCTCTGTCACTGAAAAACAGTGATCGGGTTTGGTAGCCCGTCTGTAATAGATGTATGGCGACACCTTATGCAGCCTCTTTTTTGCGGCTCTGCTTTATATGGTGGTCATGCGGGGGGCTCTTTCGGGAGCGCCGGGTTCCTATTGCAGCCGGTCTACCAACCCGCGTATGGCCGCCACCCTCGTTTGGTAGCGAGAAGTGATGGCTCCTGAAACTGCGATAGGAGCTTCATCCATGTTCAAAGCCACACCGAATCCTCCGGAAACCAATGCAATCCCGTTTGACCCGTCGCTCGAACCTCAAAAGATAAAAGAGGCGAAAGAGCGGGCCATCAATTTCTACCTCAACCCCGATTCACTGAAACTCTCCACCCCTTCCCGCAAAACCAGCAAGATCTTCCTGATCGACCCCGCCGTGGACGAAGAAACCTTACTCGTCGAAGCCTGCGAATCGTTAGCCGCCGCCAACGACATGGCGCGTGAAATTGGCGATGTCGTCGACAACTCACAACGCCGATCCCTGTTGATGCTGCATCAGGTAATCATGCTGAGTGAACTCATGGTCAATCGAGTCTTGGACGGCCGACGCCTGCCGCACTAACAAACTCCCCACAATCCCCCTGTAGGAGCTGCCGAAGGCTGCGATCTTTTGATCTGCATTTGTAAAACCAAGATCAAAAGATCGCAGCCTTCGGCAGCTCCTACAGGGTGTCATTTATCCATCGGAGTTTCAGTTGATGTCCGAAACCACAAACAATCCGCCGGTCACAGACCCGGCGTCACCCTATGAATCACTCAATTCGAAAAAGCTTCATGCGGCGGCTGAGCGCGCGCTCGATCATTATCTTGCGCCTGAGAAAATCATGGCCACACCGTACAGCCCCAGCACGCTGTTTATGGTTAATCCGCAATCTGACACCGAAACTTTGCTGGCTAATGCTTGCGAATCGCTGGCCTCGGCCACGGTGATGCTGGGTGATTTTGCCGGGATGCTGGAAGGGCCGAATCGCAATACGTTGCTGGGGATTGCGCAGGTGGTGATGCTGGGGGAATTGGCGGTGAACAAGGCGCTGGATAATGTTGTGCCGAGTGCGTGAACCGCGACCCTCACCCCAACCTCTCCCAGAGTTATTGGGGACTGACCGAGTTGTCTGGGCGTTATACATCGACCTGAAAAATCCAGTCGATTATGGATTCAAAGCAGCACGTTCAAGTCGGCGTATCTCGCGAGCATCCCCCATTCAGTCCCCTCTCCCTCCGGGAGAGGGCTAGGGTGAGGGGCTTTTCAAGCTGACCGCTGATCGCGCAGGCAGATCTGCTCAACAGCATCCACGTGATCTTCAGTAAACGCCTGTAATAGACCAACATCCTTTCCCCCTCACCCCAGCCCTCTCCCATAAGGAGAGGGAGCCCACCGAGGTGTCTGGCGTTATACATCGACCTGAAAAATCCAGTCGATTCTGGATTCGGCAGAGCATCCGCCCTCCATCCCCCGTCCTTGACACTCCCCCCAACAAACCCCCACCACCTGTGACTACAGTTCACACCCTCTTTGAACCATTTAGGGCTAATGCCCTCCCCTCTAAGCGCTTAGGGTACGGCCCATCGCCGTGTCGTTGCGGCGTTACAGACAATAATAAAGACGTTCATTCGAGGTACGAGCCGATGCGTGATGACAAAGACAAGGCTAACAACGAGCTAGGGAATGGCTTGAAGGGACGGCAGGTCACGATGATTTCGATCGGCGGCGTGATTGGCGCCGGTCTATTTGTGGGTTCGAGTAATGCCATTGCCACCGCTGGCCCTGCGGTGCTGGTGTCGTATGTCTGCGCCGCGATCATTGTGGTGCTGGTCATGCAGATGCTCGGCGAGATGGCGACTGCGCGGCCGGACACCGGGTCGTTTTCTTCCTATGCCGATCAGGCGATTGGTCGCTGGGCCGGATTTTCCATCGGTTGGTTGTACTGGTGGTTTTACGTGTTGGTGATTGCCATTGAAGCAATTGTTGCCGGCAATATTCTGGGCGACTGGCTGGGGATTTCGCATTGGGTGGCGGCGTTCGGCGTCACGTTTGCATTGATCCTGTGTAACAGCCTCAGCGTCGGTTCGTTCGGTACGCTGGAATATTGGTTGTCGCTGTTCAAGGTCGTCTCGATCGTCGGCTTCATCATCCTCGGCGTGCTGGCGATTTTCGGGATTTTGCCGGGCTCTTCGACCAGCGGGATTTCCAATCTCTACGCCAACGGCGGTTTCGCTCCGAACGGCAATGTGGCGATTGTCGCCGGGCTGCTGACAGCGATGTTCAGTTTCCAGGGCAGCGAGGTGGTGACCATTGCCGCCGCTGAATCCAAGGATCCGAAAGCCAATATCAAGAAAGCCATTCGTGCCGTGGTCTGGCGTCTGGGCTTGTTCTATCTCGGCTCGATGTTTGTGGTGGTGTGCCTGATTCCGTGGAACGCCCCGGATCTGGCTCAGGGTTCTTACCAGGCTGTGCTGAGCGCGATGAACATTCCGTGGGCGCCACAGATCATGGGCATTGTTGTGCTGGTGGCGGTCACCAGTTGCCTGAACTCGGCGATCTATACCGCGTCGCGCATGGCCTACTCGCTGGCCCGTCGCGGTGATGCACCGAACGCGGTGTCGCACACCACCCGTCACGGCGTGCCGCTGCTGGCCGTCGCGCTTACATCGGTTGCTGCGCTGACGGCGCTGACCGCCAACTATCTGCTGCCCAAGCAAGTGTTCCAGTTTCTGCTGGCCACCAGCGGCGCATTGGCCTTGCTGATGTACCTGGTGATCGCCGTCACGCAACTGTGCATGCGCCGCAAACTGGTTGCGCAGGGCAAAAAACTCGAAGTGCGCATGTGGATGTTTCCGTATCTGACGATCCTCACGATCGTGTTCATCCTCGGCGTGTTCGCGATCATGGCGACCTTCCCCGGTCAGCGTGCGGAATTGCTCTCGACCCTCGGCCTGACTGCGGTGCTGGTGATCATCGGCGCGTATTTGCAGAAGTCGCAGCCCGAGCTGTCGGCCCGACGCAGTGCAATGGAGCCAGTTGAAACCGCCACCCCGCAAGTATTGGCCTGAACACCGCCCGCCGCTGTGACTGAGCGTCACAGCAAGTGTGCCGGCGACCTGCTTTTTCACGGCTGATCTCCACCCTACTCTGCTTGAAACCCCGGCCAACAACCGGCCGGGGGTTATCAAAACTTACAAAGGAACGCCTCATGAGTATTGCGCCTAAACCCGACGAACTGGCCATCCCCTATCAACTGCCGCAAGTGCCGTACATGGCGCCCGACATGGTGCACCCCGGCGTCCTCGGCCAATGGCTGGAAGACGATCAACTGTGGGTGCCGGTGACCGATTCGGTGTCGTTCAAACCGGTGTTGCTCAGCGTGTCCGGTGGCTACTACATCAACCTGCTGCGCGTGCGTAAAAGCGGTGTGCTCTCGCGCCATCGTCATACCGGCGGCGTGCACGCGATGGTGCTTAAAGGTCGCTGGTACTATCTGGAGCATGACTGGGTCGCCGAGGAAGGTTCGTTCGCGTTCGAGCCACCGGGCGAGACGCACACCCTGTTCGTGCCGGAAGATGTCGAAGAGATGATCACCTGGTTTCACGTGCAGGGCGGTTACACCTACGTTGACCCACAGGGTGTAGCGGTTGGTTACGAAGACGTATTCACCAAACTGGAAACGGCCCGCGCGCATTACAAAAAGCTCGGGCTGCCAGACGATTACATCGAACAGTTCATTCGCTGATCGACGCCGTGGCAGGCGTCGGATCGACACGGGAGGCAAGTCTTGGATAACTACTCGCAGCTGCTGGCGTTTCTTTGGGCCACGGAGCACGGTAACTTTTCAGCGGCCTCTCGCGCCCACGGTCTGACGCCGTCGGCCATCAGCAAGCTGATCTCGCGCCTGGAAGATCGCTTGCAGGTGCGCCTGTTTCAACGCGGCACGCGCAGTTTGTCGCTGACCGAAGAAGGCGCGGCCTATCTGGTCAGCGCCCGTGCGGTGATCAACGCGATGGCCGAAGCCGACTCACTGGCCGAAGCGTTTCCGACGCGGGTCAGTGGCATGCTACGGATTCACACGATGTCGACGTTTGCCAAACACCAGATCATTCCGTGGCTGCCGGAGTTTTTGGCGGCCTACCCCGGGCTGACGATTGATATCCAGATCGGCGCGCAATTTTCCGATCAATTCGATCAAGGGCTGGATCTGGCGATTCACAGCGGCGTGCTGCCGGACTCCACGCGCATCGCCCGCAAGATTGGCCAGAGTCGCTGGATCATCTGCGCCTCCCCGGACTACCTCGCCCGCCACGGAACGCCCGAGCACCCGCAGCAATTGCTCGATCACACCTGTTTCAGCTTCGGCTTCAACAGCGTGTGGAACGACTGGGATTTCCTCATCGATGGCAATCCGACCAGCATCCCGGTGATTCCCAAAGCGACTTTCGCTCAGGGTGATCTGCTGCGCGATCTGGCCCTCAGCGGCGCGGGCATTGTGCGCTTGGCCGAGTTTCATATCGGCCACGACATCCGCGAGGGCCGCTTGATCCCGCTGCTACAGAGCTACAGCCCGGACAGCTTCGAACCGATTTACATGATCTACACCAATCGCAAGCACCTCAGCCCCAGGATCCGCGTGTTCCGCGACTTTCTTGAACAGAAACTCGCGCAGAGTCCGTGGAACACCGAGCGCGGCTGAACGCTCACCTATTAATAAGCACAGAGGCTTCTATGCGTAACCTGATTGGCGATGTCTCCAGCGCCGCGCGCATCCTTCCGGAACTCAATGGCGAAACCCTGTTTATCCGCAACGGCAAGGATGCCTATGTCTATGACGATCAAGGTCGTCGCTACATCGACACGGCGCTTGGCTTTGGCGCGGTGCTGTTGGGGCACGCCAATAATCGCGTCAACGAACAGGTGGCGGCGGCGTTGGCCGATTCTGCCGCGCCATCGTGGGCGCATGTCCGTGAACACGCGGCGGCCTCGGCACTGGCGGCGCACACCGGTGCGCTGAGCAAAGTGATTTTCACCAACTCCGGCAGTGAAGCGGTGCACCTCGCCTGCCGTGCGGCTCGCGCTTATACCGGGCGCGGACGTATCGCGAAAATGGCGGCGGGGTTCGATGGTTGGTTTGATGACGTCAGCTTTGGCAATGTGTCGTCCAGTGAGGCGAATTTTGCTGACGGTCAGCGACCTTCTACGCCGCGCACTACGTTGCTGCGCTTCAATGACTTTGCTGATGTTGAGCGGTTGTTTGCTGAGGACTCGGACATTGCGGCGGTAATTCTTGAGCCGATGCTCGCCAATGCCGGCTGCATCATGCCGGCGCCGGGGTATTTGCTGCATGTGCAGGAAGTCGCGCATCGGCATGGCGCGCTGGTGATCTGCGATGAAGTGTTGATGGGGTTTCGTTTATTCGCCGGGCTCGCGGGTTTGCAGGCGGGGCTGGATCCGGACATCGCCAGTGTCGGCAAGGCGATTGGTAATGGTGTGCCGGTGTCGGCGATTGTCGGCAAGCCGCATATTTTGGCGGGGTTTGAGGAAGGTCGGGTGCTGCGTGGCGGTACGTTCAGCGGCAACCCGATGGCCTGTGCGGCAGTCATCAGCACCTTGGCGCAACTGGATGACGCGGATTATCAGCGTTTGATTGCGCGGGGGGAGGCGCTGCGCGTTTCGGTGGAGGCCTCGTTCAAGGCGCACGGGATGACGGTGAGCACCAGCGGTTACGGCAATGTGTTCGGGATCTGGCCTTCGACGCAGGCGCCGACGAATTATGCCGAGGCGCTGGAATGTGGCGCTGCGGAGTTTAGTAAGGCGCTGCATTTGGCGTTGCGCGAGGCCGGGGTGTTGGTGATGCCTTCGCCTTATGGGCGGGTTTATTTGTCGTTTGCGCATGATGATGAGGTGGTTGAGGAGATGAAGGCTGCTTTTGAGGTCGCGGCTTCGAAGCTGGCTGGGCTGTTTGGCTGAGAGGATTAGAGGGGATAGGCCTGGCGTGCAAGGCGTCGGGTCTGGTGGTGATTGATTTACCGCTTTCGCGAGCATGCTCGCTCCCACAGGGTTCCGGGTTTTGCACAAGACCTCGGGCACAACGAAAATCAATGTAGGAGTGAGCCTGCTCGCGATGGCTTAAAGTCACCCAACATCTTCGGTACAGACACACCACTATCGCGAGCAGGCTCACTCCTACAAGGTTCGTGTCCACGCCACAAATCAGTGTGGGAGCGGGCTTGCTCGCGAAGGCGGTGTGTCAGGCAAAAGATGTGTTGGCTGATCTGGCGCTTTCGCGAGCAGGCTCGCTCCCACAGGGATCCGCGGTGCTGGGACAAAACATTGATCCAGAGCGGTAGCGGCGTAGGAAAAATCGTGTAAAACGGGCGCCGTCGCTACTTGCAGTAACGTGCAAGTAAGACAACTTCCCAATACCTCACCCGTTAAACAGTTACAAAACCGCGCCAAACAATATTGATTATCATTTAGCAGCAACTATGTTCGTTACATTTCAAACAAAACATATTTCCCGCAAAACCGGCTAATGCCCGCAACGCATGGGCTGGCGGGGCTTGGAGGTGCGCTATGTCCTTATTCCAATAAATAATTTCGCTATAGGAATTTTACTTGCCGGGTGTTTAGCCATAAAATCAGCGCGATTGATTGCTGCGACATATCGTCACTGCCTTATTTCTTTATCAAGCTCAGAGACCTTTGCTCTCTGTTAAGGATTACCAGCATGCCCGAAGCGACAGGACTCATGGCCCACCACTGGGGCTTTGCCATTTTCCTTCTGGGTGTCGTCGGCCTGTGTGCCTTCATGCTCGGTGTCTCCAGCCTCCTTGGGTCAAAAGCCTGGGGCCGCAGCAAAAACGAACCGTTCGAGTCGGGCATGCTACCTACCGGTGGCGCCCGCTTGCGGCTCTCAGCCAAATTCTATGTGGTCGCTATGCTCTTCGTGATCTTCGATATCGAAGCCCTCTTTCTCTTTGCATGGT
>NZ_JBIUVN010000042.1:0-28837 GCF_044742965.1 Pseudomonas sp. NPDC087804 | reverse complement strand
GCGCGATCTCGTTAGTGTGCTTCATGGTTTGGCTGCAGAACTTGTTCTACATGGGTTCGGGTGCAAGCGTCAACGCCTTCTTCGGTCTGGCGACGATGCTGATTTCCATCCCGACGGGTGTGAAGCTATTTAACTGGCTGTTCACCATCTACCAGGGCCGTCTGCGTTTCACCAGCCAGGTGCTGTGGACCCTGGGCTTCATGGTGACCTTCGCTATCGGCGGCATGACCGGCGTACTGCTGGCCATCCCGGGTGCTGACTTCGTTCTGCACAACAGCCTGTTCGTGATCGCGCACTTCCATAACGTGATCATCGGCGGTGCGGTATTCGGTTACATCGCAGGTTTCGCGTTCTACTTCCCGAAAGCGTTCGGCTTCAAGCTGCACGAAGGCTGGGGTAAAGCAGCGTTCTGGTTCTGGATCTCCGGCTTCTTCGTCGCGTTCATGCCGCTCTATGCACTGGGCTTCATGGGCATGACCCGTCGTCTGAACGCCACCACTAACCCTGAGTGGGTACCGTACCTGTACGTTGCCATGTTCGGTGCGGTGATGATCGCTGTCGGTATCGCCTGCCAACTGATTCAGCTGTACGTCAGTGTGCGTGACCGCAACAAGCCAGAGAACATTTGCGATCACGGTGACCCGTGGAATGCACACACTCTGGAATGGTCGACCTCGTCGCCTCCGCCGTTCTACAACTTCGCTGTGCTGCCAAAAGCTGACTGCATCGACCCGTTCACTGAAGCCAAGGAAAACGGTACTGCGTACCAGCAACCGGCCAAGTACGAGCCGATTCACATGCCGAACAACACCGCCACTGGCGTGGTGATGGGCGCACTGTTGACCGTCTTCGGTTTTGCCATGATCTGGCACATCTGGTGGCTGGCCATCGCGAGCCTGGTAGGCACTGTTGTCTACTTCGTGATCCACGCTGCACGTGACGATCAGGGCTATATGGTTCCGGTTGAAACGATCGAACGTATCGAAGCCGAGCAGCACAAGCGTCTGGTCGCGGCAGGAAAAATTCCGGCCAATGCCACCCGTGTTGAAACCTCGTTGGAACAGGCTTAAACCATGTCGAATTTAGTGACCAATGCTGGACACGCCCATGGTGAACATGGGCACGATGACCATCACCACGATTCGGGCGAGATGACCGTATACGGTTTCTGGCTCTACCTGATGACCGACTGCATCTTGTTTGCATCGATCTTCGCGGTATACGCGGTACTGGTAAACAACGTCGCCGGTGGCCCGTCGGGCCACGACATCTTCGAACTGCCATACGTGCTGGGCGAAACCGCTCTGCTGTTGTTCAGTTCGATCACCTACGGCTTCGCCATGCTGGCGTTGTACAAAGGCAAGAAGCAGCAGGTTCTGGGTTGGTTGTTCATGACCTTCCTGCTGGGCGCAGGCTTCATCGCCATGGAGATCAACGAGTTCCACCTGCTGATCTCCGAGGGCTTCGGTCCTAGCCGTTCGGGCTTCCTGTCCGCGTTCTTCACCCTGGTCGGTACCCACGGTCTGCACGTATCCGCGGGTCTGATCTGGATGGGCATCATGATGTACCAGGTCAACAAGCACGGCCTGACGGCGACCAACAAGACCCGTCTGAGCTGCCTGAGCCTGTTCTGGCACTTCCTGGACGTGGTGTGGATCTGCGTATTCACCGTTGTTTACCTGATGGGGACCCTGTAATGGCTAACGCACACTCCCATGACAGCCACGACGACGCCGGCCACGGCAGCGTCAAGTCCTACGCGATCGGCTTCATCCTGTCGGTGATCCTGACTGCGATCCCGTTTGCTCTGGTGATGTACCCGTCGTTGCCGAAGTCGATCACGTTGATGATCGTTCTGGCCTTCGCCGTGATCCAGGTGGTTGTCCACCTGGTGTACTTCCTGCACCTGGATCGCTCGGCTGCGCAACGTAACAATGTGATCGCCTTCGTGTTCGCCGCGATTGTGATCGTGCTGCTGGTTGGTCTGTCGTTGTGGATCATGTTCAGCATCCACACGTACATGATGGCGAAGTGAGGTAGACCCGATGTCGCTTAAGCACTTTATCCAAATCACCAAACCGGGGATCATTTTCGGTAACGTGCTTTCTGTGGCAGGCGGGTTCTTCCTGGCCTCGAAAGGGCATGTCGATCTGGCGGTGTTTCTGGCAGCCATGATCGGCACGTCCCTGGTTGTCGCCTCCGGTTGCGTGTTCAACAATTGCATCGACCGCGACATCGACCTGAAGATGGCACGCACCAAAAACCGTGTGCTGGTGCAGGGCTTGATCTCCCTGAAACTGGCACTGATTTACGCGACCATCCTTGGTGTTCTCGGCGTTGCCTTGTTGTACAAGGTGGCCAACCCGTTGGCTGCTCTGTTCGCCGTAATCGGCTTTGTTATCTACGTCGGCTTCTACAGCCTGTACCTCAAGCGCAAGTCGGTTCACGGCACGCTGGTGGGCAGTCTGTCGGGCGCCATGCCGCCAGTGATCGGTTACGTTGCCGTAACCAACAGCTTCGACATGGCCGCGCTGACGCTGCTGGTGATGTTCAGCCTGTGGCAGATGCCGCATTCCTACGCCATCGCGATCTTCCGCTTCAACGATTACCTGGCCGCATCGATTCCGGTGCTGCCAGTGAAGCGCGGGATTCAAGTGGCCAAGAAGCACATCCTGCTCTACATCCTGGCGTTCCTTGTGGCGACCTTGATGCTGACCTTCAGCGGCTACGCCGGCATGAGCTACCTCGCTGTCGCCGCGGCCATGGGCATGTACTGGTTGTACATGGCCTGGACCGGCTACAAAGCGGTGGATGACACGGTCTGGGCACGCAAGCTGTTCGTGTTCTCGATCTTCACCATCACCGCGTTGAGCGTCATGATGTCCCTGGACTTCAAGGTGCCTGCAGAGTTGCTGCTGACGTACGCGCCGTAAGGTTTAAAGGCTGTATGAAAACCCCGCACGTTGAGAGATGTGCGGGGTTTTTTGTTTAACGGAAACGTGATTTGTTGATAGTCTGTCTATAGGCAATCTGCCTATAGTTTGGTCATGCGAACTGTCTTCTTTGAAACCACAATTTTTACTGCGAACGTTGGTCATTACCTGACGGACGATGAGTATCGAGAGCTGCAGGATTTTCTGCAGGGTAATCCGCTGGCTGGCGATGTGATGCCGCGCTAGAGAGTTAAAAGCACGAGGCACCCCATGAAAAAAAGCGACCTGTTTTCAGAGTTGATGCAGGGCGTTGATGAGATGGCAGCTCAACGCGAAGGCAAAATTACGTTGCGTAATACAATCGTCGAGGACAAACCTGTCCCCGAGGTTGGCGCCCAGGAAATCGTCGCGCTACGGGAAAGGTTACATATGTCCCAAGCGGTTTTTGCCAAGCGAATCAGAACAAGCCCCAGCACCTTGAGAAACTGGGAGCAGGAAAAGTCGAAGCCCAATGCTCAAGCAGCCCTGTTGATTCGTTTGGTTGAGAAATTTCCAGACATGGTCGAGCGGTTGAGCGCTGTGTGATCACCAACGCCATGAAAATTAAAGCCCTGCCCTTCGAGAGAAGGGTGGGGCTTTTGGTTTATGCCGCGGCAAGTTGCAGTGCAATGGCAAAACACCTAGATTTGGATCCAACCATGTCAGTCATAGCGCCAATTTATTTCATGGGTGCTCTGCTGCCGTAATCCACGTTTCTTCACGCACTGATCACAAGGCTGGGCGACATGACTGAGAGGATGACCTGCGACGAGCGCTTTATTGCCCTGGCACAAGAGCTGAATTACGACATCTATGGCGAGAACACGGCTGGCGGTAATTACGCGCCGCTGATTCGTCATCATGATGAGTTGTACATCAGCGGGATGGTGCCGCGCACTCACGGCAAGATTCAGTATCCCGGTCGCGTCGGGCTGGAGTTGACGCTCAAGGATGCGCAGGCGGCGGCGAGCATCAGTGCGATGCGGTGTCTGGCGCTGATTGTTGATGCGGTGGGGTCGCTGGACAAGATCAAGGCGTTGTTGCGGGTCACGGTGTATGTGAAGTCGACGCCGGATTTCGTCGATTTGAGTGAAGTGGCCAATGGTGCTTCGGATGTGTTCAGCCATGTGCTGGGTGATGCCGGGCGGCATACGCGGACGACGGTGGGGGTGTATCAGTTGCCGAAGAATGCGGCGATTGAAGTGGACATGATTGTGGCGTTGCATCCTGCGGCTTGAGTCTGATCTCGCGAATTGCCCTCACCCTAACCCTCCCGAAACGTCGGACCGCCCGTAGGGAGAGGGGACTGACCGAGGTGTCTTGAGCTATTCATCGACCTGACAGACCGTGGCGATTGTGGATTCGGCACAGCACGTTCATTTCGGCGTACTTCTACAATATCCCCCAATCGGCCCCCTCTCCCTCGGGAGAGGGCTGGGGTGAGGGGCCTCGGTGTAGGCCATCCCACTAAACCCAAGCCGAAAACCAAAAAGCCCCGCACTGAATCCCAGTGCGGGGCTTTTTCGTCAGCGCTGAAAATTACTGCGCAGCGATGCTGTACCCATCAAACGCTGTCTGCTTCTGCAGTGCAGTGATGATGTTCTTGCGGTTCACGGCCTGCTCGGCGCCGTCGTTATCAACGAAGACTTCGCTTTCCAGTTCCGCCTCTTCGCCTTCACCGACGAAGGTGAAACCAAGGAACTCCAGCGCTTCACGATCAACATTCAGACGCGAACGCGGTGTGCGCAGTGGCAGGGTCACGCTGATGCCGTCTTTGCTGATGGTGAAGATTTCGACTTCTTTCTTCTTCGCAGCCTTGCTCTTGCCGCCGCTCGGGTTGCTGATCGCCTGATGGGTCTGATTCAGCACTTTGAGGGCCAGGCCGTAAACGATTTCCTGGAACGCCGGATCGTCCTTGAAGCTGGACAGGATGCGGCCAATCGAAAACTTGCTGCTCAGGTCTTCGAGGGCGGCGAGGTCGGCGGCTTCGGCGTCTTTCAGAGCCTTGAGTTCGCCCATCAGCTCGTAAGCCTTGTCGTCGTCGAAGCTGTCGTGAGCGTGACGGATCGCGGCGCGCAGTTCGCGGATCTGGTCGCTTTCGCGGGTCGACTGGAACGCGTCCAGCACCATCTCGCTGATGATTTTGGCTTGTGGCAGGTGTTGTGAAAGATTGATGGAGTTTTCGTATTCCGCTTTGGACGATTCGGTGACTACGGATTCAGCGGTGTTGAAATCGGACATTGAAATTTCACTACTTTTTAACTTGAGTGGAGATGAGCAAGCCCGAGGGCTTTTTCAGGTCGACTAATTTAGGGGAGCGGGGCGGCGTTGTCACGGAGCAACGGGCCGGCGGTCTCAACTATTTGGCCGGGGTGTGCAGATTCATTGAGCGTACCAACCATTGCTCGGCGGTTTGCTGATCCGTTGGCAGCGAAAAGCGAAACGTCGCGCCGCGCCCATTAACGTCCAGCAACTGAATGTCGCGTCCATGCAATTGCAAGATGCGGTGCACGATGCGCAGACCCAAGCCGCCATCCCGTCGCGCGCCACCGATATTGAACGGGCGCAGGAACAGCCCTTCGCGCAATTCAGGCGCAATGCCTGGGCCGGTGTCGCTGACCGTAACATCGACCAATGCGCCATGGGGTTTCAGATCGAGTTCGATTTCGCCGCCCTGTGGCGTGTGCCGCAACGCGTTATCCACCAGATTGGTCAGCACCCGTTCGATCAGCCCAAGGTCGGCGCAGACCGTTGGCAGGTTTGGCACAAACTGCGCCTTGAGTTCGACCTGTCGTGCCTCAGCGGTCAGTTCGAATTTCTGAAAGATATCCTGCACCAGATCGGTCAGGGAGAAACGCTCCAGCACCGGTTGTACAAACCCGTGTTCCAGCCGCACCAGTTCCAGCAGCGATTGCGCCAGCCCGCCGACCTTGCGGCTCTGATCCAGCGCGATGCCCAGATAACGCCGACGTTCTTCCGGGGACAGCGTGGCGTCCTTCAGTGACAGGGTTTCAAGATAACCGTGCAGCGAGGCCAGTGGCGTGCGCAGGTCATGGGAAATATTCGCCACCAGTTCGCGGCGTTCCTGATCCTGACGGGTCAATGAGCGCCACTGCTCGCCGAGGCGGTTTTGCATCTGCCGGAAAGCCGCGTCGAGAACGGCAATTTCATCCGGGTCGGCGGATTTATCCACAGGCGCTGTGACCGGTTGCGGTGCTCCATCGATATCAAAACGGCTGACGGTATCGGTGAGTCGCCGCAACGGTCGGGTAATCAGATTGAATGCGGTGAGGCCGGCGATCAAACACAGCAGCGCGACCAGTCCGATCGACAGCAGTGCCGTGTTGAGCGCGGCGCTGGTCGCCCCGCGTTCGGCGAAACGGTCGTGTTCTTCGCTAAGCAACACCACGTACAGATAACCGGCGGGTTTGCCATTGACCTTCAGCGGCGCGGCGCTGAACACCTTGCGTCCGTCCACGCTGCGCGGATCGTCGCCGAGGATCGGCAAGGGCTGGTCGTTGAGCAATTGGCGAATCGGCGCCAGATCGACCTGCTGCCGAAGTATCCGGCCTTCAGGCGCGGCGCTGCCGACAACCTTCCCCTCACCGTCGAGCAAATACACTTCGACACTCGGATTAACCAGCATCAACTGGCTGAACAGTTGGCGCACGGCACCGGGCATCAGACCGTTGCTGTCCATCAGCACGGTGTCGTGGGCGATGTGTTGCGCCAGATCCCTCGACAACCCTTGCACCACTTCCAGTTCATGCATCTTGCTGGAGCGCACCTGCAGCCATGCCGACGTGCCGCAGCACACCAGCAGCAACACGGCGAAAACGATAGACAGGCGCTGCGTCAGGGTCAGTTTCATGACTGCTCGGTACCGAATTTATAACCACGGCCCCACACGGTGAGGATGCGCGTCGGCTGTGCCGGGTCTTTTTCGATCTTTGCCCGCAGGCGATTGATATGGGTATTGACCGTGTGTTCGTAACCCTCGTGGCTGTAGCCCCAAACGGCGTTAAGCAGATCCATGCGCGAGAAGACTTTGCCCGGTTGGCGGGCGAAGAAGTACAGCAGATCAAACTCCCGTGGCGTGAGATCCAGGCGCTGACCGTCGAGGCTGACGTCGCGGGTGATCGGGTCGATGCTCAGCCCATCGAGAATGAGGCTGCCGGCGTCCATCTTCAGGTTGCGCGCCATCGCATCGACCCGACGCAACAGCGCTTTGACCCGCGCCACCAGTTCCAGCATCGAAAACGGTTTGGCCAGATAGTCATCGGCTCCCAACTCCAGACCCAGAATCCGGTGAAGTTCACTGGAGCGGGCGCTGGTGATGATGATCGGTGTGTAGCGCGCCATGGCCCGGGCGCGGCGGCAGATTTCCAGACCGTCGACCCCCGGCAACATCAGGTCGAGGATCAGCGCGTCCCAATGGCCTTGCTGCAACAGGCGCATGCCCTCGTCGCCGTCGGCGCTGTGCGTCACCTCGAATTGTTCATCCCGCAAATGCAGGCAAATCAGGTCGGCAATGTGCTGGTCGTCCTCGACCACGAGAACGCGTTTGGTCTGTTCCATGAAGCTCAATCCTTCGGCGCGATTGACGCATTGTGCGGGTTTTTTCCGTGGCGAGTTATCACGAATTCGTTAACTCCCTGTGAGGATTTGGCGATCAATCCAAGCCTAGGCTGTGTTCCATGAAGAGCACTTGGAATTTTCGGAGGCGGCCATGTTTTCACGGCGACAGATTCTGTTAGCGGGCGGCGGGCTAGGGGTTGCAGCCCTGGTCGCGGGTGTATTGCCAAAATTGTCGACCAGCGCTGCAGTGGTCAGCGCAGCGCAGGCAGATGAAATGTTTGAAGTGACGCACAGCGACAGTGAATGGCACTCGATCCTCACCGACGAGCAATACCAGATCCTGCGCGAAGAGGGCACCGAACGCGCCTACACCAGCCCGCTGAACAACGAGCATCGGGTCGGCACTTTTGCCTGCGCCGGTTGTGATCTGGCGCTGTTTTCCTCCGCGACCAAATTCGACAGCCGCACCGGTTGGCCGAGCTTCTGGGCGCCATTGGAGCGTGCGGTGGCGGTGCGCCAGGATCGATCGTTCGGCATGTCGCGCGAAGAGGTTCACTGCCGGCGTTGCGGCGGTCACCTGGGGCATGTTTTCGACGACGGCCCGAAACCCACCGGTCTGCGTTATTGCATGAATGGCCTGGCCATGACCTTCAAAACCGTGGCGGCGTAAGCCATGAAGCGCGGGCGATCTTCACCTCACACAGGACAAATCTATGTGGCTCTTGGTTCTCGCTTATCTCGGTGGTGTGCTGACGATCGTCAGCCCTTGCATCCTGCCGGTTCTGCCTTTTGTCTTCGCTCGCACCGGGCAGCCGTTTATCAAGAGTGGCTTGCCGCTGCTGGCGGGGATGGCGCTGACCTTCGCGCTCGTCGCCTCGTTGGCGGCGGTGGGCGGCGGTTGGGTGGTGCAAGTCAATCAATACGGGCGCTGGCTCGCGTTGCTGTTCGTTGCGCTGTTCGGGCTGACCTTACTGCTGCCGCGTGTGGCCGAGCGCCTGACCCGGCCACTGGTATCGGCCGGCAGTCGTCTGTCGCAAGCCGCCGGGCAGGACAATCGCCCGCGTCCCGGCGCTTCGTTTCTGATCGGGGTCGCCACGGGGCTGCTCTGGGCGCCTTGCGCGGGGCCAATCCTCGGCTTGATTCTGACCGGTGCCGCGCTGCAAGGGGCAAGCATCGCCACCACGCTGTTGTTGCTCGCTTACGCGGCGGGTGCCGCGACCTCATTGGCCGCAGCGCTGTTGCTGGGTGGTAAGGTTTTCGCCTTCATGAAGCGTTCGATCGGTACCGGCGAGTGGATTCGTCGTGGCCTCGGCGCGTTGATGTTGGCCGGGGTGGCAGCGATCGCTTTGGGTCTTGATACCGGCATTCTCGCGCGGATATCGACCGCGTCTACCGGAGGGCTCGAGCAAGCATTGGTTGGCAAGCTTTCAGCAAAAAAACCTGATGCGAACGGCACGATGATGGCGCAGATTCCGCCGGCAGATGAGTTGGCGAACGGCAGCATGATGGCCGCCGGCGGCGCGATGAAAATGGCTGCGAAAGCACCGGGCACATTGCCGGTCGAAGGCCAGTTGCCGCCGCTCGATGGCGCCGTGCAATGGCTCAACTCGCCGCCGCTGGATGCGCAAGCGTTGAAGGGCAAAGTTGTGCTGGTGGATTTCTGGACGTACTCCTGCATCAACTGTTTGCGCACCCTGCCTTACGTCAAAGCCTGGGCCGAAAAATATCGCGATCAGGGCCTGGTGGTAATCGGCGTACACGCGCCGGAATTTGCCTTCGAACGCGATGTAGGAAACGTCACCAAAGCCATGAAGGAATTAGGCATCAATTACCCGGTGGCCATCGATAACGACTACAAGATCTGGCGCGCTTTCAACAATGAATACTGGCCGGCACATTACTTTGCCGACGCCCAGGGACGCATTCGTTACCACCACTTTGGTGAAGGGGACTACGCCGAATCGGAACGCGTCATTCAACAACTGTTGCGTGAAGCCGGTTCGAAATCCGTCGCCGATGGCTTGATCAATGCTGACGCCAAGGGCGTGCAACTGGCCCCGGACATGAACGAAGTGCAATCGCCGGAAACCTACTTGGGCTACCAGCGCGCAGAACATTTCGTGCCCGAAACTAGCCTGGTGCCCAACAAAGTTTCCGTCTATGTCCCACCGGCCAATCTGGCCCTGAATGACTGGAGCCTCGGCGGCCAATGGAACGTCGGCGCCGAACGCGCCACCGCCGGTGCCACAGCCAGCCGCATCGTTTACCGCTTCCATGCCCGCGACCTGCATCTGGTGCTCGGGCCGGGCGCGGATGGCAAACCGGTGCGCTTCAAAGTGTCGATTGATGGTCAGGCCCCGGGCGATGCGCATGGCGTCGATGTCTCCCCCGATGGCTCTGGCCAAGTCACCGAACAGCGCTTGTATCAATTAGTGCGGCAGTCCGGCGGCGTGAAGGATCGAACCTTCAGCATCGAATTTCTCGACCCTGGTGTTTCCGCCTACGCCTTTACCTTCGGTTGATCAGGAGTGACAGACATGAAAACCCAATTCACATGGCGTCGTATGTTGCTGGCCGTTGCGGTCGTCGGCGTGATCGGCCAGGTCTCAGCATTCTCCTTCGGCGGCGAAGACGCTGTGGCCATCCCGCCACCCACACTTGATGAAGTCACCCAGGCCCACAGCGAAACCGCCGTGTTCGCGGGCGGGTGTTTCTGGGGCGTTCAGGGTGTTTTTCAACACGTCAAAGGCGTGCAGAAAGCCGTTTCGGGATACGCCGGTGGCGCGGCCAACACCGCTGAATATGAGCGAGTCAGCGGCGGCGGTACCGGTCATGCGGAATCGGTGCAAGTCACCTTCGATCCGACGCAAGTCAGCTATGGCGACCTGTTGCAGATCTACTTCTCGGTGGCGCACAACCCGACCGAACTCAACCGTCAGGGCCCGGACAGCGGCACGCAATACCGCTCGGCGCTGTTCCCGATCAATGCCGATCAGCAGAAGGTCGCACAGGCCTACATCACGCAACTCGATGCGGCCCATGCCTTTAGCAAACCGATCGTCACCAAACTGGAAAGCTACAACGGCTTTTACCCGGCAGAGGACTATCACCAGGACTTCCTGACCGAACATCCGAGCTATCCGTACATCGCGATCAACGACATGCCGAAAGTGGCGAATTTGAAGCAAATGTTTGCGGAGCGTTATCAGGAAAAACCGGTGTTGGTGAAGGGCGGGTCGTGATCGAGGCCCGTTACTTTAGCCTTGGTCGCTCCATCGCAATCACTGACGTTTCAAATCCCAGACTGGCAAAGAACGCTTCAGCCCCGTCACGCCCGGCACGCAGCACCCAGGTGATGTCGGGGTTGTCGCCCATCAGATGTTCGACCAGCGCTCGACCCACACCTTCTCGCCGATGGTGGTCATCAACGACCACCATCGACAGGTAACCGTTGGATAAACCGTCGCTGATGCCCCGGGCGAAACCGATGATCTGCGCATCTTTCAGTGCGACTGCCGTTCGCTGCGACTGGCGGATCAGTTGCGCAAAATGCTCAGGTGAGCCGACGCGATGTCCCCAGCCATGCTGTTGCAGAAACAGCCGCACTGATTCGATTTCGCCGGGATGCAAATCGCGCACGTTCAGTGTGTTTTCCATTTCAGATTACGTCCTTGTTCGTCGTTGTTTCGAGCGTAGCTGAAGCACGCGCGGAGTCAGGATTTCCCCCACATGCGCATGGCAAATTCAACGAACCGCCGCAGCTTCGGCAGTCGATAGCGATCCTGTGCATACAGCAAGTGCATCGGCCTGCTCGGTGCGTGGTAATCAGGGATGACCTTGACCAGTTTGCCTTCACGCAGATCCTGCTCGACCAGCGCATCCGGCAGCATGACGATGCCCATGCCGTTGCGCGCGGCCTGATGCAAACCGGCGGAGCTGTTGATCAGCATCGGCCCGCTGACGTCGACCATGATTTCCCCGTCCGGGCCGCTGAGGCGCCAGCGTTTTTCCACCGATTGCCAGTCATCACCGGCCGGATAGGCGAACGACAGGCAGTCGTGCTGCTGCAGCTCTTCAGGCGTTTTCGGCATGCCGCGTCGCGCCACGTATTGCGGGGATGCGCACACGGTCAGGGTGTAATCGATCAAGGGCCGGGCGATCAGGTTCGACTCTTCGAAATTGCCCAGTCGAAATGCCACGTCGAGACCGCTTTCCAGCAAGTCCGGGCGGCCATTGGTCAGCACCACATCGAGTTTTACTTGTGGGTACAGCAGCGAATATTCGCTGAGCGCCGGCGCCAGGCGTTCGACACCAAAAGTCAGCGGCGCGGTGATGCGCAACATGCCACGCGGTTGATCGATGGCTTGTTCGGCCAGGGCTTCAGAATCGGCGACCAGTCCCAGTACTTCCAGGCAGCGCTGATAATAAACGCTGCCAAACTCGGTCAGCCGCTGACGGCGAGTGGTGCGTTGCAGCAGTTGCACGCCCAGCCGTTGCTCCAGCGCGCGCAGGTGATTGCCGACCATCGTCGTCGACATGTCGCACTGCAGCGCGGCCGCCGTCATGCTCCCGGCTTCGACGACTTTGACGTAGACGCTCATCGACTGGAACAGATCCATTATCAAGTCCTGCTTATAAATGATCGAAGTTTTGCCGAGTTTATCCAGTTCAAGTGGCTAACCATACTCCCAGCACACCGACCTGCACTGGAGTTTGAAGTCATGACCGCCGCCCTGATGAACACTTACCAACCGCTAGCCCTGAGTTTTTTCAAGGGCCTGGGCACCCGACTGTGGGATCAGGCGGGGCGCGAGTATCTGGACGCGGTCTCCGGGGTGGCCGTGACCAATGTCGGTCACTCGCATCCACGGATCGTTGCCGCGATCAGCGAGCAGGCGGGATTGCTGCTGCACACCTCCAATCTCTACAGCATCGACTGGCAGCAACAACTGGCAAAGCGGCTAACTGAGTTGTCGGGAATGCAGCGCGCGTTCTTCAACAACTCCGGCGCCGAAGCCAATGAAACCGCGCTGAAACTGGCGCGCCTTTATGGCTGGCGCAAAGGCATCGAACAGCCGTTGGTGGTGGTGATGGCCAATGCCTTTCATGGCCGCACGCTCGGCACGTTGTCAGCCAGTGATGGCCCGGCGGTGCGCTTGGGTTTCAATGACCTGCCGGGGGATTTCGTCAAAGTGCCGTTCGGCGATCTCGACGCGTTGGAGCACGTGCGGCAGAAGCACGGCGAGCGCATCGTTGCGATTCTGGTCGAACCGATTCAGGGCGAGAGCGGCGTACAACTGGCACCGCCCGGTTACCTGAAAGCGCTGCGTGAAATGTGCAATCGTCAGGCGTGGCTGCTGATGCTCGATGAAATTCAGACCGGCATCGGTCGCACCGGGCGCTGGTTTGCGTTCCAGCACGAAGGCATCGTTCCGGACGTGATGACACTGGCGAAAGGACTGGGCAATGGCGTGCCGATCGGCGCGTGTCTGGCACGGGGCAGGGCGGCGGATCTGTTCACGCCGGGCAGCCATGGCAGCACGTTCGGCGGTAATCCGCTGGCCTGCCGGGTGGGTTGCACGGTGCTGGATATCATCGAAGAGCAGGGCTTGCTGGAGAACGCGCGGTTGCAGGGTGAGCGTCTGCTGACGCGGCTGCGTGCAGAACTGGCGGACAATCCCAATGTGCTGGCGATTCGTGGATTGGGTTTGATGATTGGTGTCGAGTTGAAGCAACCGGTTCGTGATCTGACGCTGATTGCGGCGCGGGATCATGGATTGCTAATCAACGTCACGCGTGGCAAGACGATACGACTGCTGCCACCGCTGACGATTGATGAGCGGGAGGTGGAGATGATTTCTCGAGTGATTGGACGGATCGTATCCGCGCACTAATGGATATCAGATAACCCTGTGGGAGCGGGCTTGCTCGCGAAAGCGTCGTGACAGTCGACGCACATGTTTAATGCTCGACCGCATTCGCGAGCAAGCCCACATTTGAAATCAGTAGGGCCTCAGTCCGGATAATCCGTCAAATCCGGCGCCAGCATCCGCGTCTTCACCTTTCCGTTCGAGTTGTGCTGAAAAATCTCTCGCGGCTGCCCCTGTTCGTTGAAAAACACCTGGCCGATCCCCGCCGAATTCCACAAGCGTTCTCCAGCCTCTGCATGTTCAGGCGTGTACGGAACAATGCGCATCAGCCGGCGTTTGGTGAACCAGTTCAGTGGCGAGCGCGGCGAGTAGAGCCAGCGATTGAGGCGGTCGAACCATTCCAGCAAGGTCGGCGGAAACTCGTTTTTGATCCCGCTGCTGGTGATCTGCCAGATCCGTGGGCCGGCCTTGCGGTGTCGGATAAGGACTTCGTAGACGAAGGAATAATGCACATCGCCGGACAGCACCACGTAGTTACCGGGTGTACGTGAGTGTCGGAAAATGTTCAGGATCACCTGTGCGGCGCCGCGATGGGCCATCCAGTTTTCAGCGTCGACCAGCAGCGGAAAACCGCACCAACTGAAGACCTTTTGCACCGTTTCAATCAGCTTCACGCCGAAGATCGGCGCCGGAGAAACGATGATCGCTGACGGATGATCAAGCAGCTCCTGTTGCAGTTCGCTCAGCGCCTCCCAATCGAGCAGTCCCGACGGTTGCTTGAGCGCCATCTCGCTGCGCCAGCGTCGGGTGCGGGTGTCGATGACCACCAGCGCGGGACTGCTCGGCAGCACGAAATGCCAGTGTTGAAAGCGCAGCAGGTCATCGATCAGTGCGTCCTGCACCGGGCTGTCGAGGTATTGATCGTCGCCGCTGGCGCTCAAACCTTGAGTTTGCTTCAGCAGATCCTTGAAGGCGTCCGGGCTATTGCCCCAGCCCTGGCACAACATATAAGCGATCAAAGCGTTGCCGATGATGCGTTTGGAGAACGGATGACCGTAGGCCGTTTCCTCCCATTGCGCGGACAGATTCCAGTCATCGGTGATGTCGTGATCGTCGAAAATCATCAGGCTCGGCAGATGCGCGAGCGCCCGGGCGACGTTGCCCAGACCTGCTGTGAAGGTATCAATCCGCGTTTGTTCGAGCGTGTATCGGTTGAGGCGTTCGGGCGTGAGTGCTGGAGCTTGCGGATTAACCAGTGTCCACGCGGTTGGCGACCACACCAGCAAGTACATCGCCATGACTTCGGCGAACGTCACCAGGTGATTGTCAGCGCTGCTGCTGGTGAAAATCGGCTTACGTGCGCCGCCGAAAAATCGCTCACGCAAAGTCTCATTGCTCTCCAGCGCCGGTAACAAATCCGCGCGGTGGTAGTAACTCGCCGGGTGCTCGTAAAGCTTGGCGCTGTCGCTGACCACGGCGCCTTCGAGGTGCTCGTCGAACAGGCCGAGACGTGCAATCAGCGCATGAATCGCGCGCAGCATTGGCCCGGCGACGTCGTCGGCGTAGACCTGATCGCCGCTCATCATCAACAGCGCCGGGCGTTGTTGCGGGTCGGTTTCGCTGGCCAGAAGCTCGTCGACGCAGAGCAAACCATCCGCCGCCGGGTGATGCGGTTTGCGGCAGGAGCCATGCAGCAACTGATCGATCCGCGAACGCACAACAAGGTTCGGAGTTGTTGCGTTGCCATACAACAGATGCGGCGCCCAATCGGCAATGCCATGGGTGTCGTCAATCAGCAGGTCGTAGTCGATGCGGGTGTCGCAGGGCAGGGCGTTTTCCAGGGTGACATCGATGAGATGAACAAACGCGTGACGGCCTACGGGAATGACGGTGCATTTCGCCGCATCGAGAGGAATCTCTCCTACACCTTGCAGGCGCAAGGTCAGAGACAGTTGGCGCGTGCCGACCAGCCACAACACCAGCCGAGTCGGTTCCAGCCGTCGCAGCAGCGGGCCGGCCAAAACAGGTGGCAGCGGGGTCAGGTCATCAAGGGTTGCGGACATCCGGGGACAAAGCTCAAGGCGCACAGGCCGGCGATGATAGCGCAGCCGGCGCCTTGAACCCTTAAGTGAGGCTTAAGAGTCGGTTTTCTGTAGCTTCAGCGCCAACAGCTGCCATTCACCGGACGACGCCTGTTCTTGCACCGAGCAGTCGAAACGGTAGGTGACATCGTCGCCGTTCATGTTGCGCGCGGTGACGCTGTTGCTGAAGGTGTACACCTGATTCTTGAAGCGCTGGGTGGTGATCGCCTTGCTGTCGGCAAAACGCGCCGAGGCCGGGAAGCGCAAGGTGCTGGTCACTAGCGGGCTGCACATGACATAGGCGAGCATCGACTTGTCGCTGTCAGCGTCATGCCCGAGTTTTTTGCTCAGCGCGGTCAGGGCTTTGCGTCCTTGTTCGTCACTTTGATCCAGTACGGTTTTTTCCGAGATCGACGTCGGCGCGCGGCTGGCGTAGTTCGGCAGCAGCGCAGAATCCGGCGGCGATGGCGTGTTGTCCGGTTCAATGGCGGCGAAGTTCGGCGCGTTTTCGAGCGGAGCCGGTGCCGCCGCTGATTCGGATTCAGGCAGCAAAGAGGTCGGTTCGACGTTCTGCGCGACGGTGTTTTCGACCGGCGCCTGTTCAGCGCTGTGCCTGGATGGCAGCAGCGACAACGTGATCGACAGCACCACCAACCCGACAATGAAACCGCCCGCTGCGCCGACGATATTGCCGTAGAACAGATTCCAGCTGCCCCGGTTCTTTACCACCCAGCGCCACATGAAACCCCAGGCGGCGATGAACGCCAGAAAACGCAGAAACTCCATTCGATCCTTTCCTTAACCTGCAAAAAGCTTGGATCAGCGCGTATTGAGACAGCGCGCTGTTGATGGACGGCAAGATATCAAAATCGGTGTCTGCCGCCACGAACACATTCACCGACCTCTCAAACGAACGCTACGTCAGGGCGAAAAACGCCAGTGTAGTGATGCCCGCCGCAGTGCCGCAGTGCCGCAGAGGGCAGCCAAAAGCTGACGAGCGATTGGGGGTTCAACTTGCGAGCGGCGGGCGACCCACATCCATACGCCGATGAGCGCACCGGCAGTCGCCATCATTTCCATCAGGGTGCCGATGACGCCGGGCACCGGTGGCCGCGCTGAACCGAACAGTCCTGCACACAACTGCGCACTGGTCAGGCCAACGATCATCCCACTGATAGCGCCCAACACATTGGCAAGCAACAGATTCCAAGTCCCACGGACTTTGACCACCCACACCCACATCGCTGGCCAAACCACAAAGAACACCAACACATCCATCGAATTTCTCTCCTGAAATCAGCGCGGGTCGAAGCGCTCTATGCCCCAACCGACAGTGGACGGCAAGATAGCAAAATAGTAGCGTCGCGCCACGCTGGTCATCCTGGTAAAGGCTTTCCGGAAGATATTTTTTGCACTAGAAGCGCGTCACTGATACGAAGCACGACCAGGATGTTTTCTCGAACAGAAGGATGGACAGATGATCGACTTCAACAACAAAGGCTTCTTCAAGCTCAAGCAAAACGATGAGTACGCGCAACGCGTGACCGAACTATTGCTTGATGGGGAAGAGGTCATCGACTCCTACAAGTCGATGCGCGATGGCGTGGTGTTTACCAACAAACGCATCATCGCCGTCAACGTTCAAGGCATCACTGGCAGCAAGAAAGACTTCACGTCGCTGCCGTATAAAAACATCGTCGCGTATTCCGTGGAAACGTCGGGAACGTTCGATCTGGACTCGGAGCTGGAGATTTACTTTTCGTCGCTGGGGAAAGTGAAATTCGAATTCACCGGGAAGACCTCGATGGTCGAGATTTCGAAGTACATCTCCAAGTACCTGTTCTAAAGAATGTCTTTGAGATAACCCTTCAGCGCGAGGAGCGGCGGATCAAGCTGCTCCAGCGACTGCGCCTGCCTGAGATCGGCTGACAACTTGTGCAACTCGCGCCCCAACGGTTTCTCGACACCGCCCAATGCATCCAGCGCCAGGCCGAGGCACTCATTCATCTTCAATTGAATAGTCTCGACATCGCCACGTTTCACCAACAACTCGAAAATATCTCGCTGGTAGTCACCCATGACCATGTCATCGCGCAGGATCGGGCTCAGGCCCTCTTCCTCATATGCGAGTTTCAGGGAGAACAGGGCGACTGTTTCCAGTGACGTTTCCATGGTGTTGATCCTTGGGGTTTTCGTCGGTCGAGAAGCTGAAGGTCAAAAGATCGCAGCCTGCGGCAGCTCCGGCAGGGGCAGGGGCTTTATTGCAGGCGAAAAAAAAGGCCTTGCTAAGCAAGACCTTTCTTAATTTTGGTGCCCCGAGGGAGACTCGAACTCCCACTCCTTTCGAAAACGGATTTTGAATCCGCCGCGTCTACCAATTCCGCCATCAGGGCTCAATGGCGGCGAAGTATAGAGATGAGATTACCGTTGGTCAATCACGTTTCATGGTCTATTTTCGATATTTCCGCTAAACTTTCCGGCCCTGCTAGACGAACCCCATCATGCGTGTTGCTGACTTTACTTTCGAGCTCCCTGATTCGCTGATCGCTCGCCACCCTTTGGCCGAGCGTCGCGGTAGTCGCCTGCTGACCCTTGATGGGCCGAGCGGCGCCCTCGCACACCGTCAATTCACTGATTTGCTTGAGCATTTGCGCCCGGGCGATTTGATGGTGTTCAACAATACCCGGGTGATTCCGGCGCGGCTGTTCGGGCAGAAAGCGTCCGGCGGCAAGCTGGAAATCCTCGTCGAACGCGTGCTCGATACGCACCGCGTGCTGGCCCATGTGCGCTCCAGCAAGTCGCCGAAGCCGGGTTCGAAGATCCTCATCGACGGCGGTGGCGAGGCTGAAATGATCGCGCGTCACGACGCGTTGTTCGAGCTGGCCTTCGCTGAAGAAGTGTTGCCGCTGCTCGACCGCGTCGGGCACATGCCGCTGCCTCCTTATATAGATCGTCCGGACGAAGGTTCGGATCGCGAGCGTTATCAGACCGTGTACGCCGAGCGCTTAGGCGCGGTAGCAGCGCCGACGGCGGGGCTGCATTTCGATCAGTCGCTGATGGAGGCGATTGCTGCGAAAGGCGTTGAGACCACGTTCGTCACGCTGCACGTGGGCGCCGGTACCTTCCAGCCTGTTCGCGTCGAGAAGCTTGAAGATCACCACATGCACACCGAGTGGCTGGAAGTCGGCCAGGACGTGGTTGATGCGGTCGCGGCATGCCGTGCGCGCGGTGGTCGAGTGATTGCGGTCGGTACCACCAGCGTGCGTTCGCTGGAAAGTGCTGCGCGCGATGGTGTGCTCAAGCCGTTCAGCGGCGACACCGATATCTTTATCTTCCCGGGCCGGCCGTTCCATGTGGTCGATGCCCTGGTGACCAATTTCCATTTACCGGAATCCACGCTGTTGATGCTGGTTTCGGCATTTGCCGGTTATCCCGAAACCATGGCCGCCTACAAGGCTGCCGTCGACAACGGTTACCGCTTTTTCAGCTACGGTGATGCGATGTTCATCACGCGTAACCCCGCACCTACTGCCCCTAAAGAAACCGGCCCAGAGGAAACAGAATGAGTCGCGAATGTCGCATGTCCTTTGAGCTCCTTGCCACCGATGGCAAGGCCCGTCGTGGTCGCCTGACCTTCCCGCGTGGCACCGTCGAGACCCCGGCGTTCATGCCAGTGGGCACGTACGGCACGGTCAAGGGTATGTTGCCGCGTGACATCGTCGCCACGGGCGCAGAGATGATTCTGGGCAACACCTTCCACCTGTGGCTGCGTCCTGGCACCCAAGTGATCAAGGAGCACGGCGACCTGCACGATTTCATGCAATGGAAAGGCCCGATCCTCACCGACTCCGGCGGTTTTCAGGTGTTCAGCCTCGGCGCGATGCGCAAGATCAAGGAGGAGGGCGTGACCTTCGCCTCTCCGGTCGACGGCGCCAAAGTGTTCATGGGCCCGGAAGAATCGATGCAGGTTCAGCGCGATCTGGGCTCGGACGTTGTGATGATTTTTGACGAATGCACCCCGTACCCGGCTGACGAAGATGTCGCGCGCGTATCGATGGAGCTTTCGTTGCGTTGGGCTCAGCGCTCGAAAAATGCCCACGGTGAAAACACCGCAGCGTTGTTCGGTATCGTGCAGGGCGGTATGCACCAGGATCTGCGTAAGCGCTCGCTCGAAGGCCTCGACAAGATCGGCTTTGATGGCTTGGCCATTGGCGGTCTGTCGGTCGGCGAGCCGAAGCACGAGATGATCAAAGTATTGGATTATCTGCCGGGCATGATGCCGGCTGACAAACCTCGTTACCTTATGGGCGTTGGCAAACCGGAAGATCTGGTTGAGGGTGTGCGCCGCGGTGTGGACATGTTCGATTGCGTGATGCCAACCCGTAATGCCCGCAATGGGCATCTGTTCATTGATACCGGCGTGCTGAAGATCCGTAACGCGTTCCATCGCCATGATGAATCGCCGCTGGATCCGACCTGCGATTGCTATACCTGCCAGAACTTCTCCCGCGCTTATCTGCATCACTTGGACAAGTGCGGCGAAATGCTGGGAAGCATGCTCAATACCATCCATAACTTGCGCCATTATCAGGTGCTCATGGCTGGTTTGCGCGAGGCTATTCAACAGGGTACATTGGCCGCCTTTGTCGATGCCTTCTACGCCAAACGCGGGCTCCCCGTTCCGCCTTTGGACTGAGTTTTCTGACCCCAAGATTCAACATTTGCAACTGGAGTGCTAAATGAGCTTTTTTATCTCTAACGCCATGGCTGACGCGGCTGCACCGGCTGCTGCCGGCCCAATGGGCGGCGGTTTCGAGTGGATTTTCCTGGTCGGTTTCCTGGTCATCTTCTACCTGATGATCTGGCGTCCACAGGCCAAGCGCGCCAAAGAGCAGAAGAACCTGCTGAGCAGCCTTGCGAAGGGCGACGAAGTTGTGACCACTGGCGGCATCGCCGGCAAGATCACCAAAGTTGCCGATGACTTCGTGGTTCTGGAAGTTTCCGACACCGTCGAAATGAAATTCCAGAAAGGCGCCATCGCCGCCACGCTGCCAAAAGGCACGCTGAAAGCGATCTAAAGGTAACAACTTCTACTCAATCGACGGGGCGCGCAAGGCGCCCCGCGTTCATAACGGGCGGCGTGATGCTGAACAAATACCCTCTGTGGAAATACATTCTGATCCTGGCGGTGCTGGCGGTCGGTCTGATTTATTCCGCTCCCAATCTTTATCCTGATGACCCGGCCATTCAGGTCAGCGGTGCAAGCACTGCGCTGCAAGTCAATCAGGCTGATCTGGATCGCGTGAGCACTGCGCTCAAGGAATCCGGGATCAACGTCAAGGCAGCCACACTGGCGGCAAACGGCAAGGGCGGTCTGATCCGTCTGACCAAGGCTGAAGATCAGCTGCCGGCCAAAGACGTTGTGCGCAAGGCATTGGGTGATGACTACGTCGTTGCGCTGAACCTGGCACAGACCACCCCGCAATGGCTGCGCAATCTGGGCGCGCACCCGATGAAGCTGGGTCTGGACTTGTCCGGTGGTGTGCACTTCCTGCTGGAAGTGGACATGGACAAAGCCCTCGATGCACGCCTGAAAGTCTACGAAGGCGACGTCAAGAGCCTGCTGCGCAAAGAGAAACTGCGTTATCGCAGCCTGCCGCAACTCAATGGCGCCATTCAGTTGGGCTTCAGTGATGAAGACTCCCGCGAACAGGCCCGTGCGCTGATCCGCAAGAACTTCAACGATTTCGACATTGTTCCGGCCGATCTTAACGGTCAACCGGTACTGCGTCTGGCGATGACCCCGGCGAAGCTGGCGGAAATCCGTGAATACTCCATCAAGCAGAACTTGACCACGGTACGTAACCGCGTCAACGAGCTGGGTGTTGCCGAACCGATCGTCCAGCGTCAGGGCGCCAACCGCATCGTGGTTGAGCTGCCAGGCGTGCAGGACACTGCCGAAGCCAAGCGTATTCTCGGCAAGACGGCCAACCTTGAGTTCCGTCTGGCTGCAGAGCCGGGTGCTTCGAAAGCCACTTCCGAGACTTTCGAGTTCCGTGAAGGCAATCGTCCCGCTGCGCAGATCGAACGTGGTCTGATCATCACCGGTGACCAGGTCACTGACGCCAAGGCCGGTTTCGGCGAGCACGGTACGCCTGAAGTGAACATCCGTCTGGATGGTCACGGTGGCGAGCTGATGAGCCGCGCAACTCGTTCGAACGTCGGTCGCAGCATGGCGGTGATCTTCATCGAGCAGCGTCCGGTGACCACCTACGTCAAGCAGATGGTCGACGGCGTCGAAAAAGACGTCGCGGTGCAAACGTTTAAAGAAGAGAAGAAGATCATCAGCCTGGCGACCATTCAGTCGCCGCTGGGTGCTCAGTTCCGCATCACTGGCCTGAACGGTCAGGGCGAGTCGTCCGAGCTGGCGCTGCTGCTGCGTGCCGGTGGTCTGGCTGCACCGATGTACTTCGCTGAAGAGCGCACAATCGGCCCGAGCCTGGGTGCTGATAACATCACCAAAGGTATCGATGCGTCGCTGTGGGGCATGCTGTTCGTGTCGCTGTTCATCATCGCCATCTACCGCTTTTTCGGCATCATCGCTACTGTCGCACTGGCAGTGAACATGGTGTTGCTGCTGGCCTTGATGTCGCTGCTGGGGGCAACACTGACCCTGCCAGGTATCGCCGGTATCGTGCTGACCATGGGTATGGCGGTCGACGCCAACGTGCTGATCTTCTCGCGGATCCGTGAAGAGATCGCCGCCGGCATGACTGTGCAGCGTGCAATCAACGAAGGCTTCGGCCGGGCATTCACCGCGATTCTCGACGCCAACCTGACAACTCTGTTGGTCGGCGGGATTCTCTTTGCCATGGGCACCGGCCCGGTCAAAGGTTTCGCAGTGACCATGTCCCTCGGGATCTTTACCTCGATGTTCACGGCCATCATGGTGACCCGCGCAATGGTCAACCTGATCTTTGGCGGACGTGACTTCAAGAAGTTGTGGATTTAAGGGGCTGCCATGTTACGTACAATCAACTTCATGGGCGTTCGCAACTTCGCGTTCGGCGTCACAGTATTCCTCACCTTGCTGGCTTTGTTCAGTGTCGCTACCAAGGGCATGAACTGGGGCCTGGACTTCACCGGCGGTACGCTCATTGAGCTGACCTACGAGCGTCCGGCCGACGTCACCAAGGTGCGTGAAGAGCTGGTAACTTCCGGTTATCACGAAGCCATCGTACAGAGCTTCGGTGCAACCACCGATTTGCTGGTGCGCATGCCGGGTGAAGACCCGCAGCTGGGTCATCAGGTCGCGCAAGCGCTGCAGAAGCTCGGCGGTGACAACCCGGCGACGGTCAAGCGCGTCGAGTTCGTTGGCCCGCAGGTCGGTGAAGAGCTGCGCGACCAGGGCGGCCTCGGCATGCTGCTGGCGCTCGGTGGCATCCTGATCTACCTGGCTTTCCGCTTTCAGTGGAAATTCGCGGTTGGCGCCATCGTTTCGCTGATCCACGACGTAATCGTGACCATCGGTATCCTGTCGTTCTTCCAGATCACTTTCGACCTGACGGTACTGGCGGCGGTACTGGCGATCATCGGTTACTCGCTGAACGACACCATCGTTGTATTCGACCGGGTGCGTGAGAACTTCCGAGTGCTGCGCAAGGCGACGCTGATCGAGAACATCAATATCTCGACCACGCAAACCCTGCTGCGCACCATGGCGACCTCGATCTCGACGTTGCTGGCGATTGCGGCACTGCTGTTCTTCGGTGGCGATAACCTGTTCGGTTTCTCCATCGCGCTGTTCATCGGTGTTCTGGCGGGTACTTACTCGTCGATCTACATCGCCAACGTGGTGCTGATCTGGCTGAACCTGAGCACAGAAGACCTGATTCCTCCTGCAAACACTGAGAAGGAAGTCGACGACCGTCCATAACGCGTAGCGTTTTCCCGGTTGTCAGCCAAAAAAGGCGCGAGTTGAACTCGCGCCTTTTTTTATGCTCCAAGGCTGGGAGAAGCGCGGGCGCGTCCCGCATGTGATGGTCAGGAGGTTCATGTGAACAAGTCGTTGCTGGTTGGTGCGGTATTGGGTGCTGTCGGTGTCACTGCCGGGGGTGCTGTTGCCACCTACAGCCTGGTTAAAAGCGGCCCTGAGTATGCGCAGGTTTTGGCCGTTGAGCCGGTCAAGACACAGATCAAGACACCACGTGAAGTGTGCAAGGATGTAACGGTCACTCGCCAGGCGCCTGTAAAAGATCAGCACCAGATTGCCGGAACGGTAGTCGGTGCGCTGGCAGGTGGTCTGTTGGGTAACCAGATCGGCGGCGGCACCGGCAAGAAAATTGCCACGGTCGCTGGCGCAGTCGGTGGCGGTTATGCCGGTAACAAGGTGCAGGAAGGTATGCAGAATCGCGATACCTACACCACCACGCAAACCCGCTGCAACACAGTGAATGACATCAGCGACAAGGTCGTTGGTTATGACGTGCGTTATTCGCTGGACGGTAAGGAAGGTAAGGTGCGCATGGATCGTGATCCGGGCAACCAGATTCCGGTCGACAAGGAAGGTAAGTTGATCCTGTCGCAGAACGAGCCGGGCCAGTAACAGGCCGATCGTTTAGAAAGAAGCACCCTGCGGGGTGCTTTTTTTGTGCCCACAAAAAACCGATTTCCGTGTAGGAGCTGCCGAAGGCTGCGATCTTTTGATGTTGGTTTTTAAAAAACAAAGATCAAAAAGATCGCAGCCTTCGGCAGCTCCTACAGGGAGGTTTTGTAAAATTCCAGGCATAAAAAAAGCGCCCCGAAGGGCGCTTTTTTCGTTTCGCGTAACGCTTAGCGCTTCAGCGAAGCCGGCAGGTGCGGCTGGATCGCCGTCAGAACTGCTTTGAAGCATTTGGTGTTGCCGGCAACGATGTGGCCTTTTTCAAGGAAGTCGTGACCGCCGGTGAAGTCGCTCACCAGGCCGCCGGCTTCTTGAATCAGCAGGGCGCCTGCAGCCATGTCCCACTCGGACAGACCCGATTCCCAGAACGCATCGAAACGACCGGCAGCCACGTAAGCCAGGTCCAGGCTCGCCGAACCGGCGCGGCGGATGCCGGCAGTCTGGCCAACCAGAGCGCGGAACATGCCCAGATAGTTTTCCAGGTTGTCCATTTGATCGTCACGGAATGGGAAGCCCGTGCCGAGCAGTGCGCCGTCGAGGCTGGTACGGCCGCTGACGCGCAGACGACGACCGTTCAGTTGAGCGCCGCGACCACGGCTGGCGGTGAATTCTTCCTGACGAACCGGATCCAGAACAACAGCGTGTTCCAGGCGACCGCGGTATTTGCAGGCGATGCTGACGGCGAAGTGAGGAATGCCGCGCAGGAAGTTGGTGGTGCCGTCCAGCGGATCGATGATCCACAGGTACTCTTCGCCTTCGATGCCGGTACCGGCATGCATGCCAGTCTCTTCACCGCGGATGGAGTGGTTCGGGTAAGCCTTGCGCAGCGCGTCGATGATTTTCTGTTCAGCGGCGCGATCGACCTCGGATACATAATCCTTGGCGTCTTTTTCGTCGACCTTGATGGTATCCAGGCGCTCGATGGAGCGGAAGATCAGTTCACTGGCGCTGCGGGCGGCGCGCAGCGCGATATTCAGCATGGGCTGCATGGATGTGTCACCTAAGGTTGTTAAAGAAAGCCGCGCATTCTATCAGAACTTTTCTTCAGGTGAAGGATGCTGTTCGCTTTCATAGCTTAACGGTAGGCTGTTCTGTAAGATTTGCACCCCTTTCCTGTGTCCGAGAGCGCCTCCCTTGCTGCAGAACATTCGTGTTGTCCTGGTCAATACCAGCCACCCCGGCAATATCGGCGGGGCCGCGCGCGCCATGAAAAACATGGGTCTGTCGCGACTGGTGCTGGTCGAACCGCGCCTGTTTCCGCACCACGAGGCCGATGCTCGCGCCTCCGGTGCCGGTGACATCCTTGAAAATGCGCAAGTCGTCGCCACCCTGGAAGACGCGTTGGTCGGCTGCAATCTGGTGCTCGGCACCAGCGCCCGTGATCGCCGAATCCCTTGGCCGCTGCTGGATCCGCGCGAATGCGGCACCAAAGTGGTCGAGGAAGCCGGGCAGGGCGCCGAAATCGCCTTGGTGTTCGGTCGTGAAGATTCCGGCCTGACCAATGACGAGCTGCAGCGATGTCACTTTCACGTGCACATCCCCTCCGATCCTGAGTTCAGTTCGCTGAACCTCGGGGCGGCGGTGCAGGTGTTGAGCTATGAAGTGCGCATGGCCTGGCTGGCTGCACAAGGTCAGCCGAGCAAGATCGAGAAAGAAGAAGTGGCCTCGGTGAAAAGCGCCGAGCTGGCGACCATGGATGAGCTGGAGCGCTTTTATGAGCATCTGGAGCAGACGCTGGTCGCTATCGAATTCCTCGATCCGGAGAAGCCACGGCACCTGATGGCGCGCCTGCGCCGGTTGTACGGACGCAGCTCGGTCAGCCGGGCGGAAATGAATATTTTGCGTGGCATCCTCACGGAAACCCAAAAAGCGGCCCGTGGTGAGCTTCTAAAGCGGAAGGACTAAATGATGTTTGAGCGTTTGCGTGAAGATATCCAGAGCGTGTTCCATCGAGACCCGGCGGCGCGTAACGCTTTTGAAGTTCTGACCTGCTACCCCGGCATGCATGCGATCTGGATCCATCGACTGGCCGGCATGCTGTGGCGTAACGAGCTGAAATGGCTGGCGCGGCTGGTGTCGAACTTCGGTCGCTGGCTGACCGGGATCGAAATTCATCCGGGCGCCAAAGTCGGTCGACGCTTCTTTATCGACCACGGCATGGGCATCGTTATCGGTGAAACCGCCGAGATTGGCGATGACGTGACCATTTATCAGGGCGTGACCCTCGGTGGCACCAGTTGGAACAAAGGCAAGCGCCACCCGACGCTGGGCGACGGTGTTGTGGTGGGTGCGGGCGCCAAAGTGCTTGGCCCGTTCACCGTCGGCGCCGGTGCCAAGGTCGGTTCCAATGCTGTTGTGACTAAAGAAGTGCCGCCGGGCGCCACGGTAGTGGGAATTCCGGGGCGGATCATCGTCAAATCCGACGAAGAGCAGGACGCCAAGCGCAAGGCCATGGCCGAGAAGATCGGTTTTGATGCCTATGGCGTCAGCGAAGACATGCCCGACCCGGTGGCGCGCGCCATCGGTCAGTTGCTCGATCACCTGCAAGCGGTGGACGGACGGCTGGAAGGGATGTGCGGCGCGCTGAAGGATCTGGGCAGCAATTACTGTGCGAAAGATCTGCCTGAGCTGCGCGAAGAAGACTTCGCCTGCGTCAAAGGCAAAGACGAATCCAAAGCCGGCTAGCGCCCCTGTAGGAGCTGCCGAAGGCTGCGATCTTTTGACTTTGCTTTCCATAAGATCAAAAGATCGCAGCCTGCGGCAGCTCCTACAGAGGCTTGCGCCGGCCGGTGTGCCATTACGCCGCAGACCCTGCTATCATTCGCGCGCTCTTTTGCGGGTAATCCTGACTAAAGTACTAGGTCTTAAAGTTGACTTAAATACTCGGGAATTGCATACTCGCCCCATTCTGAACTCCGTGGTAACTGTCCATGCGACTGACTACAAAAGGCCGATACGCCGTGACCGCCATGCTTGACCTGGCGTTGCACGCGCAGCACGGGCCCGTGTCCCTGGCCGATATCTCCGAGCGCCAAGGCATCTCCCTGTCCTACCTCGAACAGCTGTTCGCCAAGCTGCGCCGCAGCAACCTGGTTTCCAGTGTTCGCGGCCCGGGTGGTGGCTACCAGTTGTCCCGCGACATGCAGGGCATTCAGGTCGCCCAGGTGATCGATGCAGTAAACGAATCGGTTGATGCCACCAAATGCCAGGGCCAGGGCGATTGCCATTCCGGCGATACGTGCCTGACTCACCATCTGTGGTGCGATTTGAGCCTGCAGATTCACGAATTTCTAAGTGGTATCAGCTTGGCTGATCTTGTAACTCGCCGTGAGGTGCAAGAAGTAGCCCAGCGTCAGGACCAGCGTCGTTGCAACAGCAAGGCGCCACGCCTGGACAAGATTGAAGCGTCCGCCGTCGAATGACAGCCGAAGAGCTAGCGGTACGCCAGCCCTGATTTAGGAGATAGTCCATGAAATTGCCGATTTACCTTGATTACTCTGCGACCACCCCGGTCGATCCGCGCGTTGCGCAAAAAATGAGTGAATGCCTGCTGGTTGACGGAAACTTCGGTAACCCGGCGTCCCGTTCCCACGTATTCGGCTGGAAAGCTGAAGAGTCCGTCGAAAACGCCCGTCGTCAGGTGGCCGATCTGGTCAACGCCGATCCGCGCGAAATCGTCTGGACCTCCGGTGCCACTGAGTCCGACAACCTGGCAATCAAGGGTGCGGCACATTTCTATGGCTCCAAGGGCAAGCACCTGATCACCTCGAAGATTGAGCACAAGGCTGTCCTCGACACCATGCGCCAACTCGAGCGTGAAGGTTTCGAAGTGACCTACCTCGAGCCCACTGAAGACGGTCTGATCACCCCGGCGATGATTGAAGCGGCACTGCGCGAAGACACCATTCTGGTCTCCGTGATGCACGTGAACAACGAAATCGGCACCGTTAACGACATCGCCGCGATCGGCGAAATGCTCCGCGCCAAGGGCATTCTGTTCCACGTCGACGCCGCTCAGTCCACTGGCAAGGTCGAGATCGACCTGCAGAAGCTGAAAGTCGACATGATGTCGTTCTCCGCCCACAAAACCTACGGCCCTAAAGGCATCGGTGCGCTGTACGTCAGCCGCAAGCCGCGTGTGCGCATCGAAGCGACCATGCACGGTGGCGGTCACGAGCGTGGCATGCGTTCCGGCACCCTGGCGACTCACCAGATCGTCGGCATGGGCGAAGCGTTCCGTGTGGCCAAAGAAGACATGGCTGCTTAAAACGTCCGTATCAAAGCGTTAAGCGACCGCTTCTACAAGCAGGTCGAGCATCTGGAAGAGCTGTACGTCAACGGCAGCCTGACCGCCCGCGTTCCGCACAACCTGAACCTGAGCTTCAACTACGTTGAAGGCGAGTCGCTGATCATGGCGCTCAAGGATCTGGCGGTATCGTCCGGTTCGGCGTGCACCTCGGCGTCGCTGGAGCCTTCGTACGTACTGCGCGCCCTGGGCCGCAACGACGAACTGGCACACAGCTCGATCCGCTTCACCTTCGGCCGCTTCACCACCGAAGAAGAAATCGACTACGCCGCGCAGAAAGTCTGCGAGGCCGTTACCAAGCTGCGCGCAGTGTCGCCGCTGTGGGACATGTACAAATTCGGCGTCGATATCTCGATAATCGAGTGGGC
>NZ_JBIUVN010000041.1:3689-30231 GCF_044742965.1 Pseudomonas sp. NPDC087804 | reverse complement strand
CTTGAGGAGTACCATCCCCAGCTCCTGGTGGGCCATCACACGGCCGCGCAATCGCAAGGATACCTTGGCCCTGTCCCCATCACTCAGGAAACGTACCAGGTTGCGCAGTTTTACCTGGTAATCCCCTTCCTCCGTCCCTGGACGAAACTTGATTTCTTTAACCTGAATCTGCTTCTGGTTTTTCTTGGCCGCGGCAACCTGCTTCTTCTTCTCGAAGATCGATTTGCCGTAGTCCATCAGTTTGCAAACAGGGGGTACTGCATCGGCGGAAATTTCCACCAAATCCAGTTTGGCCTCTTCAGCCTTAAGAAGCGCGTCTTCAATTGACACAATCCCAAGCTGTTCACCTTCAGCCCCAATTAACCGAACCTCGCGTGCCGAGATATTCTCGTTGATCGGGGCTTTCGGTGCAGCTCGTTTATCTTGTCTCATTTCACGCTTAATAATAATTACTCCGAATCTGGGCGACCACGCCGGGAAACCGCTTGCGCGAGAAACTCAGCGAACTGGGCGACGGGCATCGAGCCCAGGTCAGCACCTTCACGAGTACGCACAGCGACAGTCTGCATCTCGACTTCCTTATCTCCGATTACCAAGAGATAGGGAACCTTGAGCAAAGTATGCTCGCGGATTTTAAAGCCGATCTTTTCATTTCTCAAGTCGGACTTGGCACGAAATCCGCTTTCGTTGAGAGTTTTTTCAACTTCTGCAACAAAATCTGCCTGTTTATCAGTGATATTCATGATCACCGCCTGGGTCGGCGCGAGCCACGCAGGGAATGCACCTTCATAGTGCTCGATCAAAATACCGACGAAACGCTCGAAGGAACCGAGGATCGCACGGTGCAACATCACTGGGTGTTTGCGGCTGTTGTCTTCGGAGACGTATTCAGCGCCCAAACGGACAGGCAGGTTAAAATCGAGCTGCAAGGTACCACATTGCCAGACGCGACCGAGGCAATCTTTTAGCGAAAACTCGATCTTCGGACCGTAGAACGCACCCTCACCCGGCTGTAGATCGTACGGCAGGCCCGCAGAATCAAGGGCTGCAGCCAATGCGGCTTCAGCGCGATCCCACAGCTCGTCGGAACCGACGCGTTTTTCCGGACGAGTGGACAGTTTCATTTCGACGTCGGTGAAGCCGAAGTCGCGATAAACGTCCATGGTCAGCTTGATGAATGCAGCGGATTCGGCTTGCATCTGCTCTTCGGTGCAGAAGATGTGGGCGTCGTCCTGAGTGAACGCACGCACACGCATGATGCCGTGCAGCGCACCCGACGGCTCGTTACGGTGGCAGGCACCGAACTCTGCCAGACGCATCGGCAGCTCGCGGTAGCTCTTCAGGCCTTGGTTGAACACCTGCACGTGGCATGGGCAGTTCATCGGCTTGATGGCGTAGTCGCGGTTTTCCGACTGCGTGGTAAACATGTTGTCGGCGTAGTTGGCCCAGTGCCCGGATTTCTCCCAGAGGCTGCGGTCAACGACTTGAGGGGTTTTGATCTCAAGGTAGCCGTTGTCACGCTGGATCTTGCGCATGTACTGCTCGAGCACCTGGTACAGCGTCCAGCCGTTCGGGTGCCAGAACACCATGCCCGGGGATTCTTCCTGGGTGTGGAACAGGCCCAGACGCTTGCCGATCTTGCGGTGATCGCGCTTTTCAGCTTCTTCGATGCGCTGGATGTAAGCCGCCAGCTGCTTCTTGTCTGCCCAAGCGGTGCCGTAAACGCGCTGCAATTGCTCGTTCTTGGCGTCGCCACGCCAGTAGGCGCCCGACAACTTGGTCAGTTTGAAGGATTTCAGGAAGCGAGTGTTCGGCACGTGCGGGCCGCGGCACATGTCGACGTATTCTTCGTGATAGTACAGACCCATGGCCTGTTCGTTCGGCATGTCCTCGACCAGACGCAACTTGTAGTCTTCGCCGCGGGCCTTGAACACTTCGATCACTTCGGCGCGCGGAGTGACTTTCTTGATGACGTCGTAATCTTTCTCGATCAGCTGCTGCATGCGCTGTTCGATCGCAGCCATGTCGTCCGGAGTGAAAGGACGTTCGAAGGCGATGTCGTAATAGAAGCCTTCGTCGATGACCGGGCCGATCACCATTTTTGCAGTCGGGTACAGCTGCTTGACCGCATGCCCCACCAGGTGAGCGCAAGAGTGGCGAATGATCTCCAGCCCCTCTTCATCCTTTGGCGTAATGATTTGCAGGGTCGCGTCGCTGCTGATGATGTCGCTGGCGTCGACCAGTTGACCATTGACCTTGCCGGCCAGTGTGGCTTTGGCCAGGCCAGCACCAATGGATGCAGCGACCTCGGCTACGGAAACCGGGTGATCGAATGAACGTTGACTGCCGTCGGGAAGAGTAATAGTTGGCATGGCGCCTCCTCTCCTAGTGGTGACCCCTACCAAAGGTCACGTGGGTTGGGATGAGCCAGTACAAGATCCGATCCAGGCCATTCAATGACGAACGCCTGCCTTACAGCGGCAGGAGCCTTGCGGCCAACCGGAAAACCGAACCAGAGTGACTGGGATTCAAATCAGAAATATTCGCACGTTGACCGCGTCCGGGACTGTAGGTCATCCGGCGCCTGAGAACGCTTGAGCCCGGCATGCTAGCACAGATGAGCGGTCACTTATGCCTCTGTTTGATCAGAAGGCAAATCGTCCGTTTTTATGCCAGAGTGCTGAACTTGATCGGCCTTTCAGCCCTCAGATAACAAGACATTGACCCACAAGGAGCATCCTCGCATGCGTCTGAATACCCTGTTCGCCGTCGTCGCCCCTATCGTTATGCTGCTGCCGTTGACTGCCCACGCCGATTGGCCAAAGGGCGAGCGCGAAAAGTACATGGCGCAGTGCACTCAGGCTGCGACCCAACAAATCGGTGCTGCGGCAGCGAAATCTCATTGTGCTTGCGGCGCTGACGCCATCAAGTCTTATCCGGCCAGCGACATTCAGGCGCTGATGGACAACAAGGCTACTCCTGAATTGCAGCAGAAAGCGCTGGGCCAAATCGCCAAATGCAAGGCAAATACCCCGGCGAAAAAGTGATCAAAAAAGTCTTTTGAATCGGCTCAGCGCCTCTAAAAAGGGCTGAATTTGAGCCTTTTCAGAGGATTTATGCAGGTTTTACAGGTTTTTTTATTGTCTTTACCTTCCGCGCAAACCCTTGTAAACCGGGGCTTCCAGCCGAAACAGGCAGTAAAGAAAACACGACTGATTGGCAAACAGCACGTCCGGGGGGCTACCAAAGCGAACATTTCGACTATGATACTCCGGTGTGCCCAGTTGGCCTGAGCAGCACAGCACTACTGAAAATATATGTTTCTTGGAGATACACCATGTCTAATCGCCAAACCGGCACCGTTAAATGGTTCAACGATGAAAAAGGCTTCGGCTTCATCACTCCTCAAGGTGGCGGTGACGACCTGTTCGTACACTTCAAAGCTATCGAATCCGACGGTTTCAAAAGCCTGAAAGAAGGCCAGACCGTCTCCTTCGTGGCTGAGAAAGGCCAAAAGGGTATGCAAGCTGCACAGGTTCGCCCAGAGTAATTTCTCGGCGCACTAAAAAAACCCCGTCCATGTGACGGGGTTTTTTATGCCTGCAACAAAAGCCTTGTGAAATCAGCCGCAGTTAACGCGGGTGATCACCAGGTTGTTGTCGGTGTTCAGGTTCAAGCGATCGGAACGGTACTCAAGCGTGATCATGTCGTTCGGCTTGAGGAAGCGGGCATTCTGCGCGCCTGCTTTGGTGCGGGCTTGCTCCAGCAGTTCCGGCGAGGCTTTCTTGCCGATGGTGAATTGCGCTGCCGAAGCATCACAGCGGCTGTGACCCGCTTCGGTCGCCACGGAATCCTTTGCCGACTCGCTGGAGGTCGTGCTGCAACCGGCCAACGTGGCAGCGGCCATAAGTGCACCCAGTGTCGCGAACTTCAAAGGCATGAAGCCTCCTTATTTCAAAAAGTTAAGCTGAGATCGTGCGACCGCCATTCCGGCGTTTGGTTTCACGGCCGATGCCATCACCCTGCCCCACGATCGGAAAAACGCCGAGTGTGCCTGAGCGGCGTTCATGTCTTCATCAATCAATCGTGACTGAATATTAACGGCGCTCAATAGACGTCGATGTAGTCAAACGGCGGATTCGGCCAGTTGTCCTTGAGCGCGTTGAAAATCTGCATCACCCAGACCTCATCACTGGCCGCGACATTGCCCACATAGCCCGAGCCCTTGGCCCAGGTTTCGAGGCGAAACAACAGTCCGTCGATATTCTGCCCACCGGTAATGCCCGAAGAAAGGTAAGCGATGCCGCCCTTGGTTACGCGCAGTTGCGTGTGTTCGTCATCACTGGCTGAAGCGAGCAACTGGCGCACCGCGTCGAGCGTAAGGCCGTCAGGGGTATTCAAATCGATCTGCACAGCACGATCCTTGGAAAGCCGGAAAAGACCAAGTGTCGCATAGCGCTCCGCTCATGCCTAAGTCGCAGTGCCAAACGCCCGACAAAATGGTTAACTCGGCACACAGACTTCCCGACTTTTCGAGCGCACCTCATGACCACCATCAGCATCGACGCCGACATCAAAGCCAAATGGGCAGACGGACACAGCTCCTATAGTCCGGGGACGACAGAAGAGCTGGCGCTGATTGGCATCGATCTATTGGTCAAAGAGCTGGGCACGGAAGCGGCCAAGCAATTCATCAAGCAGATTTTTGAGCGTTACCCGACTGAAAAAGTCGAGCACGCAGAGAAGGCGTGAACTCTCGCTGGAGTAAAGGTTTAGGGCGTCTGCGCGGGCCTCTTCGCGAGCAAGCTCGGCTCCTACAAAACTGCGTGAATTTGTAGGAGCTGAGCTGGCTCGCGAAGGCGGCCTTACCGACGACGCGCCTTCTGCGAGCGCGAATGCTTTATTTCAGACGCTTCAGGCGCTCGGTGAGCAAGTCGAAGAAGCCCTGAGCGTCACCGTTTTCAACCCAGAAGGCATTCTTCGGCGCTTTCAGGCCGTCATACCAGTCAACAACGGTCTGGCCGAAAGTCGGGCCTTCACGGCTATCAACCACGACATTCACCGAACGACCGGTGAACAGCTCAGGCTTGAGCAGGTAAGCGATGACGGTAGCGTCATGCACCGGGCCACCCGGGATGCCGTAATGCTCCATGTCGCCTTTGATGTACTCGTTGAGGATGTCGCCAACAATCTTGCTCGCATTGTTGTTGAGCGCAGCGATCTGCTTCAAGCGCGCGTCACTGGTGAGGATCTTGTGGGTCACGTCCAGCGGCAAGTAGGTCAGTTTCACGCCGCTTTTGAGTACCACTTCAGCCGCTTGCGGATCGGCAAACAGGTTGAATTCGGCCACCGGGGTGATATTGCCGCCATTGAAGTGCGCACCGCCCATGATCACCACTTCCTTGATGCCCTGCACAATCTCGGGCTCCTGGATCAACGCCAGCGCCAGGTTAGTCTGCGGGCCGAGCATGGCGATGGTAATGCTGTGCGGCTTGGCGCTCTTCAGGGTATCGATCAAGTAGTTGACAGCATTGCCTTGCGCCAGGCCTTTTTTCGGCTCATGCACGGTGACACCCGACAGGCCTTCCTTGCCATGGATGTTTTCGGCGTAGATCGGCGTGCGCATCAGCGGCTTCGGTGCACCGGCGTAAACCGGCACATCCTCGCGCCCTGCCCACTCGCGGGCCAGACGGGCGTTACGCGAGGTTTTGTCGAGACGCACGTTGCCGGCAACGGTGGTCAGCGCGCGAATGTTCAGTTCTTCTGGCGAGGCCAGTGCGAACAGCAAAGCGACCACGTCGTCAGCACCCGGGTCGGTGTCGATGATCAGGTCGATTTTTTCCGCCGCCTGAGCGCCGGTGGCAGTGATGACGGACAAAAGCAGCAGACTCCGGAGGAAATGGTGCAGTTTCTGAGCATAGCGTTGCATGGCGCATTCCTTGTGCTGGTGAAATCAAAAGTTAGAAGGTGACCCCGGCGACCAGCACGATGTTGCAGTACGGCTGGCATTCGCCCGTACGAACAATCGCTCGCGCCTGTCGGCTAAGCACCTTGAATTGCTCATGACTGAGCAGATCGCGGCGCCCCAAAGCGCCCTCTTCGTTCAACGCGTCCAGCGTGTTCAGCGCCGTCGGTTGCTTGTCGAAAATTTCTTTGGCTAGCGCATGGCTTTCCACCTGCATCTCGCTGAGCACGACTTTCAACGTGCTGACGAAATCCGGCACGCCGTGGGTCAGCGCCAGATCAATCAGCTCGACACCCGGCGGCACCGGCAGCCCGGCGTCACCGATGACGACCATGTCGCCATGGCCCAGGGAGGCGATCAGTCGCGACAGGGCGACGTTGAGCAGAGGAGTCTTTTTCATGCGGGTTTAAACGCCTGTACGTCGGATTGGGTGGGAATGGACGGTTGCGCTCCGGCGCGAGTGACCGACAGCGCGGCGGCAATCTGCCCGTAGCGAATCGCTTCGGCCTCGGACTTGCCAGCGGCCAGCGCAGCGGCGAAACCACCGACAAAGGTGTCCCCCGCTGCCGTGGTGTCGACGGCTTTCACCTTCGGCGCGGGGAAATGCTCGAAGCTTTGACCGTTGGCGAACAGCGAACCTTGCGCGCCGAGGGTGATGATGACTTTGCCCGCGCCCATGGCGATCAGGTGGCTGGCCGCTTTTTCTGCGGACTCCAGCGAGTCCACCGGCAATCCACTCAACGCGGTCGCTTCGCTTTCGTTGGGAATCAGGTAATCAATGGCGGTGAACCAGTCAGCGGGCAGCGGGCGGCTAGCCGGTGCCGGATTGAGGATCACGGTTTTGCCGAGTGCGCGGGCACGTTTGAGCGCATGGCCCACGGTTGCGTCGGGAATTTCCAGTTGGCAGATGACCACGTCGGCCGCCTGCAACACCGCATCGAACTGGTCGATCACCGCAGGCGTCATCGCGCCATTGGCACCGGCGACGATAACAATGGCGTTCTGACTGTTGTCATCGACCACTATCAACGCCACACCGCTGGAATCCTCAACAACGCTTACGGCCTGGCAATCGATCTGCTCGGCCAGCAAGGCGTCGCGCAATTGCACGCCATAGTCATCGTTGCCCACGCAACCGACCATCGCCACCTGGGCGCCCAACCGGGCAGCAGCGACGGCCTGATTGGCACCCTTGCCGCCGGAAACCGTGGCGAAGGAATGACCGATCAGCGTTTCACCGCCGACGGGAAGGCGTGGCGCCCGGGTCACCAGATCCATGTTCAGGCTGCCTATTACCACTACATTTGCTGGCATACATCACTACTCGTCAATTCGGTTTCAGCGGTATTCAGTGAACACGCCGGACAGCGGCGCGGTCGATTCGCGCAGGACAATACTCGGGGTCACGATGCGTTGATCGGTGCCCAGATTCGGGGTGGCAATCCTTCGCAGCAGCACTTCCGCGGCCATCTCGCCCAGTTGCAGGATCGACTGGCCGACGGTGGTCAGTGCCGGGTACACGTAACGGCTCATCTGGATATCGTCGAAGCCGATCACCGACAACTCGCTCGGCACGCGCACGTTGCGCTCAGCCGCCGCACGCAACACGCCGATACCGATCATGTCGTTACCGGCGAAAATTGCGCTCGGAGGATTGCTTTCGAGCAGGATCGCCGCCGAGTTGTAGCCGCCGGTGCTGGTGAAATCGCTTTCCAGCATGCGTTGCTGCCGGACTTCGATACCGGCCTCTTTCAGCGCCCGGCAATAACCGGCCTGACGCATCTGCGCCACGCTGGTAGTCGCCGGCCCGCCGATGGTGGCGATGTCGCGATGGCCCAATTCCAACAGGTGGCGAGTCGCGAGGTAAGCGCCGTATTCGTGGTCGATGCGCACCAGATCCGCGTCGACACCGTCCAGTCCCCGGTCGACGATGACCATCGGCGTTTTAACACCGGCCAAGCCTTGCGCCAGACCGCTGTCACCGCCGGCGGAGGCGACGATCAAACCGTCGATGCGTTTTTCCAGCAGCACGCGTAAATAACTGCGCTGCTTTTCCGGGTTGTCGTCGGAGTTGCAGAGGATCACGCAGTAGCCGTTACGCTCGCAATAATCCTCGATGCCCCGCGCCAGCTCGGCGAAGTACGGGTTGAGACTGTTCGGCACCAGCAGGCCGATGGTCGCAGTGGTTTTGGCTTTCAGTGAGCGCGCCACGGCACTCGGCACGTAGTCGAGGCTCTTGATCGCCGCCTCGACTTTCAGCCGCACTTCCTGGCTGACTGGCCGGGTTTTGTTCACCACATGGGACACGGTCGTGTAGGAAATCCCCGCGAGCGCCGCCACATCCTTGATCGTTGCCATAAGTCTCTCTCAGCCCCGTCGACTGGCGCGTTGACTGCGATAAGTGTCGAGTACCACGGCAATGACGATCACCGCACCGGTGATGATGCGCTTGGTCGGCTCGCTCGCGCCAATTTGCGCCAGACCGGCCGCCAGCACCGAGATGATCAATACGCCAAAGAACGTGCTGATCACCGAACCGCGTCCGCCCATCAGGCTGGTGCCGCCGATGACCACGGCCGCAATCACTTGCAGCTCAAGGCCGGAACCGGCGTTCGGATCCGCCGCTTCCAGACGCGAAATCTGAAACAGCGCCGCGATACCGGCCAGCAACCCCATCAGGCTGAACACCAGAATCTTGTACGGCTTCGGATTGATCCCGGCGAGGCGCACGGCCTCTTCGTTGGTGCCGATGCCGATCAGGTAGCGACCGAACACGGTGCGGGTCAAAACTGCTTGGGCAATGATGATCACCAGCAAAGCGATGATGAACGACGGCGAGATACCGAACGCCACCGGATTCGACAGCCAGGCGAACGAGTCACCGATGTACGCGGTGCGCGACCCGGTCATCTGATAGGCCAGACCCCGAGCCATTTCCAGCACACCGAGGGAGACGATGAACGACGGAATACGCCAGGCCACGGTGATCGAACCGGTGACGGTACCGGCCAGTGCTGCCACTGCCATGCCGAGCAACGCCGAAGGCAATACACCCCAGCCCCAACCGAGAATCGCCACGCTGACCGTCGACGCCGCCAGCGCCAGCACCGAGCCCACTGAGAGGTCGATGCCGCCGATGATCAGCACGAACGTCATGCCGACCGCCAGCACCATCAAGTCCGGAATCTGGTTAGCCAACGTGCTGAAAGTGTTATAGGACAGGAAATGGCTGCTCAAAACCGAGAACAGCGCAATCATCGCCAGCAAGGCCCCGGCCAGGCCCAGATAAGTGCCCAGACCGTAGAAATTGCCACTACGTTTGCTGGCAGGAGATGCAGTTTTCATGGGAGATCCCTAGGCGCCGCTTCGTTGAGCAACGCATCACGTTTTTGGTAGCCGGCGAATGCGGCGGCAAGCAAATCATCCTGAGTCCAGCTGTCACGCTCGAAAGTGTCGATCAGGCGCCCCGCCGACAGCACACCGATGCGGTCGCAGATCAGCATCAACTCACGCAGATCGCTGGAGACCACCACCAGCGCTTTGCCTTGGCGAGTCAGTTCGCCGAGCAATGCATAAATGTCGAATTTGGCGCCGACGTCGATGCCTCGGGTTGGCTCGTCGAACAGCAGTACCGAGCAATCGCGCTCCAGCCAACGGCCGATCACGACCTTCTGCTGGTTGCCACCGGACAACTCTGAAACAAGCTGTGTCGGGCTCGAACTGCGGATGCGCATGGCGTCGATCTGACGCTTGGCCAAGGCGATTTCATCGCTGTTATTAACGACGCCGCCACTGGAAATTTCCGGCATGTTGCCCAGTGCGATGTTGGCGCTGATCGACTGACTGAGCAGCAGACCTTCGCCCTTGCGATCTTCGGTGATCAGCGCGATACCGTTGCGCACGGCATCAACCGGCGAACGAATGCTGACTACTTTGGCGGGCGAACCGAGGGCGATGGTGCCGCTGTCGGCCAGATCCGCACCGAAGATCAGCCGCAGCAGTTCCGTGCGCCCTGCCCCGATCAATCCGGAAATCCCGTAGATCTCGCCAGCGCGCACTTCGAAGGAAACGTCGCGAACCTTGTCGGAGCGAGTCAGGCCGGTGACCGTTAACGCCGGCGCGCCAATATTGCGCGCGCCCATGTCGATGTGCTCGCCCAGCTCGCGGCCGACCATCAGCGTGACCAGTTGCTCGCTGTTGTAATTGGCCATCGGCTCGACGCAGACCAGATTGCCGTCACGCAGCACGGCAATGCGCTGCGCCACACGGGCAAGCTCTTCGAGGCGATGGGAGATGTAGATGATCGAGACGCCGCGCGCTTGCAATCGGGTGATCTGCTCAAAGAGCATTTCGACTTCGCGCGCCGTCAGCATCGCGGTCGGCTCATCGAGAATCAGCACATGGCAATCGCCGATCAGGTTGCGGGCGATTTCAACCATCTGCTGATGACCGATGCCCAGCTCGCCGACCAGTGTGTCCGGGTCGATCGCGTCGAGGCCGACTTGCGCCATCGCTTCGATCGCCGCTTTACGCAGTTGCTTGCGACTGATCCAGCCACCGTTGCTCGGCAAGTTGTCGAGAAACAGGTTCTCCGCCACCGACAAGGTCGGCAACAAATTGAGTTCTTGCATGACCATGCGCACGCCAAGCTCTTCGGCCTGAGTACGACTGCCCGGGCGATAGTCCTTGCCCTGAAACTGCATCTGGCCGGTGGTCGGAGTGACCAGTCCGCCAATAATTTTCGACAAGGTGCTTTTGCCGGCGCCATTCTCGCCGGTCAGCGCCAGCACTTCACCGCGCATCAGCGTCAACTCGATGCCGGTCAGCACCGGTTGCGCATAGGTCTTACCGATACCGCTGACCGAGAGGACAGCGTTCGGGGCGGAAACTGACATAAAAACTCTCCATGCGCTCGCCCGGACGGACGAGCGCCGTTGTGCCGCCAGAAGACTTACTTGGTGACCAGCTCGACCGGCGTTTCGATCACGCCATTCGGGCCGCTGTCGACTTTCTCGCCTTTGATGATTTTCAGCGCGGTCTCGATGCCGAATACAGCTTGTTTGGCAGCGAACTGGTCAGCAGTGGCGAGCACACGACCGTCCTTCAGCATCGGCTTGATCGCGTTGATGTTGTCGTAACCAACGACCTGCACCTGACCAGCCTTGCCGGCGGCACGTACGGCGGAAACGGCGCCAACGGCCATGCTGTCGTTACCGGCCAGCAGTGCTTTGATGTCCGGGTATTCGCTGAGGATCGAGGCGGCAACCTTGTTGCCCTTGTCGATTTCCCAGTCGCCGGATTGCAGCGAAACCACTTTGATCTGCGCCGCGTCCATCGCGTCCTTGAAGCCTGCGGTTCGTTGCTGGGCGTTGGTGGTCGTCGATACGCCTTCGATGATGCCGACTTCGTCACCGGCCTTGAGCTGCTTGGCCAGGTATTCGCCGACCAGACGCGCGCCTTTACAGTTGTCCGGGCCTACGAAAGGCACGCTGATGTTTTTGCTTTTGACGATGGCCGGATCAAGCTGATTGTCGATGTTGATCACGGTAATACCGGCGTCGACGGCTTTCTTGATCACCGGCACCATGGCCTTGGAGTCAGACGGCGCGATCACCAATGCGTTGACCTTGGCGAGAATCATCTGCTCGACGATGCGCGTCTGGCCGGCGGTATCGGTTTCATCTTTGATGCCGTTGGAGATCAGATCGAAATCGGCGGAGTGTTCTTTCTGGTAGGCCTTGGCGCCGTCTTCCATGGTCAGGAAGAATTCATTGGCCAGGGATTTCATGACCAGTGCGACTTTAGGTTTTTCGACAGATTCGGCGAACGCCGAGGAGACAGGTAGCGCGGCGGCGGTGGCAGCCAGCATAGCGACAGCAAGAAGACGTCCAGCGAATGGCAGCTTCATGGGTTCACTCCGATCTTATGATTATTGTGAGCAAAGGTTGCGCTGGCGTAAGCTTCGTGGTCTTCCCTACAAGGGAAACCAGCCGTTAAAGCCGCGCAAACGTTTGCGTAGACCGAACTATGCGAATCCCGCCGACATTTGTCAATAAACAGAAATCAGTATTTTGCGGCAGGGCAAGTCATCGGACTCGCCCTCGCCTCATGCCGTGGTATTGACCACGCTGCCGGTGCTCGAACCCTTGGCCATCTCTTTGACCAGGCTGGCCGCCACCTCCATAAGCGCTGCGTTGGTATCGGCGATCTGCCCCTGAATCGACATGACCGCGGTGGTCTTGGCTTCCGGAGTTGGATACTTCGCGGCTTGCGCGGCGGCTAGTTGCTGCTGCTGTTCCTGCAACTGCTTTTGCAGTTCCTGCATGCGCTTGAGCAGCAGTTTTATGGTGACGCTTTGATTGCCGCCGCTGTCAGCCTTGCTCTCTTCCTGCGCCGGCCCACCGGTTCTCACCGTTTTGCTATCAGCCTCTTCCTTGCCCACTGCGTTGGGTGACGCTTCTGCATCCGCTTTGGCCAGCGCATCGATCGTTGCCGCCGTTTTACCACCGATGGTGACCGCGCCGGGGTTGGCAAAACCGACTGTCAGTGACATGTGAAACTCCTGAAAAAATGGATTCCTTGAACAGGCATCGGCCTGCCTGACGCTTTCTTTAATAAGACGCTGAAAACGTCGGACTCCCGACAGGCAATCAACATCGCCATGCTTTTCGGTGAGCCGAACATAAAAGCCCGTTCTGTTCGGAAAGCCGGATATGCACTTGGTTACGACACGCTATCGATCGAATAAATCCTGATATAAATCATGAACTTAAACATTTTTCTCAAGCACAGTACGAATGGTACAGATCCTGCTCCCTACCCTGCACCCCGGCATCCAGATCGGCCGGGGCGCATCTAGATGAACCTGCATCAGCACCGTCTCACTACTAGAGAGAAAAATAATGAAATCTGCTTTCAACACTTTGGTTCCGGGCGCTTTGGCCCTCCTCATGCTCCTGCCCACCGCCCTTCAGGCAAAAGAAGTCGAAACCCAGGCAAAACTCGCCAACGTCGTGGTACTTGCCACGGGCGGCACCATTGCCGGCGCGGGCGCCAGCGCTGCCAACAGCGCGACTTATCAGGCGGCCAAGGTCGGCGTCGAGCAACTGATCGCCGGCATTCCCGAGCTGAGCAAACTGGCGAACGTGCGTGGCGAACAAGTCATGCAGATCGCGTCCGAAAGCATCACCAACGACAACCTGCTGCAACTCGGTCGTCGCGTCGCCGAACTGGCTGACAGCAAAGACGTCGATGGCATCGTCATTACCCACGGTACCGACACCCTCGAAGAAACCGCGTACTTCCTGAACCTGGTCGAGAAGACTGACAAGCCGATCATCGTTGTCGGTTCGATGCGCCCAGGCACCGCCATGTCCGCCGATGGCATGCTCAACCTGTACAACGCCGTGGCCGTGGCCAGCAGCAAAGACGCGCGCGGCAAAGGCGTACTGGTGACCATGAACGACGAGATCCAGTCGGGTCGCGACGTCAGCAAAATGATCAACATCAAGACCGAAGCATTCAAAAGCGCCTGGGGCCCGCTGGGTATGGTCGTTGAAGGCAAATCCTACTGGTTCCGCTTGCCTGCCAAGCGCCACACCATGGATTCGGAATTCGACATCAAGAACATCAAGAGCCTGCCTGACGTAGAAATCGCCTATTCCTACGGCAACGTGAGCGATACGGCCTACAAAGCCCTGGCCCAATCCGGCGCCAAAGCGATTATCCATGCCGGCACGGGCAACGGCTCGGTGTCTTCCCGCGTGGTGCCAGCGCTGCAAGAGCTGCGCAAGGAAGGCGTGCAAATCATTCGTTCGTCCCACGTCAACGCCGGCGGTTTTGTTCTGCGCAACGCCGAACAGCCTGACGACAAGTACGACTGGGTGGTTGCTCACGACCTGAACCCACAGAAAGCCCGCATCCTGGCGATGGTCGCGTTGACCAAAACCAACGACAGCAAAGAGCTGCAGCGGATGTTCTGGGAATACTGATTGACCTTCGCCCGGTCTTCTCTTGATCGGGCACACTTCACACCACTCGTTTACCGGGCGAGTGGTGTGAGGCTTACGACCCTTCTGCATCTTTCCTACAAAAAAATCGACTCGCCTCACATTAAAATCAAAAAACCGCTGTCAGAGGATTTTCTTGAATTTTAAGCAGTTGCGAAAATGCCTACAGTTAAATACTGTATGCACGTACAGCTTAATAAGGATAACCTCGTGGCCACCTCCCCTGATGCTCCTGACGCCTTTGAACGCATGGGTATGCGCGTTCAAAAGATCATCAATTCCCCTACCGCACAAAAAGCCAAAGCCGCACTGATCTTCCGTCTGCCGGACGAGCCGATGGATGACTGGGAGCGTTTGCTTGAGGAAATCGACGAGAACGACAACGTTACCCTCGCCTATCGCGACGATGGTGGCGTGCAGATTTTTTGGGTTGTGCCGAAGGAAGATTGATTCAATGAGTGTCCGCTGTTTTGTTTTGCTGTTGTTGTCGTTCATCGCTTTTGGCGCACAGGCCGGAGCGCCACGCACGTTTTCTGAAGCCAAGAAGGCTGCGTGGAAGCTCTACGCGCCGCAGTCCACGGAGTTTTATTGCGGGTGCAAATACACCGGTAACAAAGTGGATTTGAAGGCCTGCGGTTATGTGCCGCGCAAGAACGCCAAGCGTGCGTCGCGCATCGAATGGGAACACATCGTCCCGGCCTGGCAGATTGGCCATCAGCGCCAATGCTGGCAGGACGGCGGCCGCAAGAATTGCACGCGCTACGACCCGACCTATCAGAAGGCTGAAGCCGATTTGCACAACCTGGTGCCGAGCATTGGCGAGGTCAACGGCGACCGCAGCAACTTCAGCTACGGCTGGTTGCCGGTGCAATCCGGTCAATACGGTTCGTGCCTGACCCAGGTCGATTTCAAAGCAAAGAAGGTCATGCCCCGCCCATCGATTCGCGGCATGATCGCCCGCACCTATTTCTATATGAGCAAGCAATACGGCTTACGCATTTCGAAACAGGATCGGCAATTGTATGAAGCGTGGGACAAGACTTACCCGGTGCAAGACTGGGAGCGTCAACGCAATCAAAGCGTGGCGTGCGTGATGGGGCGCGGCAATGAGTTTGTCGGCCCGGTGAACATGAAAGCCTGCGGTTGATCGAACGCGCAAAAGAAAAGGCCTCGAACGTGATGTTCGAGGCCTTTTTTGTGGCTAGCTGCCGGCCTTGTTGTAGCGCCAGTAACCCATCAGATTGAGCGACTCGCGCGGGATGCCACAGTCTTTGATCAGGTACCTGCGCAAGCTCATCACTGCCGCGCTTTCTCCAGCGATCCAGCCGTAAAAACCTTCGGCGGCGGTTTCGGCGATTTCCCAGAGTATTTCTTTGTCGATATCGACGTCGGCGAGTTCGACAGTCCGACCGATGGATGAGGTGTGGATGGGTGGAACGGCTTTTTGCACCGCCTCAACCATCAATGTACCGGCGGTGGTTTTCTCGCGGATCAGCCACTGCACGGTCAGCCCCGGCCAATCGGGCACCGGCAGCATGTCCTGAGCGCTGTCGACTTCAAAGAACGCTTGAGTCTGGGGCGGAGCGGCTTTCGCGGCCAACACATCAAGAATGCCCATGGCAGCCGGCAACGCGGTGCCGTCGGCGACCAGCAGAACCTGATTAAGGATCTGCGGCGGCTTCCATTCGAAGCCCCCGGCGTCATTGGCCGAGAAGCGCCGGTCGGGCGCAAGGATCTGCATCGAATCCCCCGGTTGCGCACGAAGCGCCCAACGCGAGGCCGGGCCGGTTTCGCCGTGCAGGACGAAATCGATATCCACTTCGCCTTGTTCGGCGCGCAAATGGCGAATGGTGTAAGTGCGCATCGCCGGACGTCGATCGGCGATCATGGCCTTGAAGCGCGCGTACCAGCCTTCACCTTGAGCCAGTCTGGCCGGCGAACCGTCGGCCGCAGGGAAAAACAGTTTTACCCGCTGATCCGGTGCCCAAGTGGCCATGTCGTTGACCGAGGGATGGGCCAGGGTGATCCGCATCATGTGCGGGCTCAGTTGGGTTTTGCGTTGCAGGGTGACATCGAACAGCTGGTAGGGATTGGAGGCCATGCGGAGCTCCTTTGGGAAATCGTGACTGACTCGTATAAGACGAGTCACCTGCGACGTCCTTTAGGGCGCTCCGCTGAAAGGCAGGCTTACGGCGTGATCGGGTGTTCGATCACCACCGATTCAATATTTTGTTTCTTGGCTTTTACCAATGCCGCATCCACTTCTACTTTTCTGGCTTCGGCGTCGGCTTGCGAGTTGAACGGGCCGATCAGAATGCGCGGTTTGCCGCTGCTGTCTTTGATCACCGTCGGGATGAAAGCGTGCTCGATCAACCAGCCGCTCAGGTCGCTGACAGCCTGCGGGGTTTCGCCGCGCACTTCGAGATCCCATTGCGGTGCAGCCGCCGCTGCTGGCGCCGTCACTGCTGCCGTTTGTGGTTTCGGTGCCTCAACGTTTTTGCCTTCACCACACCCGGCCAATACCAGTGCCGCGACCATCCAGACCAATTTGCGCACAACGCTTTCCTCGAAATTCTCAAAGGCGCGATCTTAACATTCAAAAATACTTCGCGAGCCCCGCAAAATGGGCACAAAACAACGAGAATGATGATTGCAGCCTCTGTATAGTTACGCCCTGGGAATTAATGCCGCATCTGCGCGTCAGAAAGAGGCACCCAAACTGTGAGACTTCGCACTAATCTATACGTACCACCGACCTCTGCACTGTCTGAATCAGGTGCCCTACAAAGCAATCAAGGAGAAGACCATGCTGATACTCACCCGCAAAGTCGGTGAAAGCATAAACATTGGTGATGACATTACGATCACCATTCTGGGCGTAAGCGGCCAACAGGTTCGCATCGGCATCAACGCTCCAAAGAACGTTGCCGTACACCGTGAAGAGATCTATCAGCGCATTCAAGCTGGCCTGACCGCACCGGACAAGCCACAAACGCCCTGAGCCTCACAGCAGTCAGTAGCCAGTTAGCTTGCCCGAACGCAATGACTGGCTAAAGATTCATGCGCCGTCCTGCCATCCACCCCCACTTCGTTGGCCACGGCGCTTGATATGCTTTCCCGCCCCGCTTGATCCGCCCTGCCCTCTGTTGAATCCGATACTACCCGCCAATCTTAAGGCTGGATGTCGGACGTTTCCGAGAGAGCACGGGGAATCCGCTCTCCTAGCCGAACGTCACCCCTCGCGCCATTCCTGTTGCGGCGACAACCATCAGCACCAGCAATAGCGCTTCAGCGTGACTGATTCGTGCATAGATTTTTGCCCGCCCGGTATCAATCGGCTTGCCCTTTGCCAAAGCGATCCGCCATTTGATCAACGTAATCATCGGCGCGAGCTCCATCAGCAAAATCAGCACAAACAACGTCATCTTCAGATGGAACAGCGGCTGATGCAGGTAATAGTCGGTGCCTTTTTCATACCCACCGAAGGCCCGCATCCCGCCGGTGATCAGCAGGATCAACGCAGAGACACCCCATAGATTGTCAGCGAGCAAAACCCGCTTCACCTCTCCGGTTCCGGCAGCGAGTCGACTGAACGCCGTCCCGCGCGTCAGTACCGCCCAGAAGCCCAGGGCAAACGCCAGTAGATGAACCGCTGCAAGAAACCAGTGAACCAGCATCGAGACACTCCCCTCAGCAAGAGTCGGAAATCGGCCAGTCAGTAGTAGTCGAAAAAGTAGGGATTTGCTCGCGCAGGTACGTAGGACTTATTACGTCTTTGCGCAGGAAGAAAGGGAGAAGCCAAATCGCAGGCAAAAAAAATCCCAAGCAGCTGATGGAAGCTTGGGATTTAAAAATGCATAAACCGTGGTGGTGAACGCGGGCCGGATGTTACTGAAATTCACAGTCTGTAACAAGGTGTTTTTGATAACCGGTTGGTTAAATAAAACCGTAACCCATTCAATATACGAATTATTTTTCATGGCCTCGGCGACGAACGGTGATCGCTTACCAAGGATTGGTTCGAATTTATAGATTCACAACTGAACCAGTTTTTACGAGCAACCCCGGAGCAGATTCCTTGGAAAGGTCGACTGCATTCGACTTAATCACTTTCCACGCCGAACAACTCACTCAGGCAGAAAAAATGAATTACCTGATTCGGCATTCGGTCAAGAATTGTGAACGCAGTAAATCTGACGAGGTGCAGTAATGACTATCGAAGCAGAGACACTCGTACAACTGACCGAAGCGCTCCAGCAACGCGGCATGACTTTGGTATCAGACGTTGCATTCATCCGAGCGCCCTACCGGCATAACCATCGCTGGGTTTGCAGCGTAGAGTAAATAAACGACTGGATCTGTCTGTGGCAGCAGTCAGGATTGGCGAAGATCCTCGCTCCAAAACGGGCTTTGCAAAAGTTTTGCAAATCGCAGACAACAAAAAAGGGCTCACCTTTCGGTGAGCCCTTCTAGACCGCCCAGCAGAGCGGATTTTGTTTGGTAGGCGCGATTGGACTCGAACCAACGACCCCCACCATGTCAAGGTGGTGCTCTAACCAACTGAGCTACGTGCCTGCTGTGAGGCGGCATTCTACGGAATTCCGGAGGGGTGTCAACACCTTTTTTTCACCTAACCCTATGAATATGCAAAATATTTAATTTCGTGTCGGCGACGAGGATTTTCCGGTGGCTGGCGGAGGTTTTTCAACTCGGGTAGGATCGATGCACTCGTAAAATATATTAAACAGAGGCTGCAGGATGGCGAACACCCTTTACCCAGAGTCCTATTACGCTGCGTCGGCCAATGCCGTACCGCCCCGCCCTGTTTTGCAGGATGACGTGGAGACGGACGTCTGTGTGATCGGCGCCGGGTATACCGGGCTGTCCTCGGCGTTGTTTCTGCTGGAGAACGGTTTTCGCGTGACGGTGCTGGAGGCGGCCAAGGTTGGTTTCGGCGCGTCGGGGCGCAATGGCGGGCAGATCGTTAACAGTTATAGCCGTGACATTGATGTGATTGAGCGCAGCGTCGGGCCGAAACAGGCACAACTGCTCGGGCAGATGGCGTTTGAGGGTGGACGGATCATTCGCGAGCGTGTGGCCAAGTACAACATTCAGTGCGACTTGAAGGACGGCGGCGTGTTTGCCGCGCTGACTGCCAAGCAGATGGGTCATCTGGAATCGCAGAAGCGCCTGTGGGAGCGCTTTGGCCATACGCAGCTTGAACTGCTGGATCAGCGCCGCATCCGCGAAGTGGTGGCGTGTGATCAATATGTCGGCGGCATGCTCGACATGAGCGGCGGGCACATTCATCCGCTGAACCTGGCGCTGGGTGAAGCGGCCGCTGTGGAGTCGTTGGGCGGCAGCATTTATGAGCAATCGCCCGCTGTGCGTATCGAGCGCGGCGCTAACCCGGTGGTGCATACGCCGCAGGGCAAGGTGCGGGCCAAGTTCATCATCGTCGCGGGCAACGCTTACCTCGGCAATCTGGTGCCGGAACTGGCAGCGAAATCGATGCCGTGCGGTACGCAAGTGATCACCACCGAGCCGCTGAGTGATGAACTGGCGAAAGCGCTGTTGCCGCAGGATTACTGCGTCGAGGACTGCAACTACTTGCTCGACTATTACCGACTAACCGGCGACAAGCGTCTGATCTTCGGCGGCGGTGTTGTTTACGGCGCCCGGGATCCGGCGAACATCGAGGCGATCATCCGTCCGAAAATGCTCAAGGCGTTTCCGCAGCTCAAGGATGTGAAGATTGATTACGCCTGGACAGGAAATTTCCTGCTGACCTTGTCGCGTTTACCGCAGGTTGGGCGGCTGGGTGACAACATCTATTACTCGCAGGGCTGCAGCGGTCATGGCGTGACGTACACGCATCTGGCGGGCAAGGTGTTGGCTGAGGCATTGCGCGGTCAGGCTGAGCGTTTTGATGCGTTTGCGGATTTGCCGCATTACCCGTTCCCGGGCGGGCAGATGTTGCGCACGCCGTTTGCGGCGTTAGGGGCTTGGTATTACGGGTTGCGGGATAAGTACGGTTTTTAAATTCGAGCTATGGAAACCCTGTGGTGAGGGGATTTATCCCCGATGGGTCGCGCAGCGGCCCCAAAAAATGGGACTGCTACGCAGTCCATCGGGGATAAATCCCCTCGCCACAAATGCATCTACCAGTTAATCAGAGCTGGTCGCGAGCGATACCGCTACGAATCCGCAGGATATCGGCGAGTACCGCCAAGGCAATCTCCGCCGGCGTCTTGCTGCCAAGGTTAAGCCCGATCGGCGCATGAATTCGCGCCAACTCACTCTCCCCCAGCCCGCCAATCCGACGCAGGCGCTCGAAGCGTTTCTGCGATGTCTGCAGCGAACCCATCACGCCAATGTAGAACGCTTCGGTACGCACTGCTTCCATCATCGCCAGATCATCAATGCGCGGATCATGGGTCAGCGCCACCACCGCCGTATCACGGTGGCAGCCGCCATCGGCAATAAACACCGACGGCAATTGCCGACGAATTTCCACGCCATTGAGCACCACGCCTTCGAGCACTTCGTCGCGCGGATCGCAGAGAATCACTTCAAAGCCGAGGCCGACCGCAAACTCGGCACACGCCTGCGCCACACTGGAGTAACCGGCGAGCAACAAACGTTGCGCCGCGCCGATGCGGATACGCACCCGATCAATCTCACGCTCGATGCGCGCACCCTGCTCGCGATCAGCGAACAGGCTGCGCGCACCGCTGGCCAGATCGACCTCGCGAATTAATCGACGCTGACCAAGCAGCGCCGATTCCAACTCACGCAGATGCGCCTGCACCTCGCAGTCAGCGTCAAATTTCTCAACCAGCACATCGAGAATGCCGCCGCACGGCAGGCTGACCCGCGAGCGCGGATCGTCGCCTTCGCCATAACGCACGACGTTGATCGCATCGAGAAATGCACCTTCGGCGACGCGCTCAAGAAAGTCTTCCTCGACGCAGCCACCCGACAGCGACCCGATCCACTGCCCGCCTTCGTTCACCGCCAGCAGCGAACCCGGCGCGCGCGGCGCCGAGCCGTAGGTGGTCAGCACGGTGCAGAGCCAAATGCGCTGCCCCGCCACCGACCACTCCAGCGCTCGCCGAACCACTTGCAGATCGAGATGCTGCATGTCAGTGCGCCTTGTGCTCGATGGACGGTGCGTCAGCTTGCAGCTTCTGCACGTCGCTCACTGCCAGTTCAGCCGACTGACCACCCCAACCTTGACGCAGGTAGTTGAGCAGATCGGTCAGTTGTTCAGGCTTGAGTTTGTCGGCGAAACCCGGCATCGGCTGCATGCGCTCGAAGCCAGAGAATTTCTGTTCGCCGATACCGTCCTCGATCACGCGCAGCAGGTTGCGCGGGTCTTCTAGACGCAGCGTGGTGTTGCCGCGCATGGCCACCGCGATGTGCGGTTTGCCTTCGCCACCGACCGCATGGCAACCGGCGCAGACGTTCAGGTATTCCTGCTGACCGCGCTGGGCACTGGCGCTGAGTTTCTCGACCGGCACTTCAACCAGCGCTTTGGCTGCCGGCGGTTTGTCGCCAAGCAGGAACGTCGCCATCGCCGCCAGATCCTGATCGCTCAGGCCCTGAGTGCTGTTGTGGAACACCGGGAACATCTCGTTGAACATCGTGCCTTGCGCGCTCATGCCGTGTTTGAGGAACGTGCTCAGATCCTGTTCGTTCCAGCCGCGCGCGGCCAGATCAGTGGCCAGCAGGCTTGGCGCCAGATAACCATTGAGAATGCCGCCCGTCAGGCGCTTGTCCAGTTCCATCGCGCCCGGCAGGCCGCGTGGCGTGTGGCATTCGCCGCAGTGGCCAAGGACTTCGACCATGTACTGGCCGCGTTTCCACGCTTCACTTTTGCCTTCGGCCGGCTCCAGTTTCAGGGCTTTGCCGTACAGCACGTTCCAGCCCATCAGGCCCAGACGCACGTTGAACGGGAAGCTCAAACTGGTGACCGGTGCAGCGCGCTCGATCGGCTCGATGGTTTTCAGGTACGCATGGATCGCGTCCGAATCTTCACGCGGCATCAGGTGATACGAGGTGTATGGCATCGCCGGATACAAGTTCGCACCGTCGCGACGCTTGCCTTCGGTCAGCGCCGCGAAGAACTCGTCATCGTTGTACAAACCGATGCCGTGTTCTTTGCTCGGCGTGATGTTGGTGCCGTAGATCGTGCCGAACGGCGAGACGATCGGCAGCCCGCCGGCAAACGGCGCGCCGCCCGGTGCGGTGTGGCACGCCATGCAGTCAGCGCCGCGGGCGAGATACTCGCCGCGTTTGACCTGATCATCGGCGTGAGCAAACAACACCGGCGCAGCCAGACCGACCGCCAGGGTCAGTCGGGTCAGAAAAAGCTTCATGCTTAACCCTCCTTGACCAGGCCGAGATCGGTCAGCACGTTGCGGGTGGCGTTGTAGTAACGCACGTACCCGGTGCAACGGCAGATGTGATGGCCGAGGCTGTCTTCGATGACTTGCTCGAGTTTGCTTTGCACGGTCGGCTGGCGTTGCAGCTTCTCGACCAGCACGGTCGCGGCGTTGACGAAGCCTGGCGCGCAGTAGCTGCACTGGAACGCGAACTCATCGACGAAACGCTGCTGGATCGGGTTCAGCTCAGTGACCTGACCCGCTTCGTCACGCTTGGCGTGGGATTCGATGGTGCGGACTTTCTTGCCTTCGAAATAATGCGCGCCGGTGATGCAGGTGCGCACTTCTTCGCTGGTGCCGTCCGGGTTATCGACAATCACCACGCAAGCGTGGCAGATGCCTTGACCGCAACCCAGACGCGAGCCGGTGAGGTTTTTGTATTCGTGCAGGTAGTCGATCATCGGCAGGTCATCAGGGATGTCCACCGGGCCGACGGATTGACCATTGAGGGTCAGTTGAAGCGGACGGTTAGCCATTGAGGGCCTCCTTGATGCGCGCTGGAGTGATAGGCAGATCGCGAACACGTTTACCGATGGCATGCGCCACGGCGTTACCGATGGCCCCGACAACCGGGATCATCACCACCTCGGCGATACCTTTGGACGGATCGCTTGGCGACAGTGCCGGGAGAATCTCCGACGTCTGTTTCCACACGGCAACGTGACGCGCCATCGGCAGACGGTAACGGTTGAAGTTCCAGTCACCCTCCCCCGGCCCACCTTCGTACAGCGGCATCTCTTCCATCAGTGCGTGACCGATGCCCATGGCGATACCGCCTTCGAGCTGGCCCTTGACCAATTCTTCAACCAACACACGACCGCACTCGACCCACGAATGGTGGTTGAGCACTTCAACATCCAGCGAGCCTTTGTTGACCTTCAGCTCGACCAGCGTGGCGACCGGGCTGTAGTAAGTCACGGCAGCGTTGTTCAACTGAACAACCGGGTAGTTGATGTTCTGGCGATCCAGCAGATGGAAACCAGACGTGGTCATCAACGCTTTCTTGGCTTTCGGCGCACCATCACCGTATTTCACCGCCAGACCGTCGAGCGGCAGACGCTCGCGCACGCCGTCGATGCTGTATTCGGCCTCAGCCCAGCTCCAGCGGTTGAACGCATGAACGGTGGCGCCGGTGACCAGACCACGCTCGTGAGCGTGCTTGGCCAGTTCTTCGAAGGTCAGCGGCTGCATGCCGTTGGCAGTCAGCTTGCCATCCACCCAGTGCGCATCTTCGCGACGCACGACGTATGGGTTGGCTTGGCCGCCGTAGGGGCCCTGACGCCAGATTTCCATGGCCGCCGGCCACAAGCCGTTGTTGAACAACACGCGGGCTGCTTCACGGGTGGCGTGACTGAAGTAGTAAGCCGAGTTGGTCGCGGACGACGCCGAGGCCAACTTGCCGACCCAGCGCGGGTTGCGCAGCAGGTTATCTTGGTCGGCCTGGCTCATGATGTAAGGGTTGCCGCTGGTGATCAGCTGCATTTCCTTCCATTCGGTTTCGCCAGTCTTCACTTCGTGGGCCGGGCTGCCGAGGAAATCGGCGACGACCAGGGCTTGCGAAGTGGACATGCCGGTGCCGATCTCGATACCGATGTGGCGCAAGGTGATGCGACCGTCAGCGGTGAATTCGATGCTGGCCATCGGCGCTTCAGAACCGGTGCCAAAGTCTTTCTGGCAGATGGCGAAACCAACGCCGTACCAGTTATCCGGGTCAGCGGCTTCGCGTTGTTTCTTGATCGCGTCGCGGTTTTTCCAGACTTCGTGTGCAGCGGCCTTGTCGAGAATCTCGTGCAAACGCAGAGCACCGGCCGGGATCGCGCCCTGGGTGTTTTTCATCCCCGAACGCAGCGCATTTTTGCGGCGCAGTTCGATGGCATCGACGTTCAGGCGATCGGCGATTTCGTCGACCATCATTTCGGTCGCCGCCATGCTTTGCAGGGTGCCGTAACCGCGCATCGAACCGGCTTCAACACCACGCGAGTGATACGCAGTGACTTGCAGGTCGTTCTGCGGCATGTAGTAAATCGACTGCGCAGCCGTGGCGCCCACAGCGGCTACTGACGGGCTGTAGTTGATCCGGCCACCGCCGTCGACGCTCATGTCGGCGAGGAAAATCTTGAAGGTCTGATCGTTCTTGTCCACGGCCAACTGGTAGCGAATGTCGAACGGGTGACGCTTGATGCCGCTCTGGAACTGCTCGTAACGGTCGTTGGCCAGACGCACTGGCACACCGGCGCCGTACAGCGCAGCGAGGGCTGCGTAGTAAACGAAGATGTTGTGGTCTTTGGAACCGTAACCCACGGTGTAACCCGGGTGCATGTTCAGGTTGTCCAGGCCGAAGCGCGACGGCGAAATCATTTTCGCGGTCTCGGTCGCCGCTTCCAATGGGCACTGGGTAGCCACCACGAAATGCAGGGTCTTGGTTTTCGGATCGTACCAGCCGTTGCCGTTGTCCGGCTCCATGGCGGCCGGTTCGATCGACGGCGTCTTGTAGCGCTCATCGAACACCAGCCAGTTGTCCGGCGGCGTGTTGATCTGCCCCTTCATGCGATCGGCGTAGAACAGGCCACGCTCGGTGAGATTACCGTGCAGGTTCGGCTGGGAATTCCACACCGGGCGACGGTTTTTCAGCATCGGGAACAGGATCGAATCCTTGAGGCTGGCGAATTCGTCTTCATCTGCCGAGGTCGGGCCGCCCACGCGCACGTAGCGGAAGCTGCCGTAGGGATCGCCTTCGTAGAACGGCACTTTGGCGCCGTAACGAATCGCTTTGTCATTGAATTTGAGTTTGTTCTTGGCCTGACGGAAACGCTCGAAGTCGTTCCAGATCAGGATCGCTACCGGGTGACCGATGAACATCGGCACTTTGCCTTCAGGCAGCAGCGGATCCGGCGCATGTTCCTCAGGGAAGACGATACCGTCCTTGTCCAGATCGGCAGCGGTGACGATGCGGTCAGGCTGCAGATCGGCGCCAAGCCACGACAGGTCGTAGCCGGCATAGATATGGTCGGCCTTGATGGTTTTCAGCAGCATGGCGTGGCCTTGCTGCTCGGGCCAGCCCGGCATGTCCTTGGAACGGATGTCGCGGGCAAAGACTTTGCTGCCGCAGACTTTCGACAAGGCATCGTTACGCTGGCGCGCTTTGCCGTTGTTGCCGAGCCATTTTTCGGACGGCACGGTCACGCTGTTTTCCATCAAGGCAGCCAGCGCCTGGGTGCTGAGCGGCGTAAGCGTGACGCTCACACCCGCCACCAGCCCGCCCTGGAGGAACGAGCGCCGGGTTATTTCACGGTTGGACATGGATCATCCTCTGGACGGTTATACATCCGCCCTTCTGGTTATCTACTGGGGAATCTCGAGTCTTGCAGAAGCCCTTCTTGGCTAAACGAAGGACGAAATGACAGTGCAAAGCTGACCGAAAGGTTAACTTTAAAGGTTTCTGCGCTCGCAGCAAACAACCAGATACAAATTTCTGACTAAAGAATCAAAAAAGACAATGCGACGTGGCACCGCAGGATGGTTACAGGCATCCCTTGTAGGAGCTGTCGAGTGAAACGAGGCTGCGATCTTTTGATCCTGTTTTTTACGATCAAGATCAAAAGATCGCAGCGTGCCGCAGCTCCTACGGGAGCCGGGTTGCGTGATGGGAGCGGAGGTCAAATTTCAGACACAAAAAACCCCGGTCTCTCGACCAGGGTCTTTGCTATCGATTCCGAATCAACCAACGGTTGCTTTCGGTGCGTCAAGGCGTTCAGTGATCCTTGAAACAGATATGGCGCAGCGGACGGGACTCGAACCCGCGACCCCCGGCGTGACAGGCCGGTATTCTAACCGACTGAACTACCGCTGCGTATCGCTTTGAGCTTGCGCTCAAGTAACTCGTTTTGATTGAAAGCTTCGGTGCTTTTCAATCGCAAACCAGACAAGTCTGATTTGTACAATATGGCGCAGCGGACGGGACTCGAACCCGCGACCCCCGGCGTGACAGGCCGGTATTCTAACCGACTGAACTACCGCTGCGCGTCGGTGCAAGCACTTTCAGCCTACGTTCTTGCTTACGCAAGTTTCTCGGGAGTGACGAGCGTAGTGAAGGGAACGAGTGTAAGGTCTTGTGGAGAGCT
>NZ_JBIUVN010000041.1:0-3679 GCF_044742965.1 Pseudomonas sp. NPDC087804 | reverse complement strand
CTGCTTGTAAGGCAGACGCTCTCCCAGCTGAGCTAATCACCCGTTTGCATCTCCGAGGCCGCGAAATTTACGCAGGTAGCGAACCTAAGTCAATAGCAGGATTGAAGTTTTTCTAAAAAAGACGAAATTGCTTCAATCCTTGAGAAAGTAACATCCATGAAACCGCTATCGCGAGCAGGCTCACTCCTACACGTTCGCGGCTTCGCTTCTTACTCTGTGTAAATCATCTTCTTGGTCATACCGCCATCGACGACGAATTCCTGCCCGGTAACAAACCCGGCATTCCTCGACAGCAACCACGCAACCATCGCCGCCACGTCTTCGACCGTCCCTACCCTGCCCGCCGGATGCTGAGCATGATCGGCATCAGCCAAAGGCTCCGCTCGACGCGCCGAAGGATCGCGCGCATCGATCCAGCCCGGGCTGACCGCGTTAACACGAATCTCCGGCCCCAGACTGATCGCCAACGCATGCGTCAGCGCCAACAACCCGCCCTTGCTCGCCGCATACGCCTCTGAGTCGGCCTCAGATTGCCGCGCACGGGTCGAAGCCAGATTGACGATCGAACCGTTGTGAGCGCGCAGGTACGGCGCGCAGTGCTTGGCCAGCAACATCGGCCCACTGAGGTTCACCGCCAACACACGATTCCAGTAGGCCAGATCGAGGCTTTCCAGGGTGATGTTGTGCGGATCAGCCACGGCCGCGTTGCACACCAGCGCATCGAGACGACCAAACTGCCCCAACACTTCAGCCACACCGAGCGCGACCTGAGCTTCGTCGGCAACGTCCATGGCGATGAACCAGGCACTTTCGCCCAGCACCTTCGCCACTTTCGAACCGCGCGCACGATCCAGATCCGTCAGCACCACTTGCCAGCCTTCGCTGATCAGCCATGCCGCAATCCCCAGACCGATACCGCGCGCGGCACCGGTGACCAGCGCAACGCGGCCATGGGTACCGGGTTTCGGGGTCGACAACTCGATCACAGCGCTGCCAGACCGCGCGCCAGATCGGCTTGCAGATCCGCCACGTCTTCCAGACCGACCGCAATGCGGATCAGGCTGTCACGAATGCCCGCCGCTTCACGTTCTTGCGGCGCCAAGCGACCGTGAGAAGTGGTGCTTGGGTGGGTGATCGTGGTTTTGCTGTCGCCGAGGTTGGCGGTGATCGAAATCAGTCGAGTTGCATCGATAAAGCGCCACGCGCCCTCTTTGCCACCCTTGACCTCAAAGCTCACGACCGCACCGAAGCCCTTCTGCTGACGTTGGGCCAGTTCGTGCTGCGGATGGCTCTTGAGACCGGCGTAATGGACTTTCTCGATGCCGTCCTGCTGCTCCAGCCATTCGGCCAGTTGCTGGGCGTTGGCGCAGTGCGCCTTCATCCGCAGGTTGAGGGTTTCCAGACCCTTGAGGAAGATCCACGCATTGAACGGGCTCAGGGTCGGCCCGGCAGTGCGCAGGAAACCAACGATTTCTTTCATCTGCTCGCTGCGACCGGCGACCACGCCGCCCATGCAACGGCCCTGACCGTCGATGAACTTGGTTGCCGAATGCACGACGATGTCCGCGCCCATTTTCAGCGGCTGCTGCAAGGCTGGCGTGCAGAAGCAGTTGTCGACCACCAGCATCGCGCCTTTGGCGTGCGCGATTTCTGCCAGCGCGGCGATATCGACCAGCTCCGCCAGAGGATTGGACGGCGACTCGACGAAGAGCAATTTGGTGTTCGACTTGATTGCCGCATCCCAACCCGACAGGTCGGCCAGTGGCACATAGTCGACTTCCACGCCGAAACGCTTGAAGTACTTCTCGAACAGACTGATGGTCGAACCGAACACGCTGCGCGAGACCAGCACGTGATCGCCAGCACTGCACAGGCTCATCACCACCGCCAGAATCGCGGCCATGCCGGTTGCGGTGGCAACGGCCTGCTCGGCGCCTTCCAGCGCGGCAATCCGCTCTTCGAACGCGCGCACGGTCGGGTTGGTGTAACGCGAGTAAACGTTGCCCGGCACTTCGCCGGCAAAGCGCGCGGCCGCGTCGGCGGCAGTGCGGAACACGTAGCTGGAGGTGAAGAACATCGGATCACCGTGCTCACCTTCCGGCGTACGGTGCTGACCGGCACGTACGGCCAGGGTATCGAACGCTACGCCTTCAAGGTCGCTGTCCAGCCGACCGGCATCCCATTCCTGACTCATGCTGTCACTCCTTGCGCTGTTCTCGAAAATAGAAAGTCAGATACAAAACCGGCCCCTCAGGGCCGGTAGAAACTCAGTTGTTGTACAGATCGATGATCGCACTGACCGCTTGGGTCTTGATCTTCGAGGAGTCGTTACGCGCCTGCTCGATCTTGTCCAGATACGCCTCATCGACGTCGCCGGTAACATATTTGCCGTCGAACACCGCGCAATCAAAGCTCTCGATCTTGATCTTGCCGCCACCGACCGCTTCGATCAAGTCAGGCAAGTCCTGATAGATCAGCCAGTCAGCGCCGATCAGATCCGCCACGTCCTGGGTCGAACGATTGTGCGCGATCAGTTCGTGAGCGCTTGGCATGTCGATGCCGTACACGTTCGGGAAGCGCACCGCCGGAGCAGCCGAGCAGAAGTAGACGTTTTTCGCGCCGGCTTCGCGGGCCATCTGGATGATCTGCTTGCACGTGGTGCCGCGCACGATCGAGTCGTCGACCAGCATCACGTTCTTGCCGCGGAATTCCAGCTCGATGGCGTTGAGCTTCTGGCGCACCGACTTCTTGCGCGCTGCCTGGCCCGGCATGATGAAAGTACGGCCGATGTAACGGTTCTTGACGAAGCCTTCGCGGAATTTCACGCCCAGGTGGTTCGCCAGTTCCAGTGCCGCGGTACGGCTGGTGTCCGGAATCGGGATGACCACGTCGATGTCGTGCTCTGGACGCTCGCGCAGGATCTTCTCGGCGAGTTTTTCACCCATGCGCAGACGGGCCTTATAGACCGACACGCCGTCGATGATCGAATCCGGACGCGCCAGATAAACGTGTTCGAAGATGCATGGGGTCAGCGAAGGATTGGTCGCGCACTGACGGGTGTGCAGCTTGCCCTCTTCAGTGATGTAGACCGCTTCGCCCGGCGCCAGGTCGCGAATCAGGGTGAAACCGAGCACGTCCAGGGAAACGCTTTCCGAGGCGATCATGTACTCGACGCCTTCGTCGGTGTGACGCTGGCCGAACACGATCGGACGGATGCCGTGCGGGTCACGGAAACCGACGATGCCGTAACCGGTGATCATCGCGACCACCGCGTAACCGCCGACGCAACGATTATGCACGTCGGTCACGGCGGCAAACACGTCTTCTTCGGTCGGTTGCAGCTTGCCGCGCTGAGCCAGCTCGTGAGCGAACACGTTCAGCAGCACTTCCGAGTCGGAACTGGTGTTGACGTGACGCAGATCGGATTCGTAGATCTCTTTGGCCAACTGTTCAACGTTGGTCAGGTTACCGTTATGCGCCAGGGTGATGCCGTAAGGCGAGTTGACGTAAAACGGCTGAGCCTCGGCCGAAGTCGAGCTGCCCGCGGTCGGGTAACGGACGTGGCCGATACCCATGTGGCCGAGCAGACGCGGCATGTGACGCTGTGGTATGACGTCACGCACGAGGGCAGTGTGGTTGCGGGGGGCGCCGCGGCCATCTGGGCGGGTGCGGGTACGGG
>NZ_JBIUVN010000040.1:0-33463 GCF_044742965.1 Pseudomonas sp. NPDC087804 | reverse complement strand
GGGTTTCCCCATGTGAGAGTAGGTCATCGTCAAGATTAAATTCCGAAACCCCAATTGCGAAAGCAGTTGGGGTTTTGTTTTGCCCGCAGGAAAGTTCCTACAGCATTCAACGGCGTCGTCCGGCTGTCACAACCTGCTGACAATGCTAAGGTTCTGCCCTGGCTTTCGCACTTTTCCAAGGAATCCTTTATGCCGGGCGCCCAGTCCCTCAACGCTGCATTCATGGTGGTTCAGAGCAATAGCCTGGACGAACTGCGCAGCCTGGTGATCAGCATAATGCGGCGCTATCCACTGGCGCCCTTGGAAAACGAAATTGCCCTCGTACAAAGCAACGGCATCGCCCAGTGGCTCAAATTGGCCTTGGCTGAAGACCCTGAAGAAGATGACCTCGGTGGCTGCGGTATTGCCGCTGCTATCGATGTGCAACTGCCCGGCAGCTTCATGTGGCAGCTGTACCGGATGGTGTTGGGCCGCGAAGAAATCCCACCGAAATCCCTGCTCGATAAAGCCCCGCTGACCTGGCGCCTGATGCGCTTGCTACCTCAAGTGATCGAGCGCCCGCATTTCGAGCCGTTGCAGCGCTTCCTCACTCACGACACTGACTTGCGTAAGCGTTACCAGTTGTCCGAGCGACTGGCGGATCTCTTTGACCAGTACCAGGTCTATCGGGCCGACTGGCTCGAAGATTGGGCCGAAGGACTGCACCAAATCCGAAATGTCCGAGGTGAAATAAAGCCACTGGCGCCCGCGAGCTGCTGGCAGGCTGAACTGTGGCGTGCGCTGCTGGAGGATGTCGGTGAACAAGGCATGGCGCAAAGTCGCGCCGGTGTTCATCAACGATTTATCGAGCGCATCAACACCCTCACAGAGGCACCCGCCGGCCTGCCCTCGCGAGTGATCGTTTTCGGGATTTCTTCGTTGCCCGCTCAAGTGCTCGAAGCATTGGCCGGGCTTGCACGTTTCAGTCAGGTTCTGCTTTGTGTGCACAATCCATGTCGCCACCATTGGGCCGACATCGTCGCCGACAAGGATCTGCTGCGGCATCAATACAAACGCCAGGCACGCAAGAGAGGTATGCCCGTCGTACTCGATCCGGACGCATTGCACCAACACGCCCATCCGCTGCTGGCTGCATGGGGCAAGCAGGGCCGCGACTACATCAACCTGCTCGACAGCTACGACGATCCCAACAGTTATCGCGCGGCTTTCCGAGACGGTCGCATCGACCTGTTCAGCGACACGCAACCCGAGAACCTGCTCAACCAACTCCAGAACGACATCCTTGAACTGCGCCCGCTCAACGAGACACGCGAGATCTGGCCAGCTGTCGATCTGACACAAGACCATTCGATCCGTTTTCACATTGCACACAGCGCTCAGCGTGAAGTGGAAATCCTTCACGACCAACTCCTCGCGCGCTTCAGCGCCGATCCCGAACTACGTCCTAGGGATGTAATCGTGATGGTGCCGGACATCGACAGCTACGCGCCGCACATCCGTGCCGTATTCGGCCAGCTTGATCGCCATGATCCGCGATTTATCCCATTCACCTTGGCTGATCAGGGCCAACGCGGTCGTGACCCCTTGCTGATTGCAGTCGAGCACCTGCTAAAGCTGCCAGACAGCCGCTTCCCCGTCAGCGAAATCCTCGACCTGCTCGACGTTCCTGCACTGCGCGCTCGTTTCGGTGTGGAAGAGCGCGACCTGCCGACGCTGCATCGCTGGATCGAAGGCGCCGGTGTGCGTTGGGGCATGAGCGCCGAACAACGCGCAGGCCTCGGTTTGCCGGATGAGCTGGAGCAGAACAGCTGGCACTTCGGCCTGCGCCGGATGCTGCTGGGTTACGCCGTCGGCAGTGCGAATGCCTGCGCCGGTATCGAACCCTACGATGAAATCGGCGGACTGGACGCCGCGTTGATCGGGCCGTTGGTGGCTCTGCTCGATGCCTTGGAACTCGCTCATCAGGAATTGATGCAACCGGCTCAACCCAAAGAGTGGGGCTTCCGGTTGCAAGCGCTGATGCAATTGTTCTTCAAAGCCAGCAACGAGCACGACGACTATTTGCTTACCCAACTCGAAGAACTGCGCGAAACCTGGCTGGAGACTTGCGAGGCCGTCGGTCTCGACGATGAGTTACCGCTGACTGTCGTCCGTGAAGCCTGGCTCGCCGGTCTGGATCAGGGGCGTTTATCGCAGCGTTTCCTCGCCGGCGCGGTGAACTTTTGCACGCTCATGCCCATGCGTGCGATCCCGTTCAAACTGGTCTGCCTGCTGGGGATGAACGATGGCGATTATCCGCGTGCACAACCGCCGCTCGACTTCGATTTGATGGGCAGCGATTACCGTCCCGGCGACCGTTCGCGGCGTGAGGATGACCGTTATCTGTTGCTCGAAGCATTGCTGTCCGCGCGCAATCAGCTCTACATCAGTTGGGTCGGCCGCAGCATTCGCGACAACAGCGAGCGGCCTGCTTCGGTGCTGATCGGCCAGTTACGCGATCACCTCGCCAGCGGCTGGCGATTGCTCGACGAGACCCAGGATATTTTGAGCGCCATGACCGAGGAGCATCCGTTGCAACCGTTCAGTGCGCGCTATTTTCATGATGGCGATCAGCTCTTCAGCTATGCCAGCGAATGGCAGGTGCTGCACCAACAGCACGGATCTCAAACCGCTGTGGAACTGCTTGCGCCCTATGTCCAAGAGGAACCGTTGACCCTCGCCCTGTTACAGGACTTCCTGCGCAACCCGGTTCGACACTTTTTCACCCAGCGCCTCAAGGTCTATTTCGAAGCCGCCGAGGCGCCGCTCGCGGACGAAGAGCCGTTCGTGCTCGACGCTTTGCAGCGCTACACGCTCAGCGACAGTCTGCTCGAAGCCGCAATGAGGCAGCCGGACAATATCGATCAGGCCCTCGAATCTCAAGCCCGTCGCCTGCAAAACAGTGGGATGCTGCCAATGGCCGGTTTTGGCGAATGCCTGCAACGCGAGCTGATCGAGCCGCTGCCGGACTTGCTGCAACGCTACCAACAACTGCTGACGTTGTGGCCAACCCCGCTGACCAGCGCAATTCCGATCAGCCTTGAATTGCAGGGATTGCGCCTTGAAGGCTGGCTCTCAGGTTTGCATGAGCGCGCCGATGGTGGCCTGCTGTCGGTCACAACCATTCCCAACAGTATCGGCTCGATCAAAAGCCGCAAATGGCATCGTCTGACCAAGCCGTGGGTCAACCATCTGGTGGCCTGTGCCAGCGGACTTTCGTTAACCACAGCGCTGGTGGCCAGTGACGATTCACTGCTGTTGGAGCCCATGGAAAAAGACCGCGCGGTTCGCATCCTCAGCGATCTGCTGCTCGCCTGGCAGACCGGCATGCGCCAACCACTGCCGATTGCAGTAAAAACGGCGTTCGCCTGGCTGTCCCAGACCGACCCACTCAAGGCCGAAGCCGCCGCGCGCAAAGCGTACGAAGGTGACGGCCAGACCAATGAAGGTGAGCGCCGCGAAAGCCCGGCGTTGTCTCGACAGTTTGCCGACTTCGATGCCTTGCTCGCCGATGAGACATTCTCTGGTTGGTGCGACGCGCTCTATCGGCCACTGCTGGAAGCGCCTTGGCGTTCGTTGTCCAGTGAAGGAGCGCGCGCATGAGCAGCAAAACTCCACTGGCACTGGCCTTCCCGCTGCACGGCAGCCAACTGATCGAAGCCAGCGCCGGCACCGGCAAGACCTTCACCATTTCTGCACTCTATCTGCGGCTGATCCTAGGTCATGGCGGCGACGTCAATGGCTTCGGTCGCGACCTGCTGCCACCACAAATTCTCGTGGTGACCTTCACGGACGCAGCGACCAAAGAACTGCGCGAACGGATCCGCACGCGTCTGGCCGAAGCTGCGCGATTCTTCCGCGACGAGACGCCTGCGCCCGACGCGCTCATCGCCGAACTGCGCGAACAGTTCGAGCCACAACAATGGCCCGGCTGCGCCAATCGTCTCGACATCGCCGCACAGTGGATGGATGAAGCCGCCGTTTCGACGATTCACAGTTGGTGCCAGCGCATGCTGCGCGAGCACGCATTCGACAGCGGCAGCCTGTTTACTCAATCGCTGGAAACCGATCACAGTGATCTGCTCGGTGAAGTACTGCGCGATTACTGGCGGCTGTTCTGCTATCCGATGCAGGGCGATGCGCTGAACTGGGTTCGCAACAATTGGGGTGGGCCGGCAGCGCTGTTGCCGCGTGTCCGTGGACTGTTCGCCAGCGAGCGCGACAGCGACGAAGGCAAGGCCCCCGCCGAGCTCATCGAGGAATGCTTGCTGGAGCGCCGCGCAGCATTGGTCGAGCTGAAAATGCCTTGGCGGCAGTGGGCCGATGAGTTGCTCGCCATCTGTCATCAAGGCGTTGCCAGCAAAACCGTCGACGGTCGCAAGATGCAGGCGCGCTACTTTGAACCTTGGTTCGAGAAGCTCAAAAGCTGGGCCGAAGATGAATCCATGGAGCAACTGGATATCGGCACCGGCTTCACCCGACTGACCCGCGACGGCATGGCCGAAGCGTGGAAAGGTCAGGCCCCGAGTCATCCGGGGCTGGATGCCATGCCCGCACTCAAGTCGAGTCTGGATGGCTTGCCCACGCCAGACGCCGCCGTCCTGCAGCACGCTGCGAAATGGGTGGGGGCGCGCTTTGAAGAAGAGAAGCGTCGCCGCGCCGAAATGGGCTTCGACGACATGCTCTTGCGCCTCGACGCTGCGCTGCAATCAGAAGGTGGCGAGCGTCTCGCAACGCTGATTCGCGAGCAGTTCCCGGTAGCGCTGATCGACGAATTCCAGGACACCGATCCGGTGCAGTACCGGATCTTCGAAAGCATCTATCGCATCGAGGAAAACAGTCCTGACACCGGGCTGTTTCTGATCGGCGATCCCAAGCAGGCGATCTACGCCTTCCGTGGTGCGGACATCTATACCTATCTGCGCGCGCGCAAGGCTACGACCGGCCGCTTGCATACCCTGGGCACCAACTTCCGCTCCAGTCACGGCATGGTGACAGCGGTCAATCACGTATTCGAACGCGCCGAGTCCCGCGAGCTGGGACGCGGCGCGTTTTTGTTCCGCGAGAAAAGTGGCGAGAACCCGGTACCGTTTCAACCCGTCGACTCACAGGGCCGCAAAGAACACCTGCAAATTGCCGGGCAGGAAGTCGCGGCGCTGAACGTCTGGCAGTTGTCCAGCGATCAGCCGTTGGCCGGCGCGGTGTATCGCCAACAACTGGCTGCCGCCTGCGCCAGTGAAATCACCGCGTTGCTCAATGGCGGGCAAACCGGCAATGCTGGATTTGTGCGGGAGGGCAAAGACTTCAAAGGCCTGCGACCTTCCGACATCGCGATTCTGGTTCGTGACGGCAAAGAGGCGCAGGCCGTTCGTGGTGAATTGGCTGCTCGTGGCGTGCGCAGCGTTTATCTGTCCGACAAGGATTCCGTGTTTGCCGCGCAGGAAGCCCGAGACTTGCTGTCCTGGCTCAAGGCCTGCGCCGAGCCTGACGTTGAACGTTCTCTGAAAGCCGCGCTGGCCTGCATCACGCTGAACCTTCCGCTGGCCGAACTGGAGCGTCTGAATCAGGACGAACTGGTGTGGGAATCCCGCGTCATGCAGTTCCGTGGCTATCGCGAGTTGTGGCGCAAACAGGGCGTGCTGCCGATGCTGCGACGTCTGCTGCATGACTTCCATTTGCCGCAGACATTGATTGCCCGCAGTGATGGCGAGCGCGTGCTGACCAACCTGCTGCACTTGTCCGAATTGATGCAGCAAGCCGCTGCTGAACTCGACGGCGAACAAGCGCTGATCCGGCATCTGGCCGAGCTGCTGGCCTTGTCCGGGCAGGCCGGCGAAGAACAGATTCTGCGCCTCGAAAGTGATGAGCAATTGGTCAAAGTGGTGACCATCCACAAGTCGAAAGGCCTGGAATATCCGTTAGTGTTCCTGCCGTTCATCTGCTCGGCCAAACCGGTCGACGGTAGCCGCCTGCCGCTGCATTACCACGACGCCTCGGGCAACGCGCAATTGAGTCTGAAGCCGACGCCCGAGCTGATTGCGTTGGCCGATGACGAGCGTCTGGCTGAAGACCTGCGTTTGCTTTATGTAGCGCTGACGCGTGCGCAACACGCCTGCTGGTTGGGCGTGACCGATCTCAAACGCGGCAATAACAACAGTTCGGTGCTGCACCTTTCTGCGCTGGGCTATTTATTGGGCGGTGGTGCGTCGTTGGGTGAGTCCAGCGGTTTGAATAGCTGGCTGCGAGATTTGCAGCAGGACTGCCCGGCGATCAGTGTCGGTGAAATGCCACCGGCCAGTACCGAACATTACGAACCTGCGCGCAACGAAGCGGTTCTCAGCGCCACGCTTGTGCCCAAGCGCAAGGCCAGCGAGAACTGGTGGATCGCCTCGTACAGTGCGCTACGCATCAGCGACGTATTGAGCGTCGGCAGCGATGAGGCGCCGGACAGTCCGCAAGCGCAAAAACTCTTCGATGACGAACGGCTCGATCCGGATGCACCACGCGAAATCATCGCCGGCGGCGCTGATATCCATCGCTTCCCGCGTGGCCCCAACCCCGGGACATTCCTTCACGGTTTGCTCGAGTGGGCAGGGGATGACGGTTTCGCCGTCACGCCCAAAGCCGTGGAAGACACGATCGGCCGGCGTTGCAACCTGCGCGGCTGGGAAGGCTGGATCACCACGTTGAGCGACTGGTTGCAACACCTCCTCAAATCGCCGCTGCCGATCGGCGCCGGGCAACCGCCGGTGGTGCTTGAGCAGTTAACGCAGTATCGCGTCGAGATGGAATTCTGGTTCGCCAGCCATAAAGTCGATGTGCTCAAACTCGATGAGCTGGTACGTCAGCACACCCACAACGGCGTGGCGCGGGTGGCTGCCGAACCGGTGCAACTCAACGGCATGTTCAAGGGCTTTATCGACCTGACCTTCGAACACGATGGCCGTTACTACGTGGCCGATTACAAATCCAACTGGCTGGGCGTCGATGATTTCGCCTACACCGAGCAAGCCATGGAGCAGTCGATTCTCGATAACCGTTACGACCTGCAATACGTCTTGTACCTGTTGGCTTTGCACCGTCAGCTCAAGGCGCGGTTGCCCGACTATGACTACGACCGGCACGTCGGTGGCGCGCTTTATCTTTTCCTGCGTGGCACCCGCGCAGACAGTCGCGGGGTGTACTTCGCCCGGCCACCCCGTGAATTGATCGAACGTCTGGATCGGCTGTTTCAGGGCAAACCCGAGCCCAAGGCCGAACCCGCGTGGGAACAGGGAGTCTTGCTATGAGCCGCACCTTCGCCGATCTGCTGCCGACGCCTTTGGCCGCCGACAGCCTGTCGAGACTTTCGCCGCTGACCCGCGCCGAAGACTTGTTGCTCTTGCTCACCCGCTGGGTCGAGCGCGGCTGGCTGCGTGCACTGGACAAGGCATTCGTCGCGTTTCTGCATGAGCTCGAACCGGACACCGATCCGCTGGTGTTGCTCGCGGCGGCGCTGACCAGCCATCAACTCGGCCATGGTCACGTTTGTCTGGATCTGTTCGAAACCCTCAAGGCGCCGGACTTTGCGCTGTCATTGCCGCCCGAAGGCGATGTGCAGGGTGGCGTCTTGTTGCTGCCTTCGCAATTGCTTGAGGCGCTCGACGGTGCTCATTGGTGCAAGGCTCTGGCGGGCAGCGCTCTGGTCGCCCTGGCTGCCGATACCAGTGAAGAAGCTCAGCAACGCCCGCTGGTGTTGTCCTCGAAGCGTCTGTACTTGCGGCGCTACTGGGCTTACGAGCGGCGTATCGATTCCGCGTTGCGCCAGCGTCTCGCCCAATCCGAAGCGACGCCGGCCGATCTGCCGCAGCGCCTCAATGAGCTGTTCGGTTCAGCCAAGTCCGGCGAGGTCATCGACTGGCAAAAGCTCGCTTGTGCGCTCGCCACGCGTGGTGCCTTCAGCATCGTCACCGGCGGCCCCGGTACCGGCAAAACCACCACCGTCGTGCGTTTGTTGGCGTTGCTGCAGGCGCCGGCGGTGGAGGCCGGCCATCCGTTGCGCATTCGCCTGGCAGCGCCCACCGGTAAAGCCGCCGCACGCTTGACCGAATCGATCAGCCAGCAAGTGCAAACGCTGAAAGTCAGCGAAGACGTGCGGGCGAAAATTCCCTGTGACGTGACCACTGTGCATCGCTTGCTCGGCAGTCGTCCGGGCACCCGACATTTCCGCCATCACGCCGGTAATCGTCTACCGCTGGATGTGCTGGTGGTCGACGAAGCCTCGATGATCGACCTGGAAATGATGGCCAATCTGCTCGACGCCTTGCCGGTTCATGCGCGACTGGTGTTGCTCGGCGACAAGGATCAGTTGGCGTCCGTTGAGGCTGGTGCGGTGTTGGGTGATCTGTGCCGCGATGCCGAGGGCGGCTGGTACAACCGGCAAACCCGCCAATGGCTGGAGTCGGTCAGCGGTGAGTCGTTGCAGGACAGTGGTCTGCACGAAGATTTCGACGGCTCGCATCCGCTGGCTCAGCAAGTGGTGATGCTGCGTCACTCGCGGCGTTTCGGTGAAGGCAGCGGCATCGGTCAACTGGCGCGTCGGGTCAATCAGCAGCTTCCGGAAGAGGCGCGGCAATTGCTCGCGGCGGGGCACTATGACGATGTGTTTTCGCTGCCGCTCAAGGGCGAGCACGATCACAAACTCGAGCGGCTGCTGCTCGACGGTCATGGCGAGGGCCCGCAGGGGTATCGGCATTACCTGAGCGTGCTGCGCAATCAACGCCCTGCATCTGGCAAACCGCTGGAACATCCGGACTGGATTCTCTGGGCCCGCGACGTCTTGCAGGCGTTCGACACCTTCCAGTTGTTGTGCGCGGTACGCAAGGGCCCGTGGGGCGTTGAAGGTTTGAACCAGCGCATCACCGCCGCGTTGCTCAAGGCGCGGCTGATCGAGCACGACCAGCAATGGTACGAAGGCCGGCCGGTGTTGATGACCCGCAACGACTACGGCCTGGGCTTGATGAACGGCGACATCGGCATCGCCCTCAAACTGCCGGAACGTGAAGGCCCCGACGCCGGCAAGCCGGTGCTGCGCGTGGCGTTTCCGCGCAATGACGGTCAGGGCGGCGTGCGTTTCGTCCTGCCGAGCCGACTCAACGATGTGGAAACCGTGTACGCCATGACCGTACACAAATCTCAGGGCTCTGAGTTCGCCCACACCGCGTTGATCCTGCCGGATGCCTTGAATCCGGTGCTGACCAAGGAGTTGATCTACACCGGAATCACCCGCGCCAAGCACTGGTTCACCCTGATCGAGCCGCGTGCCGGGGTATTTGAAGAGGCCGTACAACGCAAGGTCAAACGCCTCAGCGGACTGATGTTGGAGCTGGAGGAGGGCGCCCAGTCTCCTGAATAATAACCGCGATGATGGCCAGCGGTTTCTGACCGACCAGTCAGAGGCCGCTGCCTCGCTGGCGATTCGCCGCTGTGCTATCGTTGCGGCATCATTTCGGTAAGATCCAAGAGAATCCCTGCATGAAGGTGTCTGTCTGGGCGGCAGAGCGCGTGGTTGGCTGCAAGCACGCGTTGCTTGTCGGCCTGCTCTGGTTGTTGACGAGCGTGGCCGTCGCACAACCGCAAGCGCCGACGGGCATGGCCGAACAACGCGCCAAATCTGTCACCCAAGTCGTGCTGGGCATCCTCAGTTATGCTCGCTGGCCGGTAGAGCCTGCGCAATTGCGTCTGTGCATCGTCGGCCCCACCGAATACACCGACGACCTGGTCAAAGGCACCACTCAAGCCACCGGCCGACCGGTTGTCGTGCGGCGTTTACTGGCCGATAACCCGGCCATTGTCAGCGAATGCAATGCCGTGTACATCGGCAAGCTCACCGCCGATGAGCGCAGTCGCCTGTTCGCCGCATTGATCGGACACCCGGTGCTTAGCATCAGCGAAGCCGACGACCAATGCACGGTCGGCAGTCTGTTCTGCCTGCGTGTCGGTGACGAGCAGGTGTCCTTTGAAGTCAATCTCGACTCCGTTGCCCGCAGTGGCGTGCGCATTCACCCGAGCGTGCTGCAGTTGTCGCGCCGTAAATCGGCGGCCCCATGAAATTGTTCAGATCGAATAAGCGCCCCACGTTGGGCTCGGTACTGGGCCGTGGACATTTAACCGTGGCATTGCTGGCGGTAGCGATGGCCAGTGTCTCGCTGACGCTGCTCGGTGTTTTGGCGCTGCGGGTTTATGCCGACCACAATCTGCATCTGATCGCCCGTTCGATCAGCTACACCGTGGAAGCCGCGGTGGTGTTCAACGACAAAGCGGCGGCGACTGAAGCGCTGGAAATGATCGCTTCGACCGAAGAAGTCGCCGACGCGCAAGTACTGGACGCTCAGGGGAAATTGCTGGCGCGCTGGCATCGCGCGGAAAACGGCCTGTTCTCCGATCTGGAAATGCAGATCACCCGCGCCCTTCTGGAAAAACCGATCAGTCTGCCGATCGTGCATCAAGAGCATGAAATCGGCCGAATCCTGCTCACCGGACACGGCGGCAGCCTGATGCGCTTTCTGCTGAGCGGTCTGGCGGGGATCATTCTTTGCACCGCGATCAGCGCTTTTGTGGCGATCTATCTGGCCCGTCGGCAACTGCGTGAAATCATCGGCCCGCTGCGCAGCCTCGCCACCGTGGCCCACGCCGCGCGCAGCGAACGGGCGCTGGATCGCCGCGTGCCACCGGCGCAAATCGCCGAGCTGGACAACCTCGGCAACGATTTCAATGCACTGCTCGACGAACTCGAGTCCTGGCAGAGCAACCTGCAAAGCGAAAACGAAACCCTCGCGCACCAGGCCAGTCACGACAGCCTCACTGGTCTGCCCAACCGCGCCTTTTTCGAAGGCCGCTTGATGCGTGCCCTGCGTAACGCCAGCAAGCTCAACGAGCGCGTGGCGGTGCTGTTTCTCGACAGCGACCGTTTCAAAGGCATCAATGACAATTTCGGCCATGCCGCCGGCGACGCAGTGCTGGTGGCGATTGCCAATCGTGTCCGCGCACAGTTGCGTGAAGAAGATCTGGTCGCGCGATTGGGCGGTGACGAGTTCGCCGTGCTGCTCACGCCGTTGCACAAGATCGAAGATGCCGAACGCATTGCCGACAAAATTCTTGCCAGCATGGACACGCCCATCGCGTTGCCCGGCGACACCAGTGTCGTGACGTCGCTCAGTATCGGCATCGCGGTTTTCCCTGATCATGGCGCCACCCCCGGCGCCCTGCTCAACGCTGCCGACGCGGCGATGTATCAAGCCAAGCGCCTCTCCCGTGGCGCGCAATTCACGGCCGGGTCGGAGCACCCGGTCGATCCCGTTCAAACCAGGAGCTGATTCCCGTGTTCAAACTTCCATTTCGATTGTTCTCCGCCGTGCTGTTGATGGCCGTATTGGCCCTGACCGGTTGCCAGACCGCGCCGCAAAAAGGCCTGACCCCGGCGCAAGTCGCCGTGCTCAAACAACAAGGTTTCGAGCTGACCGATGAGGGCTGGGAATTTGGCCTGTCGGGCAAAGTGCTGTTTGGCAGCGACGTCGAAAGCCTGAACAATCAAAGCACCGAAATCGTCGAGCGCATCGGCAAAGCCTTGCTCGGTGTCGGCATTGAACGCGTGCGAGTCGATGGCCACACCGATGCATCGGGCAAAGAAACCTACAACCAGCAACTGTCGCTGCGCCGCGCGAAAAGTGTGGCAGCCGTGCTCAGTACCGTCGGCATGAAGCAAGTGAACATCCAGCTGCAAGGCCTGGGCAGCAAAGACCCGGTGGCCTCCAACAACACCGCCGCCGGCCGCACGGAAAACCGCCGGGTGGCGATCGTGGTCAGCGCCGACTAATCGGCGAACTGCATCTCCCGGGTCTCGCCCATCAACAGACCCTGATTCTGCTCAGTCACCTCGCGGATGTAATCCCACAACAGGGTGATCCGCTTCAACTTCCGCAGATCCTCCCGGCAGTACATCCAGAACTGCCGGGTGATGTTGATTTCCTCCGGCAACACGGGCAGCAAACGCGGATCCTGCGCGGCGAGGAAGCACGGCAGAATCGCCAGTGAACGGCCTTGCTGCGCAGCCACGAATTGCGCGATCACGCTGGTGCTGCGCAAATTTGCGTGGGCACCGGGCAGCACGTTGGCCAGGTACAAAAGCTCCGAGCTGAACGCCAGATCGTCCACATAACTGATGAATTGATGCTTGCCCAAATCTGCCGGGCGGCGGATCGGTGGGTGTTTGTCCAGATAGTCCTGGGTTGCGTAGAGCTGCAAGCGGTAGTCGCAGAGTTTGCAGCAGACGTACGGCCCGTGCTCCGGGCGTTCGAGGGCGATGACGATGTCGGCCTCGCGTTTGGACAGGCTGATGAAGTGCGGCAGCGGCAGGATGTCCACCGAGATCGCCGGGTAGGCGTCGACGAAATGGCTCAGTTGCGGGGTGATGAAAAAACTGCCGAAGCCTTCGGTGCAGCCCATGCGCACGTGGCCGGACAAGGCGACGCCGGAGCCGGAGACCTGCTCGCAAGCCATGTGCAACGTGCTTTCAATCGACTCGGCATAACCCAGCAAACGCTGGCCTTCAGCGGTCAGGACGAAACCGCTGGTGCGCGACTTTTCAAACAGCAGCGTGCCGAGCGCCGCTTCCAGCGAACTGATCCGTCGCGACACCGTGGTGTAGTCGACGGCGAGCCGTTTGGCGGCGGTGCTGGCCTTGCGGGTGCGGGCGACTTCGAGGAAAAACTTGAGGTCGTCCCAGTTCAGCGAGCCTAGAGAGGTGATGTTTTTTTGCATGATGGACGGGCTTTTATGTGCGTTCTTATTAGAAGTTTGCACATCTATACTCCAAAAACAGTCCGACAACCAATTCGTGACACACGCCTCATCTCAAGGCGAACCTTTCGCCTTGGCTCCTACGATAAAAACAAGTTTCGGAGACCAGCATGAACGCATCGCTTACGCCCAACGAAACCACGCTGCAGAAGGTCAAGCTGCTGATCGACGGCGAATGGGTCGAGTCGCAAACCACCGAATGGCACGACATCATCAACCCGGCCACTCAACAAGTACTGGCCAGAGTGCCGTTCGCCACCGCCGCTGAAGTCGATGCCGCCGTCAGCGCCGCACAGCGTGCCTTCCAGACCTGGAAACTGACTCCGATCGGCGCGCGGATGCGCATCATGCTCAAGCTGCAGGCGCTGATCCGCGAACACTCCAAACGCATCGCCGTGGTGCTCAGCGCCGAGCAGGGCAAAACCATTGCCGACGCCGAGGGCGATATTTTCCGTGGCCTGGAAGTGGTCGAGCACGCCTGCTCCATTGGCACTCTGCAAATGGGCGAATTCGCTGAAAACGTTGCGGGCGGCGTTGATACCTACACCCTGCGCCAGCCAATCGGTGTTTGCGCCGGCATCACGCCGTTCAACTTCCCGGCGATGATTCCGCTGTGGATGTTCCCGATGGCCATCGCTTGCGGCAATACGTTTGTGTTGAAGCCTTCGGAGCAGGATCCGCTGTCGACCATGTTGCTGGTTGAGCTGGCGGTCGAGGCGGGCGTTCCGGCGGGCGTGCTCAACGTGGTTCATGGCGGTAAAGACGTGGTCGATGGCCTGTGCACGCACAAGGACATCAAAGCGGTGTCCTTCGTCGGTTCGACCGCTGTTGGCACTCACGTTTACGATTTGGCCGGTAAGCACGGCAAACGCGTGCAGTCGATGATGGGTGCGAAGAACCACGCTGTGGTGCTGGCCGACGCCAATCGCGAGCAAGCGCTGAATGCCTTGGTCGGCGCCGGTTTCGGTGCGGCCGGGCAACGTTGCATGGCCACCTCCGTCGTGGTGCTGGTTGGTGCGGCGAAACAATGGTTGCCGGATCTGAAAGCGCTGGCGCAGAAACTCACCGTCAACGCTGGCAGCGAGCCGGGCACCGATGTTGGCCCGGTGATCTCGAAAAAAGCCAAGGCACGAATTCTCGACCTGATCGAAAGCGGCATCAAGGAAGGCGCCAAGCTGGAACTTGACGGGCGCGACATCAAGGTGCCGGGTTACGAGCAAGGCAATTTTGTCGGCCCAACCCTGTTCTCGGGCGTGACCACCGACATGCAGATCTACACCCAGGAAATCTTCGGCCCGGTGCTGGTGGTGCTGGAAGTCGATACCCTTGATCAGGCGATTGCGCTGGTCAACGCCAATCCGTTCGGCAACGGCACCGGCCTGTTCACCCAGAGCGGCGCAGCGGCACGTAAATTCCAGACGGAAATCGACGTCGGTCAGGTCGGCATCAACATCCCGATTCCGGTGCCAGTGCCGTTTTTCAGTTTCACCGGTTCGCGCGGTTCGAAACTCGGCGACCTCGGCCCGTACGGCAAGCAAGTGGTGCAGTTCTACACGCAGACCAAAACGGTCACGGCGCGCTGGTTCGACGACGACAGCGTCAACGACGGCGTGAACACCACCATCAACCTGCGCTGAGGAACGGCCATGAAAATCGCATTTATCGGGCTGGGCAACATGGGCGCGCCGATGGCGCGCAACCTGATCAAGGCTGGCCATTCGCTGAACCTGGTCGACCTCAACAAAACCGTGTTGGCGGAACTGGAACAACTGGGCGGCAGCATTCGCGCTTCGGCGCGTGAGGCGGCCGAGGATGCTGAACTGGTGATCACCATGCTGCCGGCCGCTGTGCATGTGCGCAGTGTCTGGTTGGGTGAGGACGGCGTTTTGGCCGGAATTGGCAAAGGCGTGCCGGCAGTGGATTGCAGCACGATTGATCCGCAGACGGCGCGTGATGTGGCTGCCGCTGCCGCGAAACAAGGCGTGGCGATGGCGGATGCGCCGGTATCTGGCGGTACGGGCGGCGCGACGGCCGGGACGTTGACCTTTATGGTTGGCGCCACCCCGGAACTGTTCGCCACCCTGCAACCGGTGCTGGCGCAGATGGGCCGCAACATTGTGCATTGCGGTGAAGTCGGCACCGGGCAGATCGCCAAGATCTGCAACAACTTGCTGCTGGCGATTTCGATGGTTGGCGTCAGTGAGGCGATGGCGCTGGGCGATGCGTTGGGGATTGATACGTCGGTGCTCGCCGGGATCATCAACAGCTCGACCGGGCGTTGCTGGAGTTCGGAGATGTACAACCCGTGGCCGGGGATTGTTGAAACGGCGCCGGCTTCGCGGGGGTACACCGGTGGGTTTGGTGCGGAATTAATGCTTAAGGATTTGGGCCTGGCGACGGAAGCCGCGCGTCAGGCGCATCAGCCGGTGGTGCTTGGCGCGGTGGCGCAGCAGTTGTATCAGGCGATGAGTCAGCGTGGGGATGGCGGGAAAGACTTCTCGGCGATTATCAACAGCTACCGGAAACCGCAGTAACTTGGGTCAGCAATACTTTTGTGGCAAGTGAGACTTTGTGGTGAGGGGATTTATCCCCGATGGGGTGCGCAGCAGCCCCCTACAGTGTGTCAGGTAAACCGAGTGCTCAGGTTTTGCGACTGCTGCGCAGCCGATCGGGGATGAATCCCCTCGCCACAGGGGTTTAAATTGAGTCTGGGACATTTGCCGGGAAATCACGTCGGGTGATTTCCCGGCTTTTTTGTGCCAAAAAAAGATCGCAGCCTGCGGCAGCTCCTACAGGAAACGTATCTCTGTAGGAGCTGCCGAAGGCTGCGATCTTTTGCTTTATCAGGCAAACACGAAATACTTACGCACCGTCTCAACCACTTCCCACGTACCTTTCATCCCCGGCTCAATCACAAAGATGTCGCCAGCACGCAAGTGAATCGGCGCCATGCCGTCCGGGGTGATCACGCAGTAGCCTTCCTGGAAATGGCAGTATTCCCACTTCACGTATTCCACGCGCCACTTGCCCGGCGTGCAGATCCACGTGCCCATGATCTTGCTGCCGTCTTCGCTGGTGTAGGCGTTGAGGTTGACGGTGTGCGGGTCGCCCTCGAGTTTTTCCCATTTGCAGGCATCGAGTACCGGCAGGGGATGGGTGTCGCGCAGAACAGTGATAGGGGCGGTCGCGGTCATGGGAGCTCCGGGCAGAAGGAATTGAAGTCGCACCGTATAGCGCCCGGTCGCGGCTCAGTTGTCTGGGGTCGACATCGAGCTGCTCAGAAACGCGCGCACGTTCAGAGTTTTCCCAGCGGCTGAATCTGTTTGGATGAAGTCTGCCCCTTAGGGGAGAGTCAAGGCGTGTAGCAGGGCTTTGGCGTAACCCGGCAGGGCGGTGAAGTCCTTGGCGCAGAGCATCAAGGTGCGGCGCGCCCAAGGTTCGTTGAGCGCAACGCTTTTGAAGCTGCGTGGCGCCGCGCGTTCGATGGCCGCCAGTGGCACGATGGCGAGCCCGGCGCCATGGCTGACCATGCGCATCACGCCGTCGAAACCGTCGGCGCGGATACGTACCTGCATGCGGGCGCCGCTGTGCAGGGCCTGTTCTTCGAGGTAGATCGCCAAAGCGCTGTTGGCGCTGAGTCCTACAAAATCATGGTGCAACGCATCGCTGAAACTGACCTCGTCGGCGTCAGACAACGGGTGATCGAGGGGCAGAATCAGCACCAGTGGATCATCGCGAAAGGGTTGGGTTTGTAGGTCGCGGGTGTCTACGGCGTCGGAAACAATCCCGAGATCCGCTGCGCCTTGGCGTAAGGCGTGGGTAATGCGCGCACTCGGCAATTCCTGCAAATCGATGTCGAGATTGGGGTGATTGCGCAGGAAATCGGCGAGCACTTCCGGCAGGTATTCGGTGATCGCCGTCGTGTTGCACAGCAGCCGCACCTGGCCTTTGACGCCTTGCGCGTAGTCGGCGAGATCCTGCTGCATACGTTCGGCTTGTTGCAGGAGGATGCGCGCGTGATGGGCGAGGGCTTTGCCGGCGGGGGTCGGGGTGACGCCACGGCGACCGCGTTCGAGGAAGTCGGCGCCGAGCGAGGCTTCCATGGCGCGGATTCTGGCGCTGGCGGCGGCGAGGGATAAATGGCTGCGCGCGGCGCCGGCGGTGATATTGCCGGTGTCGAGGATGTGCAGGTAGAGGCGCAGGTCGGTGAGGTCGAAGTGCATGTCGGCAGCCGGTTTTTGTGGTGTGTGGGCGGGCCTCATCGCGAGCTGGCTCACTCCTACAGGTTTTGTGTTCGCCACTGATCTAATGTAGGAGTGAGCCTGCTCGCGATGAGGCCAGAAGCTTCAAAAAAATTTAAGCCTCTTGCTCTGGAAGAGGCACCCTCAGTATATGGCAGATTTTCAGCCAACCTCGACTGGCGCACAGTACCGCCATGAACACACTCACAGACTTCTACCAACACCTGGGCCTGACCCTGTCCCTGCTGGTCATCGCCACCTTCATCCTCGCCGGCCTGATCAAAGGCATCATCGGCCTCGGCTTGCCCACGGTCGCCATGGGCCTGCTCGGTCTGGCTATGGCGCCATCGCAGGCAGCCGCGTTGTTGATCATCCCGGCTACCCTGACCAACCTCTGGCAACTGGCATTCGGCGGGCATTTAAAAGGCCTGATCAAACGCCTCTGGCCGATGCTGTTGATGATCTTCCTCGGCACCGGCATCGGCACGTTGTGGATCGGCATGGCCGGCGGACATTGGGTGGTGCGCGCACTCGGCGCGGCGCTGTTCCTGTATGCGTTGAGCGGATTGTTCCTGCCGACGCTGAGCGTAAATCCCCGCCACGAACCCTGGCTCGGCCCGGCCTGCGGTTTAATCACCGGCGTCATCACTTCAGCCACTGGCGTGTTCGTGATTCCGGCGGTGCCCTACCTGCAAGCACTGGGTTTGAACCGTGATGAACTGGTGCAGGCACTCGGCCTGTCCTTCACCGTATCGACTCTGGCGCTGGCCGGCGGTTTGCTCTGGCGCGGCGCACTCGGCGGCGGTGAATTGAGCGCCTCGCTGCTGGCGCTGATCCCCGCCGTGCTGGGCATGTTGCTCGGCCAATGGCTGCGGCAACGCATCAGCGCCGTGCTATTCAAACGGGTTTTCTTCATCGGTCTGGGCGCGCTCGGCGCCCATTTATTGATCAGCGGTTAGCCGACGCTTCGCTGAGCATGTCGATGGCGCGAATGTCGAAATCGCGTTCCAGATAGTCCATGCGCTCGGCGAAAAACGCCTTCATGTGCGGCAGATTCGAGTGCACATCCAGGTGCGCCTGGCTCTCCCAGATCTCGTAGAAGATAAACAGCGACGGATCTTCCTTGTCGCGCAGCATGTGGTACTCGATGCAGCCGGGCTCGGCGCGGCTCGGTTCAACATAAGCGCGGAACAGCGCTTCAAAGGCCTCGGCTTTTTCCGGGCGGGTCTTGGCGTGCAGGATAAAACCCTGGCGTTCACTCATCACAACGACTCCTCAAATACAGATGGCCGAGCATGCTATTGCAACAATCTGTGTTCGATTCGTGCTTTTTGGTCAAATGTATTTTGCGCAATCACGGCTTATTCCGCGCGAGGCAGATGGTTAATCTGCCGCCATTCCAGTTTCCCTTCTCCACCCAGCCGGAATGGCTGCGCCGAGGCTTTCTCATGAAAAAAGTATTGTTGCTGAATGGCGGTAAAAAATTCGCCCACTCTGATGGTCGTTACAACGCCACCCTGCACGAAGCCGCGCTGAGCGTGCTGGATCGCGGCGGTTGTGATGTCAAAACCACCTTCATCGATGAGGGCTACGACGTCGCTGAAGAAGTGGCGAAATTCCTCTGGGCCGACGTGATCATTTATCAGATGCCGGGCTGGTGGATGGGCGCGCCGTGGACGGTGAAAAAGTACCTCGACGAAGTCTTCACCGAAGGCCACGGCAGCCTCTACGCCAGCGATGGCCGCACCCGCTCCGACGCCTCGCAGAAGTACGGCAGCGGCGGGCTGATTCAGGGCAAGCAATACATGCTGTCGCTGACCTGGAACGCACCGCAGCAAGCCTTCGATGACCCGACCGATTTCTTTGAGGCCAAAGGTGTTGATGCGGTGTACTTCCCGTTCCACAAGGCCAATGAGTTTCTGGGCATGACCGCGTTGCCGACGTTCTTGTGTGTGGATGTGATGAAACGCCCGAACATCGAAGGTGATTTAGCGCGTTACGAGCAGCATCTGACCGAGGTGTTTGGCCTTAAGGCTTGAGTGGTTTAGGGCTACTATCGGTGGTAATAGCAAAAGATCGCAGCCTGCGGCAGCTCCTACAGAGTTCACATGTAGGAGCTGCCGAAGGCTGCGATCTTGGCGATCTCAAAGAGGACACCCGTGAAAGCCAGATCCGATGAGTTGCAGATTTTCGTCTGCGTGATCGAGTGCGGTTCCATCTCCGCCGCTGCCGAGCAGGTCGGGCAAACGCCGTCGGCCGTCAGCCGCACGCTGTCGAAGCTGGAAGCCAAACTCGACACCACGCTGATCAACCGCACCACGCGGCGCATGGATCTGACCGAGGAGGGCAAGTACTTTTTCGAGCACGCCAAGCTGATTCTCGATCAGATGGATCAACTCGAAGAACGCCTATCCTCACGCCAGCAAACTCCGTCCGGGCGTTTGCGCATCAACGCGGCGTCGCCGTTCATGCTCCACGCCGTCGTCCCCTACATCGACGAATTCCGCCGGCTCTACCCGGACATTCAGCTAGAACTGAACAGCAATGACCTGATCATTGACCTGCTGGAACAAAGCACCGACATCGCCATCCGCATCGGCACCCTCGCCGATTCGACGCTGCACGCGCGTTCGCTCGGCTGCAGTCCGCTGCTGATCGTCGCCAGTCCTGCGTATCTGGAAAAACACGGCGCGCCGCAGCAAGTCGCTGATCTGAGCGAGCACACTTTGCTCGGCTTCACACAGAACGAAGGCCTCAACCAATGGCCACTGCGCTATGTGCACGGTGATCGCTGGCCAATCACCCCGGCGATCAGCGCCTCCAGCGGCGAGACCGTGCGGCATCTGGCGCTGGAAGGGCAGGGCATTGCTTGCCTGTCGCACTTCATGACCATCGACGACATCCGCGCCGGCCGTTTGAAAGTCCTGCTCGGTGAATTCAACAGCGGTTATCGCCAGCCGATCAACGCGGTGTACTACCGTAACTCGCAACTGGCGCTGCGCATTCAGTGCTTCCTCGACTTTATCCAGAGCAAACTCGCCGCCTACGCCAGCGCCGATTTCAAGGGCTGATTCGTGACCTCTGCGCAAGAGTGAATTGGGCGGGAGCGGGTTTTTCCCCCGGGCTCACGGGCCGATACTCGTCCCATCACTTACTCACGCAGGGAGTTTCTCCATGAACGTATTCGTCACCGGCGCTGCCGGTTTTATCGGCGGCTCGATCGCTACCGGTCTGGTTCAGGCCGGGCACAACGTCACCGGCCTGGTGCGCAGCGCTGAACAGGCTGATGAGCTGAAAGCACTCGGCATCACCCCGGTTATCGGCACACTCGACGACCAAGCACTGCTCGCCAAACAGGCCCGCGCTGCCGATGCCGTGATCAACGCCGCCAGCAGCGACCATCGCGGTGCGGTGGAAGCGTTGCTCGATGCTTTGCGCGGTACCAACAAAGTGTTCCTGCACACCAGCGGTTCGAGCATCGTTGGCGATGCGTCGGGCGGCAAGTCCAGCGACGTCATCTACTACGAAGACAATCTGCCGGAGCCGACCGTCGATAAAGCCGCACGCGTGGCCATCGACAACTTGATCCTCGCGGCGGCGAAGGACGGCGTGAACTCCGCCGTCATCTGCAACACGCTGATCTACGGGCATAGCCTGGGCGTCAATCGCGACAGCGTGCAGCTGCCGCGATTGCTCAAACAAGCGCGCAAAAGCGGCGTCGTTCGCCACGTCGGTACCGGCCAGAACATCTGGTCCAACGTGCACATCGAAGACGTCGTCGCCCTGTACCTGCTGGCGCTGACCAAAAACGTTCCGGGCACGTTCTACTTTGTTGAAAGCGGCGAAGCGTCGTTTATCGACATGACCACCGCCATGGCCCAAGCGCTGAACCTGGGCCAACCGCAAGACTGGCCATTGAAAGACGCCGAAGCCGAGTGGGGCTATGAAATGGCCAACTATGGCCTCGGTTCCAACAGCCGTGTGCGCGGCAAACATGCGCGCGAAATACTGGGCTGGACGCCGAAACGTACGTCGGTGGTTGAATGGATTCGTAACGAAATGGTGTGAGTTCACGCAACACCGAGTGAAGCCATTCGCGAGCAAGCCCGCTCCCACAGTTTGACCGCATTCTCACTGAAGGAATGCACTCAAACTGTGGGAGCGGGCTTGCTCGCGAAAGCGGTATCTCAGGCAACACAGATATTGAATGTGCAACCGCCATCGCCAGCATGCTGGCTCCTACAAGTTAACCGCGTTCTGACTGAAGGAATGCACTCAAAACTGTGAGAGCTGGCTTGCTCGCGAATGCGGTATCCCTGGCAACACAGATATTGAATGTGCAGCCGCCATCGCCAGCAGGCTGGCTCCTACAAGTTAACCGCATTCTGACTGAAGGAATGCACTCAAACTGTGGGAGCGGGCTTGCTCGCGAATGCGGTATCCCTGGCAACACAGATATTGAATGTGCAACCGCCATCGCCAGCAGGCTGGCTCCCACAGGTGTCCGCATTTTGACTGACGGAATGCACTCAAACTGTAGGAGCAAAGCTTGCTCGCGAAAGCGCTGTGTCAGTCGACAGAAATGTTGGATGTGACATCGTCTTCGCGAGCAGGCTCGGCTCCTACAGGTCTTGTGTGGGCATGAAAATTCGCGTGGTGGATTTTCATTAATCACGACAAGACATATCTGTTAGCGACATCCCTTATCTCTCCACGAAAATTACTTTCATGTGGTTTGAAATCTCGATCTCGAAATGATTTATGAGTTTCACAACCCATTCGAACGTGACCCTTTCGAGGAGTACCGCATGACGCCTGACTTCGGCTATTGGCTGCTGGTTTATGCAGCCGTTGCCATCATTGCTTTGATCGTGTTGATCGCCCGTTACCGGCTTAATCCGTTCATTGTCATTACCTTGATTTCCATCGGCCTGGCGCTGGTGGCCGGGATGCCGGCCTCCGGGGTTGTCGGGGCGTATGAGGCCGGGGTGGGCAAGACGCTGGGGCATATTGCGCTGGTGGTTGCGCTGGGGACGATGCTTGGCAAGATGATGGCCGAGTCCGGCGGCGCCGAGCAGTTGGCGCGCACGTTGATCGATAAATTCGGTGAAAAGAACGCGCACTGGGCGATGGTCTGCATCGCGTTTCTTGTCGGGCTGCCGCTGTTCTTCGAGGTCGGTTTCGTCTTGCTGGTGCCGATTGCATTCACCGTGGCGCGCCGTGTGGGTGTGTCGATTCTGATGGTCGGTTTGCCGATGGTCGCCGGTCTGTCGGTGGTGCACGCGCTGGTGCCGCCGCACCCGGCGGCGATGCTGGCGGTGCAGGCCTATCACGCGTCGGTCGGGCAGACCTTGCTCTACGCGATTGCCATCGGCATTCCAACGGCAATCATTGCCGGCCCGCTGTACGCCAAATTCATCGTGCCGCGCATTCACTTGCCGGCGGATAACCCGCTGGAAAGACAATTCCTCGATCGCGAACCGCGCGACAAACTGCCGGGTTTCGGCATCACCATGGCGACCATTCTGTTGCCGGTGGTGTTGATGCTGATCGGTGGCTGGGCCAACCTGATTTCCACGCCGGGCAGCGGTTTCAACCAGTTCCTGCTGTTCATCGGCAACTCGGTGATCGCGCTGTTGCTGGCGACGTTGCTGAGTTTCTGGACGCTGGGTATCGCCCAGGGTTTCAGCCGAGAATCGATCCTCAAATTCACCAACGAATGCCTGGCGCCAACGGCCAGTATCACTTTGCTGGTCGGCGCTGGCGGCGGTTTGAACCGCATTCTGGTCGACGCCGGTGTGACCGATCAGATCGTCGGCCTCGCTCACGAATTTCACCTGTCGCCGCTGATCATGGGCTGGCTGTTTGCAGCGCTGATGCGCATCGCCACTGGCTCGGCGACCGTGGCCATGACCACCGCGTCCGGTGTGGTCGCGCCGGTGGCCATTGGTCTGGGATATCCCCACCCTGAGCTGTTGGTGCTGGCGACCGGCGCCGGGTCGGTTATCTTTTCCCACGTCAACGACGGTGGCTTCTGGTTGATCAAGGAATACTTCAACATGACGGTCGCCCAGACTTTCAAGACCTGGACTGTATTGGAGACCCTGATTTCGGTGGTCGCTTTTGCAATGACCCTCGGTCTTTCTTACCTGCTGTAACCGGAGCCAGCCGTCATGGACATCCTCTATCAGATCCGCGCTCGTCAGGATTCCTTCAGCGCCGGCGAAGGCCGCATCGCCCGGCTGATGCTTGACGACGTCGGTTTCGCCGCGAGCGCCAGCCTCGAAGACCTCGCGCAACGCGCCGAAGTCAGCACCGCCACGCTGTCGCGGTTTGCGCGCACCGTTGGCTGTCGTGACCTGCGTGATCTGCGTCTGCAACTGGCCCAGGCCAGCGGTGTTGGCAGCCGTTTTCTCGACCCTGCCGGTACGCCCGATCAGTCAGCGTTTTACGGACAAATCGTCGGCGATATCGAAACCACCTTGCGTCAGCATCTGGCCGGTTTCGATGAATCACGCTTCGCCGATGCAGTGAGATTGCTCGGCCAGGCGCGGATGATTCACGCCTTCGGCATGGGCGGTTGTTCGACCCTGTGCAGCGATGAATTGCAGGTGCGGCTGGTGCGCCTCGGCTACCCGGTTGCGGTGTGTCATGACGCGGTGATGATGCGCGTCACCGCCGCCAGCCTCAACGCCGAACAAGTGGTCATCGTCTGCTCGCTGACCGGCATCACCCCGGAGCTGCTCGAGACCGTCGAACTGGCACGCAACTACGGCGCACGCATTCTCGCCATCACCCGCGCCGACTCGCCGCTGGCCGAACTGGCCGACGTCGTGCTGCCGCTGCAGAGTGCGGAAACCTCGTTCATTTTCAAACCGACGGCGGCGCGCTACGGCATGCTGCTCGCCATCGACGTGCTCGCCACCGAGCTGGCGCTGGCCAATCCTGAAGACAATCAAGAACGTCTGCGGCGGATCAAACTGGCCCTCGACGAATACCGTGGTGGCGACGATCACCTGCCGCTGGGAGACTGACATGTTGTACGACACCCTGATTCGCAATGCCCTGATCATCGACGGCAGCAACACGCCCGGCTACCAGGCCGACGTGGCCATCCGCGATGGCCGTATCGAGCGCATCGGCGATTTGTCCGATGCCACGGCGACCGAAGAAATCGACGCCGCCGGCCGCGTGCTGGCGCCCGGTTTTATTGACGTGCACACCCATGACGACACGGTGGTGATTCGTCAGCCAGAGATGCTGCCAAAACTCAGCCAAGGCGTGACCACGGTGATTGTCGGCAACTGCGGGATCAGCGCCTCGCCCGTGAGTTTGAAAGGCAATCCACCGGATCCGATGAACTTGCTCGGCACTGCGGCGGCGTTTGTTTATCCACGTTTTAGCGATTACCGCGCGGCGGTTGAAGCGGCGAATACCACGCTGAACGTCGCCGCACTGATCGGCCACACGGCGCTGCGCAGTAATCATCTGGATGACCTGTTGCGCACCGCGACTCCGGAAGAAATCACGGCGATGCGCGAGCAATTGCGTGAAAGCCTTGAGGACGGTGCGTTGGGTTTATCCACAGGTCTGGCCTACGCCAGCGCTTACAACGCGTCCACCGATGAAGTGATGCAACTGACCGAAGAACTCACGGCATTCGGCGCGGTGTACACCACCCATTTGCGCAGCGAATTCGCCCCGGTTCTGGAGGCGATGGACGAGGCGTTTCAGATCGGTCGTCACGCCAAATCGCCGGTGATTATTTCCCACCTCAAATGTGCCGGCGTGGGTAACTGGGGGCGTAGCCCTGAGCTCCTCGCTTCATTGGAAGAGGCCGCGAAAACCCACCCGGTCGGCTGCGATTGTTACCCGTATGCGGCGAGTTCTTCGACGCTGGATTTGAAGCAAGTCACCGATGCGCATCGCATCACCATCACCTGGTCGACGCCGCACCCGGAAGTCAGCGGCCGCGATCTGATCGACATCGCTGCGGAATGGAATCTGCCGCTGCTTGATGCCGCGAAACGCTTGCAACCGGCGGGGGCTGTTTACTACGGCATGGACGAGGCGGATGTACGAAGAATCCTCGCCCATCCGTTGTCGATGGTCGGTTCTGACGGACTGCCAGAAGACCCGTTCCCGCATCCACGCCTGTGGGGCGCGTTCCCACGGGTGTTGGGCCATTTCAGTCGCGACGTCGGCCTGTTTCCGCTGCACACCGCCGTACACAAGATGACCGGTTTGTCGGCGGCGCGGTTTGGTTTGAAGGCGCGCGGCGAGATTCGTGAAGGTTTTTGGGCGGATCTGGTGTTGTTCGATCCGGCGACGGTGCGTGATGTCGCGGATTTCAACGATCCGCAAAGAGCGGCACAGGGCATTGACGGGGTTTGGATCAATGGCGTGTTGAGTTACCGCGACGGGCAGGCGAACGGGCGCAGGGAAGGGCGGTTTCTGGCGCGCGAAGGTGATTTACGCAAAGGATTTCATCAGTCGAAATCCCCCCTGTAGGAGCTGCCGAAGGCTGCGATCTTTTGATCTACGTCTCATAGTGGCAATCTGAGATTAAAGAAAGCCATCAACAAGCCGAATTCCTGACATCCACCCCGTCTACACTGTGGGGCCAACCAGTCAGGGAGCACCCCATGAGCTTCGGCAAAACCACCCCGATCCTGCGGATCTTCGATGAAGCCAAAGCGGTAGAGTTTTACATCGATTTTCTCGGATTCAAGATCGACTGGCAGCATCGCTTTGAAGCGAATTTCCCGCTGTACCTGCAGGTGTCGCGTGGCGAGTGTGTGCTGCATTTGTCCGAGCACCATGGCGACGCGAGCCCGGGTTCGGCGCTGCGTATCGAGACGGATGAGCTGGAGGCGTTTCAGCAGCAATTGATCGCCAAGGACTACAAGTTCTCGCATCCGCAGATTCAGGCGATGCCGTGGGGGAGTCAGGACATGACGATTGCGGATCCGTTTGGCAATCGGTTGGTGTTTACCAACGCAATCAGCCTTTGAGGTGAATCAGGCTAAAAGCCCCTCACCCTAGCCCTCTCCCGGAGGGAGAGGGGACCGATCCGGGGATGCTTGAGAGATACACCGACCTGAACCAGCTCGGTCGAATCCATAATCGACTCGGTCATTCAGGTCGATGTATAGCGCCAGACACCTCGGTCGGCCCCCTCTCCCTCGGGAGAGGGCTGGGGTGAGGGGAACATGACACACCGCAAAAAGAAGCCCGCCATCCAACCCTTCCTGTTGGGCCGCGGGCTCTTGCGTTACTCGGTTGGTACTAATTGGTCCAGCACGCGATTGACCGCCATTTCCGCCACCATCACCACTTGCGCAATGCCCTGCAAAGTCTTGCGATGGGTGCCTTCAACCTGCGCGGCATGGTTGTTGAGCATGACGGTGGCCGAGCCAAGGGTTTCGCTGGCGTCGGTAAGGAGGGATTCGGTGTTTGCTGCGGGGTTGGCCATGTACAGCGTGTTGGGCGAGTAGGGCGTGGCCATGAGGTCGGCGTTCGTCGGACCGAGGTAGTGGTCGAGCGCGCGCTCGGCGGCTTCGTGGAATTTTCTGGAGTCGGGGGATTCGTAGGGGGATGCCGGGTCGGTGGCCGGCGGGTTTGGCGTAACTTTGAACATTAACCAGATCCTCAAATTAAGCTGGCCACCGCTTCTCTACTAAAAGAAGTGGAGGCAGCTATGCGCAGGTTAGTAGACCGGGGATCTGGGAAACCGGCGCGCCCGAGGGCGCCCTACGCACAGCCACCATAACGTTCAGGCAAGACCCGATTGCTTGATGAGCTATACGCCCCAAATATTCCGGGCTACTAAACCCGATCACTGGAAATCAGTGACGCAATCAAGTTACGCAGCATGCTCAGGGCGCACAAGCAGGCGGATTCTGGCGTAGGCGTAGGTTATGGCGCAAGGATTTGTGGGCTGTTTCGCGTAACGCCGGGTGTCCTTAAACAGCATTATCGAAAGTGTTTATTGCGTTGTGGTGAGAGGCCTCATCGCGAGCAGGCTCACTCCTACAATTGATCTTCAGTGAACGCAGATTCTGTGTCCGACACGGCCCTCTGTAGCAGTGAGCCTGCTCGCGATGACGCCGGCTCATTCACCCCCGATGCATCTGCCGAAACTCCCCCGGCGGCATCCCGCGACGGCTCTTGAACGTGCGGTGAAACGACCTCGGTTCGGTAAACCCCAGATACTGCGCAATGTCCTGAATCGGCAACGTACTGTTGAGCAAATAATGCTCCGCCAACTCTTGGCGCAAATCATCGAGAATCTGCTGATACGACGTCCCCGCCTGATGCAACTGGCGCTGTAACGTGCGAACAGAAACAGCAAGATGCTCAGCCACCTGTTCCTTGCGCGGCAAGCCTTCCTTGAGCAACTGCCGCAGAATGTTCTTCACCTGCTGCTCCAGCGACGCATCCTCCAGCGTTGCCATCAACCCCAGCGCATGTTCCTCCAGCGTGCGCAGTAACTGCGCATCGGCCTGACGCAGCGGTAACTGCAAATACGCCAGCGGCACGAGCAGCGCCGAATACGGCTGATCAAACACCACCGGGCAATCGAAAAAAGCCTCGTACTGCGCAGGCGTCGCCTCGGCCGGGCATGAATGTTCGAGCCAGACTGCGGCCGGCGACATCTGCGTATCAGCGATCCAGCGTGCATATTGCAGCCAGGAACCGAGCACATTTTCCACCAGATGCCGGCGAATCCGTGGGCGCTGATAACGGCACGTCCAGATCAAATGCACGTGGCCATCCAGCACTTCGGCACGACTCACGCCCATGTCGCCGACCAGTTTCTCGAACGGCATGATCCGGCTCATCGCATCGCCCAACGTCGCGCAGTTCATGGTGATGTAACCGAGCACGCTCCACGAATTGGGCAGGACGAAATTTGCCGCGTTGAGCCCGAACAACGGATCCCCCGAATGCTCGCAGAAATAATCCAGCAAGCGTTCATGCGCCTCACCGGGCAAGCGCAGGGTGTTGTCGCTCAACTGCTGCGCCTGCAATCCCGCCGCCGCCAACGCCGGTTCGACGGCCATGCCCAGTTGTTCGGCGTGGCGCAGGTATTTGAGCAGGGGCGGAACTGAGGTGAAGCCGAGCGATTGCATGATCCCTTCCTTTGATCGACGGCCGCGTGGGCGGATAAATGCCTGAAAGGTAATTTGAAACCCCGACTAAAGTAAATGGCTGACGCTTGCGCGACGTTTGACTCAATTGGCTACACGAACTGGCCGGATGCGACCGTGACACTTTTCGGCCGCTGGCTAGTATGGGGGCCTGAAATATCACTGATCTGACGGCAAAAAAGGACACACGCATGCGACGCTGGAACGGCTGGGGAGATGCAACCACGGTGGTCGAGCTGCCGGCCCAGGGCGCGGAGTTTCTTCATGAGCGACTGGGCGAGGGGCGCGCGCTGCCCGATGCCACGCTTGAAGCGGCATTGACGCGTGTGCCGGCCTCGCGGTTGTCGGCGCACACTTTGTACAGTATCGATGCTCATGATCGTTTGTTGCATGCGCGGGGCCAGAGCCTGCCGGACTGGCTGGCGTTGCGCGAAGGTGCGCTGGGCAATTATCCCGATGCGGTGGCGTTTCCCGAGACCGCTGAACACATTCGCCAATTGCTGGCGCTCGCTCACGAACAGGACTTGTGCCTGATCCCGTACGGCGGCGGCACCTCGGTGGCCGGGCACATCAATCCGCCGGATTCGGCGCGGCCAGTTGTGACGGTTTCGCTGGCGCGGATGAATCGCCTGATCGACCTCGACGAACATAGTCTGCTGGCAACGTTCGGCCCCGGTGCGAGTGGCCCGCAGGTGGAAAGTCAGTTGCGTGCACGGGGCTACACGTTGGGGCATTTTCCGCAGTCGTGGGAGTTGTCGACATTGGGTGGTTGGGTTGCCAGTCGTTCCAGCGGTCAGCAGTCGTTGCGCTATGGCCGGATCGAGCAACTATTTGCGGGCGGAACCTTGGAAACCTTTGCCGGGCCTTTGGAAATTCCAACTTTCCCGGCTTCGGCTGCCGGCCCTGATCTGCGCGAAGTGGTGCTCGGTTGCGAGGGCCGTTTCGGGATCATTTCCGAGGTCAAAGTGCGGGTCAGCGCGCTGCCTGCCGATGAACGTTTCTACGGCGTTTTTCTCCCCGATTGGCCGCAGGCTCTCAGAGCCATTCGCCAATTGGCCCAGGCACGCGTACCGCTGTCGATGTTGCGCCTGTCCAACGCCGTGGAAACCGAAACGCAACTGGCGCTGGCCGGTCATCCGCAACAAATCGCCTGGCTGGAAAAGTATCTGAAGCTAAGGGGGGCAGCAGAGGGCAAATGCCTGCTGACCTTCGGCGTCACCGGCAATCGCCGACAAAACGCACTGTCGCTGACACAGGCGCGCCAACATCTGAAGGCGTTCGGCGGCGTGTTCACCGGCACCTTGCTCGGCAAGAAATGGGCGCAGAACCGCTTCCGTTTCCCCTACCTGCGCGAGAACCTGTGGAACGCCGGTTACGTCGTCGACACCCTCGAAACCGCCACCGACTGGAGCAACGTCGACAACCTGCTCAACCTCATCGAAAACAGTCTGCGCGAGGCCTTGGCCGCCGAGGGCGAACGCGTGCATGTGTTCACCCACTTGTCCCATGTCTACGGTGAAGGCTCGAGCATCTACACCACTTACGTGTTTCGCCCGGCGGCGGATTACCCCGCGACGCTGGCACGCTGGAAAGCACTCAAACACGCAGCCAGCCAGACCATTGTCGGCAACCACGGCACCATCAGCCACCAACACGGCGTCGGCAAGGATCACGCGCCGTACCTGTTGCGCGAGAAGGGCGCACTGGCGATGGATACCTTGCAGGCGCTAAGTAAACACTTCGATCCGGCCGGGCGCCTCAACCCCGGCACGCTGTTGCCGGAGTGACGGCCATGAGTCAGGACTGGAACGCCGCATGGCGCCAGCAAACTCTGCCAACACTGGCGGATGAAACCTGGGATCTGATCGTCATTGGTGGCGGCATCAGCGGCGCCGGAATCCTGCGTGAAGCTGCACGCCGAGGCTGGCGCTGCCTGTTGCTGGAGCAACGTGATTTTGCCTGGGGCACGTCCAGTCGATCGTCGAAAATGGTTCATGGCGGTTTGCGTTACATCGCCAAGGGCCAGTGGCGTCTGACCCGCGATTCGGTGCGCGAGCGTCAGCGCTTGCTCGACGAAGCGCCGGGGCTGGTCGAGCCGATGAGTTTCATGATGCCGCACTATCGCGGCGGCTTCCCCGGGCCTCGGGTATTGGGTGGTTTGTTGAGTGTTTACGATGCTTTGGCCGGAAGGCGCAGCCATCGTTTTCATGATGCACAACAGCTTCGATATCTGGCGCCGGGCGTGAAGGAAAATGACTTGCTCGGCGGCACCAGTTTTGTCGATGCGCTGACCGACGATGCACGGCTGGTGATGCGCGTGTTGAGCGAGGCGCGAGCGGATGGCGCGGTCGTGGTCAATGGCGTTCGCGTCGAGCATTTGCTGCGAGAAAACGGGCGAGTGTGCGGCGTTCAGATCGAAGACTGCGAGGCCGGCGCGACCCTGCAATTGCGTTGTGGCGTGCTTGCTGTGGCCACCGGTGCATGGGCTGAGCGCTTGCGGCCGACTGAGGCACCACGGCAATTGCGGCCGTTGCGTGGCAGTCATTTATTGCTGCCGGGTTGGCGTTTGCCGGTGGCGCAGGCGTTCACTTTTCTGCATGAGCGCGACCGTCGACCGGTGTTCGTGTTTCCGTGGGAGGGCGCGACGGTGGTCGGCACCACGGATCTCGATCATCGCGAAGATCTGGATCACAGCGCGAGCATCAGCGGCGAAGAACTCGACTATCTGCTGGCTGCCTGCACACAGCAATTTCCTGGTGCAGAAGTGACGGCGAATGACGTGTTGTCGACATGGTCGGGCGTACGTCCAGTGGTTGGCAGTGCGGCGGGTAATCATCAAGACAAACCGTCGAACGAAACCCGTGAACATGTGCTGTGGCAGGAGCCCGGTTGCGTGACCCTGGCCGGCGGCAAACTGACCACGTTTCGCCCGCAAGCCATCGAAGTGCTCAAGGCCTGCGCGAGCATGCTCGAACGTCCCTTCGTCGATGACGCCGCGCCGGTGTTTGCCGCCGTACCTGCGCTGGCGATTGCAGAATTGAGCAACCAGCAATGGCGACGACTGGCCGGAAGGCATGGCCGGCACCTGCCGAGGCTGGCGCAACTGATCAACGATATCGGCCACGAAACGGTTGGCGCCACGGACACCTTATGGGCAGAACTGGCCTTCGCTTGCGAAGCGGAAATGGTTCTGCACCTCGACGATCTACTGTTGCGCCGCACGCGTCTCGGCCTTTTGCTGCCTCACGGTGGCGAAGACTATTTCACCGCCATCCGCCAAATCTGCCAGCCACGACTCGGTTGGAGCGACGCATACTGGCAGCAGGAAATTCAGCGTTATCGGGCGTTGTGGCAACGCCATCACGGTCTGCCGGATGCCACGCCTTGATGCCCCTTGAAGAGAGCTCCATGGATAACCACCCGAACAAGCGTTACCTGCTGGCGATCGACAACGGCACCCAGAGCGTGCGTGCGCTGCTCTTCGATTTGCAGGGCAATTTGCTCGGTAAAGGCAAGGTCGAACTGCAGGCGTATTACTCGACGCAACCGGGTTGGGCCGAGCAGGATCCGGAGTATTACTGGGCGAAACTCGGCGAGGCGTGTCAGCAAGTCTGGGCGCAAACCGGCATTGATCGTTCGCAGATTGCTGGCGTTTCCCTGACCACTCAGCGCGGCACGGTGATCAATGTCGATGCCGAGGGCAAACCGCTGCGTCCGGCGATTTTGTGGCTTGATCAGCGCCAGAGTGAAGTCGAGGGCGGGATAAAAGGGCCGTGGGGCTGGTTGTTCAAACTGGTCGGCGCGCAGGGCACGGTGGATTATTTTCGTGCCCAGGCTGAGGCGAACTGGATTGCGCAGCATCAGCCAGAGGTGTGGGCGGCGACGGACAAGTTTTTGCTGCTGTCGGGGTTTCTCACACATCGTTTGTGCGGACGCTTTGTCGACTCGGTGGGTTGCTGCGTTGGCTACCTGCCGTTCGATTTCAAACGGCTGAAATGGGCCGCGCCGAGTGACTGGAAATGGCAGGCGCTGGCGGTGCGTCCCGAGCAATTGCCGACCCTGCACAAACCCGGTGAAACCCTCGGCTACATCACCGCTGAAGCGGCTCGCCACACCGGCATTCCCGAAGGCTTGCCGCTGATTGCGGCGGGCGCCGACAAGGCTTGCGAAGTGGTCGGTGCCGGCGTGGTCGATGCGGGCACGGTGTGCCTGTCCTACGGCACCACGGCGACGATCACCAGCACCCGTTCGCGCTATCTGGAAATCGTCCCGTTGATTCCGCCGTATCCGTCAGCGGTGCCCGATCAGTTCAACTGCGAGGTGATGATTTATCGCGGTTACTGGATGGTCAGTTGGTTCAAGAACGAGTTCGGGTTGCGCGAGATGCAGCAGGCCAAAGAGCAGGGCATCGAGCCGGAGCAGTTGTTCGATGCGCTGGTCGATGCAGTGCCGCCAGGCTCGATGGGTTTGATGCTGCAACCGTACTGGTCGCCGGGGATTCGTGAGCCGGGCGTGGAAGCGAAGGGCGCGATGATCGGCTTCGGCGATGTGCACACCCGCGCGCATATTTACCGGGCGATTCTTGAGGGGCTGGCGTATGCCTTGCGCCAAGGCATGGAGAACATCGAGCGGCGTTCGAAGGTGTCGATCAAGCGCCTGCGCGTGGCCGGTGGCGGTTCGCAGAGTGATGCGGCGATGCAGCTGACGGCGAATATTTTCGGCCTGCCGGCGGAGCGACCGCATGTCTACGAAGCGTCTGGCTTGGGGGCGGCGATCTGCTGTGCGGTGGGGCTCGGATTGCACGCAGATTTCCCAACTGCAATCGCCGCGATGACCCGCGTCGGCGCGGTCTTCCACCCCCAACCCGAGGCACAAAAAATCTACGAGCAACTGTACAAAGAGGTCTACCTGCGCATGTACCGCCAGCTCAAACCGCTGTACCAAAGCATCCGCAAAATCACCGGCTACCCCGCCTAAAAAACACACTTCAAATCCCCTGTAGGAGCTGCCGAAGGCTGCGATTTTTTGATCTTGTTTTTTAAGATCAACATCAAAAGATCGCAGCCTTCGGCAGCTCCTACAGGGATCGTATCGTCATCTGAAATGGCGTACCGCCAGCTCAAACCGCTGTACCAAAGCATCCGCAAAATCACCGGCTACCCCGCCTAAAAAACACAGCACAAATCCCCTGTA
>NZ_JBIUVN010000039.1:0-37506 GCF_044742965.1 Pseudomonas sp. NPDC087804 | reverse complement strand
ACAGCCAGAACGCCTCACTCTACACCGCGGGGAAACACCAGGGGATTCAATAGCCGCATCGACGGCCTGCCACCCCTCGGCAAGTCCACCCTGTTCAACGCCCTGACCAAATCCGGTATCGCGGCCGAAAACTTCCCCTTCTGCACCATCGAGCCGAACAGCGGCATCGTGCCGATGCCGGATCCGCGTCTGGACGCTCTGGCGGCCATCGTCAATCCAAAGCGCATCCTGCCGACCACCATGGAATTCGTCGACATCGCAGGCCTCGTTGCCGGCGCCTCGAAAGGTGAAGGCCTGGGCAACAAGTTTCTCGCCAACATCCGCGAAACCGACGCGATCGCTCACGTCGTGCGCTGCTTCGAAGACGAGAACGTGATCCACGTTTCCAACAGCGTCGACCCGAAGCGCGACATCGAAATCATCGACCTGGAACTGATCTTCGCCGACCTCGACAGCTGCGAGAAGCAACTGCAGAAAGTCGCGCGTAACGCCAAGGGTGGTGACAAGGACGCAGTGGTTCAGAAAGGCCTGCTGGAGCAACTGATCGCGCATTTCACCGAAGCCAAGCCTGCGCGCAGCCTGATGAAGAACATGAACGCTGACGAAAAGGCAGTGATCAAGGGCTTCCACCTGCTGACCACCAAACCGGTCATGTACATCGCCAACGTCGCTGAAGACGGTTTCGAGAACAACCCGCACCTCGACGTGGTTCGCGCCATCGCCGAAGAAGAAGGCGCCATGGTGGTTCCGGTCTGCAACAAGATCGAAGCGGAAATCGCCGAGCTCGATGACGGCGAAGAGAAGGACATGTTCCTCGAGGCCCTGGGCCTGGAAGAGCCTGGCCTCAACCGCGTGATCCGCGCCGGCTACGAAATGCTGCACCTGCAGACCTACTTCACCGCCGGTGTTGAAGAAGTCCGCGCTTGGACCATCAAAGTCGGTGCGACCGCACCTCAGGCTGCCGGCGTGATCCACACCGACTTCGAGAAAGGCTTCATCCGCGCCGAAGTGATCGCCTACAACGACTTCATCCAGTACAAGGGCGAAGCCGGTACTAAAGAAGCCGGTAAATGGCGTCTGGAAGGCAAGGATTACATCGTCAAAGACGGCGACGTGATGCACTTCCGCTTTAACGTGTAAGCGTTACGCCCAAGAAAAAGCCGCGTTTGATACGCGGCTTTTTTGTGCCTGAAAGATTGTTAAAAGATCGCAGCCTCCGGCAGCTCCTACATGGGATCACCTGTAGGAGCTGCCGGAGGCTCGGGCCGCGATCGGACGATCTTTTGATCTTAGGCCTTTTTGGTGCGCGGCAAGAAGATCGCCAACACGCCAAACAGCGGCAGGAACGAGCACAGGTAATACACGTACTCAATCCCGTGAATATCCGCCAGATGCCCGAGCAGCGCCGCGCCTATCCCGCCGAAACCAAACATCAAACCGAAGAACACCCCGGCAATCATCCCGACGTTGCCCGGCACCAGTTCCTGCGCGTACACCACAATCGCCGAGAACGCCGAGGCCAGAATGAAGCCGATCACCACGCTGAGGACGGTCGTCCAGAACAGATCAACGTGGGGCATCAGCAGCGTGAACGGTGCCACGCCGAGGATCGAGAACCAGATCACCGCCTTACGGCCGATCTTGTCGCCAATCGGCCCGCCGAAGAAGGTGCCCGCCGCTACCGCACCGAGGAACAGGAACAGGTGCAACTGCGAACTCGCCACCGACAGGTCGAACTTCTCGATCAGGTAGAAGGTGAAGTAGCTGGTGAGGCTGGCCATGTAGAAATACTTGGAGAACACCAACAGGCCCAGTACCACCAGCGCACTGGTCACCCGGCCCTTCGACAGTCCGTGAGTCGCTGCCTGACCTGCTTTGAGCTTGAACAGGTTCAAGTGGTGCGCGTACCAGCGGCTGATGCGGTACAGCACGAACAGCGCAAACACCGCGAACAAACCGAACCACGCGACGTTGGCCTGACCGAACGGAATGATGATCGCTGCCGCCAGCAACGGGCCGAATGCGGAGCCGGCGTTACCACCGACCTGGAAGGTCGATTGCGCCAGACCAAAACGTCCACCGGAAGCCAGCCGCGCAATCCGCGAGGCCTCGGGGTGGAACGTCGAGGAACCGATGCCGATTAGCGCCGCCGCCAGCAGAATCATCGGAAAACTGCCGACCATCGACATCATCACGATGCCGATCAATGTGCAGATTGAACCCGCCGGCAACAGCCACGGTTTCGGATGCCGATCGGTGTGATAACCGACCCACGGCTGCAACAGCGACGCAGTCAGTTGGAAGGTCAGCGTGATCAGGCCGACCTGAGTAAAGGTCAGGCCGTAATTGGCCTTGAGCATCGGGTAGATCGACGGCAAGACCGACTGAATCAGGTCGTTGATCAGATGCGCCAGCGCCACCGCGCCGATAATTCGCATCACCAATGGACTGCTTTGGGGAGCAGTGGGCGCCGAGGCAGCGGCGGTCTGAACGTTGCTGATAGCCATGGAAGATTCCGGACAGCAGATGGGTGCACGCAGGCAGGTGCGTCAATGTGCCATTTTTCAGTGCGTGAGCGCCATCCCCTTAGCCAGCTAACTAACCACCCTGACCTGAATCACCCAATCGTGTAGGAGCTGCCGAAGGCTGCGATCTTTTGATCTTTTAAAAAACAACATCAAAAGATCGCAGCCTTCGGCAGCTCCTACAGGGGACGGGATTTAGGTGATAGCCCAACGCCATGGTCTGAATCTTGCCTTGCTACTGCCCCTGAACGCGGTCGCCTTACAAAGGTGATCGACAATGGGAAGTTTCGCTACAGAACCTGCCTACAGAGCGGGTGAGAGTGAACTTTCGAGGCCTTTTAGCAGGGCACAACATCAACGTCGAACGACCGCGATGCACGCCGATGGTGCGTGGTGTCCAGAGGAGTCATGGGGCATGCAGGCTTTCCTTTCACCGGGGATCAAATTGCTGGGGCGGTTTGGCTTCGCGGGTAAATTCCAGTTGTTGTTTCTGCTGTTCATTTTGCCGTTGGCCGGCAGCCTGTTGATGATCGGCCAGGACTATCGCGACAAGCTCAATCTGATTGCCGGCGAACGTGCCGGCGTGCGCCAGTTGCTCGCGCTGGATGCGCTGGACAACCTGCTCGCCGCCCAACGCGACCGTGCCGCCCGTTGGCGCGCCACCGAAACCAATCGTCAGCCGACACCGGCCACCCTCGCCGCCATGGGCGCGTTCGACGCGGTGCAACCGGCGGTTGTGCAAGCCACCACGGATCTGGGCAATGCCCTGCAAAACGAAGGCGCGGAAGGTGAAACCCTCAGCCGCTACCAAACGCTGCAAACCGCACTCAATGGACTGGATTCAAAAAGCCTCAGCGGCGTCGGTTGGTGGCCGGACGGTTATGACCGTTTCACCAACGCCCTGAGCGCCCTGCAAGCGTTGCGCGAGCAGATCGTCATGGACAATCGCCTGACCCTCGCGCCGTGGCTGGAAACCTATCTGCTGACGCAAATCTCCACGCAACATGCGCCGGACTTGATTGAACGCGTCGGTCGCCTCGCTGCCGTCGGCCAGGCCTCAGTAGTCTCGGGCCAGTTCACCCTGCAAAGCCGTTTGCAGTTGCGCGATCTGCGCAGCCGTATCGGTGACGCCCGCGAGCAACTGGTGAAAACCGCCACGCTGCTGGAAGCACGCCTGCCGAAAGATCAGCAGAGCTGGGCCAGCCAATACCACGAGAGCCTCAAACACCTCGACAGCGGCCTGAAGGTGCTGGACGACGGCGTGTTTGGCGGCAGCATCAATCTCAAACCGGAAGACTTCGAACGCAGCCTCGATGCGCTGTTGACGGATCTCGCCGCCCTGCGCCAGCAATCGCTGGTCTCGCTGGATCAACGACTCGATGCCTACCACGGTTCAGCGATCCGTCAGTTCATCATCGTCGCCGCCGTGTTCGGGTGCCTGCTGCTCGCGGCGCTGTACCTGTTCATCTGCCTGCAAGCTTCGATTCGTCGCAGCGCCAGCGGCATTACCTTGCTCGCGGAAGCCCTGCGCGATGGCAACCTCAGCCTGCAAGTGCCGGTGGAGGGTCGCGATGAACTGGCGGCGATCAGCACCGCGCTCAACGTCGCGGTGGTGCAACTGCGCAGCAGTATGCTCGGAGTCGATCACGAGACTTCGCAACTGAGCGACGCGGTGCGCAGCCTCAACGATCACTCCAGCGGTGCCCTCGGCGAAGTCGAAGCGCAGCAGTTGCAGATCAGCCAGATCGCCGCTGCGGCCACGCAATTGGCCGCGACCTCGCAAGGCGTGGCGCAAAGTTGCGAACAGGCTTCCGGCAGCGCTCAGCAGACCCAGCGTATCGCCGCCGACAGCAGCCGCGACAGTCAGCGCACCACCGCGAGTATTCAACAGCTCAATCAGCGTTTGAACGACACCGCTGCGGCGCTGGGTCGGGTCAGCGAGCAAGGCCAGCAGATTCAATTGGTGGTCGACACCATTCGCGGGGTGGCCGAGCAGACCAACCTGTTGGCGCTCAACGCGGCGATTGAAGCGGCGCGCGCCGGCGAACAGGGGCGCGGTTTTGCCGTCGTGGCGGACGAGGTGCGCAGCCTGTCGCAACGCACGCAATCATCCACCGCGCAGATTGCCGGAACGGTCGACAGCCTGCGCGCAACGGTCAACGAAGCCGTGAGTTTGATGGAAGCTGCCTGCGGCCAGGCGCAAACCGATGCCGAGTCAGTCACCGGGCTTGGCGAACGGTTGGGCGAAATCGCCAGTGCCGTGCAGAGCGTCACCGACACCCTCGCGCAAATCGCCACGGCGGTAGAGGAACAGGCGTGCACCGCCGATGAAGTCAGCGGCAATATCCAGCAGGTCGATCAAGCGGCGGTGCGTTTGCTCGAAGGCGCGCGAGCGGTGAACCTCGCGGCAGACACCCTACGCCTCGGCAGCCAGGCACTGAGCGAGAACACGGCGCGCTTTCGCCTCAACTGATCACCGCTTGCGGGAAGTCCTTTTCCAGCTCGGTTTTCAGCCACTGGATAAACCACACGGCGTCCGCCGAGAGTTCGGCGGACGGCGTCAGCACCCGGTAACTTTCCAGCTTCACCTCATCATCAATCGCGCGCACCAGTTTGCCGCTGGCCAGTTCATGGCGCACCAGCACTTCGTTGGCCAGCGCAATGCCCTGCCCGCTTTCGGCCACTGACAAGGCGTGATCGTTGTTGACGTACAGCAGGTCGGATTTGAGGTGGATATCGAGGTCATGGGCGGCGAACCACAGATTCCACCACTCGCCGTCATCGACGTGAATCAGCTCGTGCTTGATCAGATCTCCCGGGCTGTCGATAGGATCGATGCTCGCCAGATACTCCGGCGTGCAAATCGGAAACACCCGAGGGCAAATCAGCGCTTCCCGCGAATCGGCGTACTCCCCGTCGAGGCCGTAGACGATGCCCAGATCGGCACTTTTGCCGTCCACTTCGGTGAAGGTCGAGTTGGGTTCGATGGCAAATTTCAGCCCCGGCCGCAGGTGCCGCATCGCTTCGATGCGCGGCATCAACCAGCGCTTGGCGAACCCCGGCACCACCATGATCCGCAGCCAGCGTTCGGCGTCTTTGGGTTGCGCTTCCTTACCAGCCTCGATGATCAACTGCAACGCGGCGCTGATCTTGCGGTGGTATTTCTCGCCCGCCGGGGTCAGGTTGACCCCGCGCGAGGTGCGCTCGAACAATTGAATGCCCAACCAGTCTTCGAGCAATTTCACATGCCGGCCTATCGCAGGCTGGGTCACGTGCAGCGCTTTCGAGGCTTCGACGTAGCTGCCCAATCGCGCGGCGGCATCAAAGGCACGCACCGCATTCAGCGGCGGCAATCGGTGGTCGGGCATGATTCCTGGCACCTTTGGCTATTAAATTAACTAACAGCTGCCATGTTTAAATTGAAGTGTCGCCCTGCGCAACCCCTGGCTGATAATCGAGCCACAGCAGAACAAAAAAACAGCTGGTTATTACACCCGAACGCAATCTCGATCCTGCCCAAAAAAATAATATCCATGGCCCGACGGCAACGCTTTTCAGAGCGAACCGCAGGCGATGGGGGAATCGGAGGTAACGCATGAATGCCCTGCATTCGCTGCAAACACTGGCGGTATCAATCCGCTCGGTGCGCAAGGTATACGGTGATCCGCACACCGGTTCAGTGGCGCTGAAAAGCATTGATCTGGATATCCGCGACAACGAATTCTTCACCCTTCTCGGCCCTTCCGGCTGCGGCAAAACCACGCTGCTGCGGATGATCGCCGGTTTCGAATTTCCCACCGAAGGCGAGATTCTCCTCTACGGCGAAAACATCGCCGATCGCCCACCCTTCGAGCGGCCGGTCAACACGGTGTTTCAGCATTACGCGCTGTTCCCGCACATGACCATCGCTGAAAACCTGGCCTTCGGCCTCGAATCGCACCCGATGGGCAAAGTCCTCACCAAGGCGCAAATCAGCGAACGTGTCCGCGAGATGCTCGCGCTGGTGCAGATGGAACGCTTCGCCAATCGCAAACCGGCGCAACTGTCCGGCGGCCAGCAACAACGTGTCGCCCTCGCCCGCGCTTTGGCGCCGCATCCAAAAGTGTTGCTGCTTGATGAGCCGCTCTCGGCACTCGATCTCAAGCTGCGTCAGGCCATGCGCGAAGAGCTGAAAACCATTCAGGCGAAAACCGGCATCACCTTCATCTTCGTCACCCACGACCAGGAAGAAGCACTGACCATGTCCGACCGCATCGCCGTGCTCTCCGAAGGCGAAGTGCAACAGGTCGGGCGGCCGGAAGAAATCTACGAACGTCCGCGCAATCGCTTCGTCGCTGACTTCATCGGCGAAACCAATTTCATCGAAGGCACCGTGACTCGTGTGGAAGACGGTCAGGCGTGGTTCGCCGGGCCGGCCGGTCATCCGCTGCCGGCGCAAGCGTGCGATGACGTGCAGGTCGGCGCCAGCGTATCGCTGTCGGTTCGCCCCGAGCGCCTGCATCTGGTGCCGGCCACTACCGAGGCTGCCTTGCCGTGCCGGATCGACGCGCAGATCTACCTTGGCACCGACCTGCAATATCAGGTCAGCCTCAGCGACGGTTCGCGTCTCACCGTGCGCACGCCCAATTGCGTCGACCAGAGCCTGCGCTTTGCCGTCGGCTCCCAGGCCGGTCTGCTGTTTGACCGTGGTAGCGCCAGCGTCCTGCACGATTGAGCCGGAGAAATTGCCATGCACGCCTTACCGATTGCCAACACGCTGGAACGTCGCAAGGCCTTCCAGAGTTTCCTCGGGGTCAGCCCGGCGCTGACCGCCATCTGCCTGTTTCTGGTGGTGCCGATCCTGATTGTCATCGGCTATTCGCTGATGGAAGCCAACCCCTACGGCGGGGTCAATAAAGTCTTCAGCAGTGAGGCGTACACCTCGTTGCTGTTCGAGCGGCAAATGGATGACAGCCTGGCGTTTACCGACTCCTATCTGCTCATCGCCCTGCGTTCGATCGGCATCGCCGGGCTGACCACGATCATCACCCTGCTGATCGGTTTTCCGGTCGCCGTGTGGCTGGCGATGCAACCGGCGCATCGGCGCGGCTTGCTGATTTTTCTGATCACCGTGCCGTTCTGGGCCAACCTGCTGATCCGCACCTATGCGTGGATTTTGCTGCTGCGTAACACCGGCGTAATCAACAACAGCCTGATGGGCATGGGCGTCATCCATGAGCCGTTGCAGTTGTTGTACACCGACGGCGCGGTGCTGCTGGGGCTGGTTTACACCTACGCGCCGTTCGTGGTTTTGCCGATCTACGCCACGCTGGAAAAAATGGACATTCGCCTGCTCGAAGCTGCGCAGGACCTCTACGCCGGCCGCGTGCGCACCTTGCGCAAAGTCGTCCTGCCGATCGCCAAACCGGGGATTCTCGCCGGCGCCATCCTCACCTTCGTACCGTGCCTGGGCGCGATGATTGCCCCGGAACTGCTCGGCGGCGGCACGCGAATGATGCTCGGCAACCTGATCTTCCGCCAGTTCAGTGACTCGCGTAACTGGCCGTTCGGTGCAGCGCTGTCGCTGGTGTTGATGGCTGCGGTGATGCTGGTGCTGACCGTGTATGCCCTGCGCGCCGAGCGTCAGCGCATCGCCAAAGGAGGTGCGTGATGCTGGCTTTATTCAAACGCAAAGGGCTGGGCGTGCAGGACTTTCCAGGGTTCGGCGGCTTCAGTTTTCTGTTCTATCTGTACCTCTATGCGCCGATCGTGGTGCTGGTGGTGTTCTCGTTCAACGCCAATCAGTCGGCGACGGTGTGGACTGGTTTTAGCCTCGACTGGTACCGCGCCGCGTTCGCCAATCAGGCCTTGCGCCAGGCCGCCAGCAACAGCCTGTTGATCGCGGTGTGCGCCAGCGTTATTGCCACGGCGATTGCCACCCTCGCCGCGCTCGGTACCTCGCGCGGGGCCAAGTTCAAAGGCCTGCAACTGTCGATGGGCGCGATCATGTTGCCGCTGGTGTTGCCAGAAATCGTCGTCGGCGTGGCAACGCTCGCGCTGTTCTCGACCATCGGCCTGTCGCTGGGTTACGGCAACCTGATCATCGCGCACACGGTGTTCTGCATTCCTTTCGCCTACCTGCCGATTCGTGCACGTCTGAACGATATGGATCTGTCGCTGGAGCAAGCGTCGGCCGATCTCTACGCCGGCCCGTGGCGCACCTTTCGCAAGGTCACGCTGCCGCTGCTGATGCCGGGGATTTTCTCCGGGTTGATGCTGGCCTTCATCGTCTCGCTGGATAACTTCGTGATCTCGATGATGGTCTCGCAGGCCGGCACCACCACCCTGCCGATCTTCATCTTCGGCCTGCTGCGCATGGGTGTGACACCCGACGTCAACGCCGTCTCGACGCTGATCCTGGGCGTCTCGGTGCTGTTCGTCAGCCTCTCTTACCTATTGGGCAAAAAGAACGCCTGAACCTTCTACCTACCGTGGGGAAATGACATGAGCAAGTGGATAAAAAGCGTCGGCACTTCGTTGTTCCTGACTGTGCCGCTGACCATGGCCGTGAGTGTTCAGGCCGCCGAGAAACTCAACGTGGTGAGCTGGAGCGGCTACTTTTCGCCAGAGATTCTCGCCAAATTCCAGAAGCAGACCGGCATCGAAGTCACCGTCGATTCCTACGATTCCAACGAGACGCTGCTGGCAAAACTGAAACAGGGCGGCGCCGGTTATGACGTGGCGATTCCGTCGCATCAATTCGTGCCGATCCTGATTCAGGAAAAACTGCTGGAGCGCTTCGACCCGGTCAAAGAAGCGTATTACGCCAACGTTGCCGACAACTTGAAAAAGCCAAGCTGGGATCCCGAGGGCGCGTATTCGGTGCCGTTCATTTGGGGTACCACCAGCGTGGTGCTCGACACCGCGCGCTACAGCGGCCCGGCCGACAGCTACAAAGTCTTGTATGAGCCGCCGGCCGAACTGCAAGGCCGGATCAACATGTTCGACGCGGTCAGCGATGCGGTAGACATGGCCAGCCTCTACCTCGACATCCCGTTGTGCACCGAAGATCCGAAGCAGATGCAGCAGATTCTGACGTTGCTCAAGGCGCAGAAACCGTACGTGAAAACCTACAGCTCGAAGGCCGGTTCGATCCGCGAAAACCTCGCTTCGGGTGAAATTGACATGTCGATGTTCTGGGGCGGCTCGTCGATGCGCGCCCGCGAAATGAAACCGACGCTGAAATATCTGTACCCGAAGGAAGGCGTGCTGGCGTGGGTCGACAACATGGTCATTCCGACCGGCAGCAAGAATCCAGCGAATGCCAAGGCGTTCATTGCGTTCCTCAGCCAGCCTGAAAACGCGGCGATGACGCAGAACTTCCTCAAGCATCAGAGCCCGATCAAAGGCGTCGAACCGTTCCTCGATGCCTCGCTCAAGGACGCGCCGGAGCTGCACATTCCGCAAGGCACCAAAGTGGTGTTCAGCAAGACCTGCGGCGAAGGCTCGATCCGTGTGGCCGACCGTCTCTGGACCAACCTGATGCGTTGATCCCTGCCGCCCCGGCGCGAGGCCGGGGCGTTTTTCCAGTCGTCTTAAAGGCTGCTTGCAATGAATTCTAATAACATCAGCGAACTGGTCCTGTTGCAGGCCCATGAGCTCGCCGAGCGCATTCGCCTGCGCCAGGTTTCCTGCCGCGAAGTGATGCAGACCTATCTCGCGCACATCGAACGCTTCAACCCCAAGGTCAATGCGTTGATCAGCCTGCAAGCGCCTGAAGATCTGCTGGCTCAGGCCGATCAGCGCGACGCTGAACTGCTGCGCGGCGAATACCATGGCTGGATGCACGGCCTGCCGCACGCGATCAAGGATCTGTCGCTGACCCGTGGCATTCGCACCACCATGGGTTCGCCGCTGTACAAGGATTTTGTGCCCGAGCGCGACGGCATCATGGTCGAGCGGATCAAAAATGCCGGCGCGATCATCATCGGCAAGACCAACACCCCGGAATTCGGCCTCGGCTCGCAAAGCTACAACCCATTGTTCGGCGCCACCGGTTGCGCGTATGACCCGAGCAAAACCGCCGGCGGCAGCAGCGGTGGCGCTGGCGCGGCGCTGGCGATGCATCTGGTGCCCGTGGCCGATGGCAGCGACATGATGGGCTCGCTGCGCAACCCGGCGGCGTTCAACAACATCTTCGGCTTCCGCCCGTCGCAGGGTCGCGTACCGTTTGATGACAGTGCCGATCTGTTTATCGATCAACTCGGTTACGAAGGCCCGATGGCGCGCAGCGTGCGTGACGCGGCGTTGCTGCTGTCAGTGCAGGCCGGCGCCGATGCGCGAGCGCCGCTGTCCATCGCCGAATCCGGTGAGGCGTTTGCCGCGCCGCTGGAACGTGATTTCAAAGGCACACGGCTGGGCTGGCTGGGTGACCTCAATGGTTATCTGCCGATGGAGAACGGCGTGCTGTCGCTGTGCGAGAAGACCTTCGGCGACTTCGAAAGCATTGGCTGCCACGTCGAGGCAGCGGATCCGGGTTTCGCGCCTGAGCGCTTGTGGAGCAGTTGGCGCACGTTGCGGCACTGGATGGTCGCCGGTTCGTTGGGCGCGACTTATGCCGATCCACAAAAACGAGCGCTGTTGAAACCGGAAGCGATCTGGGAAGTGGAAAACGGTTTGCAGCTTTCCGCCAGCGAAGTGTTTACCGCATCGGCGGTGCGCAGTGATTGGTATCGGGCGATCTCGAAGTTATTCGAAAAATACGACTACCTGTTGTTGCCGAGCGCTCAGGTGTTTCCGTTCGATAAAACCCAGCCGTGGCCGACGTCGATCGATGGCGTGAGCATGGACACTTATCATCGCTGGATGGAAGTGGTGATCCCCGGCACGTTATCGGGTTGCCCGGTGGCGAGCGTTCAGGCTGGATTCAATGCGCAGGGTTTGCCGATGGGGCTGCAGATCATCGGCAAGCACCAGGCAGACTTCGCTGTTCTGCAATTGGCGCACGCGTATGAACAGGCCAGCCGCTGGTTCCAACGCTGCCCTTCGCCGCTGCTGAGCCAGTGATTTTGATAAACGGTTGAAAGCGTAGAAAAAATTTTTAAATTTACGCTTGACGCTTTTCCATTTCAGGGGAATAATGCGCGCCACTTGGCTACATAGCTCAGTTGGTTAGAGCATAGCATTCATAATGCTGGGGTCCGGGGTTCAAGTCCCTGTGTAGCCACCAAGTACTAAAAACGGCTTACCGAAAGGTAGGCCGTTTTTTTATGCCTCGAGAAAAGCGCCGGTTTTATGGTGAGGGGATTTCTCCCCTCTTCCAGCGTTTCAGCCTGCCAGTGCCGCCAATCCTTTCGCCCAGATTTGCCGGGTACGCAAACCCACCATCGCCCGCCAGTCGGGATCGGCCGGGTAGAACTGTTCCAGCAGATTCAGTTTGATCACCCTTCCCGTCGCATCCAGCGGATCGCCGTGAAGATGCAACCAATGGTCGTCACGTAAATACCGATGCACATCCGCGCCCGGATACGTTCCGCACTCGATCACGAACGGCATCAATTGCACGTCCGGCAAGGCATCGAGCAATGCCTGCGAGGTGTAACCGGTGGCGGTCGCGGCGACGCCGGTTTCGCTCAGGGTGTCGGCGCCGGTGTGCAGCGTGTAAAGCCATGGGCCGTAAATCGACCGAGCCTTGGGGAGTGCCGGGTACGGCGTTTGGGTGATCGTCAGCAACATCGGATGACCGTATTCGCCAGCGCCGGTGTGCAGGTCGAAACACATCACGGTGTCCGCGCCAGCCAGATGCGCTTCGATGATTTGATGCAACGTGCGATTCGACCAGCTCGGCGCCCGACCGCCATAGAACAATCCATCCGGATGACTGTGCTGCCCGCCCTCGACAATCGACATCACCGCCGGCCAGCCGTGTTCGTTGATCTGCGCATCGAGCAAGGCATCGGCGCGCTGACGCTCGGGGCCATTCAGGTCGGTGCAGGCGTAGATATCGTGTAATGCCGCGTAAGCACGGTTATCCGGCAATGCTTCGGTGAAATCCAGGTGATTGCGGTTGAGGTCGATGTTGTCTTCGTTGACTCGACGCAGCCACGCGGTGCCCCACGGGTTGATCAGGTGAACCATGATCACCGCGACATCCTTGGGCAGCGAGCCGGGTGCGAATGCTTTCAGCCAATCGATTTGGCAGTCGGAACCGTAATAGCCTTCCACGCCGTGAGTGCCGCTGAGCGCGACCAGACGCTTTTCCGCCTGCGGGTCACCGAGCACGGCGACGTCGGTGCTCAACGGCTCGCCAAACGGGCCACAGCGCGGATGTGCGTAGGAGGTGATTGTCGCCCCGGCGGCATTGGCGGCGGCGAGAAACTGTTCGCGTTGAATGCGGTAACTGGACTCGGTGGGAAACTCGCTGTGCATGCCTGGCCTCTTGTGATTTTTATGCCTTTCAACTGTAGGAGTGAGCCTGCTCGCGATAGCGCTGGATCAGTCAGCAATGATGTTGAATGTGATGACGCTATCGCGAGCAGGCTCACTCCTACAGGGAGTCGTTATGGTCTATCAGTTGAGGTCGACCCTAGCGAACATCCGCCCTGAAAAGAAAGACAAAAATGCCCATCGGTTTGCGTCTCGACCGACCGGTCGATAGAGTCCCTCAGACTTTTAATCCACGGACGGAGAGCCCGCGTGTTTTCAGCCTTGCCCTTGAGCCGCTTTCGCCTGCCTGCCCTGACGCTGATCATCAGCGCCCTGACCCTCACCGCGTGCAACGCCCCGCCCTCCTCGGTCATGCCCTTGGCACCGGAAGCCGCGTCGGGTTTCCGCACCGATCTGCAAACCCGTCACGCCAGCAAACACATGGCCGCCGCTGCCAATCCACTGGCTGCCGAGGCCGGTCGCGAGATGTTGCGTCAGGGCGGTTCGGCGATTGATGCAGCGATTGCGATGCAGGCCGTGCTGACGCTGGTTGAGCCGCAATCCTCCGGGATCGGTGGCGGTGCGATGATCGTGCTGTGGGACGGTAAACAGGTGCGCACCTATGACGGCCGCGAAACCGCGCCGGCCGGCGCAACCGAGAAACTCTTTCTGCGCCCTGACGGCAAACCGATGTCGTTCCCGCAGGCGCAAATTGGCGGCCGCTCCGTTGGCACTCCTGGCGTTTTGCGCGCTCTGGAAATGGCGCATAAACAACACGGTCGCCTGCCATGGGCCAAGCTGTTTGAACCGGCAATCAACCTCGCTGAACAAGGTTTCGCCATTTCCCCGCGCCTGCATTCGCTGCTGGAATCTGATCCGGTGATTCGCAATTCTCCGGACATGGCCGCGTATTTCCTCAATGCCGATGGCAGTGTCAAAGCGGTCGGCACGCGCTTGCAGAATCCAGCCTTGGCTGCCGTGCTCAAACGCATCGCCAACGAAGGCGCCGACGCGCTGTACAAAGGCCCGATCGCCGAAGAAATCGTCGCCAAGGTTCAGGGCCACGCCAACCCGGGCAGCCTGTCGCTGAACGATCTTCAGCACTATCAAGCCAAAGAACGCGCGCCGCTGTGCACCGAATACAAGCGCTGGCAAGTCTGCGGCATGCCGCCACCGTCGTCGGGCGGCATCGCCGTGGCGCAGATTCTCGGCACCTTGCAGGCGCTGGAAACCCGCGATCCGCGCTTGTCGCTCACCCCGCTGAAACCAGTGAAAACCGACAAACCCGCCGGCATCGAACCCGCGCCACAAGCGGTGCACCTGATCGCCGAAGCTGAACGTCTGGCCTACGCCGACCGCGCGCAATACGTCGCCGATACCGACTTCGTTCCGGTGCCAGTGAAAGGCCTGGTCGACCCGGGTTATCTGGCCAATCGCGCCAGTCTGATCGGCGAGCGCAGCATGGGCACCGCCCAACCCGGCACACCACCCGGCGTGCAAGTGGCCTACGCACCGGATCGTTCGCCACTGCGTATCTCGACGTCACAAGTGGTCGCAGTGGATGACCTCGGCGGCGCCGTATCGATGACCACCACCATCGAAGCAGCGTTCGGTTCGCACCTGATGGTTCAGGGTTTTCTGCTGAACAACCAGATGACCGACTTCTCCTTTATCCCCGAAGAGAATGGCCAAAAAGTCGCCAACCGCGTCGAACCCGGCAAACGTCCACGCTCGTCAATGGCGCCCGCGCTGATCTTCGATCGCAACAGCGGCGAATTCCTCGCCAGCGTCGGCTCACCGGGCGGTTCGCAGATCATCGAATACGTGGCGAAAACCACCATTGGCCTGCTCGACTGGAACCTCGACCCACAAAGCGCCATCAGCCTGCCCAACTTCGGCAGCCGCAACGGCCCGACCGAACTGGAGCAAGGCCAATTCAGCCCGACGCTGATTCAGGCGTTGAAGGACAAAGGGCATGCAGTGAATGAAATCGACATGACCAGCGGCACCCAGGCGATTGTTCGGGTCAAGGATGGGCAAGGGAATGCAACGCTGGAAGGTGGTGCGGACCCACGGCGTGAAGGGGAAGCGTTGGGGGATTGAGGCTTACATGCAAGACGGAAAAGGCTTACTGGGAGGTAGGCCTTTTTTTATGCGGGCTCGGAAGCTACGGCAATGTCACGTCGCCTTTTCCTACCCCTGAAAATTGTACGCAGAGGTAGAGTGAGTCCGTTCGTTGAAATGGAGTTTTCCCATGAACATGCGTCCGATTCACACCGAAGAAGACTACCGTGCGGCGCTCAAAAACGTTTCCGCACTTTTCGACAATGAACCTGAACCTGGTACGCCTGAAGGGGATTACTTCGAGGTAATGATCACCTTGATCGAAGCCTACGAAGCGAAGCATTTTCATCTCGACTTGCCCTGAGACAGATACACCCAATGCGCTCAACGACTCGCCACCAAATGCGCGCCAAACAGCAAGTAGCAACCACCGGCCAGTCGATCCAGCCACTTACGCGAGCGTTCGTAAACACTGATTCGACAATGCCCACACCTTGCAACATCCCGCCGCGTTTTGCCATGGGTTGGGCAGTGCTTTTAAACAGCCGGTTCGCCCTCCGGCACGCGGATCAGCAAGTCGCCGGGTTGGCAGTTGAGGTATTCACAAATGGCGTCCAGGGTCGCCAGACGCAAACCTTTGACCTTGCCCTGTTTGAGCAAAGACAGATTGGCTTCGGTGATGCCGATGGCGGCGGCCAGATCCTTGGATTTGACCTTGCGCAGGGCGAGCATCACGTCCAGTTGAATCACGATAGACATAGCGATCTCAAATAAAAGTACGGTTTTCGGAATCCACTTCGCTGGCCTGCGACAGGATACGCGCAATGATCGAAATACAGCCGGCCATGAACAACGCGACGAAGGTGGACGCTGTGACGCTCAAAGTCACCATTCGCTCACCTACCGGCGCATTTTGCGTAATCCACAAGCTGAGCATCGGTTCGCATAGAAAATCCAGCAGCACCCAGAGCGCCACGGCGCGCCCGACTTTACCCAGATGACCGGCGGCTTCGGCAGAAAAATACTCACCCGTGGCGTAGCACTGGAACAGACGGCGCAGCGACTTCAAACCAAAGGCCAGTGCGATCAGAGGAATACTCGAAAGCACAATGGCGCCCAAGGTTTGCCACCACGGAAACACTGCGGCGGCACTGGTCATGTCCGAGAGCTGGCGATCGCTCAGTGCGAACCCCAGGCCCAAACCATCCTTGCTGGCCAACGTCGGGAACAGCCAGACCGCAGCGTTGAGCACCAGCATCAGAATGATCAGCAGCAACGTGATCGTGGCCATACGGCGGCTGAATTGCGCGAGAGAAACGGAAGTCATGAGATGCCTCACAGATTGAATGTGAGACAAACCATAGACGATTAAATTATCGCAAAACAATAATTAATTACTGCAAAACGTTAATTTTTGTTTCACTGCGCTGGTTTAGCCTCCAGCACTTTGCCATCCAGCGCATCGCCAATAGTGAGGAAATGCCCGCCCGCCACATGGTGCAGCGTACGCAACGAATTGTGGCCGTCGAAATGCCAACGCCCTTCGCTAAACACGCGCGCATCGGCGTGAGCGGCAATCACCTCGGCGAGGAACAGATCGTACTGCTGATGATTGTGCGGCTCCGGCAACAAACGACATTCAAGCCAGGCGACGCAGCCGTCGAGCAGCGGCGCCTTAACAAGCTCCCCGGCGAAGGTTTGCAGGCCATAGGCGTCGAATTTGTCGCGGCTTTGACTGCCAACGATGTCCAGACCGGACGTGTTACCGACGGTTTGCACAATATCGGCCTGTTGCGCGCACGGCACGTTGAGGACGAAGGTGCCCGAGGCTTCGAGCAACTGTCGTGTCCAGGTTGATTTATCGAGTACGACGGCGACTTTCGGCGGCTCGAAATCCAGCGGCATTGCCCAAGCGGCAGCCATGATATTGCGCTGGCCGTCATGGGCGGCGCTGACCAACACGGTCGGCCCATGATTGAGCAAACGGTAGGCTTTGTTGAGGGGAACCGGGCGGCGATGGTCGGCGCTCATGGGGATCTGCTCCGGGGAGAAAAGGAGCCGATTGTAGCGCCAGCAACGAAATATCTGCTGGTGAAAAACCTGTAGGAGCTGCGGAACGCTGCGATCTTTTGATCTTGGCCCTCAACATCAAGATCAAAAGATCGCAGCCTCGTTTTACTCGACAGCTCCTACAGGGATTGGGTGGATCTTCAGTTGGAAAGTTGATTGGCGAACTGGCCAACCGCATTCACCACTTTCTGCGCACCGTCCTGAATCTCGACAATCACCGTGCCCGCCTCTGCCGCCAGCGCCAGCCCCTGTTCAGCCTGCAGCTTACCGTCAGTCATCAGGGCCACAGCATTGCGCGCCATTTCCTGGTTCTGCCGCACCACGCCGACAATTTCGTCCGTCGCCTGACTGGTGCGCGAAGCCAGTTGCCGCACTTCATCGGCCACCACGGCAAAACCGCGCCCCTGTTCACCGGCACGCGCCGCTTCGATCGCCGCGTTGAGCGCCAGCAGGTTGGTCTGTTCAGCAATCCCGCTGATGGTTTTGACGATGGTGCCGATCACCAGCGACTGCTCGTTCAGCGCTTCAATGCCCTCGCCCGCCGTCTGCATGTGTCGCGACAAATCGCGCATCACATTGACCGCCTCGGTCACCACCGTGGTGCCGCGCTGCGCCGTACTGTCGGTTTGCTGCGAGGTGCTGTAGGCAATGTTGGCGGCTTCGGCAACGGCCTTTTCGCGGTTGACCTGATCGGTGATCACCGTGGCGAACTTCACCACTTTGTACAGTTTGTTGTTGGCATCGACCACAGGGTTGTAGGACGCTTCCAGCCAGACTGTACGACCATGTCTGTCGACCCGTTTGAAACGGTCGGCGACGAACTCACCGTTGTTCAAGCGACGCCAAAAGTTTGCGTACTCGGCGCTGTTGTACTCCTGCGGCTCGCAAAACATGCGGTGATGTTTGCCCTTGATCTGCGCCAGGCTGTAACCCATACCGCTAAGGAAACGATCATTGGCGGCCAGTACATTACCGTTGAGATCGAACTCGATCACGGCGGTGGAACGCACCAATGCGCCGATCAGGTTTTCGTGTTCGCGGGAGGCTTCGATTGTGCGCGTCAGGTCGCTGGCATAGATCGAGATGTTCTTGATCCGCCCATCCGACGTGCGCACCGGCTGCACGATCGAGCGCAGCCACGCCTCTTCACCATTGCCGCGCAGCAAACGAATCGCGCCAGCGAAATGCTCGCCACGGTTCATGGCGTTTTTGAAGCGCTGATGAAATTCATCGGACTTCACGTGGGCCGGAACGATGTCTTCGATCGCGCGGCCAATCAGATCGTGGCTCTTGTAGAGCATCTCGGTGAGGAAGTTCTGATTGACCGATTGCACCCGGCCGTCGGGCTCAAGGGTCAGCACCAGCATCTCGCTTTCCAGGCTTTCCTTCACTTGCACAAGACTGGAGAGTTCTTCACGAAGAGCGGCCAGCTCTTGCTTCAAGCGTTTGTTGAACATGGGAAAGTACCGATGGACAGGTTAGAGAGCGGGATGCAGCCTAACCATCGGCCTTGCGCAGCGTTTCTGAAGAGCGCTTGAGACTCCTCAGTCAAAAATAGTTCGGACGTACGTTTTCAGGCAGCTCCGGCTACCTGACATTGTCCCGTGCGCGGCATCCGCGCGCCGAAATACGCCGCGCTGACGATACCGACCGCGCCCATCACTGCGCAGAACATCACGCAGATCCACGGGCTCCACGGCATCAGACCGATCAGCAGCAGCGGTGTGATACTTGCCCACGCGGCGTAGGCAATGTTGTAGGTGAAGGAAATGCCTGACACGCGAATACGCGCCGGGAACAACCCGACTATCACCGACGGCACCGCACCCACCACGCCGCAGGCGAGACCCGCGATGGCGTAGGCGATGCCGATCCAGTCGCCGCCGCTGATCAGGCAACCGTAGAGCACGGCAATGCCCAGCGGCAGCAACAGGCTATAGAGCATGACCGTGCGCCAGGCGCCGATGCGGTCGACCAGCAACCCGGCGATCACGCAGCCGATATTGAGGAAAACGATGCCCAATGCGCTGAGGGCGAAGGTGTGGCTGGCGCTCATGCCGAAGGTTTTCTGCATCATCGTCGGCGTGATGACGACGAACACCACCACCGCCGAGGTCAGCACGCAGGTCAGCAGCATCGCCGGTAGCATCGCCAGTCGGTGTTCGCGCAACACCGTGCGCAACGGCAGTTCGACGCGCGCCTCACGTTGCGCTTCCATGGCCATGAACACCGGCGTTTCGCTCAGCCAGCGACGCAGGTAGACGCCGATCACGCCGAATACACCGCCGAGCAGGAACGGATAGCGCCAGGCGTAATCGAGGATTTCTGCCGGGGTGAACACTTGCGCCAGAAACGTCGCGGTCAACGCGCCGATCAGGTAACCGAAGGTCAGCCCGGCCTGCAAAAAGCCAAGCGCATAACCACGATGGCCGGTGGGCGCATGTTCAGCCACAAACACCCAGGCACTCGGCACTTCGCCGCCGACCGCCGCCCCTTGGAGAATGCGCAGCGCCAGCAGCAACAGCGGCGCGAAATAACCGATCTGCGCGTAGGTCGGCATGATCCCGATCAGCAGGCACGGCAGCGCCATCATCAGGATGCTCAGGCTGAAGACTTTCTTGCGCCCCATGCGGTCGGCGAAATGCGCCATCAATATCCCGCCCAGCGGCCGCGCCAGGTAACCGGTGACAAAGATCCCGAAGCTTTGCAGCAGGCGCAGCCATTCGGGCATTTCCGGCGGGAAAAACAGCTGACTGAGGGTCAGGGCGAAGAACACGAAAATGATGAAATCATAGATTTCCAGCGCGCCACCGAGGGCTGCAAGGCCGAGGGTCTTGTAGTCGGAGCGGCTGAACGGCGCGGGTTGCGCAGCGGAATTGGCAGTCATGACAAAGAACTCTGGCACAGGCAAAAAACCAAGGCGCACATGGTCTACGCAAATGGGCGGATGGACAACCCGTTAGACCATAGTCCTGATTTGGAAAAACCTGCTCACAAAACGCCTCGGCTTGATTTACTGTTGGGGCCTGTCGGTTCGGGCAAACGCAGTTCCTGTAGGAGTGAGCCTGCTCGCGATGGCGCCAGGTCAGTCAATGCACATGTTGAATGAACGGACGCTATCGCGAGCAGGCTCACTCCTACAGGGGATATGTGTTTCGCCTGCCAGACCCAAAATAACCATAAAAAATCCGAGGTACTTCTGTGGCCGCTGATATCGAAGATAGCCGCTCCGCGCGCTTCGCCTTGCGCTGTTCCAACTTCGCCGAACGCTGGTTTCCCGATTCCTGGGTGTTCGCTGCGCTGGCCGTCATCATCGTCGCGCTGGCCACAATGGCCATGGGCGCCAAACCCACCGACGCCGCGATGGCTTTCGGTGACGGCTTCTGGAGCCTGATCCCGTTCACCATGCAAATGGCCTTCGTGGTGATCGGCGGCTACGTCGTCGCCAGCTCGCCGCCCGCCGTGAAACTGATCGATCGTCTGGCGCGCATCCCGAAAAACGGCCGCTCCGCCGTGGCCTGGGTCGCACTGATTTCGATGGTTGCGTCGCTGCTCAACTGGGGCCTGTCGCTGGTGTTCGGCGGTTTGCTGGTACGCGCCCTCGCCCGCCGCACCGATCTGAAAATGGATTACCGCGCTGCCGGGGCCGCTGCCTATCTGGGTCTGGGCGCCGTGTGGGCCTTGGGCCTGTCGTCGTCGGCCGCACAGTTGCAGGCCAACCCGGGCAGCCTGCCGCCGTCGATCCTGTCGATCACCGGAGTGATTCCGTTCACCGAAACGATTTTCCTCTGGCAGTCCGGCGTGATGCTGCTGGCGCTGATCGTGATCTCGATCATCATCGCCTACGCCACCGCGCCCGGCCCGAACTCTGCGCGGGACGCCAAGGCGTGCGGCATCGACCCGGCGTTCAACCTGCCACCGCTGCAACCGCGCACTCGTCCGGGCGAATGGCTGGAACACAGTCCGCTGCTGATCATCGTGCTGGTATTGCTGGCGGCGGGATGGCTGTTCCACGAGTTTTCGACCAAACCGGCGATCACCGCGATCTCCGGGCTGAACACCTACAACTTCCTGTTCATCATGCTCGGCGCGCTGCTGCACTGGCGCCCGCGCAGCTTCCTCGATGCGGTGTCGCGCGCGGTACCGACCACCACCGGCGTCCTGATCCAGTTCCCGCTGTACGGCTCGATTGCCGCACTGATGACCACGGTCAAAGGCGCCGATGCACAGACGCTGGCGCACCACATCTCGACATTCTTCGTCAGCATCGCCTCCCACGACACCTATGCGCTGCTGATGGGCGTGTACTCGGCGATTCTCGGCTTCTTCATTCCGTCGGGTGGCGGCAAGTGGATCATCGAAGCGCCGTACGTGATGCAGGTCGCCAACGATCTGCAATACCACCTCGGCTGGGCGGTGCAGATCTACAACGCGGCCGAAGCGCTGCCGAACCTGATCAACCCGTTCTACATGCTGCCGTTGCTGGGTGTGCTCGGATTAAAGGCGCGAGATCTGATCGGCTTCTCGTTCGTACAACTGCTGGTGCACACGCCGCTGGTGCTGTTTTTGCTGTGGGCGCTGGGGACGACATTGGCGTATACGCCGCCGGTGATGCCGTAAACCGGATCGTCCGGTCGGCATAAAACCCTTGTGGGGGCTTGCTCGCGAAAGCGGTGGGTCAGTCAACATCATTGCTGATTGACACACCGCTTTCGCGAGCAAGCCCGCATTTGTTTCACTTCGAACTTGAGTCACCATCCAGACTTCACACCCATTATTCGCAGTCTCATTCAGTTCTTAACTGATAGATCAGTTCCCTTTTCATACAGGTCGCGACTGTTCCAAAACCTGTTGGCGAAATTTGAGTGGAATATCTTCCGGGGTTCGCAAGTCAACGGTGACGCCCAGTAATTCCTCAAGCTCCACCTGAAGCCCTCCTAGATCAAACAATGTGGTGCCGGGCTTTGGATCGACCAAAAGGTCGAGATCACTGCCTTCTGTATCGGTGCCCATGGCCACCGAACCAAAAACACGAAGGTTGCCCATCTGAAATCGGCGGGCAACCGCACGGACAGCGATTCGTTGCAAATCAAGAGCAGTAGAGGGCTTCATGGTTTATCGCGACAGGATTCAATCGCGAAAGTCTAACCGTGCAGCAGATCAACAATCACCGCACCATTTGTAACCCAACCGTCACATCCCCTTGCTAGCGTCCGCCCGAAACATACTGAAACATTTAAGCAAAACGGGCCGACACATGATTGACGATTCAGACGCCACCGACGCACCTTCCGCAAAATCCGATACCCCCACCGATACCAGTCGCCGCCGTTTCCTTGGGGGTGTTGCGGTGCTTGGCGTCGGGGCGACGCTGGCGGCGTGTGGCAATACCAGCGATCAACCGGGCAAACCGGTCGAGCATCCGCTGACCCCGGCGGAGCTGGACGAGGCGCTGCGTGAGCAGGTGCAAACCGTGGTGGTGATCTACGCCGAGAACCGCAGTTTCAATAATCTGTTCGGTGATTTCCCCGGCGTCGAGAAGCCGCTGTCAGCGCTGAAACCTGCCGACTATCAGCAACGCGACCGCGATGGCTCGCTGTTGCAAACCCTGCCGCCGGTCTGGGGCGGCACCTTACAGATCGGTCCGCAAACCCTGGATGGCGTGACCTACCCCAACGCCACACAGTTTCAGGAAAACCTGCCCAACGCGCCGTTCGCCCTCAAAGGCCCGAATGGCGAAGACCTGCCCTTTGGCTTGGTCACTCGCGATTTGTGGCATGTGTTTTATCAGAACCAGATGCAGATCAACGGCGGCAAGAATGACGGTTTCGTCGCGTGGGCCGACTCCGGTGGTTTGACCATGGGGCACTACGCACAGAGCCGTTATGCCCTGCGCCTGTGGGACGTCGCGCAGGAATTTGTGCTGTGCGATAACTTTTTCCAGGGCGCTTTCGGTGGCTCGTTCCTTAACCATCAGTACCTGATCAGCGCCACCGCACCGTTCTATCCGGACGTCGGCAATTCGGTGGCCAAATCACAAATCGCTACGCTGCAAAGCGCTGATCCGAACGATCCGCGCCTCAAACCGCTGGACGCATCGCCCGCCAGCGCCATGACTGGCCCGCCTCAATTCGGCCCGAGTGCGCTGACGCCGGATGGTTATGGCGTTAACACACTGGCCCCGCCCTACTGGCCGACATGGATTCGCGACCCTGAGCGCCCGGCGTATTCGAAAGCCGATCTGCCCAATGTGATGGTGCCGCAGACCCACGAGCACATCGGCGACAAGCTGTCGAAAAAGAACGTCGATTGGGCGTGGTACGCCGGCGCGTGGCAGGCGACGCTGGATCAGTTCAAGGATTCCGGCGGCATCCCGAAGATTCCCAACTTTCAGTATCACCATCAGCCGTTCAACTACTTCAAACAACAAGGCCCGGACAATCCCGCAGAGCGCACTAAACGTCTGCGCGACGCCGGGTTGGGCGATGAGTCGAGTACTAACAAATTCTTCGCCGACGCCGAGGCCGGCAAATTGCCCGCCGTGAGTTTCTACAAACCTCAGGGCAACCTGAATATGCACGCCGGTTATGCCGACGTCGCGTCCGGGGATCGACACATCGTCCGCGCGTTGAAAGTGCTGCGTGAAAGTCCGCAGTGGAAAAACATGGTGGTGGTCGTGACCGTCGATGAAAACGGCGGCTGGTGGGATCACGTTGCGCCGCCCAAGGGCGATCGCTGGGGCCCGGGCTCGCGTGTGCCGGCGCTGGTGGTGTCGCCGTTTGCGCGCAAAGGCACAGTCGATCACACGGTTTACGACACGGCGTCGATCCTGCGCTTGATCACCCGCGTGTTCCAGTTGGAGAAGCTCGACGGCCTCAAGCAGCGCGATGACGCGATGACTGCGCGCGGGCAACAACCCATGGGCGATCTGAGCAACGCCCTACACTTTCCAGCCTGATAAATCCGCCTTCGACTTGCGCACAAAAAACCGTGTTGCCCGACTTCTCCGGGCATCACGGCTGATCCACTATGAGGCGCCCCCGAACGAGGGGGAGTCACGCTGAAAAGGATCTGAGCATGTTGAAAATCGCAGGACTGACCCTCGCCGCGCTCACGCTGAGCGCCGCCGCCCACGCCGATGTCGACCTGAAACTCGGCAGCAGCGAACGCGTTACCCATCTCTTCGCCTACCCCAACAACTGCAGCGTCATCTGCTTTCGCAACTGGACGCTGGAGCAGACCGTCGCCCACTACCTGAAACAGAGCGTGCAACGCGACGGTTACGCCAATGCAAAGGTGTTGGTGAGGACTGATAACGGTCAGCTCTACGCCGAGATAACCGGCGTGCCGAAGGGTTATGACAAACCGTTGTCGGCGCTGCTCGATGCCGGCGATCTGGCTTACAAAGGCGCCAGCCAACTCAACGCCGACGGCAAATGGGCGTACAGCTGGTATCTGTTCCTGCCGCTGGGCATGGCCCTGGAAAACCGCAAAAGCATCGAACTGCTGCACTTCCCGCCGGATTATTCGCTGACCCAGGCGCAGGATTACCTGCGCTCGAACACCACCGATCGCTGGGCAACGTTGCTGACCGCAAACGGTATTCCTGCGGCGCAGACACCGGCGTTTCAAACCATCATCGACATCGCCCCGATCGCCGCGCCCGCCAGCGCCGGCAGTGATCTGGAAGGCGTCTACGGTTACTTCAAGGACTACCAGACCACGCTGGTCAAACAGTTCAGCCAGAGCGCCAGCGGTAGCGTGCTGCCGATGGTCGCTTTCGGGGCGCCGGTGCGAAACTGGATCAAAGACCAATACGGGCCGACTGTGGGCGTGCTGGGCCTCGCCACCATCACGCCTAGCAAGGGGGTGAACGTGCCGGTATTGGGCTCCAATCACCCGAGTTACATCTGGTACGCCGCCGACCCGAAAAGCTACACCGGTGATGATGCCCTAGCCAAAGCCGATGCCGCCGGCCTGAAAGTGATGGGACAGGATTTGAGCGCCGCTTGTTGGCAGGCCGGAATGGGCAGCAAACCGGGCAGCGACCCGAAGACTCTGCTCAACAGCTGCACACAAACCTGGCAGGTGACGCAGAAGGTCAAAACCTGCGAGCTGTTCTACACCTCGATTCGCAATCTGAGCGCAGAACAAGCCGCCGCGAAATGCACCACCACGCCGATCAAGGCTGAACTGCAGCAATTGCAGGCACCGTTGCCGGCTGCTGCCGTCCCGGCCCCACATCTGTAGGGTATTTGCGCGTCAGTTTTGGCTGACGCGCAAAAGCGCCAATCGCACCTGTCAGATCTGACAGTAGACCGGTTTTTTCATATATCGCAGGATTGGATCCATAAATCGTGTTGCAGGACTGACAGGACGTCAGCCTACGGAAGTCGCAGCACCCGATGGACAAGGATCGTTATGAACAGTCATGCCGTTCACGCCCGTCATGCTTGTGATTCGCCGGGCATTTATCCGTTTGCCGGCCTCCCCGTGCGTCTCGGGTTTCCAGCCAGCGATGACTTCGAAATCATTCACGATGACGATGGCGCCGATGCCGTGATCGCGCATCGGGAGTTTCTGCGCATCACCCGCATGTGTCGCGTATCGGGACAAGTGTTGCCCTATCGATGTCGGCAGACCCGGCAACTGCAAACCGGCCTGCATCTTTACGACCCACGCTTCTGCGGATTGCTGGAACATTCCTGCAACCCCAACGTGTTTCTCGACATGAGCGAATTGTGGCTGTGGGCGCTGAAAGATATCCACAGGGGCGAACGGCTGACCATGGATTTCGCGGCCACTGAAGACAAACTCTTGCGCCAGTTCGCTTGCCATTGCGGATCGTCGCAATGTCGTGGGTGGATCACCGGTTACGACGAACCACCCAACCGCGAAGGCCAACAGTTTTTACAGCGCTGGCGCCACGCGGGCCTGCGCTGAAACGCTGATTACGGCGCGCCGACCGGACGCAAACGGTATTGCGGCGGCAATTGCTCGAAACCACTGATGGTGGTGTTGAGACTTTTCCAGCGGCCATCCTTGATGCCATAGATGCAGCCGTGGATCGACAGGCTTTGCCCACGATGCCAGGCGTTCTGGATGATGCTGGTGTGGGCGACGTTGGCCACTTGCTGGATCACGTTGAGTTCGCACAGGCGATCGACCTGTTCTTCTTCGGTCGGCAACTTGGCCAGTTCTTCGCGTTTTTCGTAGTACAGATCGCGGATCGACCGCAGCCAGCCGTCGATCAGGCCGAACTGGCGATCCTGCATCGAGGCGCGCACACCGCCGCAACCGTAGTGGCCGGTGACCAGAATGTGCTTAACCTTGAGCACATCCACCGCGTACTGAATCACCGACAGGCAATTGAGGTCGGTGTGCAGCACCACGTTGGCGACGTTGCGGTGAACGAACAGATCGCCCGGCAACATGCCGACGATTTCGTTGGCCGGTACGCGCGCGTCGGAACAGCCGATCCACAGATACTCCGGCGTTTGCTGGCGGGCCAGTTTAGCGAAGAAATCCGGGTCTTCCTTGGTGATCGCGTCAGCCCAACGCTCGTTGTTATCAATCAGGTCTTGTAAGTCATGCATGCTGTAAGGCCTCAAGAAAGATGCGCTGGTATGACAGTCGACCGCCCGTCGGGGTCACGCTTGAGCCGAAAGTGATTTCGTTGGAATTCTCGTGTGCCGGGTGAGTCCACCTTAGTAAGGCCCACAGTATGAGGAATTGCCATGACTGATTCACGACGCCCTTACGATGCGGTGCAACCGGAGCCCATCGATGATAACGAAGACCGCATGGGTTCGGTGCATGAGCTGGATTTCGATGAAGACGAGCCCAGCGCGAAGATCGGTGATGAGATTCCCGAGCGTGAACGCGAGCAGTTGATGCCCAATGAACGCGTGCGTGAGGCGGGAATGACTGGCGCCTCGGTTGCCGATCATGAGCCGACCGACGATGACATGAGCCCGGAAACGCTGATTCATGAAGACGGTGCGCGGGATGCCGAAGAGGCCGGGGAAGGCAATCAGGCGGATTGGGATTTGAGCATTGTCGATGAGGATGACATTGGCGGTGGTAATGGGCTGGATGAGGCGGAACTGGCGCGGCGTGATCCGATGGATGGCAAGCGCTGACAGACCCGATCCCCTGTAGGAGCTGCCGAAGGCTGCGATCTTTTGATCTTTTTGCATGATCCGGAACAAGATCAAAAGATCGCAGCCTGCGGCAGCTCCTACAGGGGGGATGTTGTATCCGCAGGAGCAGAATGAGTCAGGGGGTCAGTCAACCAAAGTGCAGGCCATGACCACCGCATCTTCACGCCCGCCCACCGCCGGATAATAATCCCGACGCCGGCCAATTTCATTGAAGCCATAACGCTCATACAACCGGAACGCCGCCGTATTACTGTCGCGCACTTCGAGAAAACACTCCCGAGCCTCAGCCGCATACGCCCGCGACATCAGATGCTCCAGCAGCGTCAGCCCCAACCCTCGCCCCTGACTCTCCGGTTTCACCGTGATATTGAGCAGATGCGCCTCATCGAGAATGATCTGCACCACACCATGCCCAACCTGTTGCTCACCTTCGAACATCAGCCAGATCTGGTATTTGCCCAAGCCGTCGAGAAAAATCCCGCGCGTCCACGGATGGCTGTACGCGGCGAATTCAATCTTCAGCACAGCGTCCAGATCCGCCTCGATCATCGGGCGGAACGATACAGCGTCACTCATTCGATTCTTTCCAGCGCGCCATCAGCCGACGCATGGCTTGCCACACAGCGGCTTTGCGCTGTGGCTCTTCCATTAACAATTCCAGACCGGGAATGGCCCAGGCTGAGCCCAGCCCTTCGATCTGCAATTCACGATTGAATGCTTCAGCGTCCGCTTCACCGGCAAAACGCACTGCCGGCAGACCGATCAGCCACAGGCAGGCGCAGGGTGCGGATTCCATTTGTACCGAAAGGAAACCCTGCACAAAGTCGCGCGCCGCATCCGGGCCCTGATCCATGGTGCCGCGATTGAGCCACGGCCAACGCACTGGCTCGCCGACGATTTGCGGTGCATCCGGCAGGCCGGCGGCACGCAGCATGTCTTTGAGCAATAAATAAGCAGGATCACGGCTCTGGAACGGTTCGCCTGTGGGTAACTCGACCAGCAGCAGGCAACGTCCGGCCCGCAATAATTGCAGGGCGAAACGCGGCGGCGGCACCGGCGCGGGCTTGGCGACGACTGGCGTGTCGTCGGCCTCCTCCACCGGTTTGGCGTTGGTTCGCGTGCTCGCCAGCGACGGGCGCGGCACTTCGATCTTCGGCCGTTCGCTCGGGCGCGCAACAGGCTGCACCGGCGCTTCGGCCTGAGGCGCGGGCACCGGCGCTTCTACCTCGGGCTCGGGCATGTCCAGCAGCTCGGGGCGCGAGGGGGCGGCGAAGGGCAATTCGGTGCGCGGCAGCCAATTGACCACCTGCATGGCGTTCAAATAGGCGCGGCGGCGGGACTCGATAAGCAAAGGGTCGGCCACTTGTGGATAACTGAAGTGGGCTGATTCTACCGCCCTTCGCCCAAGATCGCCCGTTGTTGATCGATACACTTGACCGAAAGAAAAACAACAGCCTGTCCCTGGATTGAATCGTATCGGCTGCGATGCAGTACAATCGCCGCTTTTCATTGCCAACCAGCCGGGCATTCCGATGATCGAACCCAAGCGCGTCTTGCGCGCCCTCGCTGAACACTGGGCGCTTCTGGAGCCTTTGTGTGAGCACTTCGACCAAGGCACATTGAGCCTCAACGAACTGCGCACGCAACTGGCCGCCCAACAACTGGACAGCACGCCGCAGGACATTACCAGCCTGCTCGACGTGTGGATTCGCCTCGATATTCTGGTGCCGGTGGCGAAAAGCCCGAACCGGTTCGAGCTCAATGCGCAGATTCACGACTTCCTCGCTTACCTGCGTCGTGAACACCGTTTGGGCCTGTGCCTGGAAATCGAAGCCTATTTGCGTCACCTCGAACGCCTGGCCGGTTACATTCAGGATGCGTTCGATGTTCGCGACGGTCACGACCTCGCCCGTCAGCTGCGTTTGCTCGACATGCGCGTGCGCGATGTTCTGAAGAAACTCGACAACGACGAACAAGCGCTGGTGGCGGTGGCAGAACGCGCCAAGACCAGTGACCGGCAGATTCCGCTGCGTCAGCGTTACGCCGAAGTACTGGCGACGTGGGACGAATACGTCGAGCCGATGATCGATCTGGTGAACGCCGACGGCGCCTTCGAACAAGGCGTGCGCAAGGTCGAAACCGTGCTGCTGAAAATGCTCAGCGAGCAACAGCGCCTCGGCCATCTGGTTGACGATGACATGCTGCTGCGCACCCACGCGCGCATCCTCGAAATGCAGACCAGCGCTCAGTTGACTCTGCGGCATGCCCGCGAACTGTTGCTGCCGCTGCGTGAAGAAGCCCGCCGGCACAACGCCGTGACCCGTGGCGCCGCGCTCGCACTGGCGGCGATCCGCCGCAAAGGCATCGACGCCGTGCCGCAAGCCGCGATGCCGATGTTTACTCGCCCGCAAAGTACTTTCCTCGGCAGCGCCAGTCAGGTCGAAGCCTACGTGTACGCGCTGGCGCGTTTCGAACCGAAACCGGCACGCTTCCCGAAAGCGCACAAAACCCAGAAAGGCGAAGCCCCACGCGCACCACGCACCGTGCGCGAGATGGTCGACCGTTGCGAAGAATCCCTGCCAATGCCGGATCTGATGACCTGGCTGCTCGAGCAGGAACCGGACGGCGCCACCGACGAATTGCTCTACTGGTTCTCGCGCCTGTCGCGGGAAAAACGCTTCACCCGCGAGCGTCTGGAACGCCGCGACTACCACACTCATGAGCACCAGGTCAGCCTGCGCTCCTTCGCCCTGCTCTCGGCCCGCGACAATGCCGCCGAGGATTCTGCGAGCATCCCCAATGCATCTTGATCTCTCCGAACTGTCCCAACTGGCACCGATCTTCCGCGAGCTGTTCAAGGGTTACCACGTCAGCCGCCGCGACCCGGAGCTGTACGCACAACTGTCGAATTTCCAGGATCAATACCGCACGCTGTTCAAGGCGCTGGGGTTTGAACTGGTCTGCGACACCCGTGGTTTCTACTACTTTGTGCCGGACATGGCCGCTGCGGCGGTGAACAAGACGGCGCAGCGTCTGGCGCTGTTCACCTTCATCCTCGTCGAGCATCTGGCCGATCAGGGCCGCGACCCGATCGCCGTGCTCGATGGCGGCAGCCTCGGCCGCGAAGAGTTGCCGTCGCTGCTGGAGAAATACCGCGACCTGTTTATTCAGGCCGAGGTGCAGACCGTCGAAGAGCTCGAAGAAAAGATCATGCGCCGCATGACTCAACTCGGGTTCGCCGGCGAAGAAAACGGTGTGTACCGCTTCCTGCCACCGATGCACCGTTTCCTCGACGTGTGCCTGTCGGTGCAGCAAGACCGCGATCTGGCGGCCAGCGTGCACAGCGTATTGCCGCTGCCAGCGCCGGTGCTGATCGACGAAGCGGCCGAAGCCAAATTCCTCGAAACCGACGATCCGCTTGATCTCACCGAGTTCGATGAAGAAAGCGAAGAAGACGCACTGGCCCGCGCCATTGCCGAAGAACAGGAGTCCGACGCATGAGCCAGGAACGCTACGGCATCCGCCGCTTTGCCCTTTTGAACACCGCCGGTTACAGCCTCGGCCTGTTTCCGCTGGAAGAACCGTTGTCGGTTTACGGCGCGAACAACCTCGGTAAATCGGCGTCGATCAACGCCTTGCAGTTCCCGATTCTGGCGCGCATGTCGGACATGAGTTTCGGCAAGTACAGCCTCGAACAATCGCGGCGCTTTTACTTCGCTTCCGACACCAGTTACATCCTTGTCGAAGTGAACCTGCCGCACGGCCCGCACGTGATCGGCGTGGTCGGGCGCGGCCCGGGCGGTGGTTTCGGTCACCAGTTCTTCGCCTACGCCGGCAAGCTCGATCTGGCGCATTACCAGAAGAACGACACCTGCCTGCGCCAGAAAGAGCTGTTCAGCAACCTTGAGAAAGAAGGCCTGAAAGCCTACGAACTCAAGCCGGATGAACTGCGTCGTTTGCTGGTGGGCGGTCACACGTCTATTCCTTTGGATCTGACCCTGATCCCGCTGCGCTCCACCAGCGAGCAGAGCCTGAAGACCTTCCGCGCACTGTTCATCAACCTGCTGCACATGCGCGAAATCACCGCGGCCAAACTCAAGCAGTTGTTCCTCGATGCCTTCGAACACAGCCTGCGTTCCGGCAGTGTCGATTACATCGCCGCGTGCGAAGAAGCCTTCCGCGACGTGCGTCGTATGGAACAGGACTACAACTCGCTGGTCGCTGCCGGCCCGTTGGTTGAAGCCTTGGCCAACGGCGTGAAACAGCGCGACGTGCTGCGCGGCAAGCTGCATCGGCTGTCGCCGCTGCTCGATTCGTTGCTCGGTACTTGGTCGGATTACGCCAGTGCGCGCAAGGAAGAGCTGACCATTCAGGCCGACCACTACCGTGGCGAGCAGGACAGCCTGCAAAACAATCAGCGCGGCGGTACCCAGGAATTGATGCGTCTGGAGCGGGAAATTTCCGGCATCCAGCGCTGGCTCGGCGAGCTGTCGGTACTGAAGAATCGCTTTGCTTTGGTCGATGACGTCAAAGTGCTGGAGCAACAATTGCTCGCGGCCAAAGACGCCCACGACGAACTCGCCGGCGCCTTGGCGCAATCGCGTCAGTTCAGTGCAGAAGATCTCGAAGAGCGTCTGCGCGATCTGGAAAAACGCCTGAAGTCGGTGAAGCAGCAACTCGACCACGCCGACAACAACAGCTATGCCCGCCTGCGCGAAGAGTTTTCGCAACAGGACGTCGAGCGCCTGATGCGTTTGTTCAACAGCGCGCTGTTCAGCCTGCCATTGGGCGAACACGGCATCGCCCTCGACGAGGATGGCCAGTGGGTCAAATCGATGGAGCTGATCCTCGATGGCTTCAAAGGCGAGCGCTTCGAAGTGCCGGGCCTGTCGATCGATATCTCCAATATCGAGCCGCCGGCCCTGCAAGCGCTGGCTGACCGTGCCGCGTTGCGCGACCAGAAAGAGCGTCTGGAAAAAGAACTCAAGCAACTGAAAACCCAGCAAGCGGTGGCCGCTGACCGCTCGGCGAGCAAGACCCAGACCGAAGCGCTGTACCAGCAAGTGCTGGACGCGCAAAAGGCGCTGGAAGATTTCCGTCGCACGCAAACGTTGAGCGCTGAAGAAGGCGACAAGCTCGAGCAACTGGCGCAGATGGAAGGCGCACAGGACGAACTCAAGCGTTCCAGCGATGCCTTCACCGAACGCGTCCAGCAACTGTCGGCCAAGCTGCAACTGGTCGGCCGCCAGATCGCTGATATGGAAGCCAAGCAACGCACGCTCGACGATGCATTGCGCCGTCGTCAGTTGCTGCCGGCGGATCTGCCGTTCGGTACGCCGTTCATGGATCCGGTCGACGATTCGATGGACAACCTGCTGCCGCTGCTCAACGACTACCAGGACAGCTGGCAAGGCTTGCTCCGCGCTGACGGTCAGATCGAAGCGCTGTACGCGCAAGTGCGCCTCAAAGGTGTGGCCAAGTTCGACAGCGAAGACGACATGGAGCGCCGTCTGTCGCTGCTGATCAACGCTTACGCGCACCGTACCGATGAAGCACTGACGCTGGGCAAGGCCCGTCGCGCAGCGGTTACCGACATCGCCCGAACGTTGCGCAACATTCGCAGCGACTACGACAGCCTTGAGCATCAACTGGCGCTGTTCAACCGCGAGATCAACAAGCGTCAGGTCTCCAACCTGCAGAGCTTCCGCATCGTTCTCGCGCCGAACAAGGAAGCGCTCAAGCACATCGATCAGATCATCCACAGCGCCGGTCAGTACGAAGAAGGCGAAACCCTGTCTGTGTTCGATCTCAGCCAAAGCGCCGAGCAGGACAACAAGAACGAAGAGGCCAAGGAATACCTGGCGCGGTTGGTGGCGGCAAACCACAACCAGCTCGGTCTCAAGGACTTGTTCGAACTGGCGTTCGAGATCACCAAGGTCAACGGCCAGCCGGTGATCCACACCGACATCGACGGCGCGGCGTCCAACGGCACGACCATGACCATCAAGGCGCTGACCAACATGTACTTGTTGCTGCACTTGATGGATCGCGATCAGGCCGGCCGCGTGCGTCTGCCGTACTACCTCGACGAGGCGGCGGACATCGATGAGAAGAACCAGGCCGCACTGCTGGAAACCAGCCTGCAACTGGGCTTCGTGCCGATTCTGGCGAGCGTGAAGCCGCAGGTCTGCGCGAGTGTCGCGATTGACCTGGAAGGCGGCAGTGGCCCGGCGGGGATCTACATTGATGAGGCGGACTGGAAGTACATCCGTCGCCATGATGTGGTGAAGGCCACGGTGAATGTTGAAGCGGATGAACCGGAGCTGGATGCGGTTTGATCGGCGTTAACTGAAGATAAAAAAAGGGCCGCGATCTGCTGGGATCGCGGCCCTTTTTTATGCCTTGGGGTTTGTGCTGATTTTGCGGGCCCTATCGCGAGCAGGCTCACTCCTACAGTTGGAATGCGTTCCCCTGTAGGAGTGAGCCTGCTCGCGATGGCCCCACTTCAAACACCGCAGGATTTACTTACCGAGCGAAATCTTCGGCGCCCACGTCAGCCACTCATCCTCAAACTTGTCGAACAACGGGAACGTCTGCTCCGCCCGAGCCTGACCGCCCATCCGCTCACCATCCGGCGTAGCGAATGCGATGCCGCCCTGAATCGCCGTCTCCAGCGATTCGGTGCGCACCGTCAGCCCGTGGAACAAACCGATATCAAACCCGACACCGCTGGTGTTCCAGAAGCGGCTGCCACTGCGTACGAGCGGCGCGTATTTCGGCTCGATCAGAATGTGCACCAATACGCGATCAGCGGTCTGACCCAGTTCATAACCGGTGACTTTACCCACGGTAATTTCACGGTAAGTCACCGGCACACCCGGCTTCAACGAACCACGGCGAGCGGCGCTCAACACCAGGCTCAGACCCGCCTCTTGTTTGGTGACTTCCGGCGCATTGGCCAGCGCGACAAAGTTCTTCTGCGGGCCAAGGTTTTTGGCCGCCGGCTGCACTTCGATGTACTTGCCGGTCACCAGGGTTTCCAGATTCTCTGTCTTGATCAGGCCGAGCTCTGGCTTGACCACCCAGAACTGACTGCCAACCCGGGCAATCTTCTCCGGCACTTCCGTGATGCGCGCGGTGAGGATGACCGATTGCAAGTCGTCAGTCAGATCAACGCTTTCAATCTTGCCGACATCCAGCCCTTTGAAACGAACCGGCGTGCCGCTGCTGAGACCGTCGGCGCGATCGACTTTGATCGTTACTACGCTGCCTTTTTTACTGGCGTCGTCATGATTGGCAAACAGACGGAAACGCGGAATGCGTTTCTGCAGCGGTGCCTTGGCCTGCGGTGTTTCGAAGGCGATACCGCCGGCCATCAGGGTTTGCAGGGATTCACTCTTGACCTGAATGCCGCCGGTCAACCCGCCAGTCAACGTGACACCGCTGACATTCCAGAACCGCGTCGAAGCGTTGACCAGGTTTTCGTATTCCTTCTCGATGTGCACGCCGACGATGATCTGTTTGCGCGTCTTGGAGAATTGGTAGCTCTGTACCGAACCGACCTTGACCTGCTTGTACAAGATCGGACTGCCGACATCGATCGAACCCAGCGTGTCGGTGAACAGCACCAAGTGTAGACCCGGCGAACGCAGATCCAGCGGTGGCGCTTTCGGACGTGCTTCGAACTCACGTTTCGGGGCGGCACCTTTGTCACCCGGACGCACGGCGATGTAGTTACCTTTCACCAGCGCTTCGAGACCCGTGATGCCGGCCAGCGAGATCGACGGTTTGACCACCCAGAACTGAGTGCCCTCCACCAGATAATCTTCGGCCAACGGATCGAGGGTCAGCTCGGCGGTGGCGCTGTTCAGATCGGCATCGACTTTCAATGCTTTCAGGTTGCCGACCTGAATGCCTTTGTACATCACTGGCGTACGGCCAGCCTGCAGGCCTTCGAAGTCGCTGAGTTTGACCTTCACACGAATACCGGCAGCGGCAGCGTCGAAGTCCTCGTAGAGACGGAATGGCAGGCTCGGATCGGTTGGCGGACTGTCCTTGCGATTCTCCGGTGTGGCGAAGGCGATACCGCCGGCGACGATGCTGGCCAGCGATTCGCTGCGCACTTTGACCCCGGACAGGTTCGCGTCGATGCTGATGCCGCTGGCGTTCCAGAAACGTGTGTGTTTGCGCACCAGTTTGGCGTAGGTCGGTTCGATGAACACTTTGAGCTCAACGGTGCTTTGATCTTCCGACAGCACATAGCTTTTGACCTGACCGACTTTGATTTGCTTGTAGAACACCGGGCTGCCACGGCTCAGCGAACCGAGACGATCAGCCTTGATGGTCAAGTGCAGACCAGGTTTGGCGTCGGACAGCGGCGGCTCCTCGGCCAGCGCCTTGAACTTGCGCGCGGGCTCGCCTTCGCCGGGACTGATAGCGACGTAGTTACCTGAGACCAACGTCTCCAGACCAGTGATGCCGGCCAGAGTTACGCTCGGTTTGACCAGCCAGAAACGCGTGCTGGTCTTGAGGTATTGCTCGACGTCCTTGTTCATCTCGACGGTGGCGATGACGCCTTTGGAGTTGCCCTCGTCGTCGAGCTTCAGCGTTTTGACCTTACCGACCGACATGCCCTTGTACATGATCTCGGTCTTGTTGGCCTGGATGCCTTCGCCGCTTTCAAAGCGAATCTGGATCTCGATGCCGGTTTCGGAATAGGCACGCCAGCCGAGCCAGCCACCGATGATCAACGCGATCAGAGGCAGTACCCAAATGGCAGACCAGTTCGAGGCCGGTCGGGTTTTCGCTACGGGCAAATCAGTCATGGTCGTCGTCCGACTCCGTGTTATCCCAAATCAGTCGGGGATCAAAAGTTACTGCGGCAAGCATCGTCAGAATCACCACACTGGCGAAGGCGATGGCGCCAAGATTGGCTTCGACACTGGCTAAGCGGCCGAAATTGACGACCGCCACCAGAATGGCGATCACAAAAATATCGAGCATCGACCAGCGGCCAATGAACTCGATAAAACGGTACATCCAGATGCGCTGCCGAGCCGACAGCGGTTGTTTGCGTTGCACTGAAAACAGCAGCAGTGCGATGCCCACCAGTTTGAAAGTCGGCACCAGAATACTGGCGATGAACACTACGGCAGCAATCGGGATCATGCCGTGCTGCACCAACTGGATCACGCCGGACATGATCGTGCTTGGGTCACCTTGACCCAAAGAACTGACAGTCATGATCGGCAATACGTTGGCCGGTATGTAGATAATCGCCGCCGTGATCAGCAGGGCCCAAGTACGGGTGAGGCTGTTCGGCCGGCGCGCGTGAACCAATGCACCGCAGCGGGTGCAGGTTTGTTCATCGTTGTCCGCTTCCTGCCGGTTCAACTCGTGGCATTCGGTGCACGTCAGAATGCCTGCATCAATCGCCCGCATGAGCATCTTCCCCTGATAACGCCTGCCAGATCTGGTGCGGCGACATCACCACTTCCAGCCAGACCTGAACCAGCAACAAGCCGATAAAACACGCCAGGCCAAGGCCGACGGTGATGGCGGCCATGTCCGCCAGTTTGACGATCGCCACCAGTACGCCCATGAGGTAAACCTCGAGCATCCCCCAGTCTTTGAGGTGGTGGTAAATGCGGTAGAGCAACAAGCCATAGCTGCGACCGATATCGAAACGGATCGTCAGCAGCACAAACAATTGGCACAGCAACTTGAGCAGCGGAATGGCCATGCTGCACAGGAACACAACAATCGATACGCCTTGCATGCCGGTATTGAACAGACCGAGCACGCCACTCCAGACCGTATCATCCGAAGACTGCCCGAGTAGATTGAGCTGCATGATCGGCAAAAAGTTCGCTGGTATGTACAGCAGCAGTGCCGCAATCACCAGGGCAAGGCTGCGCTGCACCACGTTATGGCGATGGGCGTACAACTCGTATCCGCAGCGGGGGCAGAGGGCTTTCTCGCCGTGGGCAAGTGTTGGCTTGCGCATCAGCAGGTCGCACTCGTGACAGGCCACCAAGTCTTCCAGCGGTAGATCTGACAGCCCGGGGGCGTCAACCGACTCTGACATAAAGGCTCTGGCTCCAAAAAAGGTGGGGCTATTCTAGTGTTCTGGTTCGAAAATAACTGTGCAAATTTGTTCGATGAACCGTGCAAAAACTTTCCTGTGGGCAAAACAAAACCCCAACTGCTTTCGCAATTGGGGTTTCGGAATTTAATCTTGACGATGACCTACTCTCACATGGGGAAACCCCACACTACCA
>NZ_JBIUVN010000038.1:0-45787 GCF_044742965.1 Pseudomonas sp. NPDC087804 | reverse complement strand
TGGTGTACCGAAGATCCGCTGTACATGGCTTATCACGATCAGGAGTGGGGCACGCCGCTACGCGATGCGCAGGGTTTGTTCGAGTTGCTTTTGCTCGAAGGGTTCCAGGCTGGGCTGTCGTGGATCACCGTGCTGCGCAAACGCGAGCGTTATCGCGAGGTGCTGTTCGGCTTCGACGTGCAGCGCGTGGCGCAGATGAGCGACGCCGAAATCGACGAATTGATGCTCGATCCGGGGATCATCCGCAACCGCCTCAAACTCAACGCCGCCCGCCGCAATGCCCAGGCCTGGCTGGCGCTGGAGGATCCGGTGGCCTTCCTCTGGTCGTTCGTCAACGACCAACCGATCATCAATCATTTCAAGGATCGCAGCGAAGTCCCGGCGATCACCCCCGAAGCGCTGGCGATGAGCAAAGCCCTGAAAAAGGCCGGTTTCACGTTCGTCGGCCCGACCATTTGCTACGCGCTGATGCAGGCTTCGGGCATGGTCATGGATCACACCCGCGACTGCGACCGCTACGCGCAGCTCGTCAACGCCGGTTAGAATGGCCGCCTCGCGCACCGCACAAGATCAGGAGTGACCTGTGGAAAAGTTTAAAGGCGCCTTGCTGGTAGGCGCTCTGCGGCTGTTTGCCCTGCTGCCATGGCGGGCCGTGCAGGCCGTGGGTTCGGCGATCGGCTGGATCATGTGGAAAACCCCCAACCGCTCCCGCGACGTGGTGCGGATCAACCTCGCCAAATGTTTTCCACAGATGGATCCGGCCGAACGTGAGCGTCTGGTCGGGCAGAGCCTAAAAGACATCGGCAAGTCGCTGACCGAAAGCGCCTGCGCGTGGATCTGGCCGGCGCAGCGTTCGATCGATCTGGTGCGCGAAGTCGAAGGCCTCGACGTGCTGAAAGACGCTTTGGCCTCGGGCAAAGGCGTGGTCGGCATCACCAGCCACCTCGGCAACTGGGAAGTGCTCAACCACTTCTATTGCAGTCAGTGCAAACCGATCATTTTCTATCGCCCGCCGAAGCTCAAAGCTGTGGACGAATTGCTGCGCAAACAGCGCGTGCAACTGGGCAACAAGGTCGCCGCCTCCACCAAGGAAGGCATCCTCAGCGTTATCAAGGAAGTGCGCAAAGGTGGTGCAGTGGGCATCCCCGCTGACCCGGAACCGGCCGAATCCGCCGGGATCTTCGTGCCGTTCTTCGCCACGCAGGCGCTGACCAGCAAATTCGTGCCGAACATGTTGGCCGGTGGCAAAGCCGTCGGCGTGTTCCTGCATGCGCTGCGCCTGCCCGACGGTTCTGGCTACAAAGTGATCCTCGAAGCCGCGCCCGAAGCCATGTACAGCACCGATACCGCCGAATCCTGCGCAGCAATGAGCAAAGTCGTCGAGCGCTACGTCGCCGCCTATCCGAGCCAATACATGTGGAGCATGAAGCGCTTCAAAAAGCGCCCACCCGGCGAAGAACGCTGGTACTGACGAAGTTGGCACACTCTGTGGATAACCTGTAGGAGCTGCCGCAGGCTGCGATCTTTTGATCCTGCTTGAGGTTATCCACAGAAACGTTCAAAAAAGGGCGCACCAAGATGTCCGAACACCGCAAATCCTTCCGCATCAAAATCACCCACGACAGCTTCGGCGAATGCCTCGGGCAAACCCGCAACCTGTCGCCCACCGGGGTATATGTCCAGCATCCGAGCCTGGCTTCGTTGCCCAAAGGTGCGGTCGTCTATGGCCAGGTTCAGGATTTACCCACAGGCGCGCCACGGGTGCGAATGGAAGTGGTAACGGTCGACGCCGAAGGCATCGGTTTGCGCTACTTGTAGAACGTCACTGCGCCTGACGATCGAGTTTCTTCAAAAACACCGTCATTTCCTTCTCGGCCTGCTTGTCGCCATGGGCGCGGGCGGCTTCCAGACCTTGTTCCCACGCCTGACGTGCGGCGGCAGTGTCGCCCAGCGCCAGTTGCGCCTTGCCCAACAGTTTCCACGCGGCGGAATACTTCGGATCGAAGCCGACGCAGCGCTGGAAATGTTCGGCAGCCTTGGCGTTTTCGCCCTGATCCAGATAGCCCTTGCCCAGGCCGAAGCGCAGCAGAGAGTTATCCACACCCTTGGCGAGCATTTTTTCCAGGGATTCGAGCATTTTTGCACCCTCGCTTCAGTGATCGTTCCCACGCTCCGCGTGGGAATGCCTCAATGGACGCTCTGCGTCCGCTCTTGGGACGCAGAGCATCCCGGGCTGCATTCCCTCGCGGAGCGTGGGAACGATCAACCTCAGAAAAAGCTCAGCCCCACATGAAACAGCTTCTCCACATCGCGAATATGCTTTTTATCCACAAGGAACAGAATCACATGGTCGCCCGCTTCGATCACCGTGTCGTCGTGGGCGATGATCACTTGTTCGTTGCGGATCACCGCGCCAATCGTGGTGCCCGGCGGCAGGCCGATCTTTTCGATCGGTTTGCCGATGACCTTGCTCGATTTCGCATCACCGTGAGCAATCGCCTCGATCGCTTCCGCCGCACCGCGGCGCAGTGAGTGCACGCTGACGATATCGCCACGGCGCACGTGCGCCAGCAACGTGCCGATGGTCGCCAGTTGCGGGCTGATGGCGATGTCGATGTCGCCGCCCTGAATCAGGTCGACGTAGGCCGGGTTGTTGATGATCGTCATGACCTTCTTCGCCCCCAGCCGTTTCGCCAGTAGCGAAGACATGATGTTGGCTTCGTCATCGTTGGTCAGCGCGAGGAAGATATCGGCGTCGGCGATGTTCTCTTCCAGCAGCAAATCGCGGTCGGACGCGCTGCCCTGCAGCACCACGGTGCTGTCGAGGGTGTCGGAGAGATAGCGGCAGCGCGCCGGGTTCATCTCGATGATTTTCACCTGATAACGGCTTTCGATGGCCTCGGCCAGGCGCTCACCGATCTGTCCGCCGCCAGCAATGACGATGCGTTTGTAGGTTTCGTCGAGACGGCGCATTTCGCTCATCACTGCGCGAATATTCTCACGCGCGGCGATGAAGAAGACTTCATCGTCGGCCTCGATCACCGTGTCGCCCTGCGGCAAGATCGGCCGGTCACGACGGAAAATCGCTGCGACGCGGGTTTCGACATTCGGCATGTGTTCACGCAACTGGCGCAGTTGCTGACCGACCAGCGGCCCGCCGTAATAGGCGCGCACCGCGACCAGTTGCGCCTGACCTCCGGCGAAGTCGATTACTTGCAACGCGCCCGGATATTCAATCAGGCGCTTGATGTAATTGGTCACCACTTGCTCGGGGCTGATCAGCACGTCGACCGGAATCGCTTCGTTCTGGAACAACTGCTCTTCGCGCGTCAGGTACGAAGCTTCGCGCACTCGGGCGATTTTCGTCGGCGTGTGAAACAACGTGTGGGCGACCTGACAGGCGACCATGTTGGTTTCGTCGCTGTTGGTCACCGCCACCAGCATATCGGCGTCGTCTGCGCCGGCCTGACGCAGCACCGTCGGCAACGAGCCTCGGCCCTGAATGGTACGGATGTCGAGACGATCGCCGAGGTCGCGCAGGCGTTCGCCGTCGGTGTCGACCACGGTGATATCGTTGGCTTCGCTGGCGAGGTGCTCAGCCAGCGAACCGCCGACCTGCCCTGCCCCGAGGATGATGATTTTCATCCAGTCACTCCATTGAATCCATTTAGCCGCGTGCGGCAGCGATCTTGATCAGCTTGGCGTAGTAGAACCCGTCATGCCCGCCCTGCTGGGCCAGCAATTGGCGACCATGGGGCTGTTTGATTCCGGCCGTGGTGGCCAGATCCAGTTCGCGGGCGCCCGGTGTGCGCTCAAGAAACGCGGCGATGACTTCGGTGTTCTCGGTCGGCAGCGTCGAGCAGGTGGCATAAAGCAGAATGCCGCCGACTTCGAGGGTTTTCCACATGGCGTCGAGCAGCTCGCCTTGCAGTTGCGCGAGGGCGACGATGTCGTCCGGCTGACGGGTCAGCTTGATGTCCGGATGGCGGCGGATCACGCCGGTGGCCGAGCACGGCGCGTCGAGCAGGATGCGCTGGAACGGTTTGCCGTCCCACCATTTTTCGGTGTCGCGACCGTCAGCGGCGATCAGTTCGGCGTTGAGGCCGAGGCGCTCAAGGTTTTCCTTCACGCGCACCAGACGCTTGGCTTCCAGATCCACCGCGACCACGCCGGCCAGCGCCGCTTCGGCTTCGAGGATGTGACAAGTCTTGCCACCCGGCGCGCAGCAGGCGTCGAGCACGCGTTGGCCTGGCGCCAGGTCGAGCAGGTCGGCGGCCAGTTGCGCGGCTTCGTCCTGCACGCTGATCCAGCCTTCGGCAAAACCCGGCAGGCTTCGCACATCGGCGGCGGCTTCGAGAATGATGCCGTCGCGGCTGTAAACGCAGGGCGTTGCGGCAATTCCGGCTTCAGTCAGCAAGCCGAGGTAGGCGTCGCGGCTGTGATGGCGGCGGTTGACCCGGAGGATCATCGGCGGATGCGCGTTGTTCGCTTCGCAGATGGCTTCCCACTGTTCCGGCCAGAAAGCCTTGAGGGACTTTTGCAGCCAGCGCGGATGAGCGGTACGCACCACCGGATCACGCTCCAGTTCGGCAAAAATCGTCTCGCTTTCGCGCTGAGCGTTACGCAACACCGCGTTGAGCAGGCCTTTGGCCCAAGGTTTTTTCAGCTTGTCGGCGCAACCGACGGTTTCGCCGATGGCGGCGTGGGCCGGCACGCGGGTGTAGAGCAATTGGTAGAGGCCGACCAGCAGCAACGCCTCGACATCGGCATCGGCGGTTTTGAACGGTTTCTGCAGAAGTTTTTCCGCCAGTGCCGACAGGCGTGGCTGCCAGCGCGCGGTGCCGAACGCCAGATCCTGAGTGAAACCGCGATCGCGATCCTCGACCTTGTCCAGTTGTGTCGGCAGTGAACTGTTCAGCGAAGCTTTGCCGCTGAGCACGGCGGCGAGTGCCTTGGCGGCGGCCAGACGCGGGTTCATTGCGCGTCCACCGCTGCGCCGAGCACCGTGCCGACAGCGAATTTCTCACGGCGGCTGTTGAACAGATCGCTGAAGTTCAGCGCTTTGCCACCGGGCAACTGCAGGCGGGTCAGGCACAGCGCCTGTTCGCCGCACGCGACGACCAGGCCGTCCTTGCTGGCGCTGAGGATTTCACCCGGCGCGCCGTTGCCTTCGGCAATGGTCGCCGCCAGCACTTTCAGCGCTTCACCGTTAAGGGTGCTGTGGGTGATCGGCCATGGATTGAAGGCGCGCACCAGTCGCTCCAGTTCAACCGCCGGACGGCTCCAGTCGATACGTGCTTCGTCTTTGTTCAATTTGTGCGCGTAAGTGGCGAGTTCATCGTTCTGCACTTCGCCTTCCAGCGTGCCTGCGGCCAGACCGGCAATCGCTTGCACCACGGCCGGCGGGCCCATCTCGGCGAGACGATCATGCAAGGAGCCGCCAGTGTCTTCGCCCGTGATCGGCGTGACGACCTTGAGCAGCATCGGCCCGGTGTCGAGGCCAGCTTCCATGCGCATCACGGTCACGCCGCTTTCGGCATCACCGTGTTCGACGGCGCGCTGGATCGGCGCCGCACCGCGCCAGCGTGGCAGCAACGATGCGTGACTGTTGATGCAACCCAAGCGCGGAATATCCAGCACCACTTGCGGCAGGATCAGGCCGTAGGCGACCACCACCAGCAAATCCGGCTTCAGCGCGGCCAGCTCGGCTTGAGCGTCAGCGTTGCGCAACGTCGGCGGCTGCAACACCTGGATATTATTTTCCAGCGCGAGCTGTTTGACCGGGCTCGGCATCAGTTTTTGCCCGCGACCGGCCGGACGATCCGGTTGGGTGTAGACCGCAACGATCTCGTAAGGGCTGCTCAGCAGGGCCTTGAGGTGTTCGGCGGCAAATTCCGGGGTACCGGCAAAAACGATGCGCAGTGGCTCAGTCATGGAAGGCGTCTCTTGAAAAGAAAAAGGCTTGCCGCAGCAAGCCTTTGAAGGAGGGGCATCAAGCGTTCTGGCGGTGGAGCTTTTCCAGTTTCTTCTTGATCCGGTCGCGTTTGAGCGTGGACAGGTAATCGACGAACAATTTGCCGTTGAGGTGGTCGCATTCGTGCTGGATGCACACCGCGAGCAGGCCTTCGGCGATCAGTTCATAGGGCTTGCCGTCGCGGTCCAGCGCCTTGATCTTGACCTTCTGCGGGCGGTCGACGTTTTCGTAGAAACCCGGTACCGAGAGGCAGCCTTCCTGGTATTGCTCCATTTCTTCGGTCAGCGATTCGAACTCGGGGTTGATGAACACCCGGGGCTCGGTACGGTCTTCGGAAAGGTCCATCACGACGATACGTTTGTGCACGTTGACCTGGGTCGCGGCGAGGCCGATGCCCGGCGCTTCATACATTGTTTCAAACATGTCGTCGACCAACTGACGCACTTCGTCGTCCACTACAGCCACAGGTTTGGCGATAGTGCGCAGACGCGGGTCCGGAAATTCGAGGATGTCTAAAATGGCCATAGGCTTTGATTGCTGCACGTGTTGAGTAAAGTCGGGTCGATGGCCTGGCAGGTCCGAAGATGCAGGCTACCGTTTGTGAAGCGTAGCTTGTGCATTTTGCTCAAGCGAGCCACGGGGGCTCTGACGGTTCACGCGAACGCACATGATAAAGGGATTCACTGCATGAGGAAAACACTACTCGCCCTGCTGTTGCTGGCTTCGGCCGGCGTAGCGCAAGGGCAAGTGCAACTCAGGGATGGTTTTCCACAGCAATACACGGTGGTTACGGGTGACACACTCTGGGACATTTCCGGCAAATACCTGCGCGAGCCCTGGCAATGGCCGCAGTTATGGCGGGCCAATCCGCAAATTGAGAACCCCAACCTGATCTATCCCGGCGACACGCTGACGCTCAGCTACGTCAATGGCCAGCCGCGTCTGACGCTCAATCGCGGCGAGTCGCGCGGCACCATCAAACTCTCACCACGGATTCGCACCAGCCCGGTGGCCGAGGCGATTCCGAGCATTCCGCTGAAATCGATCAACAGTTTTCTGCTGAGCAACCGCATCGTCGACAAGGCCGAAGATTTCGACAAGGCGCCGTATATCGTCGCCGGCGATGCCGAACGAGTACTCAGCGGTACCGGCGACCGCATCTACGCGCGTGGCCATTTCGACCCGAATCAACCGGTCTACGGCATCTTCCGCCAGGGCAAGGTCTACACCGATCCGCAGACCAAGGAGTTCCTCGGCATCAACGCCGACGACATCGGCGGCGGTGAAATCGTCGCGACCGAAGGTGACGTTGCCACCCTCGCCCTGCAACGCACCACGCAGGAAGTGCGCCTCGGCGACCGCTTGTTCAGCGGCGAAGAGCGTTCGATCAACTCGACCTTCATGCCCAGCGCACCCGCTACCCAGATCAACGGCGTGATCATCGACGTGCCACGCGGCGTCACTCAGATCGGCGTGATGGACGTGGTCACCCTGAACAAGGGCAAACGCGACGGATTGGTCGAAGGCAACGTGTTGGAGGTCATGAAAACCGGCGAAACCGTGCGCGACCGTATCACTGGCCAACCGCTGAAAATTCCCGACGAACGCGCCGGGTTGCTGATGGTGTTCCGCACCTACGACAAACTCAGTTACGGCCTCGTCCTTAACGCATCGCGCTCGCTGGCGGTGCTCGACAAGGTGCGAAATCCGTAAGCTTGCTTCACAAGTTACCAACAGAGTTATCCACAGCTTGTTCCGAATGGTTCGGAGCTTATAACGATCAAGGATGATCCATGATGATGTCTGCCTCCGCGCCGGTTTCCCCGGCAGAACTGGAAGCGCGCCTGCGCCTGCACCGCTTGCCGGAAATCGGCCCGAAGCGTTTTAGCAAATTGCTCGAAGCCTTTGGCTCGGCCTCAAAAGCCATCAGCGCGCCCGCGAGTGCCTGGCGTTCGCTGGGAATGCCGGCGGCGAGTGCCGAAGCGCGGCGTTGCCCGCAAGTGCGCGATGGCGCCAGCCACGCAATGCGCTGGCTAGAGCGGCCGGAGCATCATTTGCTGATGTGGGATCAGCCGGATTACCCGGCACTGCTGGCGCAGATTCCTGATCCGCCGCCGCTGCTGTTTGTCGCGGGTGATCCACTGATTCTGGAGAAACCGCAGTTGGCGATGGTCGGCAGCCGCCGCGCTTCGCGTCCGGGAATGGACACGGCGGCGGCGTTTTCCCGCAGCCTCGCCGGGGCCGGTTTTGTCATCACCAGCGGTCTGGCGCTGGGCATTGATGCCGCTGCGCATCAAGCTGCGCTGGATGTCGGCGGGCTGACCGTCGGGGTGCTCGGCACCGGGCTGGAAAACTTTTATCCACAGCGCAATCGATGCCTCTGCGACGCGATGATCGCTTCCGGCAGCGCGGTGCTTTCGGAGTTTCCGCTGGACGCCGGGCCGACCGCGAGCAACTTCCCACGGCGCAACCGGATCATCAGCGGTTTGTCCCTTGGCGTTCTGGTGGTCGAGGCCAGCGTTGCTAGCGGATCCTTGATCACGGCGCGGCTGGCAGCGGAACAGGGGCGCGAGGTTTACGCGATTCCCGGCTCGATTCATCACCCCGGCGCGCGCGGTTGTCACCAGTTGATTCGCGATGGCGCGGTGCTCGTGGAAACCATCGAGCACATTCTCGAAGCCCTGCGCGGCTGGCAGCGTTTGCCGCTGTCCGCAGACACGCCGCAAGTCGATCATCCGCTGCTGATGTTGCTGCACGCCGCGCCGCATACCAGCGAAGGTCTGGCCGACAGCAGCGGCTGGGCGTTACCAAAAGTGCTGGCAGCGCTGACCGAACTGGAAATGGATGGCCGCGCGGTGAGTGAAAACGGCCGCTGGTTTGCGCGGGTGAGCTAGGTTTTACAAGGAAGATCGGTAAACTGCGCGAAACCTGTTTGTGGAGAGTTTTTTCATGGTTAACAGTTGGCGTGTGCAACAAGCCGCACGAGAGATTCGCGCCGGGGCGGTGATTGCCTATCCAACCGAAGCCGTCTGGGGCCTGGGTTGCGACCCGTGGAATGAAGAAGCGGTGGATCGGCTGCTGGCGATCAAGAATCGCTCGGTCAATAAGGGCCTGATTCTGGTCGCCGACAACATTCGCCAGTTCGACTTCCTGTTCGAAGACTTCCCGCAAGAGTGGCTCGACCGCATGGCCAGCACCTGGCCGGGGCCGAACACCTGGCTGGTGCCACATCAGGGCTTGTTGCCGGAATGGGTGACGGGTGTGCACGACACGGTAGCGCTGCGCGTTAGCGATCATCCGCAGGTGCGTGATCTGTGCTCGATGGTCGGCCCGTTGATTTCGACCTCGGCCAACCCGCAAGGGCGCCCGGCAGCGCGCACGCGGTTGCGTGTTGAACAGTATTTCCGTGGGCAGATTGATCTGGTGTTGGGCGGGGAATTGGGTGGGCGCAAGAACCCGAGCCTGATTCGTGATTTGGCCACGGGCAACATTGTGCGGCCGGCCTAAAACCGCGTTGCCTCCATCGCGAGCCAGCTTTGCTCCTACAAATGATTTGTGAACGACATACATCAACTGTAGGAGCAGAGCTTGCTCGCGAAGGGGCCCGTCAAGGCAACAGAATTGTCGACCCTGTCGTGCGTCGAGCCGACAACTCAGTCTGCGCCTTGGCCGCCTCAGCCAACGAATAACGCTGGCTGATATCCACCTTGATTTTGCCGCTGATGATCATCTCAAACAGCTCATCCGCCATCCGCTGCAGGTTCTCCGCGTTATTGGCATAAGTCGCCAACGTCGGCCGGGTCACGTACAGCGAACCCTTCGCCGCAAGAATCCCCAGATTCACGCCGTCCACCGCGCCCGACGCATTACCGAAACTCACCAGCAAACCACGCGGTGCAACGCTGTCCAGCGACGTCAGCCACGTGTCCTTGCCCACACCGTCGTAAACCACCGGGACTTTCTTGCCATCGGTCAGCGCCAGCACGCGTTCGGCAACGTTTTCGTGGCTGTAATCGATGGTCGCCCAAGCGCCATTGGCCTTGGCCAGCTCAGCCTTCTCTTTCGAGCTGACGGTGCCGATCAACTTTACGCCCAGCGCCTTGGCCCATTGGCAGGCCAGCGAACCGACACCACCGGCAGCGGCGTGGAACAAAATGGTTTCGCCACCCTTCAATTCATAGGTCTGGCGCAGCAGGTACTGCACGGTCAGGCCCTTGAGCATCACGCCGGCGGCGGTTTCGAAACTGATTTCATCCGGCAGTTTCACCAGATTGGCTTCAGGCAAAACGTGCAACTCACTGTAAGCCCCCAATGGGCCACTGCCATAGGCCACGCGATCGCCGACCTTGAAGCGGGTGACGCCGCTGCCGACCGCGTCAACCACGCCTGCACCTTCGGCGCCTAGGCCGGATGGTAAGGCTGGCGGCGCATACAGACCGCTGCGGTAATAGGTGTCGATGAAATTCAGGCCAATCGCCTTGTTCGCCACGCGCACTTGATTCGGGCCGGGCGCGGCGGGTTCGTAATCAACAAATTCGAGCACTTCGGGGCCGCCGTGGGCGCGGAACTGGATACGCTTTGCCATCTGCCTGCTCTCCTTGGGTCTTTCGTGAGCCCCCTATCCAACTCCCATGCTTGATCTTCGTCAACTGCGGCGCGCTGTTCTGCGGTGGTATGCTACGCGCCCATTTGCGTCGCCCGCCTGCGGGGCGCCGCCCGATTCAAGGTGAAGCCATGACGACCCGCACCGACGCCGTAAAGGCCTATCTGCTCGACCTGCAAGACCGCATCTGCGCCGCACTCGAAAGCGAAGACGGCGGCACGCGCTTCGTCGAAGACGCCTGGACCCGGCCTGCCGGCGGTGGCGGTCGCACCCGCGTGATCGAGAATGGCACGCTGATCGAAAAGGGCGGCGTCAACTTTTCCCACGTCTTCGGCAGCGGTCTGCCGCCATCGGCCAGCGCCCATCGCCCGGAATTGGCCGGTCGCGGTTTCGAGGCCCTCGGCGTGTCGCTGGTGATCCACCCGCACAACCCGCATGTGCCGACGTCCCACGCCAACGTGCGCTTTTTCATCGCTGAGAAAGAAGGCGAAGAGCCGGTCTGGTGGTTCGGCGGCGGCTTCGACCTGACCCCGTATTACGGCAACGAAGAAGACTGCATTCACTGGCACCGCGTCGCCGAACAGGCCTGCGCGCCGTTCGGGTCGGACGTCTACCCGCGCTACAAGGCCTGGTGCGACACCTATTTCCACATCAAGCATCGCCACGAACCGCGCGGCATCGGCGGGCTGTTCTTCGATGACTTGAACGAGTGGGACTTCGACACCAGTTTCGCTTTCATGCGCGCCATCGGCGACGCCTACATCGATGCTTATCTGCCGATTGTGCAGCGCCGCAAAAATGATGTGTTCACCGCGCAGCAGCGTGAGTTCCAGGAATTCCGCCGTGGCCGTTACGTTGAGTTCAACCTGGTTTATGACCGTGGCACGTTGTTCGGCCTGCAATCGGGCGGACGTACCGAGTCGATCCTGATGTCGCTGCCACCACAAGTGCGCTGGGGCTATGACTGGAAGGCTGAACCGGGCAGCGAAGAAGCGCGCCTGACCGAGTACTTCTTGCAAGACCGCGACTGGTTGGCCGAGGCCTGAGGATTTTTGATGGATCGTTACGTCGTTTTCGGTAACCCGATCGGCCACAGCAAATCGCCGATGATTCACAAATTGTTCGCCGAACAGACCGGCCAGAGCCTCGACTACAGCACCCTGCTGGCGCCGCTCGACGATTTTTCCGGCTGCGCTAAAGCCTTTTTCGTACAAGGTCGCGGCGCCAATGTGACCGTGCCGTTCAAGGAAGACGCCTATCGTCTGGCCAACAGCCTGACCGCCCGAGCAGAACGTGCTGGCGCGGTGAACACCTTGAGCAAACTCGCCGACGGTTCATTGCTCGGCGACAACACCGACGGCGCCGGGCTGGTGCGGGATCTGACGGTGAATGCCGGGTTCAGCCTGACGGGCAAACGCATCCTGTTACTCGGCGCTGGCGGCGCGGTGCGCGGGGCGCTCGAACCGTTGTTGGCGGAGAAACCGGCGTCGGTGATCATCGCCAATCGCACGGTGGACAAGGCTGAGTTGCTGGCCGAGTTGTTCTGCGATCTGGGGCCGGTCTCGGCGAGCGGGTTTGACTGGTTGCGTGAGCCGGTGGACGTGATCATCAATGCGACGTCTGCGAGCCTGACCGGTGATGTACCGCCGATTGCGCCGAGCCTGATCGAGCCAGGCAAAACCCTGTGCTACGACATGATGTACGGCAAGGAACCGACGGCGTTCTGCCGCTGGGCCAGCGAGCATGGCGCGGCGGTGTCGATGGATGGTTTGGGGATGTTGGCCGAGCAGGCCGCCGAGGCGTTCTTTTTGTGGCGGGGTGTGCGTCCCGATACGGCGCCAGTATTGGCCGAACTGCGCCGCCAGTTGGCCCAATAAATAACCTTGTGGGAGCGAGCCCGCTCGCGAAAGCGGTCTGTCTGACACATTAATGTTGGATGTGCCGCAGTCTTCGCGAGCAGGCTCGCTCCCACAAGGTATGTGCTGATCTCGAAATCAATCCTCAAACCGGATCGGACATTTCTCCGGCCCTTCCAGCTTGCGTAACTCTTCTACCACCTGCGGCCGCGCCCGGCGCAAGGTCAGGCTGCGATTCTGGCTCAACAAGCGCCGCGCCTCCTGATGCAGCATCTCCACCCCCGAATAATCGATGAAGTTGATCTGCTGCGCCTCGATCACCACCCGCGCGCCGTGCATCCGCTGCAAGCGCACTTGCAGGTAATGGCTGGCGCCGAAAAAGATCGAGCCGCCGACCCGCAGCACATCATCCTCACCGTCGCGCCAATGCTGCACGCGCGGCTGCGAGGTGCGCTTGAGATAGAAGAACAGCGACGCCAGCACCCCGGCATAAATCGCCGTCTGCAATTCCAGTAACAATGTCGCGAGGCAGGTCAGCGCCATGACCACGAACTCGGCACGGCTGACCCGCAGCAATGCGCGGATGCCGCGATGATCGACCAGTCCCCAGGCAATCAACAGAATGCTGCCGGCCATGGCGGGAATCGGAATGTGTGAAATCAGCCCCGCACCGAAAATCGCAAACAGCGCCACCCAGATCGCCGAAAACACCCCGGCCAGTGGCGAACAGGCGCCCGCCTCATAACTCAATCCCGAGCGGGTAAACGATCCGGCCGACAACGACCCGGAAAAAAACGCCCCGACAATATTCGATAGACCCTGCGCGCGGACTTCCTGATTGGCGTCGAGCAACTGTTGTGACCGAGCGGAAATCGAGCGGGCTATCGACAGGCTGGTGACCAGCCCGAGCATGCCTACCGCCACGGCGCTCGGCAGCAGACGCAGGATCAAATCCAGATCCAGCGGCAACGCACTGAACGGCGGCAATCGCCCGACGAAGGCGCTGACCAGATGCACATGGCCAAACATCGCCGGCCACAACCACACCAGCAGGCTGGCCAGCACCAGCGTGATCAACAGCGTCGGCCAGCGCGGCAGCAGTTGTTTGAGCACCACGCCGACCACCACTGTGGCCACGCCGAGAACGAGTGAAGGTTTATCCACAGCCCTGAGGTGTTGCAGCAGATCCATCAGACTCGCCAATGCCGTGGCTTTCGCCGGTAACTCCAGCCCCAACAGGTTCGGCAATTGGCCAATGGCGATCACCACCGCCGCACCGAGGGTGAAGCCGAGCACCACTGAATGCGAGACGAAATTCACCAGCGCGCCGAAGCGCAGCAGGCCGAGCAGCCACTGGAAAATTCCAGCGAGGAAGGTCAGTAGAAGAATGAGGGTGATGTAGTCCTGCGACGCCGGCACGGCCAAAGGGCTGACGCTGGCGAACAGCACGATGGAAATAGCGGCGGTCGGTCCGCAGATCAGGTGCCACGATGAGCCCCACAGGCAGGCGATCAACACCGGAATGATCGCAGCGTAGAGACCGTATTCGGGTGGGAGACCGGCAATCAGTGCGTAGGCAATCGACTGGGGTAACGCGAGAATTGCGCCGCTGAGGCCGACGATCAGATCCCGTCCTACGCTGGCGCGGGATTGCCGCGGGAGCCAGGTGAGGAAGGGGAAGAGAGAGTGGCGGCTGGGGAAGGCCATGGATCCTCGCGGTTGGGGTTTTGTTCAAGGTTATCAGGGTGTCAGGGAAAGGGCCCTCACCCTAGCCCTCTCCCGGAGGGAGAGGGGACTGACCGAGGTGTTTGGTGGAGATGCACCGACCTGCAATTTCGGAGTTGAGCGCAAGTTTAGAATCCAACAACGATCGGCTCCCTTTCCCCTCGCCCCCTTGGGGGAGAGGGCTGGGGTGAGGGGGCAAAAATCTCAAGCCGATCACTCATCCAGCCACCCCACAATCAAAGCTTCGCCTTAACCGCCGCCAACGCATCCTTCCCGTCTACCGTCTTCACCCCGTCCAGCCACTTGTCCAACACCGCCGGATTCGCCTTGATCCACGCCTTCGCCGCCGCGGCATTAGTGATCTTCTTGTTCACCACCTCAGCCATGATGCTGTTCTCCATCTCCTGAGTGAACGACAGATTGGTCAGCAATTTACCCACATTCGGACACGACTCGGCATAACCCTTACGCGTCAACGTAAACACGCTGCCAGTGTCTCCGAAGTATTTCTCGCCACCCTTCAGGTAATGCATCTTCAACTGCACGTTCATCGGGTGCGGCGTCCAGCCAAGGAAGGTGACGAATTTCTGTTTCTTCACCGCCCGCGACACTTCGGCCAGCATCGCCTGTTCGCTGGACTCGATCAGCTTCCACTGCCCCATGTCGAAGTCGTTCTTTTTGATGATTTCCTGCAACGAGATGTTCGCCGGCGCACCCGAGCCGATGCCGTAAATCTTGCGATCAAACTTGTCGGCATACTTATTCAGGTCGGCAAAGTTATGCACACCCGCGTCCCACACGTAGTCCGGCACGGCGAGGGTGAATTCGGTGCCGTCGAGGTTTTTCGCCAGTTGCGTGACGTCGCCGGTGGCGACGAACTTGTCGTAGAAGCCCTGCTGCGCCGGCATCCAGTTGCCGAGGAAGACATCCACCTGGCCGTCCTTCAACCCGCCAAAGGTGATCGGCACCGCGAGGGTGTCGACTTTGGCCTTGTAGCCCATGCCGTCCAGCAGAAACCCGGTGATCGCATTGGTCGCGGCGATGTCGCTCCAGCCCGGGTCGGCCATTTTCACCGTGTCGCAACTTTGCTCGGCGAAAGCCGCAGCGCTGCTCAGTGCGAGCAGTCCAACCGTCACTACTGTGGATAACTTACGCATGGACTTCCCCTTAACATTATTGGTTTTGGCAGGGTTGTGGATAACGTGCTTTGCGTTCCAGATCATCGAGGTCGATGTGGTTGCGCATGTACTGCTGACTGGCGTCAACCAGCGGCTGGTGGTCCCAGCTCTTCAGCTTGCCGATCGTTAGTGCGTCGGCGACAAAACGGCGGCGGCGCTGGCTGGCGAGCACCTCTTGGTAAATCGCCGGAATGTCCCATTTGGCCCGCGCCTCGGCGAGAAAATCGTCGAACAGCTGGCGATGTTGCGGCGATTGACTGAGTTCTTCCAGTTCGCGCGGATCGTTGCTTACGTCGAAGAGTAGGCAAGGGTCGCTTTCACTGTAGATAAATTTGTAGGCGCCGCGACGGATCATCATCAACGGGCTGACAGTGCCTTCGGCCATGTATTCGCCGAACACTTCGTCGTGACCGCCCTGCCCTTGCAGATGCGAGACCAGCGAGCGGCCATCCAGTGGCAAGCCCGGCTCCAGGGTGCCGCCGGCCAGTTCCACGAAAGTCGGCAACAGGTCAGCGGTAGACACCGCCGCGCTGACCCGACCGGCACCAAATTGGCCCGGCGCACTGATCAACAGCGGCACGCGGGCGGCCATTTCGTACCAGTGCATTTTGTACCAGAGGCCTTTCTCGCCGAGCATGTCGCCGTGGTCACCGGAGAACACAATGATGGTGTCATCGATCAGCCCGGTTTCCTCGAGGGTTAGCAGAAGTTTGCCGACGTTGGCGTCGATATAACTGCACGCCCCGAAATACGCCCGACGCGCATCGCGAATCTTATCCACAGGCAGCGGTTTATCCCACAGGTCATAAACCTTGAGCAGGCGCTGCGAGTGCGGATCGAGCTCGTGTTGATCCGGGGTTGTAGGCAAAGGGATATCGGCATCGTCGTACAAATCCCAGAACGCTTTGGGAATCGTGTACGGGTCGTGTGGGTGAGTCATCGATACGGTCAGGCAAAACGGCTGATCGCCATCTTCGCGGATGTGATCGAACAGGTACTGCTGCGCCTTGAACACCACCTCTTCGTCGAAATCGAGTTGGTTGGTGCGCACGCACGGCCCGGCCTGCAATACCGAGGACATGTTGTGATACCAGGTCGGCCGCACGTCCGGCTCATCCCAGTTCACTGACCAACCGTAATCGGCCGGATAAATGTCGCTGGTCAGACGCTCTTCATAGCCGTGCAACTGATCCGGGCCGCAGAAATGCATCTTGCCCGACAGCGCCGTGCGGTAGCCGAGACGGCGCAAGTAGTGGGCGTAGGTCGGCACATCGGCAGGGAAATCGGCAGCGTTGTCGTAGGCGCCGATCTTGCTCGGCAACTGGCCACTGACCAGGGTGAAACGCGACGGCGCGCACAACGGGCTGTTGCAATAAGCGGCATCGAACACCACGCCTTGTTCGGCGAGGCGGGAAAGATTCGGCAGTTTGATTGGCGAAGGGCCGTAGAACGGCAACATTGGCGCGGCCATCTGATCGGCCATGATGAAAAGAATATTCTTGCGCTTCATGTGATCGCGGCATTCCATAGTGAATATTTATGCGACATTGCTGCGATCGAGCATGGAGTCCATGCTCTGTCGGGTAAAGCCCGCGCCGGGCAATGACTAGGATAAGCACAGCTTATGTATGAAGCCTTGGGCGATCTGTCGCTCGACCTGCTACGCGCCTTCGAAGCCGCCGCTCGTCATCGCAGTTTTACTGCGGCAGCGGTCGAACTGGGCACCACGCAACCGGCCATCAGCCAGCAGATCAAACGGCTGGAGGAACAACTCGGCACGCGGCTGTTTGATCGCATCTACCGTGGTATCGAGTTAACCGAAGTCGGTGCAATCCTTTTCGAGCAAGTTAGCCTCGGTTTGCAGAATATCGATGCAGGGTTGAGCGCAATCAGCGCACAGCAACAACATGAAGTGCTGCAAGTTGCCACCGATTTCGCCTTCGCCGCGTACTGGCTGATGCCGCGTCTGCACCGCTTCCATGAGGCCAATCCCCACGTCGACGTCAGCCTGGTCACCAGCGAACGCAACCACAACATGCTGCGCACCGACATCGACGTGGCGATCCTGTTTGGCGACGGGCGCTTCAAGCAGGGCGAGAGCCATTGGTTGTTCAGCGAAGAAGTATTCCCAGTGTGCAGCCCGCAATTGCTCAAGGAACGCTCCCTGCCCTTGCCCGCTCAGGCGTTGCTTGAGTTGCCGTTGTTGCACTTGCGTGGCGAAAACAGCAGCAACTGGTTTGACTGGAGCGGACTGTTTCGCGAGTTAGGCATCAGCACGCCGCCTGCGCCGGGGCAGTTGCGTTTCGACAATTACACGCTGTTGATCCAAGCGGCGATTGGCGGGCAAGGTGTGGCGATTGGCTGGCGGCACCTTGTGGATAACTTGCTGAGTCAGGGATTGTTGTGTCGGCCAATTGCTGAAACGACGCTGTCGCGGTTGGGTTATTACGTGGTTTTGCCGCAGCGAAAACGGCGTGGGATGTTGATTCAACAGTTTGTCGATTGGTTGATGGCGGAGCAGGCGAGTAGTGCCGAATCCCTTGATGGACTCGCACTGCCTTCGATCGCGGTTTGAAAGTCAAAAGATCGCAGCCTGCGGCAGCTCCTACATTAAGAACGCGATCCCCTGTAGGAGCTGTCGAAGGCTGCGATCTTTTACGAGTCTGAAGCCGCCACAAAATTTACATGCTGACCCACATGCAAATTCAGCCGCAGTTCATCAGCAATGCCCACCGCCACGCGATTCAGTCTTTCCAGGGGCTCCGCCAATCCCGGTTCCAGATTGCCGCCAACCTGACTGAAATGCTCAATCGTCAGCCCGGCCACGCCATGCGGCGCATTGACCAGCGTCCACTGCAGCGGGCTGCTTTGCAGCGCTTCACGGATTTCCTCGGCGGCGTGGCGTTGCAGGCGATCATCCAGTTCCGGTTCGTCGAGCACCGAGAACTCTCCTACCAAAAACAGCCGCGAAACATTCGCCGCTTGCAGACCGTCGACCAAAGCATCTACGGCAAGTACCTGCTCCACCGGCCCGAGCACCACTGAGCGTTCAACGTGGTCGCTACTGAACGGCAACCCCGGCGCATCCAATAAACAGATGACCGCCGAACTGCCTGCCACACTTTGATTAACCCGCTCGGAATCGAACAGATCACCGCTTTTCGTACGTAGACCCGGACGCGGCGCGAGCGCGGTGAGGTCGTCGAGGATGGCGATGACTTCGTGCTGGCGACGCAGCAACTCAGCCATCAACGCACCGCCCAGGCTACTCATGGCACCATAGAGCACCACTTTTACCGCCGGGGTTTCGGCATTTTTCATGGCTGATCCCTTTTGTTATCCCTTGTATGGCGTGTGACATACGGGTAACGCCGAGGGTTCGAACCGATTCAGAGGCTTTCAGATGCAAGCGATCAAGGGTTATCACGCCCACGTCTATTTCGACGCCAGCACCATTGAGCAAGCGCGGACATTGTGCGAGCAGGCCGCGCAGTTGTTTCCGTTGAAAATGGGCCGCGTCCACGAACGCCCGGTCGGCCCGCACCCGGACTGGAGCTGCCAACTGGCCTTCGGCCCCGAGCTGATTGCCGATGTGCTGCCATGGCTGGCGCTGAACCGCAAAGGCCTGGTGGTGTTTCTGCACCCGGACACGGGGAATGACTTGCTCGACCACACGGAACACGCGATCTGGATGGGCGCGATTCGCCCGCTGAATCTGTCTATTTTCTAATCAAAGCGTTTCTTCGGCTTCACCCGGTAGATGTTCGTCCAGATGCAGCCACGGCAATTGGCTGTCCGTCCAGATATGCCGCTCGGCCGGGGCCAGCTCCGGCTGATCCAGCGTGGCGATGGTCACGTCGATGCTCTCGGGGCTGAGCAATGTGACCAACGCCAGTTGCGCGCCACAGGTCGGGCAGAAGTATCGCGCGCAACTTGGCGATGAGTCATACCGCGACGGCGTCCCGGCCAGCCATTGGAAATTCGCCGCCGGCACGCTGATCCACGTCGTGACAATCCCGCCGCTGACCTTGCGGCAGATCGAACAATGGCAGTGGGCGATGTCATGCAACGGCCCGCTGAACTGATAACGAATGTTTCCGCAATGGCAGCCGCCGCTGTGCAATTGGCTCATGTTGAACGCCCTCCTCCCGTGTTTATTGACTCAAGTTCGCATCCGACGGCCGGTTGACCGTTCATTCAAAGCTTTCATCAGCGAAAGGTAGCTGAAAGCTTCCGCGATTAGGATCGCCTCCACTTCCGGCAACAGACCGGTTGGCCAATGCGTGTGATGTCTCGCTCGCGCGGCCCAATTAACAACAACAATGGTGATTCTGATGTCCTCTGTAGCCCGCCTCCTCGCTGTAACTCCGCCCGTACGCCTCGTGCTTGCCGTTCTGCGCTGATCCCTCGCCGATCCGCTCACCTCACTAGCCGCGCTACGCTTGGAGTATTCCCATGCTGACTTTCCTTGGCTTTGCCATGGTCATCACGTTCATGTTCCTGATCATGACCAAGCGCTTGTCCGCGCTGATCGCTCTGATCGTGATCCCGATTCTGTTCGCTCTGTTCGGTGGTTTTGCACCGAAGATCGGCCCGATGATGCTCGAAGGCATCACCAAGCTGGCGCCGACCGGCGTGATGCTGATGTTCGCCATTCTGTATTTCGCCCTGATGATCGACTCCGGCCTGTTCGACCCGGCCGTGCGCAAGATCCTCAAATTGGTCAAGGGCGACCCGCTGAAAGTTTCGGTCGGTACCGCCGTGCTGGCGCTCGTGGTTTCCCTCGATGGTGACGGCGCGACCACTTACATGATCTGCGTGGCCGCCATGCTGCCGCTGTACAGCCGCATCGGCATGAGCCCGCGGATCATGGCCGGTCTGATCATTCTTGCCGGTGGCGTGATGAACATGACCCCGTGGGGCGGCCCGACTGCCCGTGCGGCGAGTGCATTGCATGTCGATCCGTCGGACATTTTCGTGCCGATGATCCCGGCCATGGCCGCCGGTGTGGTGGCCATCCTGATCATTGCCTACTTCTATGGTAAACGTGAGCGTGCGCGCCTCGGTGAATTGCACCTGATCGGCGATGAAATGGATCACAGCGAAATCAGCGTCTCGCAGTTCCCGGATGCCCGTCGTCCGAAGCTGATCTGGTTCAACGGTCTGCTGACGTTGGTGTTGATGTGCACCCTGATCGCCGGCCTGTTGCCGCTGCCGGTGCTGTTCATGGTGGCGTTCAGTATCGCGATGATCGTCAACTACCCTTGCCTGCAAATGCAGAAGGATCGTGTCGCAGCCCACGCCGGTAGTGTGCTGTCGGTGGTCAGTCTGATTTTCGCTGCGGGTATCTTCACCGGTATCCTCTCCGGAACCGGCATGGTCGACGCCATGTCGAAAAGCCTGTTGGCAGTGATTCCGGATTTCCTCGGCCCGTACCTGGCGGTGATCACGGCGCTGGTGAGCATGCCGTTCACGTTCTTCATGTCGAACGACGCGTTCTACTACGGTGTGTTGCCGGTGTTGTCCGAAGCGGCCAGCCATTACGGCATCACCGCGGTGGAAATGGCACGTGCCTCGATCGTCGGTCAGCCCGTCCACTTGCTCAGCCCGTTGGTACCGTCGACGTACTTGCTGGTGGCGTTGGCCGGTATCGAGTTCGGTGACCATCAACGTTTCACCCTGAAGTGGGCAGTGCTGGTCTGCATGTGCATACTTGTGGCGGCATTGCTGTTGGGGACTTTCCCGCTGTTCAGCACTTTGTAACGGCATCAACTCACCAACACGCCAGCTGCTTGCTGGCGTCTTGGTTTAACACACGCTCAAAGGAATACACATGGAATGGCTGACCAACCCCGAAATCTGGGTTGCCTTCTTCACCCTGACCGCCCTGGAAATCGTCCTCGGCATCGATAACATCATCATGATTTCGATCCTGGTCAGCCGCATGCCCAAGCACATGCAGCAGCGCACCCGGATCTTCGGTCTTGGCCTGGCCATGATCACGCGGATCCTGTTGCTGCTGTCGATCACTTGGGTCATGCGCCTCACCGCCGACCTGTTCGAAGTGTTCGGCCAGGGCATTTCCGGTCGCGACCTGATCCTGTTCTTCGGTGGTCTGTTCCTGCTGTGGAAGAGCTCGCAGGAGATGTATCACGCGCTGGAAGGTGAAGACGAAAGCGACGACACCCCCGGCGGCAAGGGCGGTAACTTCCTCTACACCATCATTCAGATTGCGATTATCGACATCGTCTTCTCGCTGGATTCGGTGATCACTGCTGTCGGCATGGTTTCCCATGTACCGGTGATGGTCGCGGCGATTGTTGTGGCGGTGCTGGTGATGATGCTGGCGTCGGGCAAGATCAGCGAGTTCATCGACAAGCACCCGTCGCTGAAGATGCTGGCGCTGTCGTTCCTGCTGGTGGTCGGTACCGTGCTGATTGCCGAGTCGTTCGACGTGCACGTGCCGAAAGGCTACGTCTACTTCGCGATGGGCTTCTCGCTGGCGGTTGAGGCGATCAACATCAAACTGCGCGGCGCGATTGCCCGCAAGAAAAAGCAGCAAGACCCGGTGAAACTGCGCAAGGACATCCCGGGCCAGTAACCCGGTAGTCCGGCAATACGCATTACCCCTGTGGGAGCGAGCCTGCTCGCGAAGACGGAGTGTCAGCCGACAGCAATGTTGGCTGACACTCCGCATTCGCGAGCAAGCTCGCTCCCACATTTGTTTTGGGCGATATCCAGACTTTTTTGTACCCGCAAAAACCTGTGGCGAGGGGATTTATCCCCGATGGACTGCGCAGCAGTCCCCTGCTTTTGGCTTAAACAACGGGGGCCGCTGCGCGACCCATCGGGGATAAATCCCCTCGCCACAGGATCATTGGTGGATTGGAAATCTGAGAGGTGGATGAACCCATTTTCATGACACTTTTGTTTCAATCAACACTTTAGCTGTGCAATGCTGGCGCCCAGTCCGTTAGCCAACTACAGCTTAAGTATCAAAAACGTAGAAACCGCGCGGTACCGTCAACTTGCTCCTTTGGGGCACTGCTATTACAGGGGGTCTGCATGCTCACCCTGCTCAATCTGCTTTCCGCCGTCGCCCTGCTGATCTGGGGCACGCACATCGTTCGAACCGGCATCCTGCGGGTGTACGGCACCAATCTGCGCCATGTGATTGGCCAGAACATGTCCAAGCGCTGGCTCGCGTTCGTGGCCGGCATCCTCGTGACCGCCATGGTGCAGAGCAGCAACGCCACCGCCATGCTCGTCACCTCCTTCGTCGGCCAGGGCCTGATGGCGCTGACCCCGGCGCTGGCGACCATGCTCGGCGCCGACGTCGGTACCGCGCTGATGGCGCGGGTGCTGACCTTCGACCTGTCGTGGCTGTCGCCGCTGCTGATTTTCCTCGGGGTGATTTTCTTTCTGTCGCGCAAACAGACGCGGCTCGGGCAAATGGGCCGGGTGTCGATCGGTCTCGGCCTGATCATTCTCGCGCTGCAACTGATCGTCGAGGCCGCCGCGCCGATCACCCATGCTCAAGGCGTGAAGGTAATTTTTGCTTCGCTGACCGGCGACATCCTCCTCGACGCCTTGGTCGGCGCGCTGTTCGCGATGATTTCCTACTCCAGCCTCGCCGCCGTGCTGCTCACCGCGACGCTGGCCGGCGCCAGTGTCATCAGTCTGCCGGTGGCGATCGGTCTGGTGATCGGCGCCAACATCGGCAGCGGCGTGCTGGCGTTCATGAGCACCAGCATGCAGAACGCCGCTGGCCGGCAAGTGGCGCTGGGCAGTCTGTTGTACAAACTGATCGGCCTGCTGCTGATCATCCCGGTGCTCGACCCGCTGGTGCACTGGATCGACAGCCTCGATTTCAGCCCGCAGGAAATGGTCATTGGCTTCCACTTGCTCTACAACACCGCGCGCTGTCTGATTCTGTTGCCGAGCGTCGGCCCGATGGCGCGACTCTGCGCCTGGCTGCTGCCGGAGCGGCCGGAGCTCAACGGCACCGCCAAACCGCGTCACCTCGACGCCACCGCGCTGGTCACACCGAGTCTGGCGCTGGCCAACGCCGCGCGGGAAACCCTGCGCATGGGCGATCTGCTGGAGAACATGCTCGACGCCACTCTCGATGTGCTGCGCGGCAAGCAAACCGCCGTCACTCAGGAAATCCGCCGGCAGACCGACGACATCGAATCGCTGTACAGCGCGATCAAGCTCTACCTAGCGCAGATGCCGCGCGAAGACCTCGGCGAGCAGGACAGTCGACGCTGGGCCGAGATCATCGAACTGGCGATCAACCTGAAACTCGCCAGTGATCTGATCGAACGCATGCTGCGCAAGATCCAGCAGCAGAAAACCTCGCAGCGCCGCTCGTTCTCCGAAGAAGGTCTGGAGGATCTGGCGGGGCTGCAGCAGCAATTGATCTCCAACCTGCGTTTGGGGCTGTCGGTGTTTCTCAGCGGTGATCGTGAAAGCGCCCGGCAATTGCTGCGTGAAAAACGCCGTTTTCGCGCGCAGGAACGGCGTTTGGCCCACGCGCATGTCAGCCGTTTGCAACGCAAGATCGTGCAGAGTATTGAAACCAGTTCGCTGCACCTGGAGTTGATTGCTGACATGAAGCGTTTGAATTCGCTGTTTTGCGGCAGTGCGTATGTGGTGCTGGAAACGGCGGACACCGGGGCGCTGGCGTCGGATGATATTGCCGACATCACGCATTCGCCTTGAACGTTTTACGGCTGGGTTTAGTCAGTTACATTGATTCAGCCTTCAGGCCGCTATCGCGAGCAGGCTCACTCCTACAGGGGGACGCATTCCAAATGTAGGAGTGAGCCTGCTCGCGATGGGGCCCTGACTGACGACACGGATCTCCAAATCAGCCGTATGGAAGCCTGTTATGCGTTGCCTGTTGTTCGCCTGTCTGTTGCTCGGTTCCCTGCCCGTCTTCGCCCTGGATCGCTTTCAGGTCGAAGGCTATGCGCTGCCCAATGGTTTGCAGTTGCTGCTCAAGCCCGGCACTGAACGCGGACATGTGGCGATCCGCTTGGTGGTCGGCGTTGGCCTCGACGATTTCGATTGCGACGACAAAGAGCTGCCGCACCTGCTCGAGCATCTGCTGTTCAGCGGCATCGACGCCACCGGCGAAGGTGGTTTAGAGGAACGCATGCAGGCACTGGGCGGTGACTGGAACGCTTTTACCAGCAACGCCGACACCACGTTCGTTATCGAAGCCCCGGCGAAGAACCAGCGCAAGGTGCTCGACCTATTGCTCGATCTGCTCACGCAAACACGCATCGACGAAAACGCGATCAACGCCGCCAAACGCGTGGTCGAGCGCGAGGACGGCGGCCATTACACGCGTCTGCAACGCTTCCTCGACCGCCAGGATCTCGGCCACACCGCGAGCAATCAGCTCGCCGTCGAACTGGGCCTGAAATGCCCGCAACGCGCCGAGGTCGGCCACCTGACCCAAGAGCAGCTGGAGAAGGTGCGCAAGGCCTGGTACGCGCCAAACAACATGACCCTGATCGTCGTCGGTGAACTCGACAAACTGCTGCCGGCCTATCTCGAACGCGCCTGGGGCGCGCTCGAAGCGGTTGAGCCGAGCGAACATCGCCCATTGCCGGACATCCGCACCAGCGCCGCCCATGAACGCACCCTCACCCGTGGCTTCATCGGCGACAGCGCCAAGCTGCACTGGCTGGTGCCGGAGCCGGTGATTGACGATCAGTACGATGAGACGTTCGACATCCTCAAGGATTATCTGGACTGGGCGCTGTACCGGCAGATTCGTCTCAATCACGGTTTGTCGTACGGGCCGTGGGCTGAGCGCGAAGTGTTTGGTGGTGTCGGCTTCATGAGCCTGAACGCCGACCTGGATCGCGATGACGTCGACGAAGCCATCCAGGTGCTCGAAGACCTCAAGGCCGACCTGCTGAAAAACGGTCTCGACCCGGCGACTTTTGCCCGCATCAAACAGGCATCCATCGCCCATCAGGCGTGGGCGGTGCAGGGTAATAGCGCGATGGCGGATTATTACTGGAGTGCCCTGAGCGATTACGAGGACGGCCGCTTCGCCAACCCGGCGCGCGAGCTGCAAGGCGTGACGCTGGAAGCGGCGAACAAAGCCATGCGTGAGTTGCTGCTGCAGCCGGGGTATTTGCGCATTGAAAAGCCGTTGATCAGTGATGATCAGGTGTTGTGGTTGAGTGCGGGTGGAATCGGTGTGTTGATGCTGATTCTGATCGGCTGGCGTTTGCATCGTAAGCGGGGTTGAAGATCAAAAGATCGCAGCCTTCGGCAGCTCCTACAGGGGGTTGCATTCCAAATGTAGGAGCTGCCGAAGGCTGCGATCTTTTGAGGCCCTGAAATACACCGAATAAGTGACCGGCAGCCTCGCCACAGCGCCCGGCGGGCGCTACTCTGTCGAGGATTTTTCCTACAGCGTTGTGAACCCCGACATGCCGAAAATACAGCTCCTGATCCAGCGCATTCTCGAACTGATGAAGCGCTATCCCGGGGTCATTGCGCTCGGTGGTTTCATCTCCGGGGTCGGCAGTTTCATCATGGTCGATCGTCAGCAAGGGCTGGCGAGCTGGATCACGGTGATCATGTTGCTCAGCTGGATCTGGCTGATGCTGGAAAACACCCTCACCGGCCTCTTCACCCGCATCTTCAAACGCGAGATTCCCCAGCCGCTGCTGCGTTACGCCACGCAGATGATCCATCAGGAAAGCCTGTTTTTCGTCCTGCCGTTCTTCTTCATCACCACGACCTGGAACAGCGGCCAGTTGGTCTTCACCGGCCTGCTCAGCGTCGCGGCACTGATCTCGATCGTCGATCCGCTCTACTACAAATGGCTGGCGCCGCGGCGCTGGGCGTTCCTCGCGTTGCACACCCTGACCCTGTTCGCCGCCCTGCTCACCGCGTTGCCGGTGATCATGCACCTGACCACCTCGCAGAGCTTCAAGTGGGCGCTGGGCATTGCCGTACTGTTGTCGTTCCCGAGTCTGGCGTCGATTTTCCCGATCCGCACGGTGCGTAACGCGCTGGCGATTCTGTGCATCACCGTCGGCATCGGTGGCGTCGGTTGGGTGCTACGTTCGTGGGTGCCGCCGGCGACGCTGTGGATGACCGACGTGGCGATCAGCACGCAATTGCAGGATCGCACCCCCGGCGCCAGCCTCGACACGGTCAGCGCCGAGCAGATTCGTGGCGATGGCCTCTACGCCTACACCGCGATCAACGCGCCACGCGGGCTCGATGAGCGGATTTATCACGTCTGGCAGTTCAACGGCAAAGAGGTCGATCGCATCCCGCTCGACATCCATGGCGGGCGCAAGGAAGGCTACCGGGCGTGGACGCACAAGCAGAATTTCCCCGGTAACCCGGCGGGCAAATGGCAGGTGCGCGTGTTGACCGAGGATGGCCAGGTGATCGGCGTGCTGCGCTTCGAAATCACTGACAGCACAGCGATCAAAGAAAAGTAGTCCGGTTCGTGCTATTACCTATCCCAGCGTAATCAGCCGAAAAGCACGGAGCTTATGACCAGCAGTTCGATCAGCGGCAATGCCCAACTGGACACGTCGATCAGCCCTGCCCGCCTGCGCGTGACCGGGGACTGGACGCTTGCCCATTACGCCGAGCTCAAGACCCTCAGCGAAAAGCTCCACGGCCAGTACGACGCCAACACCCCGATTGACCTCAACAGCCTCGGCTCCCTTGATACCGCTGGCGCTTCGCTGCTGGTCGAACTGCTCGGCTCCGAGCGCCTCGGTAAATCTGCCGAGCACCCTGATTGCACGATTTCCACCGCCGACCGTGCGCTGCTGCAAACCGTGTATCGCTCCATGACCGACTTCTGCGTACCGATAAAGGAAGCGGAAATCAGCGTCAGCGTGCAATTGCTCACGCGCATCGGTCGTGCGGTCGATACGGTCTGGCAGGACACCCTGCAACTGCTCGGCTTCGTCGGCCTGATTCTGGAAACCATCGCTCGCAACCTGTTCCGGCCCAAGCGCTGGCGCATCACGCCAATGATTGCGCACATCGAACAGACCGGCCTCGACGCCGCACCGATCGTGGCGTTGCTGACCTTTCTGGTCGGCGCGGTGGTGGCGTTCCTCGGCGCGACGGTGCTGGCCAGTTTCGGCGCGACGATTTTTACCGTGGATCTGGTCGGTTTCTCGTTCCTGCGTGAATTCGGCGTGCTGCTCACCGCGATCCTCATGGCCGGGCGCACCGCCAGTGCCTTCACCGCGCAGATCGGCTCGATGAAGGCCAACGAAGAAATCGACGCGATCCGCACCCTCGGCCTCGACCCGATGGAGTTGCTGGTGGTGCCGCGCGTGCTGGCGATGTTGGTGGCGCTGCCGATGTTGACCTTTCTGGCGATGCTCTGCGGGATCATCGGCGGCGGCGTGGTGTGCGCGGTGTCGCTGGATATCTCGCCGGCGATGTTCCTGACGCTGTTGCAGTCGGACATCGGCGTGCAGCACTTTCTGGTCGGCTTGGTAAAAGCGCCGATCTTCGCCTTCATCATTGCCGCGATTGGTTGCCTGGAAGGCTTCAAGGTCAGCGGCAGCGCCGAGTCGGTCGGCGCGCACACGACGTCTGCCGTGGTGCAGTCGATTTTCGTGGTGATCGTGCTCGACGCGGTCGCCGCACTGTTCTTCATGGAGATGGGCTGGTGAGTCGTCTACCCCGCGCGCCCTCGGAGGCGGTGATCGAAGTCCGTGGCCTGTGCAATCGCTTCGGTAGCCAGAGCGTGCACGAAAACCTCGATCTGGATTTATACAAAGGCGAAATCCTCGCCGTGGTCGGCGGTTCCGGCAGCGGCAAATCGGTTTTGCTGCGCAGCATTGTTGGTCTGCGTCGGCCCAGCGAAGGTATCGTCAAAGTGTTCGGCAAGAATCTGCCGAGCCTGTCGGAGCACGAGCGTTCGATGGTTGAACGACGCTTCGGCGTCTTGTTCCAGAAGGGCGCGCTGTTTTCCTCGCTGACCGTCACCGAGAACGTCGCCCTGCCCCTCATTGAACACGCTGGCCTCAGTCGCAACGACGCCGAACACTTGGCCGCCGTGAAGCTGGCGCTGGCCGGGTTGCCATTGTCGGCAGCGGATAAATATCCTTCGTCGCTGTCCGGCGGCATGATCAAGCGCGCCGCTCTGGCCCGGGCCTTGGCGCTGGATCCGGACATTCTTTTTCTCGATGAACCCACCGCCGGCCTCGATCCGATTGGCGCCGCGCAATTCGACCAATTGATCCTGACCCTGCGCGATGCGCTCGGCCTCAGCGTGTTTCTGGTGACCCACGACCTCGACACGCTCTACACCATCACCGACCGCGTTGCGGTGTTGGCGCAGAAGAAAGTGCTGGTCGCCGGCCCGATTGACGTCGTCTCGGAAACCGACGACGCGTGGATTCACGAATACTTCCACGGCCCGCGCGGCCGCTCGGCGCTGGACGCCGCCAAATTGCTCAACGAGGTCTGACATGGAAACCCGAGCGCATCATGTGTTGATCGGCCTGTTCACGGTGATTGTGGTGGCAGGCGCCCTGCTCTTCGGTCTGTTTCTGGCCAAGTCCAGCGTCGACACCGAATTCAAGGATTACGAAATCGTCTTCAACGAGGCGGTTAGCGGTTTGTCCAAAGGCAGTTCGGTGCAGTACAGCGGGATCAAGGTTGGCGATGTGGTCAGCCTGCGCCTCGACCCACAGGATCCACGGCGGGTGCTGGCGCGAATTCGTCTGGCCGGTGACACGCCAGTCAAAGAAGACACCCAGGCGAAACTGGCGCTGGCCGGGATCACTGGCACCTCGATCATCCAGCTCAGCGGTGGCACGCCGCAGAGCGCGAAACTGCGTGGGCATGACGGTAAGCTGCCGCTGATCGTCGCCTCGCCTTCGCCGATCTCGCGTTTGCTCAATGACAGCAACGATTTGATGACCGGCATCAGCGCGCTGCTGCAGAACGCCAATCAGATGTTTTCCCCAGAGAACGTCGAGCGCGTCAGCAAAACCCTTGCGCATCTGGAGCAAACCACCGGCACCATCAACGATCAACGCGGCGACATCAAACAGGCGATGCAGCAACTGGCGACGGTCGGCAAACAGGCTGGCAGCATGCTCGAACAGACCTCGTTGCTGATGCGCAACGCCAACGGCTTGCTCAACGATCAGGGCAAACAAGCGCTGGGCAGCGCCGAGCAGGCGATGAAATCGCTGGAGCAAAGCACGACGACGATCAGCGCCCTGCTCAACAAAAACGAAAACTCCCTCGACAACGGCATGCAGGGCCTCAATGGCCTGGCCCCGGCGATCCGCGAACTGCGTGAGACGCTGACCTCGCTGCGCGCCATCTCGCAACGGCTTGAGGCCAACCCTAGCGGTTACCTGCTGGGCCGTGACAAGAACAAGGAATTCACGCCATGAAGCTGACTCGCCTCGCCCTCCTCGTTGGCTTCACCTTGATCAGTGCGTGCTCGATCCTGCCCAAGTCCGAACCGTCGGATGTGTATCGCTTGCCAGCCGCACAGGCGCCCGCCTCGACCCGTTCGGCGGCGGCTCAGACCTGGTCGTTACGCTTGAATAAACTTCAGTCCAGCGAAGCGCTGAACCGCTCGAACATCGCGGTGATTCCGCAGGGCGATGTGATCAGCAGTTACAAAGCTTCACGCTGGAGCGATCCGGCACCGGTGCTGGTGCGTAATCGCTTGCTCGACGGCTTTCAGCGTGATGGACGGGTGACGTTGCTGAGCACGGATGACAGCAACTTTGCTGCGGATCTGGAACTGGGCGGGAGTTTGCAGGCGTTTCAGACCGAATATCAGGGCACGCAGGCCAGCGTTGTGGTGCGGGTCGATGCGTTGCTGGTGCGCGGTTATGACCAACGGATTCTCGCCAGTCGCCGCTTTGAAGAGCGCCAGCCGCTGAGTGATGTGCAGGTGCCGGCGGTGGTCGCCGGGTTTGGCCAGGCCAGTGATCGCTTGACCGCCAAAGTCGTGGCCTGGGCCGTCGACCAAGGCCAGAAACTGGCCCCGCCAAAACCCTAACCCCCACACAGAACCCCTGTAGGAGTGAGCCTGCTCGCGATAGCGGTGTATCAGTCAACATTACTGCTGGCTGACCCACCGCTATCGCGAGCAGGCTCACTCCTACAGTTTGGAATTGTGGTTAGCCGAAGAACCAGTAGCAGACGAAGATCGCGCCAACTACGCCGGCAAACTCCGCCAACAACGCACACCCCACCGCATGCCTTGCGCGCTGGATCCCCACCGCGCCGAAATACACCGCCAACACATAGAACGTCGTTTCGGTACTGCCCTGAATCGTCGCCGCGACCAACGCCGGGAAGCTGTCGACGCCCGAGGTTTTCATCGTCTCGATCAACATCGCCCGTGCCGCACTGCCGGAGAACGGTTTGACCATCGCCGTCGGCAGCGCATCGACAAACCGCGTGTCCCAACCGGCCCATTCGACCAGATGTCGAATACCGTCCAGACCAAAATCCAGCGCCCCGGAAGCACGCAGCACGCCCACCGCGCAGAGCATCGCCACCAGATACGGCAGCAGATTCTTCGCAACGTCGAAACCTTCTTTGGCGCCTTCAACGAACGCTTCGTAAACCTTCACTTTCCTCAACGCGCCGATGATCAGAAACAACATGATCAATCCGAACAGCGTGAGATTGCCGAGGATCGACGACAATCCCGCCAACGCCGTCGCCGACAGCGTGCCCAGCAGCGCCATAAAGCCACCGAGAACCAGCGCGCCGGGAATCAGATAAGCCAACACCACCGGATCCCAGATCCGCAGGCGCTGCATGAATGCTACCGAGAGGAAGCCGACAATCGTCGAGCAACTGGTCGCCAGCAGGATCGGCAGGAACACCAGCGTCGGATCCGGCGCGCCTTGCTGGGCGCGGTACATGAAGATCGTTACCGGCAGCAGGGTCAGGGAGGAGGCGTTGAGCACCAGGAAGAGGATTTGCGCGTTACTGGCGATGGTCGCGCTGGGATTGAGCTCCTGCAGCGCCTTCATGGCTTTCAGGCCGATGGGCGTGGCGGCGTTGTCGAGGCCCAGACCGTTGGCGGCGAAGTTCAGGGTGATCAGGCCAAGGGCAGGGTGACCGGCCGGGACTTCTGGCATCAGCCGCAGGAACAGCGGGCCGAGGACTTTCGCCAACCAGTCGACGATCCCGGCCTTCTCGGCGATGCGCAGGAAACCCAGCCACAGGGTGAGGGTGCCGAACAGCAGCACCATGACTTCGACCGAGAGCTTGGCCATGGCGAAAATGCTTTCCACCATCGCCGCAAAGATCCCGGCGTTACCGCCGATCAGCCACTGCGCCAGCGCCGATACGGCTGCCACGATGAAGAAGCCAAGCCACAGGCCATTAAGCATCAGTCAAATCCCCCGAAGAATGCCGCGAATGATAACGGCGTGGCCAGAAACGACAAACCCCGGATTTCTCCGGGGTTTATTTGTACCGCTCTTGTGGGAGCAAGGCTTGCCCGCGAAGGGGTCGCTGCGGTCTTACTGTTGCACAGCGTTATCGTTCTTCGCGGGCAAGCCTTGCTCCTACAGGGGGGTGTCAGTTCTTCGAGATTTCGCCCGCTGGCAGTTTGGTCTTGGTGCGCCAGTGTGGCAGGGAGTTCCAGTAGCGCTCGCCCTTGGCGTCGTCGTACATGCCTTCCCAGCGCGAGATAACCAGCACGGCCAGCGCGTTACCGATCACGTTCAGTGCGGTACGGGCCATGTCCATGACGCGGTCGACACCGGCGATGAACGCCAGACCTTCCAGCGGAATACCGACGCTGCCCAAGGTAGCCAGCAGCACCACGAAGGACACGCCCGGTACACCGGCGATGCCTTTGGAGGTGACCATCAGGGTCAGCACCAGCAACAGTTGCTGGCTGATCGACAAGTCGATGCCATACAGCTGCGCGATGAAGATTGCCGCGATCGATTGGTACAGAGTCGAACCGTCGAGGTTGAACGAGTAACCGGTCGGCACCACGAAGCTGCAGATGGCTTTCGGCGCGCCGTAGGCTTCCATCTTCTCGATCACGCGCGGCAGCACGGTTTCCGAAGAAGCGGTGGAGTAGGCCAGCACCAGCTCATCCTTGAAGATGCGCATCAGCTTGAACACCGAGAAACCGAACATCTTGGCGATCAGACCCAATACCACGAAGGCGAAGAAGGCGATGGCGAAGTAAACCAGGATCACCAGTTTGGCCAGCGGCACCAGCGAGGCGAAACCGAAGTTGGCCACGGTCACCGCGATCAGAGCGAATACGCCGATTGGCGCATAGTTCATGATCATGTGGGTGACTTTGAACATGCTTTCCGAGACGCCCTGGAACATCTTCACCAGCGGCTCGCGCAGATCCGACTGCAGGCTCGACAGACCGAGACCGAACAGCACGGAGAAGAAGATGATCGGCAGCATTTCGCCGCGAGCCATGGCCGCGAAGATGTTCGACGGGATCAGGTTAAGGATGGTCTCGATGAACGCGTGTTCATGCTGTACCTCGGCGGCAGTCGCCTGGTACTTGGAGATGTCCACTGTGCCCAGCGTGCTCATGTCGATGCCGGCACCCGGATGGAACACGTTGGCCAACAGCAAGCCGACAACGATCGCGATGGTCGTGACGATTTCGAAGTAGATGATGGTTTTCAGGCCGATACGCCCGAGTTTCTTGGCGTCGCCCACGCCAGCAATGCCGACGATCAGGGAAGAGATGACGATCGGAATCACGATCATCTTGATCAGACGGATAAAGATATCGCCTGCCGGTTGCAAGACATTGCTGATCCACCAGGCCTTTTCGGCACTGAAGTGGTTGAGCAACGCCCCAATTGCAATCCCCAAAACCAGACCGATGAGGATCTGCCAGGCGAGGCTGAGTTTTGCCTTCTTCATTATCTTTACCCTTACTTGCGTTTGACTCAGGCACATGCAGGAACTGGAACGCTTTTTAGCGGAAAAGTCTGTGCATCTGCCTCCGTATAAGGTGCCCCGAAGCGCGTATTTACGGCTCTCCGGCAGGCGAAAAAAGGCGCAACTATTCCGATGCAAGGTCGCGCCGTCTAATGCCGTAAACGCCTACCCTATGCCGAATCGGCATGAGCTTTTTTAAATGAAACTGGCGTCCCAACCGGTTCGATTGCGACATTTCGGCCGGCATAACTGCCGTGAACCGGCCATCACAGCCTGGGTTGGTGGTTTTTTAATCAGGAAAAATAGACGGAAATTTGAGGAAAAAGCCTACGCAGGAAGACTAGAAGTCCTCTTGAATAGAAGTCTTCTTTCTCGATATACGGTCGCCCGGAAACACCGCGTAATGTTTTCGCGCACAGTCTGGTCGCTAAAAAGCATGAGCAGGTCGCTCTGGATCAATGTTTTGATGGTTTTTTGCTGAGGATGAAGCTCAGCGCAAGTCCGTCGAACCACTGGGGGTTGGCGAACCTGCGTCGCAGCTTTGACGTGCCCTGACCCGGCCCTCTCGCAGGCACTCCCTGTACCCGTAGGTCACTCCGACCCTGCAACAGTCAGAACGTCCCGGCCCCTTGGTCATGCGCCGAGCCTCCTCGGCTCGGTGCAAAGGAAGGCAGCAGGGCTGCTGCCTTCATGTTCAATACCAGTTCGGATCTTTCTTCAGGGTTTCCATCAGCAGATCCTGCATACCTTGATCGGGTTTGCCGAGGAAGCGGTAGGTGGCATGTCGCGTGGGCGACTTGTCGGCCGGCAGTCCTTCGGGCACATCGACGAGCATGGCGTATGCATCTTTCTTGTCGAAACTGAACGCGACGATCAAGCGGTGGTTCAGGCACTTGTCCTGCGATTCGCAGAGCGGCCCAACCAGATACTTGTCGCCGTCTTCGGTGACGGCATTCATCTGTTGGTCAGGTGTACCGGAGAGGTTCATCACCCATTCCGGCAGGCGCTCTTCCTTCTTCACCACGCCTTCCCACGTTTCCCGATACTGCGGGTCGGAACTCAGCAGTTCGTTGACCCGCGTCTGGCCGTCGTTGGCCGCCAGCGCCATGGCACTACCGCCCAGAAGCAGGGCGGCTGCCAATGCTTTTAAAGCATTCATCGTTAACCTCGGCCGCGACGGCCAAAGAAGAAGGAAGCGATGAACATCACCAGGAACACGACAAAGAGAATCTTGGCGATACCCGTGGCGGTGCCCGCGATACCACCGAAGCCCAGTACTGCAGCGATGATGGCAATGATCAAGAATGTAATTGCCCAGCTCAACATGGTGATTCTCCTTACTTCTCTATTTAGGGGTGTGGCGTGTTCCGGCGCTGCGCGCCCGAATTTGTAAAATCAGATCGATCAGAAAACCCAGCGCTCTTCGCGTGGCAGCTGATCCAGTGGCTCCGCTTGGTCGACCGACATCATGCGCATCGGCGCACTGTCTTCCTGGGCGCTGCTGACAGCGCTGAAATGGCTCTGTGTCGCGTGCTGCATCGAGATCAGCGGTGCCTCTGGCTGCTGGGCGTTTTCCCAGCGCAGGTATTGCTGGCAAGCGATCAGGGTGATCAGCAGCGCAAGTACGCCAAACAGACCTTGCTGGATATGCAGTGGCGAGATACGCACTTGGGCGGCACGTTGGCGAGTCATCCTGGGTTCCTCACTCTCTTATTCGGTTGGGGCAGTTCTGATCTGCCCGGGCTGATAGAGATATTGCAGACTGCATGCCAGTTTTTTAATTGATTAAAAAACCAATAAAAACAATAGGTTACGATCGATCTGAAAATCTTTCGCGACGCATCCTGCACGATGGGTCTTCCACGGTCGTGCAAACCGCACGATTATTTCGTAGGAGAATTCATTCTTATGGAATTGAGTTGAGGTCTTGGATGTCAGAAAAGGACGCAGGGAATCCCCTGCAAATCGCTGTTTGTTTAAAAAATCAACAAAATCAACGTATTGGCCCTGAAGGCTGGAGAGAGCTACCCTCCTATGGCTCGCATCGTTCAGAATCAACCATGCAACTTGCCCGATTTTTCCGGGACTAACCCAAGACCAATCTTTATGGAGCGTAGGAAAAATGGAATCTGCCACTGAGCAACAAGGCCGCATTCTGCTGGTGGATGATGAATCCGCCATCCTGCGAACCTTCCGTTATTGCCTCGAAGACGAAGGCTATACGGTGGCCACGGCCAACAGCGCCGCTCAGGCCGACGCACTGCTGCAACGCCAGGTCTTCGACCTGTGCTTCCTCGATTTGCGTCTGGGTGAAGACAACGGACTCGATGTACTCGCGCAAATGCGCATTCAGGCGCCGTGGATGCGCGTGGTGATCGTCACCGCGCATTCTGCTGTTGATACCGCTGTGGACGCGATCCAGGCCGGTGCTGCCGACTATCTGGTCAAACCGTGCAGCCCTGATCAGTTGCGTCTGGCCACCGCCAAACAACTGGAAGTGCGCCAACTGTCGGCGCGCCTCGAAGCCCTCGAAGGCGAGATCCGCAAGCCGAAGGACGGGCTCGATTCCCACAGCCCGGCGATGAAAGTCGTACTGGAAACTGCACGCCAGGTCGCGGGCACCGACGCCAACATTCTTATTCTCGGCGAGTCCGGTACCGGTAAAGGTGAACTGGCCCGCGCCATTCACGGCTGGAGCAAACGCGAGAAGAAATCCTGCGTCACCATCAACTGCCCGTCGCTGACCGCAGAATTGATGGAAAGCGAGCTGTTCGGTCACAGTCGCGGTGCGTTTACCGGCGCCAGTGAAAGCACGCTGGGTCGCGTCAATCAAGCTGACGGCGGCACGCTGTTTCTCGACGAGATCGGCGATTTTCCCCTGACGTTGCAACCCAAGTTGCTGCGCTTTATTCAAGACAAGGAATACGAGCGGGTAGGGGATCCGGTCACCCGTCGCGCCGATGTACGAATTCTCGCGGCGACCAACCTCAATCTGGAGGACATGGTGCGCGACGGTCGCTTCCGTGAAGACCTGCTCTATCGCCTCAACGTCATCACCCTGCATTTGCCGCCGCTGCGTGAGCGCGCCGAGGACATCCTCACCCTGGCCGATCGCTTTCTGGCGCGCTTCGTTAAAGAGTACGCGCGTCCTGCACGCGGTTTCAGCGACGAGGCTCGTGAAGCACTGCTGGGTTATCGCTGGCCGGGCAACATTCGTGAGCTGCGCAACGTGGTCGAGCGGGCGAGCATCATTTGCCCGCAGGAGCGCGTGGAAATCAGCCACCTCGGCATGGCCGAGCAGCCAGCCAACAACGCACCACGGGTTGGCGCCGCGCTGAGCCTTGATGAGTTGGAAAAAGCCCACATCGGCGCGGTTCTCGCCACCGCCGGCACTTTGGATCAAGCAGCGAAAACCCTCGGCATCGACGCCTCGACCCTGTATCGCAAGCGCAAGCAGTACAACCTGTGAGTGCCGGGCGATGAAACTGGCGATGAAGTTGCGCACACGGTTGTTCCTGAGCATTTCCGCCTTGATCACCGTGGCGTTGCTCGGGCTTCTGCTCGGGCTGGTCAGCGTGATGCAGATGGCCGGCTCGCAGGAAGCGCTGTTGCGCAACAACTTCGTCACCCTTGATCTGGGCCTGAAGATGCGGCAAACGCTGGGTGATCAACTGATCCTCATGTTGGCCGAAAAGCCGGATGACGCCGCGTTCGAAGCGTCCAAACAGCATTACTTCGAGCTGCTCGATGAAGGCATCGCCCAGGAACGCGGTGATGATGATCGCCAGTACGGCTTCAGCCAGGCCAAAGCGGATTACATAAGTTTTCTGCAAGCGTTTGACCTGTCCCGTGACCCGGCGACCGCGTTGAGCAGCAATGCCAACTTCAGGGAACGCTTCAATGCGCTGCGCAACGGTTTGATCACCGAGCACAAGCATGCGCTGGACAACATTAATGCCGTGCAACACGCCGCCCGCGAACGGGCGCTGCTGGTTGCCGGCCTGCTGGGGCTGGTCGGGCTGGCGGTGTTGATCATCGGTTTCGTCACCGCTCACGGCATTGCGCGACGCTTCGGTGCGCCGATCGAGGTGTTGGCGAAAGCTGCCGATAACATCGGGCAGGGCAACTTCGAAGTAACCCTGCCGATTTCCTCGGCGATGGAAGTGAACCTGTTGTCCCGGCGTTTCGGGCTGATGGCCGAAGCACTGCGCGAACATCAAGCGACCAACGTCGACGAGCTTCTGGCCGGCCAGCAACGTTTGCAGGCGGTGCTCGACAGCATCGACGACGGCTTGTTGATGATTGACCGTCAAGGCCATCTGGAACACCTCAACCCGGTGGCGCAGCGCCAATTGGGCTGGGAGGACGATCGTCTCGGCCAAGGCCTCGGCACCGCGCTCGGAAGGCCTGAGCTGGACGCTCAGCTGCAACTGGTGCTGCGCGGCGGCACGCTGGAGCGCGCACCGGAAGATTTGAGTATCGAGGTCGATGGCGAGTCGCGTCTGCTGACATACAGCCTGACACCGGTCAGCCACACCCAAGGGCATATCCTCGGCGCGGTGATGGTGCTGCACGACGTCACCGAGCAGCGTGCGTTCGAGCGGGTGCGCAGTGAGTTCGTCTTGCGCGCTTCCCACGAATTGCGCACGCCGGTCACCGGCATGCACATGGCGTTCGGCCTGTTCCGCGAACGGGCGAAATTTCCGCCGGAGTCGCGCGAGGCTGATCTGCTCGACACCGTGAACGAAGAAATGCAGCGCCTGATGCAGTTGATCAACGACTTGCTCAACTTTTCGCGCTACCAGAACGGTTTGCAGAAACTCACGCTGGCACCATGCTCAATCGAAGATTTGCTCGAGCAGGCGCAGCTGCGGTTCGCCGATTCAGCGGCGGCGAAGGGCATTGCCCTCAATGTCGAGTTGCAAGGCCCGTTGCCGCGTTTGCAAGCCGATCAGGCGCAACTCGATCGCGTGCTCGACAACCTGATCGACAACGCCTTGCGCCATACCGCCCGCGACGGCCAGATCCGTTTGCAGGCCCGTCGACATGGCGAGCGGGTGATCATCAGCGTCGAAGACAACGGCGAAGGGATTGCCTACGGCCAGCAGGGGCGGATCTTCGAACCGTTCGTGCAGGTCGGGCGCAAGAAGGGCGGCGCCGGGCTTGGTCTGGCGCTGTGCAAGGAAATCGTCCAGCTGCATGGCGGGCGCATGGGCGTTTATTCGCGGCCGGGGCAGGGCACGCAGTTCTACATGGCGTTGGCAGTCTAGGCTTCGTCATCCATTCGGCGGCCAGCGAGTCGTCGGCCTCGGGTGATCAGTTCGATAAACTGCACCGCGCTCAAGGCATGGGCGAACAGCCAGCCCTGACCAAATTTCACCCCTTCGCTGCTGAGCAACTCGGCTTGCGATTCCAGTTCGATGCCTTCGGCAATCACCTTCAGATCCAGCGCCTGCGCCATGTGAATGATGTGCGGGGCAACGCCGCTGCTGGCGGCATCATGGCCGAGCGCGTCGATAAAGGCTTTGTCGATTTTCAGGCAGTCCACCGGCAGGGTTTGCAGGTAGGCGAGGCTGCAATAGCCGGTGCCGAAATCGTCGATCAGCACTTGGTGGCCGACGTCACGCAGGGCTTGCAGGTTTTCTCGCGCCACCACCACATCGATCAAACCACGTTCGGTCACCTCGAAAGCAATCTGCCGCGCGGCCACCCGGTGCAATGTCAGCAGGCGCGCCATGACCTGGCCGATGCGCGGCACCATCACATCGCACGCTGCGAGGTTCACCGAGATATACAGCTGTGGGTTGGCGCGCAGGAGCTGACCGAGTTGCTCCAGCAATCGCTGGAGAACGAAGTCGGTCATCTGCCTGATCTGCCCAGTGTTCTCCGCCATCGGGATAAACAGGTCAGGGCTGGTCAGCGTGCCGTCCGGGCGACGCCAACGCAGCAAGGCTTCAGCGCCGACGCAGTTGCGACTGTCGAGGTCGAAGATCGGTTGATAGAGCACCTGCAACTCGCCGCGGCGAATCGCGCCGTGCAGCTCGGCGTCTATCGACTGACGCTGGCGCACCAGCAAAAACACCAGGAACCCGGCCAGTGCGCCGAGCAAGAGGCAGGCTGGCACCATCCACCACCAGACGGCGGGAATGTGCATGCCGCTGCGCGGCGAGATCAGCACCAATTGATATTCCGGGTTGTCGGTGGGCATGCGGTAGACGAGGCGGGTTTGCGTGACTTGCAGTGCTTCGCGGTTTTTCGGTGGCCAGTGCTCGGTTGGCGGCCAGGCCTGCTCTGTGCCGAGTACCGGGATTGCCCGCGTGCCGTGATCGAGCACCACCAGCAGGCTGCTGCCGGGTGACAGGTCGACCATGTCGGTCAAATGTCCGCGCGAAGTGGCCACGCGAAAATTGCCGCGACCCAGCATCAGTGCGGCGCGGTTTTCATCGGGTTCGGTGGTGGTGTTCAGCCAATAGCTGTAGGTCGGGCCTTTGATGTCGGGTTGGCGAGCAACCGTCAAACCTTCCTGACGCGGACGGTTGGAACAGGTTCGGGTGCCATCGCTGTAGGCGGCTTCATAGACGAAGCGATAGTTGAAGGTGACTTGCTGCAGGGTGGCAATCATGTCGCCGTCACAACTGCGCAACGGCTGTGCTTCGAGGTCGTCGAGACTTTCCCGCAACTGGCCGAACAATTGTTCGAGGCGGGCGAGGAAACGTTCGCCTTGCGCGTTCATTTCGCGGCTCTCGCTTTGCTCGACCTGATGCATCGCAAAGAACATACCGCCGGCGATCAGCAGGCTGGCACTGAGGACAGCCGCGATCGTCGCCAAAAACCAAGGGCGATAAAACCAGCTACGCAGCGTCTCTCGGGTAGCAACCATATGGAATATCCGAAGAATTACCAATGAGTTATAGCTGCTGATTGCGATTTCGCCCTGACCGTCGGGCGGGCGTCATTATTTTGTCTGATTAAGTACCAACAACAACGCCGCCGTTTGCGCGTCCGGGGTGCCGTCGAAGCGCGAAGGGCGATAGTGCATCTGGAACGCGGCGAGGACGTGACGAGTGGCGACGTCGAGTTCGCCGGTCTGCGGTGTGTCGTAACCAAGGTGCGCAAGTTGCCCCTGGAACCAGCTGATGCTTGGCAGCTCGCCGCTGTTGAACAGCGCCTGCTGGCGCGCCACCGCTTGTTCATTGGGCCACAGGCCCAGGCCTGCGTCAGCCAGACGCTTCCACGGAAACAGCGGGCCCGGGTCGAGTTTGCGCAACGGCGCGATGTCGCTGTGGCCGATGATGTGGCGCGGGCTGATGCCGTTGCGTTTGCTGATGTCTTTGAGCAGGGCGATCAGCCCTTGGATCTGCGCTTCGCTGTACGGATACCAGAGGCGGCCGGTTGGCGTGTCTTTGAAGCCTGGGTTAACGATTTCGATGCCGATCGAGCTGGAGTTGAGCCAGGTGCGGCCCTGCCATTGGCTTTCGCCGGCGTGCCAGGCGCGCTGGTTTTCATCCATCAGCTTGTAGACGGTCGCGCTCTTGTCATCGCTGATCAGGTAATGGCTGCTGACTTCGCCGTGGGTCAGCAATTGCAGCGAACGCTCCAGCGAAGCCGAGGTGTAATGGACGATCACGAATTGAATGCGGCTGTCGTAATTGGCCGAAGGGTGGCTGGTGTCGTAACGCGGGGCGCTGGCACAACCGGCCAGAACGAGCAGCGACGCGAGGAGGGCAAAAAATTTCATGGCTGAGGGCAATACACGCAAGACAGTAATGCAACAGTGTAACGTACTGCCTTGCGTCTCGACGGTCAGCGGGCGGATTTAAACAAAATGGAACAAATTGCTCAGCCGAGCTCGACCCGATTGCGTCCTGCATTTTTTGCCCGGTACAGCGCCTGATCGGCTCTTTTCAGCACCAGATCGCTGTGTTCTCCGGCCTTGAACGATGCCAGTCCCATGGAAATGGTGATGGTCACGCGTTCCCCCTTGAAGTGGAACGGGCAGGCCTCGATCGCTGCGCGCAGCGTTTCCAACAGTTTCGCGCCGAGCGCTGGCGGCGTGGCCGGCAACAACAGCACGAACTCTTCTCCGCCAAAACGCGCAATGAAATCGGAACCGCGCAGGCGTTTGCGCAACACGGTGGCGATGATCTTCAGCACTTTGTCGCCGGCCAAGTGGCCGTAGTTATCGTTGATGCGCTTGAAGTGATCGAGATCGAGCATCGCCAGGCTCAGGGTGTTGCCGTGCTGCTGCCACTGCTTGATTTCGTGCTCAAGCCGTTCGCTCCACGCGGCGCGGTTGGGCAGGCCGGTGAGCGGGTCGATCAGGGCTTTCTGGCGTTGTTCCTCAAGGTGTTCGCGGAAGCCTTGGGCTTCCTGTTCCATGTGCGCCACGCGCTCGGACAGGCCTTTGAGCCGCGTCGCCACTTCCTGCTCGCGGGCGTCGCGCTGCTTCTGGTGCTGATCCATGGTGCCAAGCAGGCCTTCCAGATGATTCTCCAGCACTTGCTTGAGGTCATCCAGATCCGCCGCTTCCTGCACGCTGGTCTGCAAACCGTCGACCTGCTCACGGATTTGCGTGTCCATCGCCCGCGCCGCCGAGCTGTTATCGGCATGGCCGTCACTGGCGGCTTGCAGATTGCTCTGGAACGCTTCGAGGCGTTCGTTGAGTTGTTGCAGATAGGCTTCGAATTCGTGCTGGCCGCTGTCAGTGATCGCCAGCATCAACGTCGCCAGATCGTCGAGGATCGGGATCAGTTCGTACCAGTTCAAGCCGTGTTTCAGCCGCTCGCGCATCGCCTCGGCTTGCGGGCGATGGCGTTCGGGCAGGGTCAGGTCGTCGAGCAAGCCGATCAGGGTGTCTTCGATGTGTTTGGCCACGGAGCTGTAGGACGGCTCCGGGGTGTCCGGCAGAGAAAAGAGAATGTCTTGCTCGGGTTGTTCCGGGTCGATCGCGGCCAGTGCCTGGGCGATGGGTTCGGGCAGCGGCAGGCTGTCGAGGATCAGCGGGGACGGATCGCTGTGGTGGATCAGCTCGTCGGGGTTGAAGGCAACGTGGGGGGCAGGGGCGGCAATGACCTGCGATTCCGGCTCGACGGCGATGACTTCTGCTGGAGCGCTGACGGCTTCGCTGGCGACGGTTGGCGGTACGAAGGCGAAGACTTCCGGTTCTGCCTGAATCGCCGTAGCGGGTGTTTCAGTGATCGCAACGCAAGGGGCTTCCTGGATCGGAAGCGCAGCTTTTACCGGTTCAATGGTTGCGGCAGGCGCAACCGGTTCGGGTGCAGCAACCGGTTGAGCAGCCTGAACCGGGGCGGGCGCTTCTGGTGTCGGCGCATCATCGCTGTCACGACCGCCAAACAGACGCTGCAACAACCCCGGTCGCTCAGGTTCGGCAGGCGCGTCCAACTGACTCAACGCCTTGCCCTGCAAACCACTGAGCTCACTCAGCAGCAGCGGCATTTCCCGCGCTGAACCGACGCGGCCATCCAGTTGCTTGGCGAATTTTTTCAGCGGTTGCGCGACTTCGCGAGGCAGCGGCAAGGCTTGCAGTTGCGTCACCAGCGCTGTCAGCGCGGTGCTGACCTGATCAATGCGGGTTTCGCGGCGTTGCTCGGAGTCGAGCACGGCTTTTTCCAGGCGCGGTAGCAGGGCGGCGAGGCCGGCGTCCATGTCGTCGGTGCGCACCACGTCGCGCATCTCTTTCATGCACTGATCAACGACTTTGTCGGTGCCTTCGGCGGCCAATGTGCTGCGCACCAGCCCGCGACGCAGCAGGTCGAGCCTGGCGGCCCAGCGGCGTTCGAGTTTGTCCTGTTGTTCGATGCTTTTGAGGTATTTCTCTTTCCAGCGCTGGGCTTCGTCGCTCATTCAGGGGTTCCGCGAGGGTCAGGACTCAACGCGGGCAATGCATCAGCCGTGAGCGAACCCGGCAGACGAATCTCTACCGCGACCGGCAGGTGATCGGAAATGGGATGCGCCAGCACTTCGACCTTTTCCAGGGTCAGGGTCGGGCTGAGCAAAATATGATCAAGGCAACGCTGAGGACGCCAGCTGGGGAATGTCGCTTCCACCTGCGGGGCCAGCAGGCCGAGATCGCGTAACGGGGAATGTTGTAGCAGATCGCTGGCGTGGGTGTTCATGTCGCCCATCAACACCTGGTGTTTGTAGCCACCGATCAGTTCACGAATATAGGCCAGTTGCAGGCTGCGGGTTCGCGCGCCAAGGGCCAGATGCATCATCACCACCACCAGCGCTTCCGGGCCTTCGCCGAAGCGCAGCAGAATCGCGCCGCGACCTTTCGGGCCGGGCAGCGGGTGATCTTCAATCGCCGACGGTTTCAGACGACTCAGCACGCCGTTGCTGTGCTGGGCCAGTCGGCCGAGATTGCGATTGAGTTGTTGATACCAGTAAGGAAAGGCGCCGAGCTGGGCCAGGTGTTCGACCTGATTGACGTAGCCCGAACGCAGGCTGCCGCCATCGGCTTCCTGCAAGGCGACCAGATCGAAGTCGCCGAGCAAGTCGCCGATCTTTTGCAGATTGCCTGAGCGACCGTTGTGCGGCAGCAGGTGCTGCCAGCTACGGGTCAGGTAATGCCGATAGCGCTCGGTGCTGATGCCGACCTGGATATTGAAACTGAGCAGGCGCAGACGTTGGTCTGCGGGCAGGCCCGTGGACTCCAGGTGATGCTCGTTGACCTGCGGATCATGCAGGCCAACGATGCGTCCAGACTTCCAGCGGCGCATGGCGGGGGCGGCGCTTAGTTGGCTGCAGCCTTGGTTGCCGCTCGCTCTTTGGCGACCAGTTGGTCAGCCAGTTGCAGCGCTTGTTCGGCACCACCGGCAGAGCCGATGTCAAAGCGGTACTTGCCGTTGACGATCATGGTTGGAACGCCAGTGATTTCATATTTCTTGGCCAGTTCGCGAGCTTTTACGATCTGACCTTTGATGGCGAACGAGTCGAAAGTGGCGAGGAACTTGTCCTTGTCCACGCCTTGGGTGGCGAGGAAGTCAGCCATCTCGTTCTTGTCGGTCAGCTTTTTGTGTTGTTTCTGGATGGCTTCGAAAACCGCCGCGTGAACCTTGTGCTCGACACCCATCGCTTCCAGGGTCAGGAACATTTGGCCGTGAGCGTCCCACGGGCCGCCGAACATCGCCGGGATACGCACGAAGTTGACGTCGGACGGCAGTTTTTCAACCCACGGGTTGATCACTGGCTCAAAGGCGTAGCAGTGCGGGCAGCCGTACCAGAACAGCTCGACCACTTCGATCTTGCCAGGCTCTGCAACCGGTACCGGGTTGGCCAGTTCCACGTAAGGGGCGGCTGGGGCTTCGGCGGCTTGGGCGGTGACGCCGAACAGGCTGGCAGCGACGAGAGCGGCGCTGATGATCAGATTACGCATGCTTTACTCCTGGACAATTTTGGTCGCCTCGCGCGACCTGTTTTCAGACAGATCCTGGCGGGCATGAGTTCTGTAGTGTAACGGCAGCGGCCATAAAAAAGGGCGGCCAAAGCCACCCTTTTTATACTTGCTGCGACGGATTAATCGAGCGTTAACATTGCAGGAGATATCAACGCCTGCAACGGATCACGCGACCCCCCCTGTAGGAGCTGCCGAAGGCTGCGATCTTTTGATCTTCACCCTCGCTCAACGCCCGCCACAACGCGCTTAGTGCAGACCCTGAATGTAGCTGGAGACCGCAGCGATATCTTCGTCGCTCAAGCGCTTGGCGATGGTCTGCATGGTCATGGTGTCGCCGTCGTTGGTACGGCCGCCTTCTTCCTTGCGGAAATCGGTCAGCTGCTTGGCGATGTATTGAGCGTGTTGGCCACCCAGGTGCGGGAAGCCGGCAGCGGCGTTGCCGGCGCCATTCGGTGAGTGGCAACCGGTGCAGGCTGGCAGGCCTTTGGCGAGGTTGCCGCCACGGAACAGCGCTTCACCGCGAGCGACGATCTTCGGATCGGCGGCGCCGACGCTGCCTTTCTGGCTGGCGAAGTAGGCGGCGATGTCGGCCAGATCCTGATCGCTCAGGTTGGTCAGCAGCCCGGTCATTTCCAGAACGGTGCGCTTGCCCGACTTGATGTCGTGCAGTTGCTTGGTCAGGTAGCGTTCACCTTGACCGGCCAGTTTTGGAAAGTTTGGCGCCATGCTGTTGCCGTCCGGGCCATGGCAGGCTCCGCAAACGGCGGCTTTTGCCTGGCCCGCTGCGGCATCACCGGCAGCATGGGCGAAGCCTGAGATTCCCACGGTCAACAGCAGACTCACGATCAATTTGTTCATCAGCTAATCCAACTACGGCTAAGGGTTAAGTTATGGACCGGGTTTACTCGCTCATCCAAAGGATGATGGCTTGGTAATCCTCGGCACTGCAGTCCATGCACAAACCACGCGGCGGCATCGCCTTGAAACCCTGGGTCACGTGTTGCACCAGCGTCTCCATACCTTTCGCCAACCTCGGCGACCAAGCTTCCTCAACGCCTCTTTTGGGCGCCATCGGTAGTTGTCCGGACTTACATG
>NZ_JBIUVN010000037.1:0-49539 GCF_044742965.1 Pseudomonas sp. NPDC087804 | reverse complement strand
GATTACAACTACAGAGAGATCTCTGAAGACCAGTTCGACACCGTCGGCGTAATGCTGATGACCGCGTTCGGGCACTTGCCAAAACGCAACGAAATCACTGAAATCGGCGCCTATCGTTTCCGCATCCTGAACGCCGACAGCCGTCGGATTCATTTGCTGCGACTCACGCCAATCGCCCGGTAATACCTCTAAGGATTGAAATGCGCTGGACAACCCGCCCCGGCTGGCCCGGTAACCTGCTGGCCGTGGCGGCCGGTGCAATCACCACCTTCGCTCTGGCGCCTTTCAACATCTGGCCGCTGGCCCTGCTCGCAGTCGGCTTGTTCTACGCCGGTCTGCGCGAGCTAAGCCCACGTCAGGCGCTGGGCCGTGGCTGGTGCTTCGGTTTCGGCCTGTTCGGCGCCGGCACCAGTTGGATCTATTACAGCATCCACCATTTCGGCGGCGCTTCGGTGCTGCTGGCCGGGTTCCTGATGCTGCTGTTTACCGCCGCGATTGCCTGGTTCTTCGCCCTGCCCGCCTGGATTTGGGCGCGCTGGTTGCGTCGCAACGAAGCGCCGCTGGCCGATGCCCTCGCGTTTGCTGCGCTGTGGGTTGGTCAGGAAATGTTTCGTGGCTGGTTCCTGACTGGTTTCCCGTGGTTGTACTCGGGTTACAGCCAGCTCGACGGCCCGCTAGCGGGGCTCGCGCCGGTCGGTGGCATGTGGCTGGTGGGGTTCGTGCTGGCACTGACCGCTGCGCTGATCTACAACGCGCCGCGTTTGCTGCAAAGCCGCCGCAAAGCTTTTGTTGTCGCCGGTCTGGTGCTGTTGGTCGGGCCTTGGGTGGCGGGTTTCGCGCTTAAGGGTCACGCCTGGACGAGTCCGTCGGGCGCGCCTTTGAGCGTTGCTGCGATTCAGGGCAACGTCGCGCAAAGCATGAAATGGGATCCGGCCGAGCTCAACGCACAGTTGGCGTTGTACCGTGATCTGAGTTTCCGCTCGAAACCGGTGGATCTGCTGATCTGGCCGGAAACCGCCGTGCCGGTGCTCAAGGAATCTGCCGAAGGCTACCTGAGCATGATGGGCAACTTCGCCGCCGAGCGTAAATCCGCATTGATTACCGGCGTGCCGATCCGCGAAATGGTTCGTCACGAAAAACGCTTCTTCAACGGCATCACCGTGGTCGGCGAAGGCGATGGCACTTACCTGAAGCAGAAACTGGTGCCGTTCGGCGAGTACGTGCCGTTGCAGGACGTGCTGCGTGGCTTGATCGCGTTCTTTGATTTGCCGATGTCTGACTTCGCCCGTGGCCCGGCCGATCAGGCGCTGCTGCAAGCCAAGGGGTATCAGATTGCGCCGTTTATCTGCTACGAAGTGGTGTACCCGGACTTCGCTGCCGGCCTGTCGGCGCGCAGTGATTTGCTGCTGACGATCAGCAACGACACTTGGTTCGGCACCTCAATCGGCCCGCTGCAACATTTGCAGATGGCGCAGATGCGCGCACTGGAAGCGGGTCGCTGGATGATCCGCGCGACCAACAATGGCGTGACCGGTTTGATCAACCCGTTCGGGCAGATCACCGAGCAGATTCCGCAGTTTGAACAGGGTGTGCTGTACGGCGAAGTGGTGCCGATGCACAACCTGACGCCGTATCTGCAATACCGCTCGTGGCCGCTGATGATTTTGTGTTTGCTGCTGTTTGGCTGGGCACTGATGGCTAGCCGAATCTCAAAAACCCTTTAAAGCAAAAGATCGCAGCCTTCGGCAGCTCCTACAGGGAAAAACACAAATCCCATGTAGGAGCTGCCGCAGGCTGCGATCTTTTGATCTTCAGCGGTAAAACAGCGAATACCCCACCTGCCCCACCGCTTCATTCAGCAACTGCCCGCTCTGCCAGATCGATTTGAATTCCGGCAACCAGCCACCAAACGGTCTCGCGTTATCAGTGCCCAAAAAGCCCACCGGCGCTGGCACCACTTCAAATCCTGCCTGCTCAAAACTCCACACCGAGCGCGGAATGTGCCACGCCTGCGTCACTACAACCACGCGCTTGATCCCTTGTGGCAATAGAATGTCGGCGCTGAATTTGGCGTTTTCCCATGTCGTACGGCTTTCCCCTTCCTGCCAACGCACGGTCACGCCGAAGTCATCACGCAGCGAATCGGCCATCAACTTCGCCTCGGTCGGCGGCGTCCCATAATGCAGGCCGCCTGAAGTCAAAATCGGCAAGCCCGAGGCCTTGGCCAGGCGCGCCGCATAACGCTGACGTTCAAGCCCGACGCCGGTCGGCTGGTCTTCACCCCAGGCCAAATCGCCACGCTCACGTCCGGAGCCCAACACCACAATCGCGTCAGCCCGTTGCGCCAGCGTCGCCCATTCCTCACGCGCCAGCGGCGGCTCACGCTCCAGCGCCTTGGCGCCCCATTGCACAACCACCGGCAGGCTCATCAGCCAGAACCCGCCAAAACCAATGGCAAAACACAATCCAGCCAATCGCGGTCGCGAGCGGCGCAGCCACCACGCAGCCAGCAACAGCAGCAAAAGAATGCCGGGCGGCAATAGAAGTTGTTTGATGAAATAGCGAAAGGGCATCGGGCATCTCCAAAGATGCCCGAAGCCTAAGAGTGTTAATAACGCGTTACAACCAGTAGGTGGGATCCCGTTGAAAAAGATCCGTTTCTTGACCTGCCATGCGCTTACTTGGCCTGCATAGCCCGTACTTTGACGGTGTCTCTGCCGGGCGCCTTGTCCTTGAGCCAGATGACCTTGGCCGAATGTGCTGCATCGAGCTGCTTCACTGCTTGTGACAGGCAGCCGTGCGTTTCACGCTCACTGCGATCCAGATAGGCCTTGACCAGTTTGAACTCAGCGGGGCTCAAGCCACGCAATTCCAGTTCCAGGGGGCGCTCGTCGCGCAGCCGGTCAGCGGTTTTTACTGCGTCCAGGGCCATACCCAGACGGTCGATCAACCTCTCGTACAACTCGGGTTTATTCACGTTTTTTTGCCGTTGCTCCACCATCCCTCACCTCATTGAAGATAAGACTCACTCCCCAGTTAGAGCTTAGCTTCGCTGCACAAACCGGCTGTACGCCGCGACCAACGGCCCCGACGCAAGTATTGCGGGACATGTAGCTGTAATCAGGGTTTCCCTAGGCCAAGCGCGGTCATGTATGCTACGGCGCTTCCTGTAATTCCACTTCCAGCTCGTCCGGGCCAACCCCGGAACCTGCGTTGAAGAGGATTAGGCCACCCCTATCCAGTACAAAAGTAGCCATGCACGAACAATATCAGCCCCGTGAAATTGAAGCCGCCGCCCAGTCGTTCTGGGATGAGCAAAAGTCCTTTGAAGTCAGTGAACAGCCAGGCAAGGAGACTTTCTACTGCCTGTCGATGTTCCCTTACCCCAGCGGCAAGCTACACATGGGGCACGTGCGCAACTACACCATCGGCGACGTGATCTCCCGCTACCAGCGCATGCTCGGCAAGAACGTTCTGCAACCGATGGGTTGGGACGCTTTCGGCATGCCGGCAGAAAACGCCGCAATGAAGAACAACGTAGCCCCGGCCAAGTGGACTTACGAAAACATCGCCTACATGAAAACCCAGCTGCGCAGCCTGGGTCTGGCGGTCGACTGGTCGCGCGAAGTCACCACCTGCAAGCCGGATTACTACCGTTGGGAACAATGGCTGTTCACTCGCCTGTTCGAAAAAGGTGTGATCTACCGTAAAAACGGCACCGTGAACTGGGATCCGATCGACCAGACCGTTCTCGCTAACGAACAGGTGATCGACGGTCGCGGCTGGCGTTCCGGCGCGCTGATCGAAAAGCGCGAAATCCCGATGTACTACTTCAAGATCACCGCTTATGCGGATGAGCTGCTGGAGAGCCTCGACGAACTGACTGGCTGGCCTGAACAGGTCAAGACCATGCAGCGCAACTGGATCGGCAAATCCCGCGGCATGGAAGTGCAGTTCCCGTACAACGTCGATTCGATCGGCGAAGCCGGCACCCTCAAAGTCTTCACTACCCGTCCGGACACCCTGATGGGCGCGACCTATGTCGCCGTGGCTGCCGAGCACCCGCTGGCCACCCTGGCCGCGAAAAACAACCCTGAGTTGCAAGCGTTCATCGCTGAATGCAAGGGCGGCAGCGTCGCTGAAGCCGACGTCGCCACGCAAGAGAAGAAAGGCCTGCCGACCGGCCTGTTCGTCGAGCACCCGCTGACTGGCGAGAAACTGCCGGTGTGGGTCGCCAACTATGTGCTGATGCACTACGGCGACGGCGCTGTGATGGCGGTACCGGCGCACGACGAGCGCGATTTCGAATTCGCCCACAAGTACAACCTGCCGGTTAAATCGGTCGTACGTACCAGCTCTGGCGACAGCAACCCTGCGCCGTGGCAAGACGCCTACGGCGAGCACGGCACACTGATCAACTCCGGCGAGTTCGACGGTCTGGACTTCGCTGGCGCGTTCGACGCCATGGAAGTCGCCCTGATCAAGAAAGAACTGGGCGCCTCGCGTACTCAGTTCCGCCTGCGCGACTGGGGCATCAGCCGTCAGCGCTACTGGGGCTGCCCGATCCCGATCATCCACTGCGATGCGTGCGGTGACGTGCCGGTGCCGGAAGATCAACTGCCTGTCGTTCTGCCGGAAGACGTGGTGCCGGACGGCGCTGGTTCGCCGCTGGCGCGCATGCCTGAGTTTTACGAATGCAGCTGCCCGAAATGCGGTCAGCCTGCCAAGCGTGAAACCGACACCATGGACACCTTCGTCGAGTCATCGTGGTACTACGCCCGTTACGCCTCGCCGCACTTTGAAGGCGGTCTGGTGGAAAAATCCGCAGCTGATCACTGGCTGCCGGTCGATCAGTACATCGGCGGTATCGAACACGCGATTCTTCACCTGCTGTACGCGCGCTTCTTCCACAAGCTGATGCGCGACGAAGGTCTGGTGAGTTCCAATGAGCCGTTCAAGAACCTGCTGACCCAAGGCATGGTGATCGCCGAAACCTACTATCGTCGCGAAGCCAACGGTGCTTACACCTGGTTCAACCCGGCGGACGTAGAACTCGAGCGTGACAGCAAAGCCAAGGTCATCAGCGCCAAGTTGAAATCCGACGGTCTGCCGGTGGAAATCGGTGGCACCGAGAAAATGGCCAAGTCGAAAAACAACGGCGTCGACCCACAGTCGATGATCGATCAGTTCGGCGCTGACACTTGCCGCCTGTTCATGATGTTCGCCTCGCCGCCTGACATGAGCGCCGAATGGTCGGACTCTGGCGTTGAAGGCTCGCACCGTTTCCTCAAGCGCGTCTGGCGTCTGGCGCAAGCCCACGTTGCTCAGGGCCTGCCGGGCAAGCTCGACATCGCGAGCCTGAATGACGAGCAGAAAGCCGTTCGCCGTTCGATCCATGTGGCCATCAAGCAAGCCAGCCACGACGTCGGCCAGAACCACAAATTCAACACCGCCATCGCTCAGGTGATGACGCTGATGAACGTGCTGGAAAAAGCCGCCCAAGGCACCGAACAGGATCGCGCTCTGGTTCACGAAGGTCTGGAAGCCGTAACGCTGTTGCTGGCGCCAATCACCCCGCACATCAGCCACGAACTGTGGAATCAACTGGGTCACGCCAATGCAGTGATCGACGCCGGTTGGCCAGCCGTGGACGAAAGCGCGCTGGTGCAGGACAGCCTGACCCTGGTGATCCAGGTCAACGGCAAGCTGCGCGGCCAGATCGAAATGCCGGCCAGCGCCACCCGTGAAGAAGTTGAAGCGGCAGCCCGTGGCAACGAAAACGTTTTGCGTTTCGTCGACGGTCTGACTATTCGTAAAGTGATCGTTGTACCGGGGAAACTGGTCAACATCGTCGCCAGCTAATTGGATCGGGCGTCAGGTTCGCCTGACGCCAAGTAAAACCTTTCGGGCCGCACGGTCGGCCCACCTGGTTTCAAGGGGAGCAACACAATGATCAAACGCAATCTGCTGGTGATGGGCCTCGCCGTTCTGTTGAGCGCCTGCGGTTTCCAGCTGCGCGGCACTGGCACCAACGAACTGGCGATCAAGGAACTCGATCTGAGCGCCCGTAACGCTTACGGCGAAACCGTGACGCAACTGCGCCAAGTGCTGGAATCCAGCGGCGTGAAGGTTGTTTCCGGCGCGCCGTACAAGCTGTTCCTGTCCAACGAGCAGGAAAACCAGCGCATCCTCAGCTACTCGGGTAACGGCACCACCGGCGAATATCAGGTGAGCACCGTGCTCAGCTACGACATTCTCGGCGCCAACAACCTGAACCTGCTGAGCGACAAGCTTGAAGTGCAGAAGGTGTTCATTCACGACGGTAACAACCTCGTCGGTTCCGATCAGGAAGCCAACGACGCCCGTCGCGAAACCCGTCGCGAACTGGTACAGCGCATGATGCTGCGTCTGCAACAGCTGACTCCGGCGCAACTGGATCAACTGCAGGCGACCGCCGATGCCCGCGCCAAGGCAGAAGCCCAGGCCCTGGAAGCGGCGCAGAAAGCTGAAGCGGAAACCCCGCGTCAGTCGCCGCTCGAAGTACCGCAGCAGTAAGATGTTCGGGGCGCTCAGGCGCCCCGTTCGACCTCTCTTATGAAGCTCGCCCCCGCCCAACTCGGTAAACACCTGCAAGGCGCCCTCGCGCCGATCTACATCATCAGTGGCGATGACCCGCTGCTGTGTCAGGAAGCTGCCGACGCCATCCGCCGTGCTGCCCGCGAGCAAGGTTTCGACGAACGCCAGGTCTTTGCCGCCGACGCCAATTTCGATTGGGGTACGCTGTTGCAAGCCGGTGCCAGCATGTCGTTGTTCGCGGAAAAACGCCTGCTGGAACTGCGTCTGCCCTCGGGCAAACCCGGTGACAAAGGCGCTGCCGCTTTCATCGAATATTGCTCGCGCCCCGCTGAAGACACGGTGCTGCTGATCAGCTTGCCCAAGCTCGATGGCAGCGCGCAGAAAACCAAGTGGGGCAAGGCGCTGGTCGAAGGCCAGCAGACCCAGTTCATTCAGATCTGGCCGGTGGATGCTAGTCAGTTGCCGAGCTGGATTCGTCAGCGTCTGTCGCAGGCCGGGTTGTCCGCCAGTCAGGACGCGGTCGAATTGATTGCCGCGCGTGTCGAGGGCAACTTGCTCGCCGCCGCGCAGGAAATCGAAAAGCTCAAGCTGATGGCGGAAGGCGGACAGATCACCGTTGAAACCGTGCAGGCTGCCGTGGCCGACAGCGCACGGTTTGACGTATTCGGCCTGACCGACGCTGTGCTCAACGGCGAACCGGCACATGCGCTGCGCATGCTCGAAGGCTTGCGCGGTGAAGGTGTCGAGCCGCCGGTGATTCTCTGGGCACTGGCGCGGGAGTTGCGCCTGCTGGCCAATATCTCGCTGCAGTACAGTCAGGGCACGCCGCTGGACAAATGTTTCAGTCAGGCGAAACCGCCGGTCTGGGACAAGCGCAAACCGCTGATGAGCAAAGCCCTGCAACGCTACTCGGCGCAACGCTGGGCGCAGTTGCTGCTGGAAGCTCAGCGCATTGATGCGCAGATCAAGGGCCAGGCGGCGGGTTCGCCGTGGATGAGCCTGAGCCGATTGGCATTGTTGATGGCTGGCCAGCGTCTGACACTGCCTGCTGAATAAGAGCAAAAGATCGCAGCCTTCGGCAGCTCCTACACCGATCCTTGTAGGAGCTGCGGCACGCTGCGATCTTTTGCTCTTGTTTCCTACAATGCGCGCCCACATTTGCCCTATAGACAGACGCCCAACATCGGCAGATTATTTCCCCCGCAAAACCCACCCCAATGAGAGAACCCTCATGAGCAAAAAGCCAGCAAAGCATGGCCCCAACAAGGCCAAATCCATCGTCGCCCAGCCCCTGTTCCGCAGTCGCCAGGAACGACCAACCAAGGGTAAAGGCAGCTACCGCCGCGAAGCCTTCCAGTCTGACAGCTGGGAGGCTTCTTACTTTCTGGCTGCTTAAAGCGCAGTACCCCCCGCTCATGTTAAGGTCTGCACTTGACTCGTTTCCCCTGGAACTGTGCATGCCCCTAAGTCTTTCCCATCGTTGGCCCGTTCGCCAATTGATCGCTGCCTCCAGCTTCATCCTGCTTGTCGCCTGCGCGGAAAAACCCACCGCCGCCGATGCGCAACCTCTTCAAGCTGCCCCTGTCGCCACGGCCCCAGCGATCATCCCGCCGGTAGTGCCGTCCGCCGACCCTCTCGATCTTCAGCCGACCCAGACCTTTGCCGAATGGCAAGCAGGCTTCCGTAAGGATGCCTTGGCCGCCGGCATCAGCCCTGAGCTGTTTGATCGCGCATTTGCCAACGTCAGCTTCGACGCGAGCATCATCCGCGCTGACCGCAGCCAGCCGGAGTTCTCCCGCCCAGTGTGGGAATACCTCGATGGCGCGCTTTCGCCGTTGCGCGTACGCAAAGGTCAGGCGCTGATCAATCAGTACGCCGACATTCTGCAAAGCATCGAACAGCGTTACGGCGTCGACCGTCAGGCGCTGGTGTCGGTGTGGGGCATGGAAAGTAACTTCGGCCAGTTCCAGGGCACAAAGTCAGTGATCAATTCGCTGGCCACCCTCGCCTACGAAGGTCGCCGTCCTGGCTTTGCCCATGCGCAATTGATTGCCGCGCTGCAGATCCTGCAACAGGGCGATATCACGCCGGAGAAGATGCTTGGCTCCTGGGCTGGCGCGATGGGTCAGACCCAGTTCATTCCGACTACCTACAACACGCACGCCGTGGATTTTGACGGTGATGGTCGCCGCGACATCTGGGGCAGCCCGGCCGATGCGCTGGCCTCGACCGCGCACTACCTGCAAAGCTCCGGCTGGCAGCGGGGTCAGCCGTGGGGCTTCGAGGTGCAACTGCCGAGCGGTTTCAACTACACACTGGCTGACGGTGCGATGCGTAAAAGCGTCGCTGAATGGCGCCAACTGGGTGTGATTCTGCCGAATGGCGGTCAGGCTCCGGCGGGCTCCGAGCAATTGTCCGCCGCCCTGCTGCTGCCGGCCGGTTATCGTGGCCCGGCGTTTCTGGTGCTGGATAACTTCCGCGCGATCCTCAAATACAACAATTCTTCGTCGTATGCGTTGGCGGTTGGCTTGTTGTCTGAGCGCTTCAGTGGCGGTGGTTTGATTAACGGCACCTGGCCGAAAGATGACATGCCGCTCAGCCGCAGCGAGCGCATTGAACTGCAGAACCTGTTGAGCGCGCGCAACTTTGATGCGGGCACGGCGGACGGGATTATCGGCGCTAACACGCGTAAGGCGATCCGCAGTGCGCAGCAGTCGTTTGGCTGGCCGGCGGATGGGTATCCGACGCATAAGCTGCTTGAGAGCTTGCGTACACAGTAAAGCAAGATCAAAAGATCGCAGCCTTCGGCAGCTCCTACATTGGAATGCGTTCCCCGTAGGAGCTGCCGAAGGCTGCGATCTTTTGCTTTATCGGGTCACCACATCCTGCTCCAGCATCAATTCCTTCTTCCCGGCATCCAGCCGCACCAGCGCGCCCATCGGCAGCGTCAGGTTCGGATCACAATGCCCGCTGCGCCACCCCGACAACACCGGAATCCGTAACGGCTCGAACGTCTGCTTGAGCAAACGGTTCAACGCATCAATATCCACCCCCGCGACATCCCCGACCAACACCCCGCGCAACCTGGCCAGCTTCCCGGCCAGGCGCATCTGCGTCAGCAATCGATCGATGCGATAAAGCGGCTCGTTGATGTCTTCGATCAGCAGAATCACCCCTTCGACATCAATTTCGTAAGGCGTGCCCAACGTCGCCGCGATCATCGCCAGATTGCCACCGAGCAAACGCCCATGGGCAACGCCGGGCTCAACGGTGGTCAACGGATATGCCACCGGATGGCTGAGCACACTCCCCGCTTTCAACTGACCGCGCAGCATGGCGAAGAATGAAGTCACCGTTGGCGGCTCTTTGTCACCAAGCAGGTCAGCGTTGAGCAGCGGCCCGTGAAAGGTCACAAACCCGGCGTAACGACTGATCGCGAGGTGCAGCGCGGTGATGTCGCTGTAACCGACAAAGGGTTTGGCGTATCGGCTGAGCAGGTCGTAGTCGATCCGATCCAGCAGGCGCGGCGTACCGTAGCCGCCGCGCAGGCAAATGATTGCATCGACCTCGGGATCTGCGAACGCTGCGTGCAGATCGTTGAGCCGCACCTCATCGCTGCCAGCCAGATAGCCATCTTTTTCATAGACGCCGGGAAACACCTTCAACGCATAACCGCGAGCGCGCATCCACTGCACAGCCTTGTCGGTGTCCAGCGCACCCGGCCCGGCAGGCGCGATAACGCCGATCACGCCCTCTGACGGCAGCGCCGGCACGGGTTTATGCGGAAAAAGGCTGTGGGTCGGTCGAACGGTCATCCATGGGGCTCCCAGTGTGAAGTCATGCGCACACAGTAGTCAGGAAAGCAGGCAAAAAAAAGCCCGCCGGACTTAAAGCCACGGCGGGCATTTTATTCAGTGCTGAATCAGGAACCCATCAACTCAGCCTTGACCAGCTTCGCTTGCTCGTCAGCGTGATACGAAGAACGCACCAGCGGGCCCGAGGCAACGTTTTTGAAGCCCATCTTGTAACCTTCTTCGGCGAACCAGGCGAAGGTGTCCGGGTGCACGAAACGCTGCACCGGCAAGTGGCTGCGCGACGGCTGCAGGTACTGACCGAGGGTCAGCATGTCGATGTCGTGTTCGCGCATGCGCTTCATGACTTCGATGACTTCTTCGTCGGTCTCGCCCAGACCCAGCATCAGGCCGGATTTGGTAGGGATGTGCGGCATCATCTGCTTGAAGCGTTGCAGCAGAGTCAGCGACCACTGGTAATCCGAACCCGGACGCGCAGCCTTGTACAGGCGCGGCACGGTTTCCAGGTTGTGGTTGAACACATCCGGTGGCTCGGCGGCGGTGATTTCCAGCGCGACGTCCATGCGGCCACGGTAGTCCGGGACCAGGGTCTCGAGCTGCACGTTCGGCGACAGTTTGCGGATTTCGCGGATGCAGTCGGCAAAGTGCTGGGCACCACCGTCGCGCAGGTCGTCGCGGTCAACCGAGGTGATCACCACGTACTTGAGCTTGAGGTCGGCGTTGGCGATGGCCAGGCTTTCCGGCTCATTGACGTCCAGTGGCTTCGGACGACCGTGGCCAACGTCGCAGAACGGGCAGCGACGGGTGCAGATGTCGCCCATGATCATGAAAGTCGCGGTGCCGCCGGAGAAACACTCGCCTAGGTTCGGGCAGGACGCCTCTTCGCAAACGCTGTGCAGCTTGTGTTTGCGCAGCAGGCTCTTGATCCGGTCGACTTCCGGCGAAACCGGGATGCGCACACGAATCCAGTCAGGTTTCTTCGGCAGTTCGGTGGTCGGAATGATCTTTACCGGGATGCGTGCAACCTTCTCGGCGCCGCGCAGCTTGACGCCCGCTTCTACCTTGGGACGCGGGGCCGGGCGCTCGGTCACGTCGAGCGTCGGGATCATGGTTTGCTCTTCATCAGTAGTCTATTCAGTCTATTCCGCCCGTCTGTGTGGTATGCTAAGCATATTCTTGGTGTTTGACGAGCGGCGCGCGCAGCCGGGCACTTACCTCGGCAAATTCAATCGATCCTGCGTGGTCGCTCAGCAGGGTAATCGCCAGCCCGGCATAGCCGCAGGGATTAATCCGTCGAAACGGTTCCAGGTTCATATCCACGTTCAGGGCCAGGCCATGAAAGGAACAACCGTGGCGAATCCGCAAACCCAGAGAAGCGATTTTCGCTCCGTCGACGTAGACGCCGGGAGCATCTGGCTTGGCCGCTGCGGTTACCCCGTAGCTGGCCAGCAGTTCGATCAGGCAAAGCTCCATGCGGCTGACCAGATCACGCACGCCGAAACCCAGCTTGCGTACATCCAGCAACAGGTAAGCGACCAATTGGCCGGGGCCATGATAAGTCACTTGCCCGCCGCGATCGACCTGCACCACCGGGATATCACCCGGCAGCAACAAGTGTTCGGCCTTGCCGGCCTGGCCCTGAGTGAACACCGGCGGGTGTTCGACGAGCCAGATTTCGTCGGCGGCATCGCTGCCACGTTCGTTGGTAAAGCGTTGCATGGCATGCCAGACCGGCTCGTACGCCATCTGGCCGAGCTCACGAAAGCCCAGCGTGCCGGACATCACAGCACCATGTGCACGAAACCGGTTGCCCGCAGTTCGCTGTTGATGTTGTACAGCTGATCCTGATCGGTCGCCACGATGTGCAACTGGATGGTGGTGTATTTGCCGTTGGTGCTTTGACGCTCGTCGATGCGCTCATCATTGATGGTCGCGTGTTTTTTGACGATGTCGATGATCTTGTCTTTGTTGCCCACACCGGTATCGCTGATCACCTTAACGGGATAATCCGTTACAGGGAATTCGATCTTTGGCGCCTTTACTTCGGTATCGGTCATGGCGTAACGGCCTCTAGAGCGCAAGCCGTGTTAACGCGCATGGCCCCGCACCGGATCGGGGCGGGGCCATGCAGGTCAACACAAATCAGTTGAACAAGCCGAAGAAGAATAGACGGATGCTATCCCACATGCGGCGGAAGATACCACCCTCCTCGACGCCATCCAGAGCGATCAGGTCAGCGCTGTGCACCACCTTGTCTTCCAGTTTGACTTCGACTTTACCGATCACGTCGCCCTTGGCGATTGGCGCGATCAGTTGCGGGTTCATGGTCATGCTCGCAGCGAGCTTCTTCAGCTGGCCTTTTGGCAGGGTCATGGTCAGGTCTTCAGCCAGGCCGGCCTTGACTTGATTGGTGGTGCCTTTCCACACCGGGGCTTGAGCCAGTTCGGTGCCCTTCTGATAGAAGGTCTGGGTTTCGAAGAAGCGGAAACCGTAAGTCAGCAGCTTCTGGGTTTCAGCGGCGCGGGCCACTTCGCTGTTGGTGCCGAACACCACGGCGATCAGACGCTGGCCGTCACGTACAGCCGAGGACACCATGCAGTAGCCGGCTTCGTCGGTGTGACCGGTTTTCAGACCGTCAACGGTCTTGTCGCGCCACAGCAGCAGGTTGCGGTTAGGCTGCTTGATGCCGTTCCAGAAGAACTCTTTCTGCGAGTAGATCGCGTAGTGAGCCGGGTCTTCGTGGATGATCGCGCGGGCCAGAATCGCCATGTCGTGAGCCGACGAATAGTGCTCAGGGTTTGGCAGACCGGTCGGGTTCATGAAGTGGGTATTGGTCATGCCCAGATCGGTGACCGTCTTGTTCATCAGGTCGGCGAATGCATCTTCGCTGCCGGCGATGTGCTCGGACAGTGCGACGCTGGCGTCGTTGCCGGACTGGATGATGATGCCGTGCAGCAGGTCGCTGACAGTCACCTGCGAGCCAACCTTGATGAACATCCGCGAACCGCCGGTGCGCCAGGCGTTTTCGCTGACGGTCACCGGATCGTTTTCACCGATCTGGCCGCGACGGATTTCCAGGGTCGCGATGTACGCGGTCATCAGTTTGGTCAGGCTGGCCGGTGGCAGACGCTGGTCACCATTGTTCTCTACCAGCACGTTGCCGCTGCTGGCGTCCATCAGAACGTAGGCTTTGGCGGCCAGTTGTGGTGGCGACGGCATCATCTCGGCCGCGAAGGCGGCTGGCGAGAGGAGCAGCGGGACTAGCAGACACAGGCGTTTGGCAAAGGTGGTGATGTTCATCCGTCTCTCGAAATCGCTAATGGAAACTGCCCTTGCGGACAAAATTTAATCAGATGGCTTTCTAACGGGCCATCGCGGGTTCAGTTGCTCACTCCAGTCACCCTTGCCGGGCTTTTGTTCTTCGACGAGCCAACAACCTGGTTCACCCCCCAATCGCTGGTGAACCGTCAATCAAGTTCTACGTTGCTACTTATTCAGTGACCACACTTGGCGAACCAAGGTTGGCCAGGCGCACGCTGTTCTGCACCTGGGCAATTTCACCCGGCGAGCCGATCGGCCCCAGGCGTACCCGATGCAGGGTCTGCTGATTGCGCACGATCGAGCTGATAAACACCGGAGCGCTCACCATCCCGCTGAGCTTCGACCTCAGGAGTTCTGCAGCGTCCGGGTTGGCGAACGCGCCCACCTGCAGATACTGGCCAGTTGCTGTTGCAGAAGCGTTTTTTTTTGCACTCATCGGCACAGGGACGGTGTCGGAGGCATGTTGCTGCGGTGGCGGCGTCCATTGCTCGACGGTGCCGGCCGAGGCCGTGATCACCGGCGCGCTGTTCTGCGCGACCTGCGGCTCGTTGAGCATAAGCGGTGCCGGACGGCCCTTGGCGGCCCAGTATTGCTGCGGATCGATGCCTTCGACCTTGACGCGCGCAGTGCCGGTTTCGGCGTAACCGAGTTTTTTCGCGGCGGCGTAGGACAAGTCGATGATGCGATCGGAATAGAACGGCCCACGGTCATTGACGCGCAGAATCACCGTGCGGTTATTGTCCAGGTTGGTCACCCGAACGTAACTTGGCAGCGGCAATGTCTTGTGGGCGGCACTCATGCCGTACAGGTCGTAGACCTCGCCGTTGGCGGTGTTCTGACCGTGAAACTTGGTGCCGTACCAGGACGCCGTGCCGGACGCGACGTAGGTCTTGGATTCCTGCAACGGGAAGTAGGTTTTGCCCAGTACCGTGTACGGGTTGGCCTTGTACGGGCCGGTGTGCAGGGTCGGTGTGGCATCGGGAATACGCGAGACATCGACGTCCCACCACGGTGCGCCGTCTTTGTGCGCACGGTTGATGTCCAGACCCGGCTGCGCACGCACAGCAGTGGATGAGGTTGTTTTCGGCGTCGGCGAACGGCTGGTCGTGCAACTGGCGACCAGTACTGCCAACGCAGCGAAGGCCACCAGCTTCAGGGGTTTATTGTTAGGCAATGCCTGCATTACTTGACGCCCCGTGCTTGTACCAGCTGTTCAGACAGTTGATGTACGGCCATGGCGTACATCACGCTGCGGTTATAACGCGTGATCGCGTAGAAATTCTTCAGGCCCATCCAGTATTCAGGGCCGCTCTCGCCTTCGAGGCGAAATGCAGTAACCGGCATATCATCGCGCAGCGCATCATGACTTGACCAGCCCAGCGCCCGCAACTCTCCGACCGTTTTTGTCGGCTCGATGCCGGTGGTCAGGCCTTCATCGACCTGCTCGCCACGGACATCGGCGCGGCTGACCACGGGCTCACCCGCGACCCAGCCGTGACGCTTGAAATAGCTGGCAACGCTGCCGATCGCATCGTCCGGGTTGTTCCAGATATTGATGTGGCCGTCACCGTCAAAATCCACCGCGTAGGCGCGGAAGCTGCTCGGCATGAACTGCGGCAAGCCCATCGCCCCGGCGTACGAGCCTTTGAGGGTCAATGGATCGACCTGTTCCTCACGCGCCAGCAGCAGGAACTCACGCAGTTCCTTACGGAAAAATTCGGCACGGGGAGGATAGTCGAAACCGAGCGTCGACAAGGCATCGATCACCCGGAAATTACCGGTATTACGTCCGAAAAAGGTCTCGACGCCGATGATCGACACGATGACTTGTGCCGGCACGCCGTATTCCTGCTCGGCACGGGCCAGCGTGGCCTCGTGCTGACGCCAGAAGTCCACACCACGGGCGATGCGCGCGTCGGTGATGAACATCGGGCGATATTCTTTCCACTGTTTGACCCGCTCGGCAGGTCGGGAGATGGCGTCGAGAATCGACTGTTTGCGCTGCGCCTCGCGGAACACACCCATCAGTTGTTCACCGGCGAAACCATAATCGCGGGTCATTTCACCGACGAACTCGGCCACCTGAGGTGAGCCTTCGTATTCGCCAGCCAGCGCTTCCTGTACGCTCCCAAGGAGGCCAACCAGGCCAACCCACGGCGCGCATCGAGTCGCCCAGCCACGCATTACTTGCATTGAACTCTTCACCTTATTCAAACCTGTGCGATCCACTTGCGATGGGTATGGATCGACATCAAAACCCCAAACGCTGACAGCAGCGTCACCAGCGAAGTTCCTCCGTAGCTAATGAACGGCAACGGCACCCCTACAACCGGCAACAGGCCACTGACCATACCGATGTTGACGAAAACGTAAACAAAAAACGTCATGGTCAACGAACCGGCAAGCAATTTACCGAACAGCGTTTGCGCCTGAGCGGTGATCACCAGCCCCCGGCCAATCAGCAATAAATAAATCAGCAACAACGCGCAGATGCCCACCAGGCCGAACTCTTCGCCCAGTACGGCAATGATGAAGTCGGTGTGGCTTTCCGGCAGAAAATCCAAGTGAGACTGAGTACCGAGCAGCCAGCCTTTGCCGAACACGCCGCCGGAACCGATCGCCGCTTTCGACTGAATGATGTTCCAGCCGGTGCCCAACGGATCGCTTTCCGGATCGAGGAACGTCAGGATTCGTTGCTTCTGGTAGTCGTGCATGATGAAAAACCACATCGCCACCGACACCGGAATCGCCGCCGCCAGCACGCTGAGAATCCAGCGCCAGCGCAAGCCACCCATAAACAATACGAAAGCCCCGCCAGCAAGAATCAGCAGCGAAGTCCCCAGGTCAGGCTGACGGACGATCAGCACAAACGGCACACCGATCAACATCAAACTGATACCGACGTGCTTGAGTTGCGGCGGCAACGTGCGTTTGGACAGGTACCAGGCAATGGTCGCCGGCATCAGGATCTTCATGAATTCCGAGGGCTGGAAGCGGATCACCCCGGGAATGTTGATCCAGCGCGTTGCGCCCATGGCGTTGTGGCCCATGATGTCCACGACCATCAGCAGCACCACCCCGACCACATAACCGAGCGGCACCCAACGCGCCATGAACCTCGGTTCGAGCTGGGCGATGACGATCATCGAGACCAGACCGATGCCAAACGAGGTGGCTTGTTTGGCCAGCAGATCCCAGCTCTTGCCACTCGCTGAATACAGCACGAACAGGCTGCCGGCGGCGAGGATCAGCAACAGAATCAACAACGGGCCATCGATGTGCAGACGTTGCAGCAACGTCGCACGACGACGCATCACATCCTCGCTAGAGAGCATGCGATCAAAATTATTCATCACGGGCCGTAGCCTCCGCACTGATTGGGCTGGCGTATTCGGCCTTCAATCGACCTTCGGGATCGAGCAGCCAGGCGTCCATGACCTGACGCACTACGGGCGCGGCAACGCCGGAACCGGACTCACCGTTCTCCACCATCACCGAAACAACGATTCGCGGATCGTCAGCCGGGGCGAAACCGACGAACAAGGCGTGGTCGCGGTGGCGCTCCTGAACCTTGGAGCGGTCGTACTTCTCACCCTGCTTGATCGCCACAACTTGCGCGGTACCGGACTTGCCGGCAATGCGGTATTGCGCGCCGATCGCAGCTTTACGCGCAGTCCCCCGCGCGCCGTGCATCACTTGCTGCATGCCGTGGTTGACCTTGTTCCAGTCCGACGGATCGCGCAGAACAATGTCCGGCATCGGGTTCTCGTCCACTGGCTTCTGCCCTTCGAGGGACTTGGCCAGGTGCGGACGATTCCAGATACCTTTGTTGGCGACCAGCGCGGTGGCCTGCGCCAATTGCAGCGGGGTCGATTGCATGTAGCCCTGGCCGATCCCGAGAATCAGGGTTTCGCCCGGGAACCAGGCCTGCTTGCGCGTCGCTCGCTTCCATTCGCGCGATGGCATCAGGCCGGGGGATTCTTCGAACATGTCCAGCGAGACCTTCTGGCCAATGCCGAACTTGTTCATGTAAGCCGACAACCGATCGATGCCGAGCTTGTGCGCCAGGTCATAGAAATAGGTGTCGTTGGAACGCATGATCGCCGTGTCGAGGTCGACGAAGCCGTCACCGGTGCGGTTCCAGTTACGGTATTTGTGATCGTAGTTGGGCAGCATGTAGTAGCCCGGGTCGAACACTCGGCTCGACGCCGTAATCACACCGGAATCGAGACCGGCAATCGCCACCGCCGGTTTGATCGTCGAGCCCGGCGGGTACAGACCACGCAGTACGCGGTTGAACAGCGGCCGGTCGATGGAATCGCGCAACTCGGCGTAAGCCTTGAAGCTGATGCCGGTGACGAACAGGTTCGGGTCGAAGCTCGGCTGACTGACCATCGCCAGCACTTCGCCGGTCTTCGGATCGAGCGCCACCACCGCGCCACGACGCCCGCCCAGTGCAGCTTCGGCGGCTTCCTGCAATTTGATGTCCAGGCTCAGAACGATGTCTTTGCCGGGAATCGGATCGGTACGCTTGAGCACGCGCAACACGCGGCCACGGGCGTTGGTTTCCACTTCTTCGTAACCGACCTGACCGTGCAATTCCGGCTCGTAGAAACGCTCGATGCCGGTCTTGCCGATGTGGTGGGTGCCGCTGTAGTTGACCGGATCGAGGCTCTTCAGCTCTTTCTCGTTGATCCGCCCCATGTAACCCACCGAGTGCGCAAAATGCGCGCCCTGCGGGTAGTGACGAACCAATTGCGCCACCACTTCGACGCCCGGCAGACGGAACTGATTCACCGCGATGCGGGCGATCTGTTCTTCGCTCAGCTCGAACAGAATCGGCACTGGCTCGAACGGCCGGCGCCCCTGACGCATGCGCTTCTCGAAAATCACCCGGTCTTCCGGCGTCAGCTCAAGCACTTCGACGATGACGTCGAGCACCTGCTGCCAGTCGCCGGAACGCTCGCGGGTCATGCTCAGGCTGAAGCTCGGACGGTTGTCCGCCACCACCACGCCATTGCGGTCGAAAATCAACCCGCGCGTAGGCGGAATCGGCTGCACATGGACGCGGTTGTTTTCCGAGAGCGTCGAGTGATAGTCGTACTGGATCACCTGCAAGTAATACAGCCGCGCGATCAACACGCCAATCAACAGCACAATCGCCACGGCCCCGAACACGACGCGGCTACGCACCAGGCGTGCGTCCTTTTCGTGGTCCTTGATGCGGATCGGCTGAGACATGAGGGCAGGATTACTTGTGGTAAGGGTGACCGGACAGCACGGTCCAGGCACGGTACAACTGTTCGCCGATCAGAATCCGCACCAGCGGGTGCGGCAACGTCAGCGGCGACAACGACCAGCGTTGATCAGCGCGGGCACAGACTTCCGGCGCCAGCCCTTCCGGGCCACCGACCATGAAATTGACCGTGCGCGAATCCAGCCGCCAACGGTCGAGTTCAACCGCCAACTGCTCGGTGCTCCAGGGCTTGCCATGGACTTCGAGGGTCACAATTCGCTCATTCGGCCCGACCTTGGCCAGCATGGCTTCGCCTTCCTGACGGATGAAGCGGGCCACGTCGGCATTCTTGCCACGGGTGTTGAGCGGAATTTCCACCAGTTCCAGCGCCAGCTCGGAAGGAAGACGCTTGGCATATTCATGCCAGCCTTCTTCCACCCATTTGGGCATGCGTGAACCGACGGCGATCAGGCGCAGTCGCACAGCAATCCCTTACAGCTGGTCTTTGTTGAGCTTGGTGAAATGCTCGTGGGTGTTTTCCGGGCTGTGGTGCTTGGCATCGGCCGCACGGCTTTGTTCGGCACCGGCCCACAGACGCTCCAGGTCGTAGAACTGACGCGCCGAGGCGGTCATCATGTGCACGATCACGTCGTCCATATCCAGCAGAACCCAGTCGCTGTCGCCCTTGCCTTCTTCACCCAATGGCTTGACGCCCTGGGCTTTGACCGCTTCGCGAACCTTGTCCAGCATCGCGCCGATCTGGCGGTTGGAGGTACCGGTGGCGATGATCATGAAGTCGGTGATGCTTTGCTTGTCGCGAACATCCAGGATCTGGATGTCTTGCGCCTTGACGTCTTCAAGGGCAGCGACAGCGACTTTTACCAGCTCTTCGCCAGCCAGCTCTGGGCCGGTTTTTATTTCGACCGGCAGCGGTGCGCTCTTGAACGTGCCTTTGCGCTTAACTTTGCTTACGTCTTTGTCAGTCATATAAAACTCGTTTTGCTCGTGTATTCGGCGGCTTGGGGACACGGTGATTCGTATCAGTGAAGCACGCCTTGTTCAGTTCGACGCACGGTATAGACCGTGCGCATCGATGTAGGCCAGGACCGCGTCGGGCACCAGGAAACGTACCGACTTACCGCTGGCCAGCAGTTGACGGATCTGGGTGGCGTAATCCGGGTGCGGTGTCTGCCAGTCGAATGCAATCTGTCCGCTCGGCCCTTTCAGGGCCAGCGGGTCGCTCACCGAACGCGCTGCCAGCAGGTTGCGCAAGGCATCCGGCGGTTCGCTGTCGGCGTCCGGGCGCTGTAGCACCAGGATGTGGCAATGCTGGAGCAACTCTTCCCAGCGATGCCAAGTGGGCAGGCCGCAAAATGCGTCCCAGCCCAAAAGCAGAAAAACCTGGGTCTCGGCGGCCATTTCGGCGCGCATCAACTCCAGGGTATCAATAGTCCAGGACGGCTTGTCCCGCTGTAACTCACGGGCGTCCACCACCAGTGGCGGCACGCCGGCCACTGCGCATTCAACCATCGCCAGCCGATCCTGCGCCGACACCTGCGGCATGCCGCGATGCGGTGGCCGCGCGTTCGGCATCAAGCGCAACTCGTCGAGCGCCAGCGCTTCGGCGACTTCCAGCCCACCGCGCAAATGGCCGATGTGCACCGGGTCGAACGTACCGCCCAGAACGCCAATGCGTTGAGGTCGAACGTCGCTGCCGGCGGGCACCGTGGTCAGGTCGAGGTCGGTCAACTCAGACCGTCGCCTGGCCGCGCAACTGGCCATCACCGACCACGATGTACTTCTCGCAGGTCAGTCCTTCGAGGCCCACCGGGCCGCGGGCGTGCAGCTTATCAGTAGAAATGCCGATCTCGGCACCCAATCCGTATTCAAATCCATCGGCGAAGCACGTCGGGGTGTTGATCATCACCGACGCCGAGTCGACTTCCGCCACAAACCGGCGGGTGTCGGCGAGGTTTTCGCTGACGATCGAGTCGGTGTGATGCGAGCCATGATGGTTGATGTGTTCAATCGCCTGATCCAGCCCGTCGACCACGCGGATCGACAAAATCGGCGCCAGATATTCAGTGTTCCAGTCTTCTTCGCTGGCCGCGACCGCTTCGATGATTGCCCGGGTGCGCTCGCAACCACGCAGTTCGACGCCTTTTTCGCGGAACTGAGCGGCCATCGCCGGCAGGAAATCCTTCGCAACAGTTTGATCGACCAGCAACGTCTCCATCGCACCGCAAATACCGTAACGATAAGTCTTGGCGTTGAAGGCAATGCGCTGGGCTTTCGCCAGATCGGCGTGGGCACTCACGTAAACATGGCAGATGCCGTCCAGGTGTTTGATCACCGGCACACGGGCATCGCGGCTGATGCGTTCGATCAGGCCACGGCCACCGCGCGGCACGATCACGTCGACGTACTCGGGCATGGTGATCATCGCGCCAACGGCGGCACGGTCGGTGGTTTCGACCACTTGCACCACGGCGGCGGGCAGTTCGGCCTCGGCCAGACCGCGCTGAATGCACGCAGCAATCGCCCGATTGGAGTGAATCGCTTCGGAGCCACCACGCAGAATCGTCGCGTTGCCGGACTTCAGGCACAGACTGGCGGCATCGATGGTCACGTTGGGCCGGGACTCGTAGATGATCCCGATCACGCCCAGCGGCACGCGCATCTTGCCGACTTGAATGCCCGACGGGCGAAAACTCATGTCACGGATCGCGCCGACCGGATCCGGCAGCGCTGCCACCTGACGCAGACCGACGATCATGCCGTCGATGCGCGCCGGGGTCAGTTCCAGACGCTCCAGCAGTGCCGGTTCCAGACCATTGGCGCGACCGGCGGCCAGATCCTGCTCATTGGCTGCAGCAAGCTCGGCGCGAGCGGCGTCCAAGGCATTGGCAGCAGCCTGCAGGGCGCGGTTTTTCTGCGCGGTGCTGGCACGGCCGATGACCCGGGAAGCTTCGCGGGCGGCGCGACCCAATCGGGTCATGTAGTCAAGAACGGACTCAGTCATGGTCTGCTGGGGTCTTGGCAAAGAGGAAAGCGGCAGATTATAGCTGTCGCGTCCCGGGACTAACAGCGGTGACAGGCGGATGGTCGAAATGGACTGCAATTTGCCGACGTTCAGCCGTAATTAAGCATTGAATTGTTATCATCACGACCTCATCAGCCCGGATAAACATCGCTTGCCATGTCCAACCTGACTGTTCGCGCCAGCGCCGAGCGCCAGCCTGCGGGGCTTGCCGACGCTTTTTTCGACCGTGACGCACAAGTCCTCGCCAAGGATCTGCTCGGCAAAGTCATTCGCCATCGCGTTGGCGGTCTGTGGCTGAGCGCGCGAATCATCGAAACCGAAGCCTATTACTGCGCGGAAAAAGGCAGCCATGCCTCGCTCGGTTACACGGAAAAGCGTAAGGCTTTGTTTCTGGATGGCGGACACATCTATATGTATTACGCCCGTGGCGGTGATTCGCTGAACTTCAGCGCGCAAGGGCCGGGCAATGCGGTGCTGATCAAATCGGCCTATCCGTGGGTCGATGAAGTCAGCGGGCCGGCGAGTCTGGCGCAGATGCTGCTGAACAATCCTGACGCTCAAGGGCGTGCGCGACCGTCGCAGAAGCTCTGTGCCGGGCAGACTTTGCTGTGCAAGGCGCTGGGGTTGAAGGTGCCGATGTGGGACGCCAAGCGTTTCGATCATGAACTGATTCTGGTCGAAGACACCGGCCCGGCGCCCTCGCAGATCATTCAAACCACGCGACTGGGCATCCCCCATGGCCGTGACGAACACCTGATGTACCGCTTTGTCGACGCCGCTTATGCGCAATGGTGCACGCGGAACCCGCTGCGCCGCGGTCAGGTCGAAGGCCGGGATTATTTTTTGCTGTAAACACAAACCCCTGTAGGAGCTGCCGAAGGCTGCGATCTTTTGATCTTTTAAAAACAAAGATCGCAGCCTTCGGCAGTTCCTACAGGGGATCATCAATGGTTTGGAGTTTTTTGGTATGGGCCCATGGCTCGATAGCGTGACCGGTTGGCTGGCGGCCAATCCGCAGTGGCTGGCCGTAGCGGTGTTCATTGTTGCCTGCGTGGAATGCCTGGCGATTGCCGGATTGATCGTGCCCGGCACGGTGTTGTTGTTTGCCGTGGCCGTGTTGGCCGGCAGCGGTGCGCTGTCGTTGAGCGAAACCTTGCTGCTGGGTTTCCTCGGCGGAATTCTCGGCGATGCGATTTCGTATTTCCTCGGTCGCCACTTTCACCAGAACATCCGCCGTCTGCCGGGCTTGCGCCATCACCCAGAATGGATGGCCGGCGCAGAAAGCTATTTCCAGCGTTATGGCATCGCCAGTTTGCTGGTCGGTCGCTTTATCGGCCCGTTGCGACCAATGCTGCCAATGGTCGCCGGCATGTGCGACATGCCGTTCCCGCGTTTTGCCGCTGTCAGCCTGTTGGCCGCCGCCGGCTGGAGCGTCGCCTATCTGCTGCCAGGCTGGGCCACTGGCGCGGCGATTCGTCTGCCGCTGCCGGAAGGTTTCTGGCTACAGGCCGGGATTGTCGCCGCGAGCATTGCGGTCATGGTCGGCCTCAGCGTCAACAGCAGCCTGCGCCGCCATCGGCGTGCGACGATCTGGATCAGCAGCATGAGCCTGTTGATCCTGATCGGCCTGTTCATCGGGTATCCCTATCTGACGGCGCTCGACCAAGGCGTGATGACGCTGGTGCAGGAGCATCGCCAGCCGCTGCTCGATGAGATCGCGGTGACGTTCACCCTTATCGGCGAATTCCGCAACATGCTGATGTTCAGCGCCCTGCTCACCGGTCTGTTGCTGCTGTGCCGGCAATGGCGCCAGGCAATCTTTGCCGGCGGCGTGTTGCTCTGCACAGCGATGCTCAATACCGGCACCAAGATGTTTTTTGCCCGGGTGCGCCCGGAAGTACTGAGTGATCCGCTGACAAGTTACAGCATGCCGAGCGGCCACGCGTCGGGGTCGTTCGCGCTGTTTCTGGTACTCGCGGTGTTGGCTGGTCGCGGCCAACCGCCACGCATGCGCCTGACCTGGCTGTTTGTCGGTTGCATTCCGGCTCTGTCGATTGCCTTGTCGCGGGTGTATCTGGGGGCGCATTGGCCGACGGACATTCTCGCCGGCGCGATGCTCGCGGCGTGCGTGTGTGCGGCGGGGTTGTGGTTGAGCCAGCGCAAAGAGCCGCTGAATGCCATGCCGTTCAAGGTCTGGTGGCTGGTTCTGCCGGCGATGCTCGCTTTGTTCGGTTTCTTTGTATTGCGGCATTTGCCACATACATTGCTGCGTTATTCGTACTAAATGGCAGAAGACGTCAACAACAGCCAAGTACCAAAAACAAAAGACACGGGCACAGGTTTGCAAGCATAGTGCCCGGCGTCGTTTTATCGCAGCTTAAAGACAGGCTTATCTATCATTCAAATACATCATGAATGCAACTTTCCCCCCGTGTTATCCGCCGTCAAATCAAGATTCACACATCGCCATCAAACTTTTTGCAATACAACTGCAAGATACCTTCTCATTGTTATAAAACATCAACTTACTTTCACCATCGATAAAAACTTGCGCCGAGCAAGCCAAACTTCACCCTAATTTAAAAACACTACACAAACCACTTCAGACACAATACAAAATTCAACAATACAACCAGAAAAACAATTACCAATGAAGCCTGCTGCTCTTCGTGTCAGATTCCATCGACACATCACAACAGAGTATTGATTTTGGCCGAACCCTTTACAACCCGCGCTGAAACTAGTCATGCAGCGCCAATAACCATTTCCGACATCGACACTGAAGCGACGCCATCGACTGCGCAAGCGGGCGCCTATCCTGGCAATCAACCCAGCCTGAGAGATCTGGATCAATTGTTCGGACCGCTTCGATTTGGTGAGTTGACCGTCAGCCGCCAGGAACTTCAAGCGCTTGGAGCACGAGTCAGCGGCGAGCTCATTACAGCGGCTGACACCTATTTTTCCGAGCCCTCCCAGACTTTTACCGACTCTCTGGAACTCGACTCGGTTCAGATCGAGCAACGAATCAAATCCGTCGACGCGCAAGACCGCCAGCGAATACCGCAATTGCTTTATGAAATCGTCACGCAGCGCTCCTCAGATGCGGCGCCACTGCTGCGAGATCTTCCCTCGAGCACCGCTACCGACCCACTCCGCAAAATCAGCAATCTGCTAACCGCGACCCAACGCCTGGATATCCACCGCAGCCCGTTACCCGAGCACTTGCCAACCTGGGTCAACAAAACCAAAAGTCGCGGCATGACCAGCATGGGCGCGGGCCTGCAAGCCTATGGCCTGTACAGTGCCTACATCGGCAGCATCGACGCTCTGAAGAAAGGTGATACCGCTGAGGTGCTGATCAATATCGGCGGCGGCGTTGCGGAGATAGGCTCACTGGGCCTGGAATATGCCCTGACCAAAACCGGCGACAAGATGCTGCGCCAAGGCGCCCTGGCCTTTGAACAATTCGGCAAAACCAGCATGGGCAAATGGCTGTGTCGCGGCGCGGGGCTGATCGCCAGCGTGCTGACGCTGCCTTTTGACCTGTATACGGCCATCAAGTCTTTCAGCGATGCAGCCAAAGCCGAGGGCAAAGAGGCTCAGGATTTGTACGTCACCGGTGGCTTGAGTGTATTCAGTGCCGGGCTCTCACTCATGCTCGGCGCCGCTGCGCTGATGGGTTTTCAAAGCGCTGGCCCGGTCGGCCTTGCCGCTGCCGCGATCCTGATTGTCGGCGCGCGTATCTACGGCGCGGCCCGAGTGGTCGATGACATGGACGACTACATCGAGTTGACGATCAATGAACGCTGGCGCGCCGGCTGGTTCGCCTTTACCGGGCAAGAACAGGACGCAGATGTCATCGATCGTTTTACCGCGGCCAAGACTTACAGCGACTACGAAAAGGCACTCAAGAGCAGCAGCCTCAGCTGGCTCAAAAATGAACTGAAAGAAAGTGTCGATTCAGTGGTGATTGGCCGGTTCGAAGTTCATCTGCAGCCGACCCGTGTCTATAAACACCAGTGGGACGAGGACAGCGGTGAATCGGCCTACCTGACCGTCAATACGCCGGTCATACATGAAATCGACGATGTCTACGATGCCCGGGAAGGTCTGCCATCCGCCGACGCCAACATTATCAGTGTGCAGAGCGACCCGGCCAAAGGCGTGCTGTGGAACCTGGGGGGAGGTGACGACCGGGTTTACGGCGTGCGAAACAAGTCCAATCACTTTAACTTTGGCGCCGGTGAAAAACGCCTCAGCGGCGGTGACAAAGATGATTCATTTCTCTTTCAGGCGGGTTCTGCAGGACTGGCCTCGGCCCCGAACCGGGTCAACCACTTGAGCGGCGGCGACGGCACTGATCTTCTGTGGCTACAAGGCAAACACATCCACCAGGAGCCCAAACCTGGTGCCCCGGACTACATCGGTTACGACTTCGACCTGAAGAACGGCAAGCTCGGCTTGCGCTCATCCGACAAGACAGCCGAACCCGTTCCACACTCGACCTTCGACTCCATAGAAAGAGTCGAAACCCTGGCCGGCGCAGCCAACCGGGTAACCGGCTCGGACAAACCAGACATCATTACTGCCAACGGTGCAGACCATATCGATGCTAGTGCCGGCGATGATCAGATTTCAATCCGGGGCACCCACGCCAGTGTCAACGGCGGTAGCGGAGCCGACATCTATCACATTGACCCGATGAGCCTCGATGTGTCGATCACCGATGACGATCAGGAACAAAGCACCGTGTACCTCGGCGTGCAACTGGAGGCGATCCAGCGCTGGTACGTCCGTGGCAATTCGCTGGTGATCGAGAGCCTGCGTGACGAAGACCCGCAAGTGTCGCAGCGCACTCTGACGATCGAAGCGGTGTTCCAGACGATCAATGGCAAGCGCAGGCTGCTCAACGACAAATGGCTTTTCGTCACACAGGACGGCTACCACCTGCAACCGGACTGGCCAGTCGATACCGAGGATCTGACGGAGCACACACTCGACGCCGTCGTCATTAACGCAGGTGTCAGCAAAACATCGCCATTCCTGTTACACGACCGCCCACAGACTGTCTCGAACAGTCCGCATTCGTACTACTACGTTTCACGCGATACCCGTCACACCACCCTGCGGGCAAGCAAACGCCCCGCAATTGCTCACAGCACGCTGTATGTCGACTACGACAGTACGGAAATAGATGAAGTCAGGGCCAGTTACATCGTGGAGACAACGAAGCAAGGCGCCTACACAGTACTGAGTTATGAAAGTTTGCACTTCACCCTTACCTTTACTCAAGGAGGCGGGCTGCTCTCGTTGTTCGGCGCGATGAGTGAACAGACCAACAAGACAGTCGACATGGGTGCCGGCATTCTGGCCTCGCCTTGGCAGCTTGATCACACGTTCATTTTGGTCATGCGCGACGGCGTTTCCTACCACCTCGATTACCCTCATAACAATTATCGGGAAGATGCAAAGAAAGCCGGTTACCACACGATTCAAACACGCGAATCGCTGCGTAAGCGTGCCGGGAAATACACCTTCGTCCAACCAGCACTCGACCAGCGAACGCTGAAGAACAGCGCGCAACGTATCGACTTCCGATCCGCACCGCACACCGCCGTTTATGCACTGGAAGGCAGGTCAGCGCACTACGCAATCTACCCGGCGAGCAACATGTCCATTCGGTTATCGACCAAGGCGGGCGATGCCAGGCTGACGGGATCTTCGACCTGGGAGATCCACACAGAGCAATTGCCAGAAAAGATCACCCGCGGCCAACTGAGCATCAGCAACAACCTGTTGAAGATCGGCAGTATCCATATTCATCTGCCAGACAGCAGCGACCCGGCACTACCCCTGGAGAGTGTTGATGTGTTTGTTTCTGCCGGACATCGTTATCGGATCAACGCCTTGTTTGAAGTCATCGGTCTGCACACCATCAATGCATTGGCTTGTGTATCGCCTCAGGCAATTGTTGCGCTGATCGAAGAGCACAAACAGCAGGATGATCTCGAGAGTGATGAAGTGCACATTGAGAACATTCGACTGACGGATTCCACACCAGGACAGATTGTTTACAACGCTGACACTCGCCGCTGGCAGATCAGCAGCGATCCGGCACGCCTTATCACCGCTGCACACCTGATCATTCAGGATTTGTCATTAGCCGAAAAGCAATCACGCGCCTGAGCGCTATTCAATTGTCAAGGAATGACCCCATGCGACCGAAACCCCCTGCGCCCCCCAACAGCCCGAAACCAAGAGTGCCGACGCAATTTGATCCGGGATCAAACCGAGTCCGCGCGGACGCCAGTCCGCCATTGCTCCATCAGCCACAATTGACCGGCACCCGTAGACCCGATGGCGACCGTCAGCCTCAGATGAGTGTTGCCGATAATGGCCCAGGCCCATCGGGTGTCGAAATTACCGATATTCACAGCGCTCAACCCGCCCTCTCCCATGAACTGCACCGTTACCTGTTGAACCCGGCCTTGCTGCGCAACATGGGCGCTGCCGATGACCAGGGCATTCGCTATGTGGTCGGGCGTGGATTCGCCGACATCGAGGGCATAGGCACCGTGCACGTGACGCTTGATAGCGCCACGGGTGAATATCGGGTAATGGATCTCTACAAGAAGCTGCCACCCGGCCCGGTACTGGTCAAAAATAGCGGCGAAGCCACCTGGCGACTGGCCGCACCCGTTGAGTCATCAAAGCCATCGAAACGTCCCGTTCCCGTTGTCGACGACAGCGATTCAACAGTACCGAATAAAAAACTACGCGACTCGCCGGTGTCGGTAAATGAGGCAACCTCCCGACTGACAGGCAACTTTCTGGTTGGCTTGTACCCGCACATGACTCACGGCCAGCGCGTCGAATATCTGCGCTCTTACAATCTTTCGCCCGGACAACATGTGCAGTTACACGACGACTTGAACCTCAATCCCGGTGAGATGCCAAGTTGGGCCAACCAGCAGAAGTTGCGCTCGATGGATACAACTGCTCCGAACCGGTTCGACCCGTTGTATGCAGAAATCGAACCCCTGCTTCTGTCCGTGAGAAACGGAGCATCGCATAGCCATCTGGTGGACTTTGATAAAAGTGTCAGCCCTGCGTTTCTCGACGCCTTTCTCGCCAAAACCGGCTATTTGCGCAATGCAAACGACTGCCTGTATCGAACCGACATCCCCGCTTTATTCCGGGCCGATGAGCGCACGTCCTTTGAGTTCTATAACGACGGGCGAATGCTGCCGCGCTTGAAACATCCACGCGGGGCCACGACGGCCAAACCAATCAGTGCAACGGTCAGCCTGGAGTCAGTCAAGACATATGCGGGTAAAGGCACCGATGCTCCTGATCCGGAATACCTGCGCTACAACAATCAGAAGAATAAGTATCCAGGAAAGAAACCGGGCGAGTCCGATAACGACTCCGGTCAATCCGATGACGATTGGTCCGACGCATCAGACGTGGATCTGGACTTGGAGCGCAACTACGAAACGAAACGTCACGATCAGCAATTCGTGTTCTCTTACATTATCGATACGCGAGGGATGGAAGTGGTTCTCAATGAAGAAAACCACTTACTCAATCGGGCGGCGCTGGACAAGGGCGCCTGGTTTCCTGACGACGAGTTGGAGGCACTGATCTCAACCTCCAAAAGCGGTATTCCATCGCAACGGCTCTGGCTACTCGACTCGACGTTCACTCGCGGGGCCAAGGTAGACGACGTGGCTGCCGAAGCCCAGAGCAGCGATTGGGGCAGCGAGATTGAAGCGCGTACCCACAGCGGGGTTAACAACCAGCGTGAATACGATGCACTGATTGACGCCGTTGCGAAGGCTGGTAAGCCCGTACTGACCTTGTCTGCCAGGAAAGACTGGTTCGCCAACGATATTGTCTGGCCGGAATAATCGAACGTCAGGCAAACAACTCGCCCTGCAACTCATCAAGCAGCGCCTGGATCGCATCCAGTCGCTGCTGCGGATCATCGAGTTGCAGCAGATCGATCTTGTCTTCTTCGGCGAACGGCAGCAGATACGCCAACTGATTGGCCAACGACTGCTGACCGAGCGCGTCAGTGCCCATGTTCAGCGCTTCGACCATCGGGTGTTCGGCCAGCGCTTTGAGCAGCGCGACCAGATCGGCGTCCTCGTCCTGCAGCGGTTGCTCGGGCTCATCGTCGAGCCATTCGACGTCGGCGAGGATCAGCTGATCGCGTTGCACTTCGGTGCGCAACACGTTGAAACGCCGCCCGCCCTGCACGCGAATCCCCAGCAAGCCGTTGTCCTGTTGCTGAAAATCGGTAATGCGCGCCTCGCAGCCGACCAGCGCATAGCCTTCCGGCGCCAGCCCGACTTCGCTGCCCTGCAGAATGCACACAACGCCGAAACCGCCGCCCTGCTTCATGCAGCGGCCGATCATATCGAGGTAGCGCGCCTCGAAGATCTGCAAGTCGAGGTTGCAGCCGGGAAACAGCACTGTGTTCAGCGGAAAAAGCGGCAGACTCATAGACATTTCCTTACACCACCATCGACACCGCCAACGGCAGGAACACCGCCGTGGCCACGCCCATCAGACTCATCGCCAGCGCCGCAAACGCGCCGCACTCATCACTTTCCTGCAACGCCACCGAGGTGCCGACCGCGTGGGCGGTCATGCCCAGCGCCATGCCGCGCGCTTCGGGGCTGTGTACACCCAGACGGGTCAACAGCGCCGGGCCGAAAATCGCGCCGATCACCCCGGTGATCAACACAAACACCGCCGCCAGCGCCGCGACGCCGCCGATCTGTTCGGCGACCAGCATGGCGATCGGCGAGGTCACCGACTTCGGCGCCATGGTCATCAAGATCATGTGCTCAGCGCCGAACCACCAGCCCAACAGCACGCCCATGCCCGTAGCGACCACCCCGCCTATCACCAGCGTAGTAAAAATCGGCCAGAACAATTGGCGAATGCGCCGCAGGTTGAGATACAGCGGCACCGCCAGTGCCACGGTCGCCGGGCCGAGCAGAATGCTGAGGATCTCGGTGCTCTTGCGGTATTCGGCGTAGGTCAGGCCGCAGCCGAGCAATACGCCGATCACCAACAGCATGGAGACCAGCACCGGTTGCAGAAAGATCCAGCGGGTTTTCTCGAACGCCGCCAGCACCACTTGATAGGCGCCGAGGGTGATGCCGATGCCGAACAATGGATGATGGATGACCGAGGCCCAGGCACCTTGCCAATCGAAGAGCATCAGGACTCCTCCGACGGCGGCGCGTGACGCTTGACCATGCGCTGCATCAGCACACCGGCGAAGGCCATCGACAAGACCAGCGACAACACCAGCGCACCGGCGATTGCCCAAAAATCAGCGGCAATGTCGCTCGCATACACCATCACGCCTACCGCCGGCGGCACCAGCAGCAACGGCAGATAACGCAGCAGACTGCCGGCCGCGAGGTTCAGCGGTTCGCCGACTTCACCGCGAACGATCAGGAAGATCAGCAACAGCAGCAGGCCGATAATCGGCCCCGGCAGCACCGGCAACAGCAAATGATTGAGTGCCGTGCCGAGCAATTGAAACAGCACCAGCATGGTCAGGCCACGTAACAACATCCGACTTCTCTCCCCGTCTCTCTCCCGTTCATCGCCGGCATTATAAGCACGCCTGCGCTATGGATCGGCATTCGCCAAAAGCATGGTCAGTTGACCGGAGCAAATTGCCATGTTGATCTACAGTGGTTCGCAGGGCGGTCAAATCCCCCACCTGAAAAACTATAAAACCGATGAACCCAAGGAGAGTCTCAATGCCCTACGTTCCAGTTGCAGAGCTCAAAGATTATGTCGGCAAGGAACTCGGACGTTCCGAATGGCTCACCATCGATCAGGAGCGCATCAACCTGTTCGCCGAAGCCACCGGGGATTTTCAGTTCATTCACGTCGACCCGGTCAAAGCCGCGCAAACGCCATTTGGCAGCACCATTGCCCACGGTTTCCTGTCGTTGTCGCTGATCCCGAAATTGATGGAAGACATCCTCATCCTGCCGCAAGGCGTGAAGATGGTCGTCAACTACGGTCTGGACAGCGTGCGTTTCATCCAGCCAGTGAAGGTCAATTCGAAAGTTCGTCTCAAGGTCGATCTGGGCGAAGTGACCGAGAAAAAACCCGGCCAATGGCTGCTCAAAGCAACGGCAACACTGGAGATAGAAGGCTCGGACAAACCGGCCTATATCGCTGAGCCACTGTCGCTCTGCTTCGTCTAAGCGTTCCGGATGCGAAGCAGCGCACGCTGTTTCGCGTCACGTCTCTATATATGCGACGCATAGCTGCGGCATACTCGGTCGCCTAATTGCCCGGATCCCGCTATGCGCTCACTCGCTTCCCTCGCACCCATTGCCTTGACCCTGATGCTCACCGCGTGCGGCGACGGCGAATCGCTGTTGCCCCCGGATGCGCGTCTGCCGGACGGCGGACGCTATCGTGGCGAACTGGTCGATGGCTTGCTGCAAGGTCAGGGGCGCGTCGATTATCCCAATGGCAGTTGGTACGCCGGGCAATTCGACAAAGGTCAGTGGCATGGTCAGGGCGAATGGCACGGCAGCAATGGCGAGGTCTATCGCGGCCAGTTCCAGCAAGGCTTGTTCGACGGTCAGGGCAGCCTGACCACCAACGCCAGCAGCTACACCGGTGGTTTCAAACAAGGCCGACGCGATGGCGAAGGCACGCTGAAAGAAAACGCCATGACCTACCGTGGCGAATTCAAGGCTGACCAGTATTCCGGGCTCGGTCGTCTGGAAATGGATGACGGCAGCTCCTATCAAGGCCAGTTCGCCCACGGCAAACCCAACGGCGAAGGCCAGCGCGGCGACTCCAGCGGCAACACGTTCAGCGGGCATTTCGTCAACGGTCAGCTGGAAGGCAACGGCACGTTCAACAGCGCTGACGGCGACATCTATGTCGGCGGCTTCAAGAACAATCAATTGCACGGCAAGGGCCGCTACGAAAACGCTGACGGCGATGTCTGGCTCGGCCAGTTCAAAGAAGGCGCGCTGACCGGCAAGGGCGAACTGATCGGCGCCGACGGCAGCCATTACATCGGCTCGTTCAGCGATTGGCGCTTCAGCGGGCCGGGCCGTTTGAATCTGTCTGATGGCAGTTTCTACATCGGTGGTTTCGACAACGACAGCTACGCAGGGCGCGGCACGTTGGTGCTGACCGATGGCAGCGTCATGAGCGGCACCTGGATCAACGGCCAGCGCGTGCGTGACGCCGATGGCAAGTTGCTGCCCGACACCCTCGAACTCGGTTTGCTCGCTCAGGGCCGTTTGCTCGATGAAGCGTTGGCCGCCATCCCGGCGTCAACGCCAGCGGTCGAGTTGTACACGCTGACTCTTGGCGGCGACGGCAAGCAAAGCGTGTTCCTGCGCGAATCGGACTTCGTCGCCAATATGCTCCGCACGCGGTTCGGTGCTTATGGCCAGATCCGTCTGGTCAACCATCGCGACCACCTCGCCGACCGACCGATGGCCACCCGCGAAAACCTGCGTCGTGCCGCGCAAACCCTCGCTGAACGTACTGGCCCGGAAGATTTGCTGTTTATCTACCTGACCAGCCACGGCACCGCCGAACATGAACTGGTGCTCGATCAACCGCGCATGGAACTGGCCGACTTGCCCGCCGACGAACTCGCTGCAGTGCTGGCGCCGCTGAAAAACCGCGACAAAATCATCGTGATTTCCTCGTGCTACTCCGGCGGTTTCATCCCGGCGCTGAAAGACGAACGCACGCTGATCATGACCGCCTCGCGCGCCGATCGGGTGTCCTTCGGTTGCTCGGAAGAGGCCAATTTCACCTACTTCGGCGATGCGCTGTTCGCCCAGGCACTGAACCAGACCGATGATCTGGAGCAAGCCTTCAAACTGGCCAAGGCCACCGTCGCCGAGCGTGAACTGGCGGACAATTTCGAAGCCTCGGAGCCGCAGATCTGGGCGCCGAAAACCGTGCTGTCGCACTGGCAAACGCTGCGCAAACAACAAGCAAGAAAAGCTTTGCAAAGTGCTGCATTGAACGACGGAGCGACAAAGAGCAACTAAGCTGAACAGTATCAAGGGAGAGACACTATGTACTTGACGCCTCAGCACGTATTGCTTGCCGGAGCCACCGGTTTGACCGGTGAACATCTACTCGACCGTTTGCTCAACGAGCCAACGATTTCTCGCGTGCTCGCCCCGTCGCGTCGGCCATTGGCGGAACATCCGCACCTGGAAAACCCGGTCGGCGATCCACAGGCGTTTCTGCCGCAGCTCAGCGGCCGCGTCGATATCGCCTATTGCTGCCTCGGCACCACGATCAAACAGGCAGGCTCCGAAGCGGCGTTTCGCGCGGTCGATCTGGACATGGTCGTGGCGTTTGCCAAGCGCGCGCGGGAGATGGGCGCGCGGCATCTGATCGTGATCAGCGCGATTGGCGCGGATCCGAAGTCATCGGTGTTCTATAACCGGGTCAAAGGCGAAATGGAGCAGGCACTGCGCGCGCAGGACTGGCCGCAGCTGACCATTTGCCGGCCTTCGCTGTTGTTGGGCGAACGCACGGAGCCGCGACTGGCCGAGCAGTTGGCCGGGCCGTTGTCGAAGCTGATTCCGGGTAAATATCGCGGCATCGAGGCGTGCCAACTGGCGCGGGCGATGTGGCGATTGGCGCTGGAAGAGCAGGATGGGGTTCGGGTGATTGAGTCGGATGATTTGCGCAAGTTAGGCAAATAGTTCCGGGACTTTGTGGTGAGGGGATTTATCCCCGATGGGGTGCGCAGCGCCCCCAAGAATCTTAAAAGCGACGACTGCTGCGCAGCCGATCGGGGATAAATCCCCTCGCCACAGGGGGTTGTGTGCGCTTCTACAACCCGCCAGTCGCCTGAAAACTAACGCCGATCACCGTCAGCAATGACAACGGCAACAACAGCGTATCGAGCAACGCACTCCCCGGCAGATCCACCCCCGGATAGCTCGGCGCCTCAGCCCCGAACCGATCCATCGCGCAGCACCCGCCATTCATCGCGTACAAATTCAGCCGCGTCCCGGAGTACACCACCGGCGCGCCCGGTTTCGCCGCATCCAGCGTGCGCGCCGTGGCGCACCCGGTCAGCAACACCACCAGTCCGATCAGCAGCAGCTTATTCATCGCTGCTCAAATGATGCTCACCCCAACGCGGCAGCATGTCCTGCGGAATACCGAGCAGATTGAGAATCCGCGCCACAACGAAATCGATCAAATCATCAATCGTCTGCGGCTGGTGATAAAAACCCGGCGACGCCGGCAGAATGGTCACGCCCATGTTCGACAGTTTGAGCATGTGCTCCAGATGAATGCTCGAATACGGCGCTTCACGCGGCACCAGAATCAACTGGCGACGCTCCTTCAACGTCACATCCGCAGCGCGCTCGATCAAATTGTTGCAGGCGCCCGTGGCAATCGACGACAACGTGCCCGTCGAGCACGGCACCACGACCATCGCCGCCGGTGCGCCAGAGCCCGAAGCCACCGGCGACATCCAGTCTTCCTTGCCGTACACACGGATCTGCCCGGCGGCCGCCCCGGTGTATTCGGTGAGAAACGCCTGCATCATCTGCGGTTTCGGCGGCAGCGTGACATCAGTCTCGGTGGCCATGACCAGTTGCGCAGCCTTGGAGATCAAAAAGTGCACTTCGCGATCTTCGCGCACCAGACAATCGAGCAGGCGCAAACCGTACTGCGCGCCCGAGGCGCCGGTCATCGCCAGCGTGATGCGCTCCGGGCCGTTGCCCTGCGAAAAAGTGTTCATTGCAGCGCCTCGGCGAGTTTGCCGTGCAGGCCGCCGAAGCCGCCGTTGCTCATGATCACCACGTGCGTGCCGGGCTGGGCCTGGCTCTTCACGCGTTCGATGATGCCTTCCAGCGAATCGCTGACAATCGACGGCACGGTGCACAACGCGGCGGTGCCAGCCAGATCCCAGCCGAGGTTGGCCGGGGCGTACCAGATCACTTGGTCGGCATCGACCACGCTGGCCGGCAAGCCGTCACGGTGGGCGCCGAGCTTCATCGAGTTGGAGCGCGGTTCGATGATCGCGATCAGCGGTGCGTCGCCGATACGTTTGCGCAAGCCGTCGAGGGTCGTAGCGATGGCCGTCGGGTGGTGAGCGAAGTCGTCGTAAATGGTGATGCCGCGCACTTCGGCGACTTTCTCCATACGACGTTTGACGTTTTTGAACGCGCTCAAACCGGCAATGCCCATCGATGGCACCACGCCAACATGCCGCGCCGCTGCCAAAGCCGCCAAGGCGTTGGCAACGTTGTGCTGGCCGGTCAGTTCCCACTCGACAGTGCCTTGCGACACGCCTTCAAACATCACCTCAAATGCCGAACCGTCTTCGCTCAACAGTTTGACCTGCCACTGCCCGCCAGCACCGGTGGTCTGCACCGGCGTCCAGCAACCCATTTCGATCACCCGCTGCAAGGCAGGCTCGGTGGTCGGATGGATGACCAGGCCTTCACTCGGAATGGTGCGCACCAAGTGATGGAATTGCCGCTCGATCGCCGGCAGATCCGGGAAGATGTCAGCGTGATCGAACTCAAGGTTATTGAGGATCGCGGTGCGCGGGCGGTAGTGAACGAACTTCGAGCGTTTGTCGAAGAACGCGCTGTCGTACTCGTCAGCCTCGATCACGAAGAACGGCGTGCCGCCCAGTCGCGCCGATACCGAGAAATTCTGCGGCACGCCACCGATGAGGAAACCCGGGCTCATGCCGGCGTGTTCCAGCACCCAGGCGAGCATGCTGCTGGTGGTGGTTTTGCCGTGCGTGCCGGCAACCGCCAGCACCCAGCGACCTTGCAGCACGTGATCAGCCAGCCACTGCGGGCCGGAAACGTACGGCAGGCCTTTGTTCAGCACATATTCCACCGCCGGATTGCCGCGCGACATGGCATTGCCGATAACCACCAGATCCGGTGCCGGATCGAGTTGCGCCGGGTCGTAACCTTGCGTCAGTTGAATGCCTTGGGCTTCAAGCTGCGTGCTCATCGGCGGATAGACGTTGGCGTCGGAGCCGGTCACGTGATGGCCCAGCTCTTTGGCCAGAACCGCCATCGAGCCCATGAAAGTCCCGCAGATACCCAGAATATGAATGTGCATAGTCGACCTCGTAAAACATGGCCGCAGGTTAGCGTAGGGAGGGGGAAATCGCACTCTTTAGGTGATCACCATCACCCACCACCACGATCACTACCCCACCTGTAGGAGCTGACGAGTGCAACGAGGCTGCGATCTTTTGATCTTGAAAATAACAAGATCAAAAGATCGCAGCCTTCGGCAGCTCCTACAGGGGGATTTATGCAGTTCGGACGATGCCGTGTTTGCGCAGCTTTCTGTAGAGGGTGTTGCGACTCACGCCGAGTTGCTCGGCGGTGTGGGTCATATGCCAGCGCGTGCGCTCCAGTGTACTGAGCAACGCCAATCGTTCGGCATCTTCAAGTGGTTGCTCGGACAGAGCGGACTCCACCACTGGTGGGCGCACCTGCCGAATCATCGCCGGCAAATCGTCCACCCCGATCCGCCCCTCATCACACAACGCCGCCAACGTGCGCAACACATTACGCAACTGCCGCACATTCCCCGGCCAGTTGAACGCCAGTAACGCCTGCCGCGCCGGCTCTTCGATCAGGATCGTTTCACCGCCCGCCTCTTCAGCCAGCAGAAAATCCAGCAGCTGCGATTTATCACTGCGTTCACGCAGCGCCGGCAGCGCCACTTCCAGCCCGTTCAAGCGGTAATACAAATCCTCGCGAAAGCTGCCGTCCTCAACCCGCGCCAACAGATTGCGGTGCGTCGCACTGATGATGCGCACGTTGACCGATTCCGGTTCGCCACCGATCGGCACCACCTGTCGATCCTCCAGCACCCGCAACAAACGCGTCTGCAAGGCCAACGGCATATCGCCAATCTCATCGAGGAACAACGTGCCGCCATCGGCCTGCTGCAACTTGCCGCGCATGCCATCCTTTCTTGCGCCGGTAAAGCTGCCGCCGCGATAACCGAACAGCTCGCTTTCAATCAGACTTTCAGGAATCGCCGCACAGTTGAGCGCGACAAAAGCTTTGTCCGAGCGCTGACTGGCTTGATGTACAGCTTTGGCAAAGGCTTCTTTACCCGAACCGGTTTCGCCATTGATCAGCAGCGGCACATCCCGCTCGAACACGCGCAGTGCTTTGCGGAAATCCGCTTGCAGCGCGGCGTCACCCAGACAGATCCCGGACAGGCGCGGCGCTTCGACAATTTTTGCCAGCGGCATGATCGGCGCGGGTTTGCGCGATTCACCGCGCAACACAGCAAACAGATGGCGCCCGTCACGGGTGCGCAGCGGCCAACTGGCGCTGGCATTCGCGCTGGCGCGGCCGAGCAACTCATCCAGCGAGCAATCGAAAAACGCCTCGACCGGTTTCCCCAATAGCCCGCCGCGAATATGCCCGAGCAGGTTCAGCGCACTCTGATTAACCGCGCTGATCCGCCCTTCGCCGTCGAACGCCAGCAAACCTTCGCTGAACAGCCCGACCGACTCGGCCTGCAAGTGGAAACGCAGCAACCATTGGTTATCGAAACAACGCAGAAAGTAGCAACTCTCGATCATTTTCGCCGACAGATTGACCAGCGCCATGGTGTGGAACTGGCTCTGCCGCGAGACATCGTGACGGGCCGAGGACACGTCGAGCACCGCCAGCAGTTCGCCATGCGGATCAAACACCGGGCTCGCCGAACAGGTCAGGCCGGTGTGGCGACCGCGAAAGTGTTCGTCCTGATGAATCGTCAGCGCCTGACGTTCGACCAGGCAGGTGCCGATGCCGTTGGTGCCCTCACAAGCCTCACTCCAATCGGCACCGAGCCAGAGACCGGCGCGTTCGAAAATCTTCCGTTCAGCGGGTGCGGTGACGCAATTGAGGATCACCCCGCGCGCGTCGGTCAGCAACACCGCGTGGCCGGCGCCGGAAAGCTGTTGATGGAGGCTGCTCATTTCATTGCCGGCGATTTGCAGGACTTGTTGCAGACGTTCGCGGCTTTCGAGGACACGTCCGTGTTCGAGCACGGTCGGCGCCATGGTCAGCGCCGGGTCGAGGTGATAGTCCTCAAGACAGCGCAGCCACGAGCGGGCGATCGACGGATCAGCACCGGGCCCGTGCAGGTGCGGTTTGCCCTGACTGACGGTGAGAACCTGCTGGGCATGGCGACTCAAATGATTGTCGTGCATTTCTTATTGTTCTCCATATTCCCCGTGTAGGAGCTGCCGCAGGCTGCGATCTTTTGATCTTGATCTGCAAAAAAGCAAAATCAAAAGATCGCAGCCTTCGGCAGCTCCTACAGGGGTTGCTGTGGGTTGAGCATCCTCCAGCTCACGCACCATTGCAATGCTGGCAAGACTGCCCGGTCACAGGCTGTGCCAAAAGCGGTACAAACTGTCACCCCGCCTGTACCGATAGCGTCACAGCGCCATTCCGCTCGTCCGACAAAAACCTGCCAACCCCTTGATTTCACGGCTCCGCGCGGCAGTGGCCCGACCCTTGCTCTACGCTTATAGCAAGCGCACTTGCGCGTTTCTCTAATAAGTACAAAGCCAAGGAGAACATCATCATGCGTTACGCTCACCCCGGTACTGAAGGCGCCAAAGTCTCGTTCAAGAGCAAGTACGGTAACTACATCGGCGGCGAGTTCGTCGCGCCTGTCAAAGGTCAGTACTTCACCAACACCTCGCCAGTGAATGGCCAACCGATTGCCGAATTCCCGCGCTCCACTGCCGAAGACATCGACAAGGCACTGGACGCCGCTCACGCCGCAGCCGATGCATGGGGTTCCACTTCCGTGCAGGCGCGCTCGCTGATCCTGCTGAAAATCGCCGACCGCATCGAACAGAACCTCGAATTGCTGGCGATCACCGAAACCTGGGACAACGGCAAAGCCATCCGCGAAACCCTCAACGCCGACATCCCTCTGGCCGCCGACCATTTCCGCTACTTCGCTGGCTGCCTGCGCGCCCAAGAAGGCAGCGCTGCCGAAATCGACGGCAACACTGTGGCGTATCACATTCATGAACCGCTGGGCGTGGTCGGGCAGATCATCCCGTGGAACTTCCCGATCCTGATGGCCGCGTGGAAACTCGCACCAGCGCTGGCCGCCGGTAACTGCGTGGTACTCAAGCCTGCCGAGCAAACCCCGCTGGGCATCACCGTGTTGCTGGAACTGATCGGCGATCTGCTGCCGCCGGGCGTGCTGAACATTGTTCAGGGCTATGGCAAAGAGGCCGGCGAAGCACTGGCCACCAGCAAACGCATCGCCAAGATTGCCTTCACCGGCTCGACCCCGGTTGGCTCGCACATCATGAAATGCGCGGCAGAGAACATCATTCCGTCGACCGTGGAACTGGGTGGCAAGTCGCCGAACATCTTCTTCGAAGACATCATGCAGGCCGAGCCGACGTTCATTGAGAAAGCCGCTGAAGGTCTGGTGCTGGCGTTCTTCAACCAAGGCGAAGTCTGCACCTGCCCATCGCGCGCACTGGTACAGGAATCGATCTACGACGAGTTCATGGCCGTGGTGATGAAGAAAGTCCTGCAAATCAAACGTGGCGATCCGCTGGACACCGACACCATGGTTGGCGCACAGGCGTCCGAGCAACAATTCGACAAGATTCTTTCGTACCTGGAAATCGCCAAGGGCGAAGGCGCCGAGCTGTTAACCGGCGGCAAGGTGGAAAAACTCGAGGGCAATCTGTCGACCGGCTATTACATCCAGCCGACCCTGCTCAAGGGCACCAACAAGATGCGCGTGTTCCAGGAAGAAATCTTCGGGCCAGTGGTGAGCATCACCACGTTCAAGGACGAAGCCGAAGCGCTGGCGATCGCCAACGACACCGAGTTCGGCCTCGGTGCCGGTCTGTGGACTCGCGACATCAACCGCGCCTACCGCATGGGCCGCGCGATCAAGGCCGGTCGTGTGTGGACCAACTGCTACCACCTGTATCCGGCGCATGCCGCGTTTGGCGGGTACAAGAAGTCCGGCGTGGGGCGTGAGACGCACAAGATGATGCTCGATCACTATCAGCAAACGAAAAACCTGCTGGTGAGCTACGACATCAATCCGTTGGGTTTCTTCTAAACCTGACTTTTGATCGTGTAACGGCGTTCGCGAGCAAGCTTTGCTCCTACAGGGTTACGCAGGATCTGTAGGAGCATGGCTTGCCAGCGATGGCGTCCTCAATAACACCACCCACAACATGCCTGGCCGCTCTGGCACGGCCCTTGCGTACCCGTCATTCAGGATTTGCAGAAAAACTGCCGCTGCGTGAACAGCCCCATCCACCCCAACCGCATCACCCGAAAGTCCAAAAAATCGAACAATAAAAAGACAGCGAGGACTTATGACTTCAACCACACAGCTCAAACCCACACTCGGCACCCTGCACCTCTGGGGCATTGCCGTCGGCCTGGTGATTTCCGGCGAGTACTTCGGCTGGAGTTACGGCTGGGGCACCGCCGGCACCCTGGGTTTTCTGGTCACGGCGTTGATGGTCGCGACCATGTACACCTGCTTCATCTTCAGCTTCACCGAATTGACCACCGCTATCCCACACGCCGGCGGGCCGTTTGCCTACAGCCGTCGGGCGTTCGGCGAGAAAGGCGGATTGATCGCCGGCATCGCCACGCTGATCGAGTTTGTCTTTGCGCCCCCCGCCATTGCCATGGCCATCGGCGCCTATCTAAATGTGCAATACCCAGAGCTTGATCCGAAGATCGCGGCGGTCGGCGCGTATTTCGTGTTCATGACCCTGAATATACTCGGCGTCAGCATCGCCGCGACCTTCGAACTGGTGGTCACCGTGCTGGCCGTTGCCGAGCTTTTAGTATTCATGGGCGTGGTGGCGCCGGGCTTCAGCTTCAGTAATTTTGTATTGAATGGCTGGTCGGGCTCCAACGAATTCACCATGGCCTCGATCCCCGGGATCTTCGCGGCGATACCGTTCGCGATCTGGTTCTTCCTCGCCATCGAAGGCGCGGCGATGGCCGCCGAAGAGGCGAAAGACCCGAAACGGACGATTCCCAAGGCTTACGTCAGCGGCATTCTGACCCTGGTGTTTCTGGCCATCGGCGTGATGGTCATGGCTGGCGGCGTTGGCGACTGGCGTCAGCTGTCGAACATCAACGATCCGCTGCCGCAGGCGATGAAAGCCGTGGTCGGCAATAACTCTTCGTGGATGCACATGCTGGTGTGGATCGGCCTGTTCGGGTTGGTGGCGAGTTTCCACGGGATCATTCTCGGCTACTCGCGACAATTCTTCGCCCTCGCCCGCGCCGGTTATCTGCCTAAAGGGCTGGCCAAACTCTCGCGCTTCCAGACCCCGCACCGGGCGATTCTGGCCGGTGGCGTGATCGGCATTGCGGCAATCTACAGCGATGGTTTGGTTAACCTGCAAGGCATGACCCTGACCGCCGCGATGATCACCATGTCGGTGTTCGGCGCGATCGTGATGTACATCATCAGCATGCTCAGCCTGTTCAAACTGCGCAAAACCGAGCCAAACCTGGAACGCACCTTCCGTGCGCCGGGTTATCCGGTGGTGCCGGCGATTGCACTGTTTCTGGCGATGGTGTGTCTGGTGGCGATGGCGTGGTTCAACACGCTGATCGGCTGTGTGTTCCTTGGCTTTATGGCCGCTGGCTATCTGTATTTCCAGTTAACCGCCAAGCAACGCGCCGATGCACCGACAGACGCTATGCTCGAAGGTATCTAGCTGACATATAAAAGTGCACAGCGCCCATTCAGGCACTGTGCTGGAACCCTGTAGGAGCTGCCGAAGGCTGCGATCTTTTGATCTTTTAAAAGCCAGATCAAAAGATCGCAGCCTGCGGCAGCTCCTACAGGGGTTAATCGATTACTGGAGGACACCGCCCATGGCCGCATTCGCCCATTCCGTCGGCGCCCAGACCTATCGCTTCGACAGCCTCAAGGACGTCATGGCCAAGGCCAGCCCGGCGCGCTCCGGAGATTTCCTCGCCGGTGTCGCCGCGCTCAATGATGGCGAACGCGTGGCGGCACAAATGGCGTTGGCCGACATCCCGCTCACGCATTTCCTGCAAGAAGCGCTGATCCCCTACGAATCCGATGAAGTCACCCGACTGATCATCGACACCCACGACAAACAGGCCTTCGCCGTGGTCAGCCACCTCACCGTCGGCGGCTTCCGCGACTGGCTGCTCAGCGACGCCGCCGATGAAACCAGCCTGCGCAATCTCGCCCCCGGCCTGACGCCGGAAATGGTCGCCGCCGTGTCGAAAATCATGCGCGTGCAGGATTTGGTATTGGTCGCGCAGAAGATCCGCGTGGTGACGAAATTTCGCGGCACTCTCGGCCTGCGCGGGCGCCTGTCTACGCGTCTGCAACCGAACCACCCGACCGACGAACCCTCCGGCATCGCCGCGAGCATTCTCGACGGTCTGCTCTACGGCAATGGCGACGCGATGATCGGCATCAACCCGGCCACCGACAGCATCGCCTCGATTTGCGCGATGCTGGAAATGCTCGATGCGATCATCCAGCGCTACGACATTCCGACTCAAGCCTGCGTGCTCACCCACGTCACCACCTCGATCGAGGCGATCAACCGGGGCGTGCCGCTGGATCTGGTGTTCCAGTCGATTGCCGGCACCGAAGCGGCCAACGCCAGTTTCGGTATCAACCTGAATGTCTTGCAGGAGGGTTATGACGCCGGCCTGAGCCTTAATCGCGGCACCCTCGGGCAAAACCTGATGTATTTCGAAACCGGTCAAGGCAGCGCGCTGTCGGCCAACGCTCACCACGGTGTCGATCAACAGACCTGCGAGACCCGAGCCTACGCCGTGGCACGGCATTTCAAACCGTTTCTGGTGAACACCGTCGTAGGATTTATCGGCCCGGAATACCTCTACAACGGCAAACAGATCATCCGCGCCGGCCTCGAAGACCACTTCTGCGGCAAGCTCCTCGGCGTGCCGATGGGTTGCGACATCTGCTACACCAACCACGCCGAAGCCGATCAGGACGACATGGACACCCTGCTGACTCTGCTCGGTGTCGCCGGGATCAACTTCATCATGGGCATTCCTGGCTCCGACGACATCATGCTCAATTACCAGACCACTTCGTTTCATGACGCGCTCTACGCTCGCCAGACACTAGGCCTGAAACCAGCCCCGGAATTTGAACAATGGCTGGCCAACATGGGCATCTTCACGCAGGCGGACGGCAAGGTTCGCTTCGGTAACAATCTGCCGCCGGCCTTCCGCCAGGCGTTGGCGCAACTGGGATGAGTCGCATGGATAAACCGCCCGTCGATCCGCAAAACCCTTGGCTGGAACTGCGCCGCCTGACCCCGGCGCGGATTGCCCTTGGCCGCACCGGCACCAGTCTGCCGACCAGCGCGCAACTGGATTTCCAGTTTGCTCACGCTCAGGCGCGAGATGCGGTGCATTTGCCGTTTGATCACGCGGGGCTCAGTGCGCAATTAAGTGAACGAGGGCGTGAGAGTTTGCTGCTTCACAGTGCGGCGCTGGATCGCAACAGCTACCTGCAACGCCCGGATCTGGGACGCAAACTCAGCGATGACTCGGCGCAAAGTCTTCGCGACTACTTGGCCGCGCACCCCGGCGGGGTCGATCTGGTCATTGTCGTCGCAGATGGCTTGTCGGCACTGGCAGTGCATCGCCACACACTGCCGTTTATCAACCGGCTGGAAGAACAAATGAGCGGCGATGGCTGGTCAATCGCCCCGGTGGTATTGGTGGAACAGGGCCGCGTCGCCATCGGCGATGAAATCGGGCAATTACTCGGCGCGAAAATGGTGGTGATGCTGATTGGTGAGCGTCCGGGGCTCAGTTCGCCGGACAGCTTGGGGCTGTATTTCACCTACAACCCAAAAGTTGGTCTGACCGATGCCTATCGCAACTGCATTTCCAATGTCCGGCTGGAGGGTTTGAGCTATGGCATGGCGGCGCATCGCTTGCTGTACCTGATGCGCGAAGCGTGCCGGCGGCAGCTGTCGGGGGTCAACCTGAAGGATGAAGCGCAAGTTCAGACGCTGGAGTCGGACGCTGATAAGGACATGAAAGGAAACTTCCTACTGGATCCGCCGCCAAACTGAACCGTTTCTGCATTGCGTTTCTGATCCTGTTTGAGGCAGGATCGATGCACGGCCGCCAGGGTTTACCGTCGCCGTCACAACACGTGAAGACAGCCACTTGAAGGACGAGACCTGACATGCGGATTATCCAAGCGACCCTTGAACACCTCGATTTGCTCACGCCGTTGTTCGTCAAATACCGCGAGTTTTATGGCTCCCTGCCTTATCCCGACTCGTCCCGCGCCTTCCTCGAAAAACGCCTGCGCCGCAAGGAATCGGTGATTTATCTGGCGCTGGCCGATGATGACGACAAAAAGCTCATGGGTTTCTGTCAGCTCTATCCGAGCTTTTCATCGCTGTCACTCAAGCGCGTGTGGATCCTCAACGACATCTACGTCGCCGAAGACGCCCGCCGCCAACTGGTCGCCGACAACCTGATCCGCACTGCGAAGAAGATGGCCAAGGAAACCCAGGCTGTGCGCATGCGCGTGTCCACCAGCAGCAACAACGAAGTGGCGCAGAAAACCTACGAATCGATTGGGTTCAAGGAAGACACCGAGTTCAAGAACTACGTGTTGCCGATCAGCGACGAGCTCTGAAGTCAAAAGATCGCAGCCTTCGGCAGCTCCTACGGGGCTGCGATCCACTCCCTGACAATTACTCACACACCGACATCCCTCGCTACAAAACCAACGCGCTTTTGATGTTTCAGGCCGTATAATCTCGAGCTTCCCAGCTTGTAAGAAAAACTACACCTCGCTGTAGGCTTACACGAAGTTATCCGCACAGGCCTGCCGAGTCGGGCCGCCATACAGGTGCCTCCATGGATTTCAACCCGCTCGACCTGATCCTGCATCTCGACGTTTATCTCGATTTGCTGGTTAACAACTACGGGCCGTGGATCTACGCCATCCTGTTTCTGGTGATTTTCTGCGAAACCGGTCTGGTGGTGATGCCATTCTTGCCGGGTGATTCGCTGCTGTTCATCGCCGGTGCCGTGGCGGCTGGCGGCGGCATGGATCCAGTACTGCTGGGCGGTTTGCTGATGCTCGCGGCGATTCTCGGCGACAGTACCAATTACGTGATCGGACGAACGGCCGGCGAGAAGCTGTTCAGCAATCCGAACTCGAAAATCTTCCGTCGTGACTATCTGCAAAAGACCCATGACTTCTATGACAAGCACGGCGGCAAAACCGTAACGCTTGCGCGCTTTCTACCGATCATCCGTACCTTCGCTCCGTTCGTGGCAGGCGTTGCGCGTATGCCGTATCCGCGCTTCTTCGGTTTCAGTGTTCTGGGTACGATCCTCTGGGTGGGTGGCCTCGTGACCTTGGGCTATTTCTTCGGCAACGTTCCATTCATCAAGAAGAACCTGTCGTTGCTGGTGGTCGCGATCATACTGTTGTCGCTGATACCGATGATTCTTGGCGTGGTTCGCGCCCGTTTCGGCGGCACCAAAGCCCAATCGCACTAAGCGATGTGGTCGCTAAGCGCCTGGCGGCGTCGACGCATCCTCGCCAAGCACCCGATTGCCGACGACATGTGGCAACGGGTGCGCCACCACCTGAGTTTTCTCGACGGCATTACTGCTGCCGAAGATCAGTGGCTGCGCGAAGCCTGCGTCCTGTTCCTCGAAGAAAAACACCTGACCGCCCTGCCCGGCGTCGAACTGCATCAGGAACAACGCCTGCTGCTCGCCGCTCAGGCGCAATTGCCGCTGCTCAATCTTGGTGATCTGAACTGGTATCAGGGCTTTCACGAAATCGTCCTTTATCCCGATGACTTTGTCAGCCCGCAACGACACCGCGATGCCAGCGGCGTCGAGCACGAATGGGATGGCGAACACAGCGGCGAAGCCTGGCAGCAGGGGCCGATTATTCTCGCCTGGCCTGGGGTGATGGCCAGTGGTGGCTGGGAAGGTTACAACCTGGTGATCCACGAGCTGGCGCACAAACTCGACATGCTCAATGGCGACGCCAATGGCCTGCCACCGCTGCACGCGGACATGCGCGTCAGCGACTGGGCCGAGGTGATGCAGGCCGCTTACGATGATCTTGACGGTCAACTGGAGCGTAATCCTGACGCCGAGACCGCGATCGATCCTTACGCGGCTGAGAATCCGGCAGAGTTCTTTGCCGTCACCAGTGAGTACTTCTTCAGCGCACCCGATCTGCTCCATGAGACTTATCCACAGGTCTATGAGCAGTTGCGACTTTTCTATCGTCAGGATCCATTGAGCAGGTTGCGGCAACTTCAGGCCAGCGACCCGGTCTATCAGGCTCACGACTAAGGTCTGCACGACCTTCAGGACTTTCGGTGAATGGCGTCGACGGCAGAATATGCCTATAATCGCCGCCACTTTTTGGCAATCCGGCCAAGTGTTTTTGGTCAACTACGGGGGCAACGCCCAATGAGCTACAGCAAGATTCCGGCTGGCAAAGACCTGCCGAACGACATCTACGTCGCGATCGAGATTCCGGCCAACCACGCGCCGATCAAATACGAAATCGACAAAGACAGCGATTGCCTGTTCGTTGACCGTTTCATGGCCACCCCAATGTTCTACCCGGCCAACTACGGTTACATCCCGAACACCCTGGCTGACGACGGTGATCCCCTCGACGTGCTGGTTGTAACCCCTTACCCGGTTGCGCCAGGCTCGGTTATCCGTGCACGTCCAGTTGGCATCCTGAACATGACCGACGACGGCGGCGGCGATGCCAAAGTCATCGCAGTGCCACACGACAAGCTGTCCCAGCTGTACGTGGACGTTAAGGAATACACCGACCTGCCGCCTCTGCTGATCCAGCAGATCGAGCACTTCTTCGCGAACTACAAAGATCTCGAAAAAGGCAAATGGGTCAAGATCGAAGGCTGGGCCGGTGCAGACGCCGCCCGCGAAGCAATCACAAAGTCGGTTGCAGCCTACAAAGGCTAAGACGCTTCGACTCGCGTGATGCTTGAAGAAAACCCCGGATATCCGGGGTTTTTTTATCGACGTGAGCCAGCCGCTTAAACAGGCTGTTTATCGCTTTCTTGATATTGTTGTGACCTGTTTAATTTCCCACAAGAACGTCTTACATCCCGTCGTAAAATTCAGCCTGCTTTTGAACGCTCGGTTTATTCAAACCGCTCTGGCACGGCCGTAGACTCCGTGTTTATGAGAAAGAACACGAGCGGTCCAAGATTCAAGGCACTCCTGGAAGCAGCGAACACCTCCACCACGGGATTCGCAAAGTTCTGGGGCACGGAAGCCCAAAATGTCCACAACTGGTACACCCGGGGCGTCCCGGCGTATCGCATGGAAGAGGTCTCACGCCTGCTGTCCGTGAACAGCGAATGGCTGAAGACTGGCGAAGGCCACAAGGAGTCGCCGCGTCTCCATGCCCCTGCCAGCAATGGCGACACCTTCGACGCCCAATCTGTGCGCGGCGTCTATACGGTCATTGATCCCAACGACATCGACCTGGTGTTTTTCAATGAGAAACCTCTCACCGATACCGGCAAAACACACGTCATCGAAGATACGGATCAATCCATCCGCCTGCTTCGCGCACAGCTGGATCAACTTGAAATAAAACACTCTGACGCTATCTGTGCACGCATGATCGGCAACAGCATGGCCGAGCGAATCGAAGACGGATCCATCGTTGCCATTGATCGAGGACTGACTCAGGTCGTCGATGGCGAGATCTATGCGATCGAACACGACGGGATGTTGCGCATCAAGTATCTGCATCGCATGCCGGGCAATGGCTTGCGCCTGCGTAGCCACAACAGTGCCGAATACCCGGACGAGATCTTCCGTGCAGCGCAACTGGACGAGCAGCGGATTCATATTCTGGGCTGGGTGTTCTGGTGGTCGACACTGAGCAAGCGTCGGCCGGTGGTGCCGTTTCTCTAATGATCGTCAGTGCACAACGCTATTTCTGATGCTTTGACAGCTCTAATCCGCACTTCGGGCTGGGAATCTGCGGTAAAAATCAGTATCCTTCGCCCCACATTTGCGCATCGACCCGCCCTGCGGTTCTGATAGCGCCCGACGCGGCAGACCAACCTCTGACCAAGTCCCACAGCCGGACGCAAGATCCGGGTGTACGTTTTGAAGGCTGGCGCGGTTTACCAAAAATGAACCAAGCCAGTCCCCGAGAAGCCGGCCACAAGCCGGCTTTTTAATGCCTGCCAGAAAGACACTCACCTGTTAATTCCCTCGCTGCTGGCTCACTTCGGCCTATCAGGTTGCGGCGCGCTGGGTGGCGGCTGTCCATTATCTTGTTAAAAGCGCTTTCGGTGACTTTCCTGCGGGCAAAACAAAACCCCAACTGCTTTCGCAATTGGGGTTTCGGAATTTAATCTTGACGATGACCTACTCTCACATGGGGAAACCCCACACTACCATCGG
>NZ_JBIUVN010000036.1:1573-50232 GCF_044742965.1 Pseudomonas sp. NPDC087804 | reverse complement strand
GCCACATCTACCGTAAGCAGAAAGTCTATGCGGGCGCTGCACACCCACATACTGCTCAGCAGCCCCAAGAACTGAAGTTTTAACGGAATAGTACATTATGTCGGCGACTCAAAATTACGGCACTGGCCGTCGCAAGACCGCAACCGCACGCGTTTTCCTGCGTCCGGGTACTGGTAACATCTCCATCAACAACCGTTCGCTGGAAAACTTCTTCGGCCGCGAAACTGCCCGCATGGTAGTTCGTCAGCCGCTGGAGCTGACTGAGACTGTCGAGAAGTTCGACATCTACGTCACCGTGATCGGCGGTGGTGTAAGTGGTCAAGCTGGCGCAATCCGCCACGGTATCACTCGCGCTCTGATGGACTACGACGAAACCCTGCGTGGCGCTCTGCGCAAAGCTGGCTTCGTTACTCGCGACGCCCGTGAAGTTGAACGTAAGAAAGTTGGTCTGCGTAAAGCGCGTAAGCGTCCGCAGTACTCGAAGCGTTAATTCCGCTTCCACGTTCAAAAAGAACGCCCGCCTCCTCACGGAAGCGGGCGTTTTTTTATGCCTGTGATTTATCAAAGAATTGCGCTGCGACAACTTGCCACTTCCGTAGACCCCCTATACTGCAAGGCTTGAGGGTAAGAGCTCCGGGTAATTCCCTTGTCAGAATTGGGGCTTTTCATTACCATTCGGCAAAATTTTTATAAGTAACATTGATTTATTTAGTAGATGCCTGATTTGACAGGCCACAAAAGCTGATGGGAGAGGACTGAATGAGCAATGACGGCGTGAATGCAGGCCGGCGTCGCTTCTTGGTAGCAGCCACATCCGTGGTGGGTGCTGCAGGAGCGGTGGGGGCTGCGGTCCCGTTCGTGGGGTCATGGTTTCCCAGTGCCAAGGCGAAAGCCGCCGGTGCACCGGTGAAAGTGAATGTCAGCAAAGTCGAGCCAGGACAGCAGATGATTGCTGAATGGCGTGGCCAGCCGGTGTTCATTGTCCGCCGTACCAAGGAAATCCTGGATAATCTGAAAAAGATCGAGGGCCAGCTCTCCGATCCTGAATCCAAAAACTCCACGCAACCCACCTATGTCGACCCTGAAGTGCGATCGATCAAGCCGGAAATTCTGCTGCTGATCGGGATCTGCACACACCTGGGTTGCTCACCGACCTTCCGTCCCGAAGTGGCACCTGCGGATCTGGGTAAAGACTGGGTAGGCGGTTATTTCTGCCCTTGCCACGGTTCCCACTACGATCGGGCTGGCCGCGTCGACAAGTCGCAACCTGCGCCTTTGAACCTGCCAGTTCCCCCGCATTCCTATGAGACCGATGACCTGATTGTCATTGGCGTCGATACGGAGAAAGCGTGATGAGCAAGTTCATGGATTGGGTTGATGCGCGCTTTCCCGCGACAAAAATGTGGGAAGACCATCTCAGCAAGTATTACGCGCCAAAAAACTTTAACTTCTTCTATTTCTTCGGCTCTCTGGCACTGCTGGTTCTGGTAAATCAGATCGTCACCGGTGTCTGGCTGACGATGAGCTACACGCCGTCGGCAGAAGAAGCGTTCGCTTCCGTTGAATACATCATGCGCGACGTCGAGTACGGCTCGATTTTGCGTCTGTTGCACTCGACCGGCGCTTCGGCGTTTTTCATCGTGGTCTATCTGCACATGTTCCGTGGCTTGCTTTACGGTTCGTACCAGAAACCGCGTGAACTGGTCTGGGTGTTCGGCATGCTGATCTACCTGGCGCTGATGGCCGAAGCCTTCATGGGTTATCTGCTGCCATGGGGTCAGATGTCCTACTGGGGTGCCCAGGTGATCATCTCGCTGTTCGGTGCGATACCGGTGATCGGTAACGACCTGACCCAGTGGATTCGTGGTGACTACCTGATCTCCGGCATTACCCTGAACCGCTTCTTCGCCTTGCACGTTGTTGCGCTGCCGATCGTGATTCTCGGTCTGGTGGTGTTGCACATTCTGGCGCTGCACGAAGTCGGCTCGAACAACCCTGACGGCGTTGACATCAAGAAGCACAAAGACGAAAACGGCATCCCGCTGGACGGCATCGCCTTCCACCCGTACTACACCGTGAAAGACATTGTCGGTGTCGTGGTGTTCCTGTTTATCTTCTGCTTCATTGTGTTCTTCTTCCCGGAAATGGGCGGCTACTTCCTCGAAAAACCAAACTTCGAGCAAGCTAACCCGTTCAAGACACCAGAGCACATTGCGCCGGTTTGGTACTTCACACCGTTCTACGCAATCTTGCGGGCAATCCCGGACAAACTCATGGGCGTTATCGCCATGGGCGCGGCGATTGCGGTTCTGTTCGTGCTGCCGTGGCTGGATCGAAGCCCGGTCAAATCGATGCGCTATAAAGGCTGGATGAGCAAAATCTGGCTGGTGGTGTTCTGCATTTCGTTCGTGATCCTCGGCATTCTCGGTGTGCTTGCGCCGACGCCGGAGCGAACCTTGCTGTCGCAGGTCTGCACCTTCCTGTACTTCGCTTACTTCATTCTGATGCCGTTCTACACCAGGCTCGAGAAGACCAAACCGGTTCCGGAAAGGGTGACTGGCTGATGAAAAAGTTATTTTTTGCTCTGATTTTTGCTGCGTTGCCTGTCTTGTCGTTCGCTGCTGAACACGGTGCGGAGCTGGAAAAAGTCGACATTGATGTCTCCGATAAAGCTGCTTTGCAGGACGGTGCGCGCACTTTCGCCAACTACTGCATGGGTTGCCACAGCGCCAAGTTCCAGCGTTACGAGCGCGTTGCCGATGACCTCGGCGTGCCGCACGAACTGATGCTGGAGAAGCTGGTGTTCACCGGTGCCAAGATCGGTGATCACATGACCATCGGCATGCAGCCGGCGGACGCCAAGACCTGGTTCGGCGCAGCACCACCGGATCTGACGTTGGTGGCTCGCGTGCGTGGCACCGACTGGCTCTACGGTTACCTGAAGTCGTTCTACGAAGATCCGGCACGCCCATGGGGTGTGAACAACAAGGTCTTCCCGAACGTCGGCATGCCTAACGTACTGGTCGGCCTGCAAGGTCGCCAAGTGGTGGGCTGCAAACAGGTGCAGATCGTCGAAGACGGCAAGAAGCAATATGATCCGTTGACCGGTACGCCGCTGACTCATGAAGCGTGCGATCAATTGACCATCGTGCCGAAATCCGGTGCTCTGAACGAAGAGCAGTTCGATGAGAAGGTCAAGAATCTGGTAACCTTCCTGGCTTACTCGGCTAACCCGGTTAAGCTGCAACATCAGCGCATCGGTACCTACGTCTTGCTGTACCTGGCGTTCTTCTTTGTGTTCGCCTACCTGCTCAAGCGTGAATACTGGAAAGACGTGCACTGATACGCTTCAAAGCATTGCTGTTAATCGCGCGCGCCCAAGGGCGCCTCCGATAACGCAACGTCTGGTTCGCCGGATATTGCGGGAGGCGCCCTCTGGGCGCGCGCGTTTTTCCGGTTCCAATCATTTCAACAAGCGAGGAGGATCGCCATGGGCGTGACCAATCGGTTGGCCTGTTACTCCGACCCCGCCGACCACTATTCCCACCGAGTGCGCATCGTGCTTGCAGAGAAGGGTGTCAGCGCCGAAATCATTTATGTGGAAGCTGGTCGTCAGCCGCCTAAACTGATTGAGGTGAACCCTTACGGAAGTCTGCCTACGCTGGTCGATCGTGACCTGGCGCTGTGGGAGTCGACTGTGGTGATGGAATATCTGGATGAGCGTTACCCGCACCCGCCGTTGTTGCCGGTTTATCCAGTGGCGCGTGCCAACAGTCGACTGCTGATTCATCGTATTCAGCGTGACTGGTGTGGTCTGGTGGATCTGATTCTTGATCCAAAGTCCAAAGAGGCCGCGCGTGTCGTGGCACGCAAGGAATTGCGTGAAAGCCTGACGGGCGTGTCGCCGCTGTTTGCCGACAAGCCGTTTTTCCTCAGTGAGGAACAAAGTCTGGTGGATTGCTGCCTATTGCCAATACTCTGGCGTTTGCCGATTTTGGGTATTGAACTGCCGCGGCCAGCCAAGCCGCTGCTTGATTACATGGAGCGCTCGTTTGCGCGTGAGGCTTTCCAGGCGAGTCTGTCTGGTGTCGAACGCGATATGCGCTAAGGCTTAAGGAGCCGCTATGAACTCCAGTCGACCTTATTTGGTTCGCGCGCTCTATGAGTGGATTGTGGATAACGATTGCACCCCGCACATGCTGGTCAACTCCGAGTACCCGGCGGTGCAAGTGCCGCAGGGTTTCGCCAGTGACGGGCAGATTGTCCTGAACATCTCGCCAAGTGCCGTACGGCATTTGCACATGGACAACGACGTGGTGACCTTTGAAGGTCGCTTCGGTGGCGTCCCGCACAGCTTGTACGTGCCGATTGGCGCCATCCTGGGGATCTACGCCCGGGAGAACGGTCAAGGCATGGTGTTTGATCTCGAGTCGCCGATGGATGACGAGGAAGAGATCGAGTCGGATGACGACTTGCCACCACCGGACAGCGAACCGCCGCGCCCAACAGGCCGGCCAAGTTTGAAAGTGGTGAAATAAAAAAAGGCGATCCGGATGGATCGCCTTTTTCATGCGCATCTCAAAACTTCACATGCATCTCAAATCTGCATACACATCTCAAAACTGCATACACATCTCGAATCTGCATACACATCTCAAAACTGCATACACATCTCGAATCTGCATACACATCTCAAAACTGCATGCGCATCTCAAAACTTCATATACATCTCAAAACTGTAGGAGCTGCCGAAGGCTGCGATCTTTTGATCTTGCTTTAAAAGATCAGGATCAAAAGATCGCAGCCTTCGGCAGCTCCTACACAGAGGTGTATCAGTCGATGTATTCGAACAGCTTCACAATCTTCTGTACGCCGGAAACGCCCTGCACCAGGTTAGTTGCCTGAGTGGCTTCCTGTTTGGTCAGCAGGCCCAGCAGGTAGACGATACCGTTCTCGGTCACGACCTTGATGCGCGAGCCGGGAATGCTGGCATCGGTGAGCATCTGCGTCTTGATCTTGGAGGTCAGCCAGGTGTCGTTCTGGCGAGCCAGGAAACCGGACGGCGGAATAACCTGCAGTTCGTTATGCACGGTTTTTACCCGTTGAACGGCGGCTGCGGCCTGTTCGGCCTTGGCTTTCAGGTCGGCACGAGGGGTTTGGCCGGCGAGCAGAACAACACCGTTGAAACTGGTCACGACGATGTGCGAATCGTTGTCCAGCGCCGGGTCGGCCTTCGCCACGTTCACACCCACTTTGGTTTCAATCAACGAGTCGTCGATCTTGCTGCCGAAGGTGCGCGTGCCACGGTCGTCATCGATCGGTGCTTCACGGCTGGCGTTCACCACCGATGTGCAGCCGCTGATGCCAAGGCACAGGGTCAAGGCCAGAAGGCCAAGGCGATTAGGGGTCATTCTTCACTCCCGAACAGTTGGCTGTCGATCAGATCGCAGAGGCAATGGATCGCCAGCAAGTGGACTTCTTGAATACGTGCAGTGACATTGGCCGGAACGCGAATCTCGACGTCCTCGGGCAGCAACAGAGAGGCCATGCCGCCGCCATCGCGTCCGGTCAAAGCTACGACAATCATTTCGCGATCATGTGCGGCCTGGATCGCTTGAATAATGTTCGCCGAGTTACCGCTGGTCGAAATCGCCAGCAGGACATCGCCTGGCTGACCGAGCGCACGGATCTGTTTGGAGAACACTTCGTTGTAGCTGTAGTCGTTGGCGATCGAGGTGATCGTCGACGTGTCAGTGGTCAGGGCAATGGCCGGCAGGCTTGGGCGCTCGCGCTCGAAGCGGTTGAGCAGCTCCGAAGAGAAGTGCTGGGCGTCACCGGCCGAGCCGCCGTTGCCGCACGAAAGCATTTTGCCTTCGTTGAGCAGGGCGTTGACCATGATCTGGCTGGCTTGCTCGATGTGCGGTGCAAGTACGTCCATCGCCTGTTGCTTGGTGTCGATACTGGCCTGGAAAAGCTGGCGAATTCGGGATTGCATGTCCATCTGTGTGACCTTAAGTAGCGCGGCTATTCGGCACATGAAAGTGCAGCCCGCAAAGCAAAGAGCAAAATTTGTCGGTGGGATTGTCCGGATTGCAGCGCCGACGATCAACTGTCGAAAGCATTCTGCAACCAGTTCAGCTGACTCGGATGGCTGTCGATGGCCACCACGTCGAAGCGGCAGGGGGAATTGGCCCAACGCGACTCGCGCTGAAGAAAATACTGTGCGGCAAAAATCAGTTTCTGCTGCTTGCGCCCATCGATGCTAGCGAGCGCGCCACCCCATTGAGTGTTTTTTCTGTAGCGAACTTCAACGAATACTACTGTATCGCCATCAAGCATGACCAGATCAAGCTCGCCGCGTTTACAAAACCAGTTCTGCGCCAACAGGCGCAGACCTTGTTGTTGCAGATGCTCGAGCGCCTGGCGCTCGGCATCTTTACCGCTTTGCGAGCGTGACCTGTCGGGCATTAGCGCGGGGTGTCCGGCAGGCGCTGCACCTGACCGCTGACGAACTGTGCCCAAGGTAACTGACGCACCACACGCTGGGTCTGGGTCATGCCGAGGCTGCCCGACTCACCATCGATGCGGCTGTCCGGCAATGCCTTGAGCTGATCCAGACGCGGGGCCAGGCGATAGGCGTCAACACCCATCGCGTACAGGCGGCCGAGGCTGCCGGCGGCTTGCGGCCACTGTGCAACCACTTGCTGACGCAGTGGGTCGCTGTTGTCCAGCAACCATGGGGTTTCGCAGAAGCGAATGCCGTTCATGTCGTTGTACTGGTTGACGTCGCCGCTGGCGCTGTAAACGTGCGAGGTGGCGTAAACCGGAACGTCACCAGCGTACTGGAAGTTCAGGGTCGGCTTGATCTGCTGCGCCTGTTGCGGAGTGGCGGCGAGGAAGATGAACTCGATGTCCTGACGACGCGAAGGCTGTGCGGCGACGTTGGTGCCGGCAGCGTTTTGCAAGCTCTTGGCGCGCGCTTCGCTCTGACGCAGCTGGAACATGTCGGCGATCTGCTGGGCCAGTTGCACCGGCTGATCAACGCGCTCGGTGGCAACGATGGTGCCGCCGTTAGCCTGCCAGTCCTGGCTGAACGCGCGCATGACGCGGTCGCCCCATTCGCCTTTCGGCACCATGATCGCGGCGCGGTGCAGGCCATCAGCACGGGCGCGGCGCGACACTTCGCGGGCTTCGTCTTCAGCAGCCAGACCAAACTGGAACAGTTGCGCCGGGCCTTGATCGCCTTCGCTGTAGTTCAGCGCGAGGGTGGTGATCGGCAATTGCGGGCGAGTGCTCAGCTGTTTGACCAGTGGTTTTTCCAGCGGCCCGACGACCAGTTGCACGCCGTCAGCCTGAGCCTTGCGGTAGAACTCGTCCATCGAGGTCAGCTTTGAGCTGTCGTAGAACTCGATCGCGGGTGGCTTCTGTCCGGCCTGTTGCGCCTGATAGTGCGCCGCCATGAAACCTTCACGCAGTGCTTTGCCGACGGCAGCCAGTTGGCCATCTTGTGGTAGCAGCAGGGCGATTTTGCTCAGGGGCTGGCTGGCCAGTTCCTTGAGTTTGGTCAGCGGCTGCGGCAGGTTGATCGCAGCAGGGTGCTTTGGATTCTGCGCGCGCCAGGTGTCGATCGCGGCTTGCTGCTGTTCCAGCGTACCGGCGGATTTCACCGCCAGTGCCAGGCCCATCCAGCCGCCGAGGTCGTCGGTGGTGTTGGCTTGCAGTTGATCGGTTGGCAGCGAGGCAATCAGTGTCCAGATCGCTTCGTGGTTTTTGCTGGCGGCTTCGCCCTTCAGCAGCGGCGCGATAAAGACGCGCTCGCGAGCGGCAGCCAGGGTCTGACCATCGGCTTCAAGGGCGCGGGCGTGAACGGTGCCGGTGCGCACTTGCTGCTCTTCAGGCATTTCGCCCAGATGCTGCAGGCTTGGATGGCTCAGAGCGGTCAGCGCGGCTTTCGGCTGATTGCGCGTCATCGCCAGTTCCGCGTTCAGCGTGCTGGCGAAAATCTGCTGGCCGGGCTTCAGTTGCTCCATCGGCACTTGTTGCAGGATTTGCGCGGAGCGTCCGGCATCGCCCTGGTGGTAAGCCAGATCTGCCGCGCTCAGGCGCAACAGGGCAGCTTTTTCCGGGGTACTCGCCTGGCTGGCCTGCGCGAGCAGTTGCTCGATGCTGGCGTCCGGAGTCCGTGGAAGTTCGCCAAGGCTGGAGGAAGGGGAGCTGGCGCAGGCCGCCAATAAGGCAGCGAGGCAGAGGGCAGTGAACAGCCGCAGGCAAGCGATCATGTAAGTGTTCCTGATACTCGATCAAATTAGCGTGGAATTGTACCCAAGCACTGGCCGGGGCGCGATGTTAGTGGCGTGAAACGGTCAATTTAGCTGGAGTAAATGTTGCGGCGCTGCGTTACAGCGTGCAAAACCGTGGTCGGGCAGAGCGCAACGCAAGCCTCGTGACGCGCTACAATGGCCGCTTTTACCGATCATGAGGTGTGCGCTTTGACTGCTCCAGGTTCCCCGAATTCCGCTGCTGGCTCGCTTTATGTGGTGGCGACGCCCATCGGCAACCTGGACGACATCAGCGCCCGGGCACTGAAAATCCTGCGTGAAGTGGCGTTAATCGCTGCCGAAGACACTCGTCACTCGGCGCGCCTGATGCAGCACTTCGGTATTTCCACGCCGCTGGCCGCCTGTCACGAACATAACGAACGTGATGAAGGTAGTCGCTTTATTACCCGTCTGCTGGCGGGCGACAACGTTGCGCTGATTTCCGATGCGGGCACGCCGCTGATTTCCGATCCGGGTTATCACCTGGTGCGTCAGGCCCGTGCGGCCGGAATCGCGGTGGTACCGGTGCCGGGGGCGTGCGCGTTAATCGCGGCGCTGTCGGCGGCGGGGCTGCCATCCGATCGCTTTATCTTTGAAGGTTTCTTGCCGGCCAAGTCGGTCGGGCGCAAGGCGCGTCTGCAAGCGGTCAAAGAAGAGCCGCGCACGCTGATCTTCTACGAAGCTCCGCACCGAATTCTTGAATGTTTGCAGGATATGGAAGAAGTGTTCGGTGGTGAGCGTCAGGCCCTGTTGGCTCGCGAAATCACCAAGACTTTCGAGACGCTTAAAGGCTTGCCGCTCTCTGAACTGCGCGAGTTTGTTGAATCCGACAGCAATCAGCAGCGTGGCGAATGCGTGGTGCTGGTGGCGGGCTGGACGGCGCCGGAGTCTGAAGACGCGGTCAGCAGCGAGGCAATGCGCGTGCTGAATCTGCTGCTCGAAGAAATGCCACTCAAGCGTGCCGCCGCTCTCGCCGCGCAAATCACCGGCGAGCGCAAAAACGTGCTGTATCAGGTCGCGCTGGAGAAACAGAAGGGCGAGTAACCCGTCGCGCAGACAGGTTTTGCGGCTATTAGCGCTTGTTCTTCGGGCGCTCTGCCGTTAACCTTCGCGGCGGAGAGTCGATCGGACAGTCGCTGCCCTCTATGAAAATTAGGGGGGGGAGGAAAGTCCGGGCTCCATAGGGCGAAGTGCCAGGTAATGCCTGGGAGGCGTGAGCCTACGGAAAGTGCCACAGAAAATAACCGCCTAAGCGCTTCGGCGCCGGTAAGGGTGAAAAGGTGCGGTAAGAGCGCACCGCACGTCTGGCAACAGTTCGTGGCTAGGTAAACCCCACTTGGAGCAAGACCAAATAGGGTCCCAAGGCGTGGCCCGCGCTGGGACCGGGTAGGTTGCTAAAGATGTCCAGTGATGGCCATCGTAGACGAATGACTGTTCAAGACAGAACCCGGCTTACAGATCGACTCTCCACCTTTTTCTTTCCCTGCTTGAATCAATAGCAACAGGGCTGTGTAATATCAGCAGACCTGCTCTGAATGTCCGGCAGCGGCAAACGCAGTAATAGCCATTTCCCACCGTGCTTCAATCAACAGCAGAAGCGCTTTTGTAATACCGAAAAAATCTTACTCTTAACAAATTACTTTAACTTCCGAGCGCAGCTTCCAGTGCTGCATCAAGTTATTGGTCAAAACTATCCGCCAATTTGTCGTTACCCCTCCTTTTATGTTCCTAAATCTCCGTTCTGTAAGGGTTTTCCTTTACTCCGCGCCTTGACGGTGTGGTGGGCGCATTCCTATAGTGTGCGCAAGTGGCGGAAAGTGGCATGAAGTGGGTTTTTTGAGCTCAAAACGATAAAAATTGGAGAAACGCTGACGTGTTTCGCGGAGCTAACGCTATCAGTCTCGATGCAAAGGGCCGTCTCGCTATGCCGAGCCGGTACCGCGACGAGCTCGTTTCGCGTAGTTCAGGCCAATTGATCGTGACCATTGATGCCGTTGATCCATGCCTGTGTGTCTATCCGCTCGATGAGTGGGAAATTATTGAAACCAAGTTGCGCGCACTTCCTTCGCTTCGCGAAGAGAACCGTCGCCTGCAACGTTTATTGATTGGTAATGCCGTCGATCTCGAACTCGATGGCAGTGGTCGTTTTCTGGTTCCACCGCGTCTGCGCGAATACGCCAAGCTCGATAAGCGCGCGATGCTGGTAGGCCAACTGAACAAGTTCCAATTGTGGGACGAGGATGCATGGGACGCGGTATCTGCCGCTGACCTTGCTGCTATTCAACAACCGGGCGCCATGCCTGATGAACTGCGTGATTTGATCCTGTGACTATTGATAGCGGCTTTAACCACATCACCGTACTGCTCGACGAAGCCGTGGAGGCTCTCGCCGTACGTCCTGATGGATGCTATCTGGACGGTACGTTCGGTCGCGGCGGACACAGCCGGCTGATCCTCAGCCAGCTCGGAACAGATGGTCGTCTCATCGGATTCGACAAAGATCCACAAGCGATTGCCACCGGGCAAACGCTAGCGGCCGAAGACGGCCGCTTTGTCGTTGTGCAGCGCAGCTTTGCCGAGCTCGGTTCGGTGGTTGCCGAGCAGGGTCTGAGCGGCAAGGTCAGCGGCATTCTGCTCGACCTCGGCGTCTCTTCGCCGCAGCTCGATGACGCTGAACGCGGCTTCAGTTTCCTCAACGACGGTCCGCTGGACATGCGCATGGATCCGTCCCGAGGCATCAGCGCTGCCGAATTCGTCAACACCGCACCGGCCGAAGAAATCGCCCGGGTGTTCAAGGAATACGGCGAAGAACGTTTCTCCGGTCGGATGGCTCGCGCCGTTGCCGAACGTCGTGATGTCACACCGTTCGAGCGCACCGCCGATCTGGCCGAAGTGCTCAAGGTCGCCAACCCAGCGTGGGAAAAGGGCAAGAACCCGGCCACCCGTGCGTTCCAGGGTTTGCGCATTCACGTCAACAACGAACTGGGCGATCTGGAAGCCGGCCTCGAAGCCGCGCTGGACGCACTGGAAATCGGTGGGCGTCTGGTGGTAATCAGCTTCCACTCGCTGGAAGACCGCATCGTCAAACTCTTCATGCGCAAACTGGTGAAAGGCGAAGCCGACAACCTGCCGCGCAACCTGCCGGTTCGTCACGTAGCGTTTGAACCGAAAATCAAAGTCCATGGCAAAGCGCAGACGGCCTCCGACGCCGAACTCAAAGCCAACCCACGTTCCCGTAGCGCCGTCATGCGCGTCGCGGAGAAGTTGCGGTGAGCAAGCTTTTCGCCAAGCCATTGCCTGGCGGCAGCTTTCTGATGCTGCTGCTGTTTATCGGCGTGCTCGTGTCGGCCATCGGCGTGTCTTACAGCGCGCACTGGAACCGCCAGTTGCTCAACAATCTTTATAACGAACTCAGCGTGCGCGACAAGGCGCAGGCCGAGTGGGGCCGTTTGATTCTTGAACAAAGCACCTGGACCGCGCACAGCCGGATCGAAGTGCTGGCCAGCGAACAATTGAAAATGCACATTCCGGGCGCGGCTGACGTGAAGATGGTGGCGCCATGATGAAACTCGAAGGCGCACTCTTCCCGTGGCGCTTCCGCCTGATGGTGGCGCTGCTCGGCATAATGGTTGCGGCGATCTGCTGGCGCATCATCGACCTGCAAGTGGTTGACCGTGACTTCCTCAAAGGTCAGGGCGACGCACGCAGTCTGCGTCACATCCCGATTCCGGCTCACCGTGGTCTGATCACCGACCGTAACGGCGAGCCTTTGGCCGTCAGTACGCCGGTGACCACCCTGTGGGCCAACGCCAAGGAAATGCAGTCGGCCAAAGAGAAATGGCCGGCACTGGCGGCAGCTCTGGGTCAGGATCCGAAAGCCCTGACCGAGCGTCTCGAAGCTCAGGCCAACAAAGAATTCATTTACCTGGTGCGCGGGCTGACCCCCGAGCAGGGTCAGGCTGTGCTTGATCTGAAAGTGCCGGGCGTTTACGGCATCGAAGAATTCCGCCGCTTCTATCCGGCCGGTGAAGTCACTGCGCACATGGTCGGGTTTACCGACATCGATGACCACGGTCGTGAAGGCGTCGAACTCGCCTACGACGAATGGCTCGCCGGTGTGCCGGGCAAACGGCAGGTCATCAAGGATCGGCGCGGTCGGCTGATCAAGGATGTCCAGGTCACCAAAAACGCCAAGGCCGGCAAGCCCTTGGCGTTGTCCATTGACCTGCGTCTGCAATACCTGGCCAACCGCGAGCTGCGTAACGCAATCATCGAAAACGGCGCCAAGGCCGGCAGTCTGGTGATCATGGACGTGAAGACCGGCGAGATCCTCGCCATGGTCAACCAGCCGACCTACAACCCGAACAACCGTCGCAACCTGCAACCGGCGATGATGCGTAACCGCGCAATGATCGACGTGTTCGAGCCGGGTTCGACCATGAAAGCCATCTCGATGAGCGCCGCGATCGAATCCGGCCGCTGGAAACCGACCGACACCGTCGAGGTGTATCCGGGTACTTTGCAGATTGGCAAGTACACCATCAAAGACGTTTCGAGAACCGAAGGTCCGGTGCTGGACATGACCGGCATCCTGATCAATTCCAGTAACGTCGGCATGAGTAAGGTCGCGTTCGATATCGGCGGCGAAACCATTTATCGCCTCGCACAGAAAGTCGGCCTCGGCCAGGACACCGGCCTCGGCTTCCCGGGCGAGCGCGTCGGCAACCTGCCGAACTACCGCGAGTGGCGCAAGGCTGAAACAGCAACCCTGTCTTACGGCTACGGTATTTCCGTGACCGCGATTCAGTTGGTGCACGCGTTCTCGGCGCTGGCCAACAATGGTCGTCTCGCGCCGCTGACCCTGATCAAAACCGACAAGCCGCCGCAGACCACGCAAGTGCTGCCGGAAGCCGTCGCGAAAACCATGCAAGGCATGCTCACCCAAGTGATCGAAGCACCGCGCGGTGTATTCCGTGCGCAGGTGCCGGCGTATCACGTGGCCGGCAAGTCGGGTACTGCACGTAAAACATCGGTGGGCACCAAGGGCTACGCCGAAAACTCCTATCGCTCGCTGTTCGCCGGTTTCGGCCCGATGAGCGATCCGCGTTACGCCATCGTTGTGGTGATCGACGAACCAAGCAAGGCCGGCTACTTCGGTGGTCTGGTATCGGCGCCAGTGTTCAGCCGTGTGATGTCCGGCACCCTGCGTCTGATGAACGTGACCCCGGACAATCTGCCGGCGACACAACAGGCCAACGCCACCCCGGTCATACCGCTGAAAGCCAATGGAGGGCGCGGCTGATGTCATTAAGTCTGAACAAGATATTCCCCCACGCCGGCCACGATCTGTTGATCCGTGAATTGGCGCTGGACAGCCGTAACGTACGCGCTGGCGATCTGTTCCTCGCCGTGCCGGGCGGCAAATTCGATGGCCGTGCGCACATCGCTGATGCATTGCAACGCGGTGCTGCCGCTGTAGCTTATGAAGTCGAAGGCGCCACTGTGCTGCCGATCACTGACGTGCCATTGATTCCGGTCAAAGGCCTGGCTGCACAACTGTCGGACATCGCCGGACGCTTTTATGGTGAGCCAAGTCATCACCTGAACCTGGTGGGCGTGACCGGCACCAACGGTAAGACCAGCGTGACCCAATTGGTTGCGCAGGCGCTGGATTTGCTCGGCCAGCATTGCGGCATCGTCGGCACGCTGGGTTCCGGCTTCTATGGCGCACTGGAAAGCGGTCTGCACACCACGCCGAACCCGATTGCCGTACAAGCGACATTGGGCGACCTGAAAAAGGCTGGCGCCAAAGCCGTGGCCATGGAAGTCTCGTCCCACGGTCTGGATCAGGGGCGCGTCACTGCACTGGCGTTCGACGTCGCGGTGATTACCAACCTGTCCCGTGATCATCTGGATTATCACGGCACCATGCAGGCGTACGCCGAGGCCAAGGCCAAGCTGTTCGCCTGGAATGATCTGAAGTGCCGCGTGGTCAACCTCGACGATGATTTTGGCCGGCAACTGGCCGCTGAAAAACGTGAGTCGCGTTTGATCACCTACAGCCTGCTCGACAGCAGCGCCTATCTGTATTGCCGCGAAGCGCAGTTCGACGACCACGGTGTGCGCGCCACATTGGTCACGCCGCAGGGCGAACATCATCTGCGCAGCACGCTGCTCGGTCGCTTCAACCTGAGCAACGTCCTTGCTGCGGTCGGCGCATTGCTCGGTCTGGATTACGCGCTCGACGAAATTCTCAAAGTGCTGCCGAAACTCGAAGGCCCGGCCGGACGCATGCAGCGTCTTGGCGGTGGCACGCAACCGTTGGTGGTGGTCGATTACGCCCACACCCCGGACGCACTGGAAAAAGTTCTGACCGCGCTGCGCCCGCACGTCAAAGGTCAACTGCTGTGCCTGTTCGGCTGCGGCGGTGATCGTGATCGCGGCAAGCGTCCGTTGATGGCCGAAGTGGTTGAGCGTCTGGCTGATCAGGTTGTGGTCACCGACGACAACCCGCGCACTGAAGACCCAGCGGTGATTTTCGACGACATCCGCGCCGGTTTCACGGCTGTGGATAAAGTCACCTTCGTCGCCGGCCGTGGTCAGGCGATTGCGCAACTGATTGCCGGCGCGTCGGCCGATGACGTGATCGTCCTGGCCGGTAAAGGTCACGAGGACTATCAGGAAATCAACGGCGAACGCCACGCTTTCTCCGACCTGGTCGAGGCTGATCACGCCCTGACCGCTTGGGAGGTGGCCCATGCTTAAGGCCCTGAAACTCAGCGAACTGACTAACGCCCTCGATGCCCGTTTGATCGCCGGTGATGCCAGCTTCGACGGCGTCAGCATCGACAGCCGTGCGATCCAGCCAGGCCAACTGTTTATTGCGCTGACCGGCCCGCGTTTCGACGGTCATGACTATTTGAATGACGTCGCCGCCAAAGGCGCGGTGGCTGCGCTGGTCGAGCGTGAAGTCGCCGACAGCACCTTGCCGCAATTGCTGGTCAAGGACACCCGTCAGGCCCTCGGCCAGTTGGGCGCCTTGAATCGCGCCGCGTTTACTCAGCCTGTAGCGGCGGTGACCGGTTCCAGCGGCAAAACCACGGTCAAGGAAATGCTCGCAAGCATTCTGCGCACGCGCGGCCCGGTGCTGGCGACTCGCGGCAACCTGAACAACGACCTCGGCGTACCGCTGACCTTGATCGAACTGGCCGCGGAACACACCTCGGCCGTGATCGAACTGGGCGCCTCGCGTCTGGGTGAAATCGCCTACACCGTCGGGCTGACCAAGCCGCACGTAGCGATTCTGAACAATGCCGGCACCGCTCACGTCGGTGAGTTCGGCGGCCCGGAAAAAATCGTCGAAGCCAAAGGCGAAATCATCGAAGGGCTGGCGGCCGATGGCATCGCCGTGCTCAACCTCGATGACAAGGCTTTCGGTATCTGGAAGACCCGCGCTGCCGGTCGCAAGGTGTTGACCTTTGCCCTGAGCAACACGCAGGCGGACTTTTACGCAAGCGACCTGACCACCGATGCCCGTGGTTGCCCGGCCTTCAATCTGCACACACCTGAAGGTGTCGAGCGCGTTCAACTGAACCTGCTCGGCACCCATAACGTCGCCAATTCCATGGCCGCCGCCGCTGCCGCGCACGCCTTGGGCGTGTCGCTGTTCGGCATCGCCACCGGCCTTGGCGCGGTGCAACCGGTCAAGGGTCGCACCGTCGCGCAACTGGCGAAGAACGGCATGCGCGTGATCGATGACACTTACAACGCAAACCCCACCTCGATGTGCGCGGCCGTTGATATACTCGCCGGCTTTTCCGGCCGCACCGTCCTGGTGCTCGGGGATATCGGCGAGTTGGGCGATTGGGCGGAGCAGGGGCACCGCGACGTGGGCGAGTACGCCCGGGGCAAGGTTTCCGCGCTTTACGCCGTCGGGCCAAACATGGTTCACGCCGTCAACGCATTCGGTGAACAGGCGCATCACTTCGGCACGCAAGCCGAGCTGATCCAGGCCCTCGACGCCGAGCAGGACACAAACACCACTATTTTGATCAAGGGTTCGCGCAGTGCAGCGATGGAAAACATCGTTGCGGCTCTGTGCGGATCCAGTCTGGAGAAACATTAATGCTGCTGCTGCTAGCGGAGTATCTGCAACAGTTCTACAAAGGCTTCGCGGTCTTTCAGTACCTGACCCTGCGCGGGATCCTCGGTGTGCTGACCGCGCTGGTTTTGTCGCTGTGCTATGGCCCGTGGATGATCCGCACCCTGCAGAACCGTCAGATCGGTCAATCCGTGCGTAACGACGGCCCGCAATCGCACCTGTCCAAGTCGGGCACCCCGACCATGGGTGGCGCACTGATTCTGTCTTCGATCGGCGTCAGCACGTTGCTTTGGGCTGACTTGAGCAACCGCTACGTCTGGACTGTGTTGCTGGTGACCCTGCTGTTCGGCGCCATCGGCTGGGTCGACGATTACCGCAAAGTCATCGAGAAGAACTCCCGTGGCTTGCCGAGCCGCTGGAAGTATTTCTGGCAGTCGGTGTTCGGCCTTGGCGCAGCGATCTTCCTTTATATGACCGCGTCCACCCCGGTGGAAACCACGCTGATCCTGCCGATGCTCAAGGACTACAGCATTCCGCTGGGCCTCGGTTTCATCGTGCTGACTTATTTTGTGATCGTCGGTTCGAGCAACGCGGTCAACCTGACTGACGGCCTCGACGGTCTGGCGATCATGCCAACCGTGATGGTCGGCGGCGGCCTGGGCATCTTCTGCTACCTGTCGGGTAACGTGAAATTCGCTGAATACCTGCTGATCCCTTATGTGCCGGGCGCGGGCGAACTGATCGTGTTCTGCGGCGCGCTGATTGGCGCCGGATTGGGCTTCCTCTGGTTCAACACCTATCCAGCGCAAGTGTTCATGGGCGACGTCGGTGCCCTGGCACTCGGCGCGGCACTGGGCACCATCGCGGTGATCGTCCGTCAGGAAATCGTCCTGTTCATCATGGGCGGCGTGTTCGTGATGGAAACCCTGTCAGTCGTCATTCAGGTTGCGTCCTTTAAGCTGACCGGTCGCCGTGTGTTCCGCATGGCACCGATACACCACCACTTTGAACTCAAGGGCTGGCCCGAGCCGCGCGTGATTGTCCGTTTCTGGATCATCACCGTGATTCTCGTGCTGGTTGGCCTTGCCACCCTGAAGCTGAGGTAGAACGAGTGTCTCTGATCGCTTCTGACCACTTCCGCATCGTTGTCGGCCTCGGCAAGAGCGGCATGTCCCTGGTTCGCTTCCTGGCGAACCGGGGCACGTCGTTTGCCGTGGCGGACACGCGGGAAAATCCACCGGAACTGGCCACGCTCAAGCGTGACTATCCGCACGTGGAAGTGCGTTGTGGCGAGCTGGACGTCGAATTCCTCTGCCGTGCCGACGAGCTCTACGTGAGCCCCGGCCTGGCACTGGCGACCCCGGCCCTGCAAGCCGCTGCGGCCCGTGGCGTGAAACTGTCCGGCGACATCGAGCTGTTCGCGCGTAACGCGCAGGCGCCGATCGTGGCCATCAGCGGTTCCAACGCGAAAAGCACCGTCACCACCCTGGTCGGCGAGATGGCGGCTGCGGCGGGCAAACGCGTCGCCGTCGGCGGTAACCTCGGCACCCCGGCGCTGGACTTGCTCAGCGACGACATCGAGCTGTACGTGATGGAGCTGTCGAGCTTCCAGCTGGAAACCACTGACCAGCTCAACGCTGAAGTGGCGACCGTGCTGAACATCAGCGAAGACCACATGGATCGCTACAGCGGCCTGCCGGCTTACCACCTGGCCAAGCACCGGATCTTCCGGGGCGCGAAGCAGTTCGTGGTCAACCGTCAGGATGCACTGAGCCGTCCGCTGATGGGCGAAGGCCAGCCATGCTGGACGTTCGGCCTGACCAAACCCGATTTCAAAGCCTTCGGTATCCGCGAAGAAGACGGCGAGAAGTATCTGGCCTTCGAATTCCAAAACCTGATGCCAGTGCGCGAATTGAAGATTCGTGGCGCGCATAACCAGTCCAACGCCCTCGCGGCGCTGGCACTCGGTCATGCGGTCGGCCTGCCGTTCGATGCGATGCTCGCGGCGCTGCGCAACTTCGCCGGTCTCGAACACCGTTGCCAGTGGGTGCGTGATCTCGACGGCGTGGCTTACTACAACGATTCCAAAGCCACCAACGTCGGCGCCGCACTGGCTGCGATCGAAGGCTTGGGCGCGGACATCGACGGCAAGGTCATCCTGATCGCCGGTGGCGATGGCAAGGGTGCCGAATTCAACGACCTGCATGATCCGGTGGCGGCCAACTGCCGCGCCGTGATCCTCATGGGCCGCGACTCCGACAAGATCGGCGCCGCCATCGGTGATGCCGTGCCACTGATTCGCGCGACCTCGCTGGTCGATGCCGTCGCGCAATGCCGCGCCGCTGCCCAGCCGGGTGACGTGGTGCTGCTGTCGCCAGCCTGCGCCAGTTTCGACATGTTCAAGAATTATGAAGACCGTGGTCACCAGTTCGTCCGCGCTGTGGAGGAATTGGCATGAGCCTGCGCAATATCATCAAACCGTATCCGTCGCCGATCATCACCGGGCGCGGTATCGACCTCGATTTCCCGATGCTCGCCGGTTGCCTGGCGCTGCTCGGTCTCGGTTTGATCATGATCGCCTCGGCGTCCACCGAAGTGGCGGCGGCGCAGTCGGGCAGTCCGCTGTATTACATGATTCGCCACCTTATATATGTGGTGCTGGGTTTGGGCGCGTGTGTCATCACCATGATGATTCCAATTGCTACCTGGCAGCGCCTCGGCTGGCTGATGTTGCTCGGCGCGTTCGGTTTGCTGGTGATGGTGATCGTCCCCGGCATCGGCCGAGAAGTGAACGGCTCGATGCGCTGGATCGGTTTCAGCTTCTTCAACGTGCAGCCGTCCGAAATCGCCAAAGTATTCGTGGTGATCTACCTCGCCGGTTATCTGGTGCGGCGTCAGAAAGAAGTGCGCGAGAGCTGGATGGGCTTCTTCAAGCCGTTCATCGTGCTGCTGCCGATGGCTGGCCTGTTGCTGATGGAGCCGGACTTCGGTGCCACCGTCGTGATGATGGGCGCTGCGGCGGCAATGCTATTCCTTGGCGGGGTCGGGCTGTTCCGTTTCTCGCTGATGGTGGTGTTGGCGGTCGGGGCGGTGGTGCTGCTGATTCAGATGCAGCCGTATCGTATGGCGCGTCTGACCAACTTCGCTGACCCGTGGGCTGACCAGTTCGGCGCTGGTTATCAACTGTCGCAAGCGTTGATCGCCTTCGGTCGCGGTGAATGGCTCGGCGTGGGTCTGGGCAACAGCGTGCAGAAGCAGTTCTACCTGCCGGAAGCGCACACCGACTTCGTGTTCTCGGTTCTCGCTGAAGAGCTGGGCGCGGTCGGTTCGCTGTGCACCGTGGCCCTGTTCGTGTTCGTGTGTATTCGCGGCATGTACATCGGCTTGTGGGCGGAGAAAGCCAAACAGTATTTCGCAGCTTATGTGGCCTACGGCTTGTCGTTCCTGTGGATTGGTCAGTTCCTGATCAACATCGGGGTGAACGTCGGCCTGCTGCCAACCAAGGGTCTGACCTTGCCGTTCCTCAGTTACGGCGGCAGTTCGTTGGTGATCTGCTGTGCCTGCCTCGGCTTGTTATTGAGGATCGAGTGGGAGAGTCGAACCCACCTGGGCAGTGAAGAAATGGAATTCCATGAGAGCGACTTCGCTGAGGAGCCGAATCATGGGCGCTAACGTATTGATCATGGCCGGCGGTACCGGTGGCCACGTGTTCCCGGCGCTGGCCTGTGCCCGCGAGTTTCAGGTGCGCGGCTACACCGTGCACTGGCTCGGCACGCCACGCGGAATTGAAAACGAACTGGTGCCGGGCGCAGGGCTGGAACTGCACCGCATCAACGCCAGCGGTCTGCGCGGCAAGGGCAAGCTGTCGCTGCTCAAGGCGCCGTTCATGCTACTGAAATCAGTGTGGCAGGCGCGGGCGATCATTCGCCAGTTGAAACCAGTGTGCGTGGTCGGCTTCGGTGGTTATGTGACTGGCCCTGGTGGTCTTGCCGCGAAACTGGCCGGTGTGCCGGTGATCGTTCACGAGCAGAACGCTGTGGCCGGCACCGCCAATCGGTTGCTGGTGCCGTTCGCCGCCCGGGTGTGTGAAGCGTTCCCCGACACCTTTACTCTGTCGGACACCCGCCGTACCACCGGAAACCCGGTGCGCAGCGAGCTGTTCCTCGAAACATCGCGCCCGGCTCTGGCTGGTCGCAAAGCGCGTTTGCTGATCCTTGGCGGAAGCCTTGGCGCAGAACCGTTGAATAAATTGCTGCCTGAAGCCCTGGCCCAAGTCGCTGCCGATTTGCGCCCGGAAGTGTTTCATCAGGCCGGCAAAAACCACGATGAAGTGACTGCAGAGCGCTATCGCGCCGCCGGCGTCGAAGCGCAGGTGCAGCCGTTCATCAAAGACATGGCCCAAGCCTATGGCTGGGCCGACCTGGTGGTGTGCCGCGCAGGCGCGTTGACCATCAGTGAGCTGGCTGCCGCCGGTCTGCCCTCGATGCTGGTGCCTTTGCCCCACGCGATCGACGATCACCAGACCCGCAACGCCGATTATTTGGCCCGTGAAGGTGCAGCCTTCCTGATGCCGCAAAGAACGACTGGTGCCGCGGATCTTGCCGCGCGCCTGACAGAGGTCTTGATGCAACCGCAACGACTCGAAGATATGGCCCAAGCGGCCCGCCGTCTGGCGAAACCCGATGCCACCCGTAGCGTGGTCGATACCTGTCTGGAGGTGGCCCATGGTTGAGAATCAGAAAGCCATGCCGCAACCGGAAATGCGCCGCATCCGTCGCATCCACTTCGTCGGTATCGGCGGCGTGGGCATGTGCGGTATTGCCGAAGTGTTGTTGAACCTGGGCTATGAAGTGTCCGGTTCCGACCTGAAAGCTTCGCCGGTGACCGAGCGTCTGGAATCGTTCGGCGCGCAGATCTTCATCGGCCACCGTGCCGAGAACGCCGCGACCGCCGATGTACTGGTAGTGTCGAGCGCTGTGAACACCTCTAACCCGGAAGTCGCGACCGCCCTTGAGCGTCGTATTCCAGTAGTGCCGCGGGCCGAAATGCTCGCCGAGCTGATGCGCTATCGCCACGGCATCGCCGTCGCCGGTACGCACGGCAAAACCACCACTACCAGCCTGATCGCTTCGGTGTTCGCCGCCGGTGGTCTGGATCCGACCTTCGTCATCGGTGGCCGTCTGAATGCTGCGGGCACCAATGCCCAGCTCGGCACCAGCCGTTACTTGATCGCCGAAGCCGATGAAAGCGACGCGAGCTTCCTGCACCTGCAACCGCTGGTGGCCGTGGTCACCAACATCGACGCCGACCACATGGCGACCTACGACGGTGACTTCAACAAACTGAAGAAAACCTTCGTCGAGTTCCTGCACAACCTGCCGTTCTACGGTTTGGCCGTGATGTGCCTGGACGACCCGGTCGTGCGCGAAATCCTGCCGCTGGTGAAACGTCCGACCGTGACCTACGGCTTCAGCGAAGACGCTGACGTCCGCGCGATCAATGTGCGTCAGCAAGGCATGCAGACCTTCTTCACCGTGCTGCGCCCTGACCGCGAGCCGCTGGACGTTTCCGTGAACATGCCGGGCAATCACAACGTGCTCAACTCGCTGGCGACCATCTGCATTGCGTCCGATGAGGGCGTCAGCGATGAAGCCATCGTTCAGGGCCTGTCGGGTTTCCAGGGTGTCGGTCGACGCTTCCAGGTCTACGGCGAACTGCCGGTGGACGGCGGCCACGTGATGCTGGTCGACGACTACGGTCACCACCCGACCGAAGTCGCGGCCGTGATCAAAGCCGTACGCGGTGGCTGGCCGGAACGCCGTCTGGTGATGGTGTATCAACCGCACCGTTATAGCCGCACCCGCGACCTGTACGACGATTTCGTCAATGTACTGGCCGACGCCAACGTGCTGCTGCTGATGGAAGTTTATCCGGCCGGCGAAGAGCCGATCCCGGGCGCCGACAGCCGCAAGCTGTGCAACAGCATCCGCCAGCGCGGTCAGCTCGACCCGATCTACATCGAGCGTGGCGTTGATCTGGCACCGCTGGTGAAGCCGCTGTTGCGTGCCGGCGACATCCTGCTGTGCCAGGGCGCGGGTGATATCGGCGGTCTCGCGCCGAAGCTGTTGAAAAGTGAATTGTTCGCTGGCGCCGTGGCGGCGTCGGTCGAGGGGAAGTTGAAATGACTGCTGCCTATGCCAACCTGTTCTCCACCATCGCGCCGAAAGACTTCGGCCGCGTCGCCGTGCTCTTCGGCGGCTTGAGTGCCGAGCGTGAGGTTTCGCTGAAATCCGGTAACGCCGTTCTCGATGCGCTGCAGAGCGCTGGTGTGGACGCGTTCGGTATCGACGTTGGCGCCGACATTCTGCAACGTCTGCTGAGTGAAAAAATCGACCGCGCCTTCATCATTCTTCACGGCCGTGGCGGTGAAGACGGCTCCATGCAGGGCCTGCTCGAAGTGGCCGGCATTCCCTACACCGGCAGCGGCATTCTGGCCTCGGCACTGGCGATGGACAAACTGCGCACCAAGCAGGTCTGGCACAGCCTCGGGATTCCGACGCCGCGTCACGCCGTGCTGTGCAGCGAAGCCGATTGTATTTCTGCGGCGACGGAACTGGGCTTCCCTTTGATCGTCAAACCGGCCCATGAAGGTTCAAGTATCGGGATGGCCAAAGTGAGTTCTGCGTCCGAGTTGATCGACGCATGGAAAGCGGCCAGTACCTACGATTCGCAAGTGTTGGTTGAGCAATGGATTCAAGGTCCGGAGTTCACCATCGCCACCCTGCGTGACCAGGTGTTGCCTCCAATCGCCCTGGGTACACCGCACACGTTTTACGACTACGACGCCAAGTACATCGCCAACGATACCCAGTACCGCATTCCGTGCGGGCTGGATGCCGCCAAGGAAAAGGAACTCATGGATCTCACGGCCAAGGCCAGTGAGGCGCTGGGGATTGCCGGTTGGGGCAGGGCGGACGTGATGCAGGACGCCGACGGGCAGTTCTGGTTCCTGGAAGTGAACACCGCACCGGGCATGACCGATCACAGTCTGGTGCCGATGGCGGCCCGTGCTGCCGGTCTGGATTTCCAGCAACTGGTACTGGCCATTCTGGCCGCCAGTGTTGAAGGCGCAGTCACTCAAGAGGCGCGAGGTTAAGACCATGCAAGGCGCTCAGCTCAGACATCAGCCACCCGCACCCGGCCGCAAGCCGGTACCGCGGGGTGCCAGCCGAATGGTGGCGAAAGAGCCGATGTCCGCGCGCCTGCCGAAAGCCAATTTCGGTTTTCTGAAAAGCCTGTTCTGGCCGGTGCTGCTGGTTGTGCTGGGCTTTGGTACCTACGAAGGGGCAACGCGTTTGCTGCCTTACGCCGACCGGCCGATCACCAAGATCGCCGTGCAGGGCGACCTGAGCTACATCAGCCAGCAAGCAGTGCAGCAGCGCATCGCCCCGTATGTGGCGTCGAGCTTCTTCACCATCGACCTGGCCGGGATGCGCACCGAGCTTGAGCAGATGCCCTGGATCGCCCATGCCGAAGTACGTCGGGTGTGGCCGGATCAAGTGGTGATCCGCCTCGAAGAGCAATTGCCGGTGGCGCGTTGGGGTGACGAGTCGTTGCTGAACAACCAGGGCCAGGCGTTTACGCCAAAGGAACTGGCGAACTACGAACACCTGCCACAGCTGTTCGGCCCTCAACGGGCCCAGCAGCAAGTGATGCAGCAGTATCAGGTGCTGAGCCAGATGCTGCGGCCGTTGGGCTTCTCGATTGCACGCCTGGAATTGCGTGAACGCGGGAGCTGGTTCCTGACCACCGGTGCCGGCAGTTCCGGCCCCGGCATCGAGCTGCTGCTGGGACGCGGCAATTTGGTGGAAAAGATGCGCCGCTTTATCGCCATCTATGACAAGACGCTTAAAGACCAGATTACGAACATTGCGCGCATCGATCTGCGCTACGCCAACGGCCTCGCTGTTGGCTGGCGGGAACCTGTAGCGCCGACGACAGCCCAACCCGCTGTCGCGAAGAATTAAGAAGAGGCAGGACCCATGGCAAACGTGCAAAGCGGCAAAATGATCGTCGGTCTCGATATCGGCACCTCCAAAGTGGTGGCGCTGGTCGGCGAGGTCTCCGACGACGGCACGCTGGAAATCGTCGGGATCGGTACCCATCCGTCCCGTGGCCTGAAGAAGGGCGTGGTGGTGAACATCGAGTCCACCGTGCAATCGATCCAGCGTGCGATCGAAGAAGCCCAGCTGATGGCGGGCTGCCGCATTCACTCGGCGTTCGTCGGCGTGGCGGGCAATCACATCCGCAGCCTGAACTCCCACGGCATCGTCGCGATCCGTGATCGCGAAGTCAGCTCGGCCGACCTTGAGCGCGTACTCGACGCTGCTCAGGCTGTGGCGATCCCGGCTGACCAGCGCGTGCTGCACACCCTGCCGCAGGATTACGTGATCGATAACCAGGAAGGCGTTCGTGAACCACTGGGCATGTCCGGCGTGCGTCTGGAAGCCAAGGTTCACGTGGTCACCTGCGCCGTCAACGCTGCACAGAACATTGAAAAATGCGTGCGTCGCTGCGGTCTGGAAATCGACGACATCATTCTCGAGCAACTGGCCTCGGCCTACTCGGTACTGACCGACGACGAGAAAGAGCTGGGCGTGTGCCTGGTGGACATCGGCGGCGGTACTACCGACATCGCGATCTTCACCGAAGGCGCGATCCGTCACACCGCGGTGATCCCGATTGCCGGTGATCAGGTGACCAACGACATCGCCATGGCGTTGCGCACCCCGACTCAGTACGCCGAAGAAATCAAAATCCGCTACGCCTGCGCCCTGGCGAAACTGGCCGGTGCCGGTGAAACCATCAAGGTGCCAAGCGTCGGCGACCGTCCACCGCGCGAACTGTCGCGTCAGGCCCTGGCCGAAGTGGTCGAGCCGCGTTACGACGAACTGTTCACGCTGATTCAGGCCGAGCTGCGTCGCAGCGGCTACGAAGACCTGATCCCGGCCGGCATCGTGCTGACTGGCGGTACTTCGAAGATGGAAGGCGCGACTGAACTCGCCGAAGAAATCTTCCACATGCCGGTTCGTCTGGGCGTGCCGCACGGCGTCAAAGGTCTGGATGACGTGGTGCGCAACCCGATTTATTCCACTGGCGTTGGCTTGTTGATGTACGGCCTGCAAAAGCAGTCCGACGGGATCTCGTTCTCGGGCATCGGCAGCCGCGACAGCTACAGCAACGAAGAGCCACAGGCGCCGTTGCTGGACCGATTGAAGAAGTGGGTTCAAGGCAACTTCTAAAGCTTTACCGCAACACCGCAACAAACATGCAGTAGGCGAAAAAAACTAGAGAATGTAAGGAGAGGGAAAATGTTCGAACTCGTAGACAACATCCCCGCAAGCCCGGTAATCAAAGTTATCGGTGTCGGCGGTGGCGGCGGCAACGCTGTCAACCACATGGTCAAGAGCAACATCGAAGGCGTTGAATTCATCTGCGCCAACACCGATGCTCAAGCGCTGAAAAACATCGGCGCACGTACCATCCTGCAACTGGGCACTGGCGTGACCAAAGGCCTCGGCGCCGGCGCGAACCCGGAAGTCGGCCGTCAGGCTGCTCTGGAAGACCGTGAGCGTATTGCCGAAGTGCTGCAGGGCACCAACATGGTGTTCATCACCACTGGCATGGGCGGCGGTACCGGTACCGGTGCTGCACCGATCATCGCCGAAGTGGCCAAGGAAATGGGCATTCTGACCGTTGCGGTCGTGACTCGTCCGTTCCCGTTCGAAGGTCGCAAGCGTATGCAGATCGCCGATGAAGGCATCCGCATGCTGTCCGAAAGCGTCGACTCGTTGATCACCATTCCTAACGAGAAGCTGCTGACCATCCTCGGTAAAGACGCAAGCCTCTTGTCGGCTTTCGCCAAGGCTGACGATGTACTGGCCGGTGCCGTTCGCGGTATCTCCGACATCATCAAGCGTCCGGGCATGATCAACGTCGACTTCGCCGACGTGCGTACCGTGATGAGCGAAATGGGCATGGCAATGATGGGCACTGGCTGCGCCAGCGGTCCGAACCGTGCACGTGAAGCCACCGAAGCGGCAATCCGTAACCCGCTGCTGGAAGACGTGAACCTGCAAGGCGCACGCGGCATTCTGGTGAACATCACCGCCGGCCCTGACCTGTCCCTGGGTGAGTACTCCGACGTGGGTAGCATCATCGAAGCCTTCGCTTCCGAACATGCGATGGTCAAGGTCGGTACCGTTATCGATCCGGACATGCGCGACGAGCTGCACGTGACTGTGGTTGCTACCGGTCTGGGCGCAAAAATCGAGAAGCCTGTGAAGGTCATCGACAATACCGTTCATACCTCCATGTCGACCGCTCAGGTACAACAACCGGCTCCGACCCGTCAGGAAGCGCCAGCGGTAAATTACCGTGATCTGGATCGTCCGACCGTCATGCGCAACCAGGCTCAGGCCGGTGCTGCGGCTGCCGCGAAGATGAATCCGCAAGATGACCTGGACTACCTGGACATCCCGGCATTCCTGCGTCGTCAGGCCGATTGATGGAATGTATCAGGGCTATGAAGGTGATTGGTGTTCAGCAAAGGCTCGGTCTGCTATTATCGCCAGCCTTTGTTGATACCAGTTCGCAATTTGCGCTGAAGCGGCCCAAGCCATGATTAAACAACGCACACTGAAAAATATTATCCGTGCCACAGGTGTAGGCCTGCACTCCGGTGAGAAGGTCTATCTGACCCTCAAGCCTGCGCCTGTCGACACTGGCATTGTGTTTTGTCGCGCTGACCTCGACCCTGTGGTGCAGATTCCTGCCCGCGCGGAAAACGTCGGTGAAACCACTATGTCGACGACGCTGATCAATGGCGACGTCAAAGTGGACACGGTAGAGCACTTGCTCTCGGCCATGGCTGGCCTGGGCATCGATAACGCCTACGTCGAGCTCTCCGCGTCCGAAGTCCCGATCATGGATGGCAGCGCTGGACCCTTCGTATTCCTGATTCAATCGGCAGGCCTGGAAGAACAGGACGCCGCCAAGAAATTCATCCGCATCCTGCGTGAAGTGACAGTGGAAGACGGCGACAAGCGCGCCACTTTCGTCCCTTTCGAAGGGTTCAAGGTGAGCTTCGAGATCGATTTCGATCACCCGGTTTTCCGGGACCGCACCCAAAGTGCAAGCGTGGATTTTTCCAGCACTTCGTTCGTAAAAGAAGTCAGCCGCGCCCGTACCTTTGGTTTCATGAGTGATATCGAGTACCTGCGCAAGCACAACCTCGCACTCGGCGGCAGCGTTGAAAACGCAATCGTGGTCGATGCCGATGGCGTACTGAACGAAGACGGCCTTCGCTATGAAGACGAATTCGTGAAGCACAAGATCCTCGATGCCATTGGCGACCTGTACCTTTTGGGTAACAGCCTGATTGGTGAGTTCAAAGGCTTCAAGTCCGGTCATGCACTGAACAACCAGCTGTTGCGCAAGTTGATTGAGCAAACAGATGCTTGGGAAGTGGTGACGTTCGATGACGCCAGCACCGCACCAATCTCTTACATGCGCCCGGTTGCGGCGGTGTAAGTAAAAAACCTCTCTAGTTTTTTGAAGGCCATCCTCGGATGGCCTTTTTTTATGCTCCTTTTTTCAGACGCAAAAGATCGCAGCCTTCGGCAGCTCCTACAGGAACCGCATTCCAATGTAGGAGCTGCCGAAGGCTGCGATCTTTTGATCTTCAGGCAGCCACCACCACCCGATTACGCCCACCTTCCTTCGCCTGATACAACGCCTTGTCCGCCACAAACAGCAACTGCTCCAGCGTCATCTCACTCGCCGCCGTCCACGTCGCAATGCCGATACTCACCGTCATCGGCCGATCAGCCCCAGCAACCCACGGCAACTGCTCCACCGCCTGCCGAATATGCTCGGCAATCTGCTGCGCGCCCTGGCTGTCAGTCTCAGCCAGAATCACCGAAAACTCCTCGCCGCCATACCGCGCCACCAGATCCGCCGGTCGCCGCACATTGTCCGTAATCACCTTGGCCAACGCCTTCAACGCCTGATCCCCGGCCTGATGCCCGTGCTGGTCATTGAACGCCTTGAAATGGTCGGCGTCGATCATCATCACCGACATCGGCTTGCCCGAACGCTGCGCGCGGAACCACTCGTGACGCAGTGATTGATCAAGCATCCGACGATTGGCGACACCGGTCAGCGCATCGGTGGCGGCCAGTTGCGCCAGTTCACGTTCAGCGCGCTGACGTCGACGCAGTTCGCGGGCGAGCAGCCAGGTCAGCCAGAGCAATCCCACGCAGAGCGCACCAGTGGCGCCACTGATCAACATCGCCGTACGCCGCCACGTCGCAAACACCTCATCGCTGGACAGCGCGACCATCACCGTCAGCGGTAAATTGCCCACCCGCGAATAGGTGTAGAGGCGTTGCTGTTGATCCATGCTCGACGTGCTGCTGAAACTGCCTTTGCCATCCTTGTCGCGCAGAATCCGGATGACATTGGGCCGGTTGCCGAAGCTTTTGCCGATCGAGTCGCTTTGCAGATAGGGCTTCTGCGCCAGCAGCACACCGTCATCGTCGATGATGTTCAGCGTACTGCCCTTGCCGATGTCGAGGCTTTTGAACAGTTGATCGAAATAGTCGAGCTTCATCGACGCCACCGCCACCCCGACAAATTCGCCGGTGTCCGAGGAAATGCGTCGGCTGAAACTGATGCGCCACTGATTGGCTTCGTCGCAGTCGCAACGGGTCTTGAACGGTCGGCTGATGAACATGCCGACATCGCGGTTGAAGGCGTGGGCGAGGAAGTAATCGCGGTCGGCGAAGTTGCCCGGTTTCGGCTCGACTCTTGAGGAGTCAGCAAGAACATCGCCGTGCTTGTCGAGCAGCAGAATATCGCCCTTGAAACGCGCAGTGGTGGAGCGATCGAACAGCGCCAGATGGCGGATTTCCGGCGACACGTTTTGCAGATCATCGCGCTGGGCGGCAGCGATCAAACCTTGCAGGGACAGGTCGTAGAGTTCGACGGTACGCAGCACGTCGGCGTCGATCAACTGAGCAATGGTGGTCGCACTGCGGGTGGCGGATTGCCGAGCGTTGGCGTGCTCGCGGATCAGCAGAAAAGTGACGATGGCTAAAATCGCGATCACGCTGAGCAAACTGCCGCAGATCAGCAGCAGCTCGGGGCGTCCGGTCTTGCCCGAAACGGGAGGGGTACGGCTCGCGATCATGATCGGGTTATCGGTTGGGGGATCTTCTAAGCGTAGGAGCTGCCGAAGGCTGCGATCTTTTGATCTTGTTTTTTAAAAATCAGGATCAAAAGATCGCAGCCTTCGGCAGCTCCTACAGGTTCAGTGTTAACTGATCTTAGAAGACGTTGATCGGGTAGTCGATGATCACGCGGTATTCGTCGGTGTCGGTATCAATTGCGCCGTAACCATTGCCACCGCGGTTGGTCGCCCATTGCAGGCGTACCGCCAGATCTTTGGCCTGGCCACTCTGCACCACGTACTTCAAATCGATATCGCGCTCCCAATGCTTGGCATTGCGACCCTCGGCGCTGTACCAGTTCGAGTAACCCTGGCTGTCCGGATCAACCTTGGTCAAATCCACCGTCCCGCGCGAGTACGACACTGCCGACGTCAGCCCCGGATAACCCACTCCGGCAAAGTCATAGGCGTACTTGAGCTTCCACGAGCGTTCGTTCGGGCCATTGAAGTCCGAGTACTGCTGCGAGTTATCCAGATAAACGCTGTCGCCCTGACTGATGTAGTCGAACGGCGTATTGCCGTTGACCCGTTGATACGCCGCCGTAACGCTGTGGCTGCCAATACCGACGGTGAAATGCAGGCTGTAGGTGTTGTTGTCGATGTCGCCGAGCAGCGCATCGCCGGTGTCTTGCGTGTGATAGAAGTGCAGGCCGGGGTTGAGGCTGACCAGATCGTTCAACTGCCAGGTGTAATCCAGGTCGTAGTAGTACTGGTTCCAGATGTCCTTGAGTTCGGACGCGTACAGGCTGCTGGTCAAACCCTCGACACCGCTCCACGCCACGCCAGCCCAGTTCAGATGCTGGCTTTCGTCGCCCTCGGCCAACGTCCCGTAAGAGGTGCCGATGCGTGTGTGACCACTCTGGTTGTACGGCTTGGTGAAACTGGCCTGACCGCCCTCGATCAACCAGCCGTCGAAGCTATGGTTGCTCAGACTGACACCACGAAACGTCTGCGGCAGCATGCGCGTGTCACCGCCCGCGATCACCGGGTTGGTGAGAAACAGATCACCAGCCTTTAACTCGGTATCGAACGCACGCATTTTCAACGTACCGCCCGCCGTCGAGAACGAGCCCGGCGCTTTGCCGTTGCCATCGCTGATCGGCAGGATGCTTGAGCCGTCCGTGCCGCCACCGCCGTCGAGTTTCAGGCCGAGCATGGCGTGGGCATCAATGCCGAAACCGACCGTGCCTTCGGTGTAACCCGACTGGAAAATCCCGAGAAAGCCTTGGCCCCACTCAATGTTGTCGTCCGCCTGCTGCAAGCGGTTGCGATTCATGTAGTAGTTGCGGGCGTTGAGGTTGAGGCTTGAGCCTTCGATGAAACCTTCTTTCGCAGGCTCGTCGGCGTGAACGGCGGGGGCAATCGTTGCGGCAATTGCAATGAACAGCGGAGTGAAGCGGACTGGGTAACGCACGTGCAATGGAGCTCCTTGGGTCAACTGGCGCCTCTGTATTTTGAGGCGCTCGATGTTTCTTGTTGTTACAGACGAACCAAACGGCTTTCAGACCACAACGAAAAAAGGCCGCTGAAAGGCAGCGGCCTGGAATGACGACGGTTGAACGGGAAGAGCCAAACAACCGCGTCGAGGGAAACGGAGCGATGCGCGACTCAGCTGTCTTTTTCCAGCGATTGAGCCTGGGAAGTTGCAGCCTGAGGGGCCTGCGTGGCGTCTTTGGCCTTGGCCATCATTTCTGCCTGATGCTGGTCATACGCTTGAGCGCGGGCAGAATTCTGCGCCACGAACGCGTGGGATTCTTCAGCCATCGCCATTGGCGACAGGATCAATGAGGACAAAACGAAAGCGCTGGCAATACCCATACTGTTGGACATCTTGAAAACCTTCTCGCTTGGCGAGTGTGCTGTTTGGTGCGGGCAAAGATAAGGTTGCCGAGCGATGGGAAACAGCGCGATTTTCATAAATGACTGTTACAGCAAAAGCAAAGATCACCCCCTTCTGCAGGGTGATCACCGGTTGATCGTTCCCACGCTCTGCGTGGGAATGCCGCCCGGGACGCTCCGCGTCCCTGTGACGCAGAGCGTCACTGGATACATTCCCACGCAGAGCGTGGGAACGATCGTCGAGGGGAACACCTGTAGGAGCTGCCGAAGGCTGCGATCTTTTGATCCGCTTTAAACCGGCAAATAAATCCCGAAAGTATTCATCCCCCGATCACTGCGCACAAACACATCCCCGCCATGCATCAGCGCAATCGCCTTGACGATCGCCAGCCCCAACCCATGGTTATTGCCGCTGTTACTGCGCGACGCATCCACCCGATAAAACCGCTCGAACAATCGCGGCAAATGCTCACTGGCAATCGGCGATCCCGGATTGGCCACACCAATACTCACCTGATGTTCTTCAACCTCAATCCGCACCTCAATCACCTGACCCGCCTCGGTATGCTGCACGGCATTACTCAGCAAATTGATCAACGCCCGCCGCAGATGCGCGACTTCAATCTGCACCAGCGCATCGCCGCTGACCTGCACCTGAACCTGCGCATCTTCAAGAATGAAATCCAGATACTCCAGCGTCGTCGCCACCTCATCCGCTAGCGAAGTCGACGTCAGTTTGGTCGCCTTATTACCCTGATCCGCACTGGCCAGAAACAACATGTCGTTAATGATCGAACGCAACCGTTCCAGTTCTTCCAGGTTGGATTGCAGCACCTCGAAATAGTGTTCTGCAGAACGCCCACGGGTCAGCGCCACTTGGGTCTGGCCGATGAGATTGGTCAGCGGCGAACGCAACTCATGAGCGACGTCAGCGTTGAACGATTCCAGCCGCGAATAGGCCAGTTCGACCCGTTCCAGCGTCGAGTTGAACGAGTCGACAAACTGTTCCAGCTCCGGCGGCAACGGCGACAGACGCAAGCGCCCAGCCCTCAGCGGCGGTGCCAGTCGCTGTGCTTCGTGAGAGAGTTTGATCAACGGCTTCAAACCAATACGCGCCACCCAATACCCCAGCGCCGAAGCCATCAACACACCGACAATCGCCAGCCCGATCAACGCGATCAACAGGTTGTGCTGAGTCTCATGAAACGTATCGGTGTCGATGCCGATCATAAAGCGCAGCGGCGGGCGCTGATCCTTGGCCGGAAATTCACTCACCAGCACTTTCAGTGGATAAGGCTGCCCCGGCAATTGCAGATCGCGCGTGCCCAAAGGGCCATTGGTGATCTCGCGGATCTGCGGCGTGAGATTGCCGTATTCGTATTGCGGATCGCCGCTGCTGATCCAGAAACTGATGCGCTTGTCTTCTTCACCGAGCAGCTTGAGTTTGTTGTTGATCTTCACCCAGTGCTCGGGCGTGCCGAAGCGGCCGACCGTGGATTCGAGCACGCTGTAACGCGCGTCCAGCTCGGCTTCCGGCAGCAAGCCCAAACCTTTATCGACCTGCTGATACAACGCGCCGCCGATCAACAGAAACACCAGCAACGCCACCAGCGTGAACATGCCGCTGAGGCGCAGGGCAATCGAATTACTGGACACCACGGCTCTCCAGCACATAACCCATGCCGCGAATGGTGTGCAGCAGTTTCTCGTCGAACGGACCGTCGAGCTTGGCGCGCAGGCGTTTGATTGCAACTTCGACGACGTTAGCGTCGCTGTCGAAATTGATGTCCCAGACCATTTCGGCGATGGCGGTTTTCGAGAGGATTTCACCTTGGCGGCGGGCGAGGACGCTCAGCAGCGAAAATTCCTTGGCGGTCAGATCCAGTCGCGTACCGGCGCGGGTCGCCTTGCGGCTGATCAAATCTATCCACAGGTCGGCAATGCTCACCTGCACCGGTTCATGGCCGCCACTGCGCCGGGTCAGCGCTTGCAAGCGTGCGACCAGTTCAAGGAAGGAAAACGGTTTGCCGAGGTAATCGTCGGCACCGTCGCGCAGGCCTCGGATGCGATCTTCAACCCGCTCGCGGGCGGTGAGCATGATCACCGGGGTTTGCTTGCGCGCCCGCAATGCGCGCAGCACGCCGAAGCCGTCGAGGCCTGGCAACATGACGTCGAGGACGATCACCGCGTAGTCGCTTTCCAGCGCCAGATGCAGACCCTCGATGCCGTCGCGGGCCAGATCCACGGTGTAACCCTGTTCCGTCAGACCGCGGTGCAAATAGTCCGCGGTTTTTTCCTCGTCTTCGATAATCAGAACGCGCATGACCCTGCCTCAGTCTGTGGTCGCCAACGCCGGCTGGGGCGCGGGTTTGGGTCTATGGAAAAGTCGCTCGAGCCACAAGTATATGACCGGAGTGGTAAACAACGTCAGCATCTGGCTGACCAGCAAACCGCCGACTACGGCGATGCCTAACGGCTGGCGCAATTCGGCGCCGGTGCCGTAACCGAGCATCAGCGGCAGCGCGCCGAGCAGGGCGGCGAGGGTGGTCATGATGATCGGCCGGAACCGCGTGATGCACGCCTCGAAAATTGCATCCTGCGGCGACAGGCCTCGATGGCGCTGCGCCTCCAGCGCGAAGTCGATCATCAGGATGCCGTTCTTCTTGACGATACCGATCAGCAACACCAGACCGATCAAGGCCATGATCGAAAAGTCCTGGCCGCAGATCCACAGCATGATCACCGCGCCCAAACCTGCCGCCGGCAGCGTCGAAATGATCGTCAGCGGATGCACGAAGCTTTCATAAAGCACGCCGAGAATGATGTACACCGCCACCAGCGCCGCGAGAATCAGCCACGGCTGACTGGCCAGCGAACTCTGGAACGCCTGCGCCGCCCCTTGGAAATTGCCACTGATTGCGGTCGGCATACCGATCTCGGCCTTGGCCTGATTGAGCAGAATCACCGCATCGCCCAACGCCACGCCGGGCGCCAGGTTGAACGACAGGTTGGCGGCGGGGAACATGCCGTCGTGGGCAATCGACAGTGGGCCGATGGTCGGCGCATCGAATTTGGCCAGCGCCGACAGCGGCACCATCTCGCCACTCAGCGGTGAGCGCAGGTAGAAATAGTTGAGGCTTTCGGCCTTGCCGCGCTGCTTGGTGTCCAGCTCCAGAATCACGTTGTACTGGTTGACCTGAGTCTGGAATTCGTTGATCTGACGTTGACCGAAGGCGTCGTACAGCGCCTCGTCGACGTCGCTAGCGGTCAGGCCGAAACGCGCGGCGGCGCTGCGGTCGATGCTGATGTGGGTGATGCTGCCGCCCAGTTGCAGATCGTTGGAAATGTCGCGGAACGCCGGGTTGCTGCGCAGTTTTTCAGTCAGGCGCTGCGTCCATGTCGCGAGGGTCGCGCCGTCGTTACTCTTGAGCACGTATTGGTACTGCGCGCGGCTCGGGCCGGAACTGAGGTTGATATCCTGGCCTGCGCGCAGGTACAGCACGATGCCGGGGACTTTCATCAGTTGCGGGCGGATGCGGTCGATGAACTGGCTGGCGCTGACGTCGCGGTCGCCGCGTTTTTTCAGGGCGATCCAGAAGCGGCCGTTGGCGATGGTCTGGTTGCTGCCGGAGACACCGACTGAATGGGAAAACGCCTGAACCGCCGGATCAGCTGCGACGATTTCGGCCATCGCCAAGTGTTTTTTCACCATGTCGCCGTAGGAAATATCCGCCGCAGCTTCGGTGGTGCCGAGGACGAAACCGGTGTCCTGCACCGGGAAGAAACCTTTCGGGATAAAGATGTAACCGCCGATGGCCATTGCCAGCGATAAACCGAACACGCCGATCATCAATCTCTGGTGGGCAAGGGCGCGGCGCAGGCCTCGTTCGTACCAGCCGAGCAGGCGTTCGCTGAAACCCGGTTTGTCGTGGGCGTGGTGCACCGGTTTGCGCATGAACAGCGCGGCCAGCGTCGGCGCCAAAGTCAGCGAAACCACCACGGAAATCATGATGGTCGAGGTCGCGGTCAGGGCGAATTCCTTGAACAGCCGCCCGACCACACCGCCCATGAACAGCAGCGGAATAAACGCCGCCACCAGCGAGAAACTGATCGAGACCACGGTGAAACCGATCTCGCCGGCGCCCTTGATCGCGGCTTCGCGCATATCGTCGCCGGCCTCCAGATGGCGGTGGATGTTCTCCACCACCACGATCGCATCGTCGACCACAAACCCCACGGCCACCACGATCGCCACCAGCGTCAGGTTGTTCAGGCTGAAGCCGAGGATGTACATCAGGGCGAAACTGGCGATCAGCGACACGCCGAGCACCGCTGAAACAATCAGGGTTGCCGACAATTGGCGCAGGAACAGCGCCATCACCGCGACCACCAGCATGATCGCGATCAACAGGGTGATTTCGACCTCATGCAGCGAGGCGCGAATGGTCTGGGTGCGGTCGATCAGGGTTTTCACTTGCACCGAGGCCGGCAGCATTGCTTCGAGACCGGGCAGGGCGGCTTGAATGCGGTCAACGGTTTCAACGATGTTGGCGCCGGGCTGGCGCGAGATCACCAGGTTCACCCCGGGTTGGTCACCGGCCCACGCTTGCACGTAGGCATCTTCCGAACCGTTGACGACTTTGGCGACATCGCGCAGATGAACCGGGGCGCCATCCTTGTAGGAAACGATGAGCTGGCTGTAGTCCTCGGGGTGGAACAACTGGTCGTTGGTCGACAGCGTCGAGATGCTTGATACGCCGTACAGCGCACCTTTGGCGAGGTTGAGGCTGGTCTGTTGAATTGCCAGACGAATGTCGGCGAGAGTCAGGCCAATCGCCGCGAGTTTGTCCGCCGAAGCTTGTACGCGAATCGCCGGACGTTGCTGACCGGTGATGTTGATTTGGCCTACGCCGTCGATCTGACTGATCTGACGCGAGAGCAGGGTTTCCACCAGGTCGCTGAGTTCAGTGCCGGGCATCTGCGTCGAGCTGACGCTGAGGATCAGTACCGGGCTGTCGGCCGGGTTGACCTTCTTCCAGGTTGGCAGCGTCGGCATGTCTTTGGGCAGTTTGCCGGCGGCGGTGTTGATCGCCGCTTGGACTTCTTGCGCAGCGGTGTCGATGCTTTTATCGAGGGTGAATTGCAGGGTCAGCAGGCTTGAGCCCAGCGCACTGCTTGAGGTCATCTGGGTCATGCCGGGGATGGCACTGAATTGCACCTCCAGCGGCGTGGCCACGGACGAGGCCATGGTGTCGGGGCTGGCGCCGGGCAACTGCGCGGAGACCTGAATCGTAGGAAATTCCGCTTCCGGCAGTGGGGCGATGGGCAGGCGCGGGAAGGCAATCAAACCGACCAGCACCAGAGCGATGGTCAGCAGGATTGTGGCGACCGGGTGATCGATGCACCACGTGGAGACGCCTTTGTGCGCCTTCATGGTTTCGGCTCCGCTTGCACCACCTGCGCCGGTTCGGTCATGACTTGCACGGTCGAGCCGGGCTTGAGCCGCGACTGGCCATCGGTCACCAGCACATCACCGGCCTTCACGCCTTTGATGATGTCCTGGCCGCTGCCCTGATAAACCATCTGCACTTGCACGGCTTCAACCTTGTCGCCATTCACGCGGTAAACGAAGTGTTGGTCGAGACCACGTTGTACGACAGTGGGCGGGACGACCAGCGCATCTTTGTCGAGGGCTGTCTGAATTTTTACCGTGACCAGCAGACCGGGCCAGAGCTTCTGGCTGGCGTTGTCGAATTCGGCTTTGGCGCGGATGGTGCCGGTGTTGGCGTTGATCTGGTTGTCGATCAGGGTCAGGTGACCTTCGCCGAGCAGGTTGCCAGTTTCACCATCGGTGTCGGCGCCGATGTAGGCCTTGACCTGGGCGCGCTGTGGATCGTTGATCAGGCCTTGCAGGGTCGGCAGCATTTGCTGGGGCAGGGAGAATTCGACGGCGATCGGGTCGATCTGGGTGACGGTGAACAGGCCGGCGGTGTCGGTCATGCGCAGGAAGTTGCCTTCATCGACTGTACGAATACCGACGCGGCCGGTGACCGGGGAGCGGATTTGCGTGTAGGAAAGTTGTACTTGTGCGGAATCGATGGAGGCCTGGTTGCCTTGGGCGGTGGCTTTGAGTTGGTTGACCAGGGCTTGTTGCTGGTCGTAGGTCTGTTTCGAGATGCCGTCGTCGACGGTGAGCAGTTTGTAGCGTTTGAGGTTGACCAGGGCGACTTGCAGTTGTGCCTGGCTTTCGCCCAGTTGAGCGCGGGCCTGGTCGAGGCTGGCGCGGATGGAGCGGTCGTCGATGGTGGCCAGCAGGTCGCCTGTTTTGACGAGTTGGCCTTCTTTGACGAGGATTTTGGTGAGGATGCCGTCTATTTGTGGGCGCACGACCACGCTGTGTAATGAGAGTACGGAGCCGATGCCGCTGGTGTAGCGGGGGACGTCTTTTTCGCTGACCGCTATGACTCGCACGGGGATTGCTGTGGGGGTGGCGAGTTTGGTCGGGGCGGGTTTCAGGGCGTACCACAGACCTGCGCCTGCGAGGACGATCAATAGGGTGGCGAGCAGGGCTTTGTTCTTTTGGATTCGCATGCGGGTCGGGCGCCAAGGGTATGGAGTTTGGGCAGGTTGGGTAGTTATAAACTTGTTTGGGGGTCAGGAGGGTGACGGCTGGCTGACAGCGCTGTCAGTTTCGTGGGGTACATATCCGTTGCTGCGGTAACGGCTACTTAGGGTTTCGCCCTGACGGCGACTCACTTTTTTACAAGCGCCTAAAAAAGTAAGCAAAAAACGCTTGCTCCTACGTGCGGCCCGCTCGCTGGGGCTCGGGGTTCCTTCGCTACGGGATCGATCCGGGCGCAGCGCCTACGGTTTGCTTCGCTGCATCTCCTCTCGCTGTGTTTGGCTGCGCCAAACGGTCGCTGCGCTCCCACCCCCGGATCAATCCCTCCACTCAGCCTTCCGACGTCGCCCGTGGATCAAGATCAAGAGCTGCACCCGAGCTTGCGCTCATCGTGTTGAGTGGTGAGAAGCAGAAGCGGTGTGCGTTCTGCTTTTGCTCTTCGTAGGAGCAGAGCTTGCTCGCGATGGCGGCCCGCCAGCCGACCATTTTCTCCAGTTGGCGGCAATCTCATGTAGGAGCTGCCGCAGGCTGCGATCTTGTGATCTTGCCTCTGACGTCGAACGTCAAAAGATCGCAGCCTGCGGCAGCTCCTACATCGGCAGTGGGTGTTTAAAAGCGTTTCGAAATGGGCGAACCTTCCCACAAGGTTTTCAGGTTGTCCGTCGGACGCGCGCTCTCTAGTCTTGGCTTGTCGCCGAAAACTCGGCGATCGGGTGTGAGAACCCGGGCTAAGTATTATTCCACCTGCAGTATCGTCATAATTGCCGCCAGTTCGTTGCTGCCTGCATTTCTATGGCGGCTGTGTGCGGGCGAACTTCGGTTCGGCCGGAAGTGGTGGTTCTTACCCGGTTTCTCACCCTGCACATAGCTGCCACCCAATACGTCGCGTGAGAAACGGCAATTGGTTGGCTCCGATCAGTGAGAACCGATTCCATGACTAAGCCCGTACCCGATCCCCCGCTCGAAACAACAACCCCCCTCGAAGACGCCATCCGCGCCGACGACCAGATCAAAAACCGCGAAGCCATCAAACGCGCCCTCGATTTCTACCTCAGCCCCGACCCGATAAAACCGCGCCTGCCCAGCACGATGTTCCTCGTCCACCCGAACATCGACACTGAAAGCCTGCTCGCTCACGCCTGCGAATCCCTGGCATCGGCCAACGTGATGGCCGGCGATTTCGCCGATCAGCTCAGCCGCCCGCAACGCAGCACGGCGTTGGCTATCCAGCAGATCGTCATGCTTGCCGAATTGGCGGTAAACCGGGCACTGGATCGGGTTGATCCCCAGCCCTGAAATCCCGTAGGAGCTGTCGAGTGCAACGAGGCTGCGATCTTTTGATTTTGTTTTTTTACAAAGCCAAGTCCGGAGCAAAAGATCGCAGCCTTCGGCAGCTCCTACAGTGCCGGCGTAGGCCTCGGGTTTTTCAGTTTCCATCGATAAGTTGATAAGTCCCAAAAAGAGACCTATCGTTCCCTTTTTGGGACTCTTCGGCGGCCGCAATGGAAAGCATCTCTCTAAGCGAAGCGCTGTTCACTAATACTCAGCAAAAAGTGTTGGGCCTGCTTTTTGGCAAACCCGATCGGACGTTCTACGCCAATGAGATCGCGCGTTGGGCGCATGTGGGTAAAGGCAGTCTCATGCGTGAGCTTGATCGCTTGCACCGGGCGGGGGTGTTGCGCATGACACGGGTGGGCAATCAGACCCATTACCAGGCCAATCCCGATTGCCCTGTCTATACCGAGCTTTTGGGCATATCTCGCAAAACTTTTGGCATTGCCGAACCTTTGCGCCAAGCGCTTCAGCCGTTTGCCGGGCTAATTGTCTGGGCGTTTGTCTATGGCTCTATCGCTAAGGACAAAGCAAACACACTCAGTGACATTGATCTCATGCTGATCGGCGAAGGCCTGCACTACAGTGACGTGATGGAACGGCTCATGCCCATGGAAGAGCAACTGGGCCGCCCCATCAATCCGACGCTTTACACCCCGCAAGACTGGGCAGCGAAGCTGGCAGCACAAAACAGCTTTGTTGTGCGGGTGGTGCAGCAGGAAAAAATCGATCTGTTAGGGGCAAACCCTTTGGAGTCCAAGGATGGGCAGCAACGAGAGTCTGGAGAATCTTCTACGTAGCGGCGGACTGAAAGCGGAGCCGCCGGATCACAAGGAGTGTGTCGGCTTGATGCGCTCGGCTGTGGATCGGCTCAAGGATGCGCAAACGTCTACGTTGTCTTTTGCCAGCCGTTTCGACTTGGCTTACAACGCAGCTCACGCCTTGGCCCTGAACGCACTTCGGTTAAGTGGCTATCGATCAGACAAACGTTATCTGGTTTTTCAATGTCTAGTGCACACCGCGCAGGTCAGCAAGGTGCAGGTGCGGTTGTTCGCTTTGTGCCACGAACGGCGCAACCTTGCGGAGTACGAAGGGTACATGGATGAGGATGAAGCGCTGTTGGCGCAACTGCTGGATAGCGCAGCGCAATTGCTCCATACCCTCCAGGAGCAATCGCGTTGAAGTCCGTCATCTTTCTCGTCGAGCCCGTTACCATCCGGCGAACGGCGCAAATCTTCAGGTGCCGACGCGGGGCGTGCAGGTATACTGCGCGCCTTCGCGGCTCACTGTTCGGGCCCGACTTTTTGCTTTCCGGAGCTTTCATGACTTCCCCGACCCAACCGCCGGTTGACGACGCTATCAGCGATGTCCCGGCCGATCTGACTGACGTCAGCGAAACCAAGCCTGCGATCCCGGCGTTCAAGTTCCCGTTCAAGCCCGGCGAATTGGCGGCTGGCAAGGACTCGAATCAGCCGTGGTACAAGAACGGCGCCAAGAACGGCCACACCAAAACCCCGGGCATGGCCCCGCCGGGCACGCGTCGGTCGATGGGTAAGCGCTGAGTGAGATCTGCTTTTTCTGACGGGCCTCTTCGCGAGCAAGCTCGGCTCCTACAGGTTTTGTGTCGTACACAATTGTATGAACACCCTACAACCCCGTAGGAGAAGGCTTGCCCGCGAAGAGGCCATTAGCCTCAGCACAACTCTCGAATCAAGCCGCCCGCAACGAAATAAACGCATACGTCTGCGCCGGCTCTGTCACCACCTGAGCCCCGGCCGCCAGCACTTGCCCGGCAATGTCCTCCCCGGACACATGAAACAACCATTCACTCTGCGCCGTGTTCAGCGGTTGCTCGATCACTTGATCAATCACCGACGCGAACGCGTCCATATTGGGCAGATACGCGGTAAAGCCGTCGCCCTTCAACGCCGTGGTACGAATCCCCAACGTCGCGCAAATCGCATCCTTGAGCCGAATGTCATCACGATCCGCCTGGCGTGAGCGCTGGATCAATTCGACCAGTTCCTGATCCACCAACTCTCCGCCCACAATCAACGCCGGCCCTTGTTCCCAAGACTCTGGCGGGCAATCTTTGGCGGCGGGATTGAGCGGGATATGCGGGTTGATTTCCGCCGGATAAATGCGGCACACCAGTGGGCGACGCTCGTAGATGCGGCAGAGCTTGTCTTCGTCAAGATTCCGGCAAGGCCCGACGTTGTACGCGGCGAAGGTGATTGCCACGTGCGCAGCGGTCGCGCCGCTGCGTACCGCCGCTGAACGACGTTCGGCGTGCTCGCGTTGCTGTGCTGGCAAGCCGAGTCCGTTGCCGAGAAAGGCCTCGACCAACACGATCACTTGACCACCGTCCGCCGCCCACATGCGGGCTTCGGCCAGGGTCAGGGGGACGTGGTGGTCGGTGCAGCATTTGCCGCAGCCTACGCAGGAAAACGTTGTATTCATTGAACGGCCAGTCGCGATTCAGGGCATTAAACGGTGACGGAAAACCACCGCGCTGACCTGAATCGAAGCAAGTTGTGCGCCACTCACTGGGTTTTGGCGGGCAGGCGGATCGAGTCCCACTCGGTGACGAACGCGGTTTTCGACTGCTTGTTGTAGAGGCACAGCTCGGTGCCTTGCAGGCCTTTCATGTGTTTTTGCGGGTAGGTGCCTTGCAGAAGAACGGCGGTGTAGCCGACGCGGTCATCGAATTGCGCGGGGCTGCCCACGGGTTTTGGGGTTTTGAGACCGCTGGCTTTGGTGCAGCTGGCGAGGACGGTTTTATCGTAGGCAGCCCAGGCGTCGGGGCTTGAGGCTTGGGCCTGGGAGGCTAGGGCGGTGAGGCAGAGGAGGCTGAGGGTGAGGGCTTTCATGATTGGGCGTCCTTGGTGTGGGTGGCCAAGGTTGGAGTCTGCCCAGACAGGGAAGTTGCCGGTGCTGGCCTCTTCGCGAGCAAGCCCGCTCCCACAATTTGAAATGCATTCCAAATGTGGGAGCGGGCTTGCTCGCGAAAGCGGTAGTTCAGTCCGGCACAATCTCCCGGCGGACTACAACCATCCCGGCACTTTCATACAAGCGCTGCGCCCGCAGGTTGTCTTCCAGCACCTTCAAATCAACAAACCCTTCACGCCGTTGCTGAAACACCTTGAACGCATTCATCAGCAACGCCCGGCCCAATCCTCGACCCTGCGCCCGAGGATGCACCACCAGATTCTTGATATAGGCACTCGTCCAGCACTGCGCCACACCGACAACCCCTTCGGCATCGCAGGCGATAAAGCACAAGGTCGGGTCGTATTCCGGATCGCGCTCAAAGCGTTGCTGCCATTCATCGAGCATCGGCACCCGGCCACCACCCTCGCGGTAACCGAGTTGCATCAGGTGATGCACCGCTGGCGCCAGTTCTGCGCGGTAAACGGAAATCTCGATGCCTGACGGCCATTGCACAGCCGGCACGACTTCAGCCAAGTCGCGCCGCATCAGAAAACAATACGTCTCGCTCAACACTCAATGCCCGTGCGCAGCGACATGCTTGGCCGCTTCGATCAAACGCTGGGTCAGTTCCGGCGAGGAGAATTTGGTCAACACCGCATTCGCTCCGGCCAGCCGCGCTTTTTCGCTGTTCATCGCGCTGTCGAGCGAGGTGTGCAGCAGCACGTAGAGGTGGGCGAAGTCCGGGGTTTCGCGCAGGGTGCGGGTGAAGGCGTAGCCGTCCATTTCGGACATTTCGATGTCGGAGACGATCAGGTTGATCTGCTGCGCCGTGCCTTGCAGGTCGAGCAGGCAGTCGATGGCTTCCTTGGCGCTGCGCGCGGTGTGGCATTGCAGGCCGAGGTTACGCAGGGTGTGCACCGATTGTTGCAGCGCGACCTGGCTGTCGTCGACCACCAGAATCCGTGCGTTACCGAGGACTTCGGCGTCTTCCATGGTCAGGTCGGTCGGCGCCATTTCGATCTGCGCCGGGGCGATGCTGTGGATGACTTTTTCGATGTCGAGCACTTGCACCAGCGTGCCGTCCACCGAGGTCACGCCAGTGATGTAAGCGCGCGGGCCGCCGGAGCCGAACGGTGGGGGTTTGATGTCGGTGGTCAGGCAGTGGACGATTTTGCTCACGGCTTGCACGTGCAGGCCCTGCTTGGAACGGCTGACGTCGGTGACGATCAGGCAGCCGCCGTCCGGGTCTTCGAGTGGTCGTTCGCCGATCGCGCGGCTGAGGTCGATCACCGAGAGCGAATTACCGCGCAGGGTGGCGATGCCTTTGACGTGCGGATGTGATTCCGGGAGTTTGGTCAGCGGCGGGCAGGGAATGATTTCACTGACTTTCAGCAGGTTGATCGCCATCAGCTTGCCGCTGCGCAAGGTAAACAGCAGAAGCGAAAGTGAATCTGCGCGGGCTTTGGTGGAAGACATATAAACCTTCTGTGGAAAAAGGTGGTGGGCGAGGGTGGGGATCGCCAGGAACTATTGATGCCGGGTTATCGGCGTTAAGGGGTGGGGCTTTAGGTCAGTTGTCGGGTTGGGGTTGGATTCAGAGCCGGATCCAGCGCCCCTCACCCCAGCCCTCTCCCAGAGGGAGAGGGGGCCGACCGAGGTGTCTGGCGTTTTACATCGACCTGAACGACCGAGTCGATTATGGATTCGGTAAAGCAGGTTCACGTCGGCGGACATCGCCAATATCCCCCAATCAGTCCCCTCTCCCAGTGGGAGAGGGCTAGGGTGAGGGTGTGCTTCTAGCCCTTCATACCCAACCGCTTCGCCATCCGCCCAAGATTCGCCCGATCCAGCCCCAGCTCCCGCGCCGCACTCGCCCAGTTATCCTGATTCCGCTCCAGTGCCGCACTGATCAACCGCCGCTGATACTCCTCAGTCGCACTGCGCAAATCACCGTTAATCAACGGCGCCGTCGCGACAACATCAGCAGCCGCGCCGGCAGAGTTATCCACAACCTCACGCGGCAAATCCAGATCCGCTGCACTCAAACTCAAAATCTTCGGCCGCACCTTGCAGTTACCCAACGCCTTCAACGCACTGCGCCCAATCAAATGCTCCAGTTCGCGCACGTTGCCGGGCCAGGTATAAGCGAGCAGCGCTTCCTGCGCATCGCTGTTCAGACGCAGGCTATTAAGGCCCACGCGCGAACGGTTCTGCTCCAGAAAGAAACCGCTGAGCAACAACACATCCCGCCCACGATCACGCAGCGCCGGCACACGCAGCGGGTACACACTCATACGGTGATAGAAGTCGGCACGATAGCGACCGCTGCGTACTTCCTCGGCCAAATCGCGGTTGGTCGCGGCGATCAAACGCACGTCGACTTGATGCTCTTTATCCGAGCCCAAACGCTGCAACTGCCCGCTCTGCAACACCCGCAACAACTTGGCCTGCACCGTCAGCGACAATTCGCCGACCTCATCGAGAAACAGCGTGCCGCCATTGGCCAGTTCAAACTTGCCACGACGGTCGCTGGTGGCGCCGGTGAACGCGCCGCGGACGTGGCCGAACAGTTCGCTTTCCACCAAGGTGTCCGGCAGTGCGGCGCAGTTGAGGCTGATGATCGGTTTGTCGGCGCGCGGGGAGGCGGCGTGGATCGCTTGCGCCACCAACTCTTTGCCGACTCCGGTTTCGCCAGTGATCAATACAGTCAGGTCACTGCCGCCGACCAGGTTGATCTCTTCCACCAAGCGTTTGAGCGCTTTGCTCTGGCCGATCATTTCGCGGTTCTGCTGACCGCTGGCCTGACGGTACACCTCGGCGCGCTGATGCTCGTCTTCGGCACGATTCGCCAGACGCTCGATGCGCTCGGCCGCGTTGACCGTGGCCGAGGCCAGACTGGCAAACGCTTGCAGAGCATCCAGTTCAATCGGCTCGAAACGCTCCGGATCGAGCGCGTCGAGGGTGATCAGCCCCCAGAGTTTTTCATCGACAAACAGCGGGCAGCCGAGGCAGTCGTGGACTTCCAGATGTTCGTCGAGCCCATCGACCAAACCGTCATAAGGATCGGGCAAGTCGCTGTCGGCGGCGAAACGCGTTGGCCCGGCACCGGCCAGTAAAATTTCGAAACGCGGATGCTCGCTGACCTTAAAACGGCGGCCAAGGGTGTCGGTACTCAAACCATCGACTGCCAGCGGCACCAGCGATTCACCGTCGAGGCGCAACAACGCGGCGGCATCGCACGGCAGCAGGGCGCGCATGGCTTCGAGCAAGCGTCGATAACGCTCGCCCTCGGGCAGTTCGCGAGACAGGTCGGAGACTAATGGCAGTAGAGCGGTAAGCAGAGATTTGGCAGTCATGGTTGTGTAGTCAAAGAGACAAGATGTAGTCGAGATGACTATAAAACCCTTTGAGTCGTTATGACTACATATTTCTCAAGCCATTGATTTATAGGGATTAAAAAGTTGGCACGGAAACTGATATGACTCAGATAACTTTTTCAAGAAGCTCAGGAGTCACTCTTATGCTTAGCGTCCAGGATCGTGCCATCGTCAAATCCACTGTGCCTCTGCTGGAAAGCGGCGGGGAAGCGCTGATCACGCACTTCTATCGCATGATGCTCTCTGAATATCCGGAAGTGCGCCCTCTGTTTAATCAGGCGCACCAAGCCAGCGGCGATCAACCGCGTGCTCTGGCCAACGGTGTGTTGATGTACGCCCGCCACATTGATCAACTCGATCAGTTGGGCGATCTGGTGGCGAAGATCATCAACAAGCATGTGGCCCTGCAGATTCTGCCGGAGCACTACCCGATTGTCGGTACCTGTCTGCTGCGGGCGATCTCTGAAGTGCTCGGTGACGAAATCGCCACCCCGGAAGTGATGAGCGCGTGGGGCGCGGCGTACGGTCAACTGGCCGACATTCTGATCGGTGCAGAAACAGCCATCTACGACGAGAAAGAACACGCGGTCGGCGGCTGGCGTGGGGCGCGCGATTTTATCGTCGCGGCCAAAGTTGAAGAGAGCGCGGAAATCATCTCGTTCTACTTCGAACCTGCCGACAAAGGCCCGATTCTGGCGGCCGAGCCGGGTCAGTACATCGGCATGAAACTGATCCTCGATGGCGAAGAAATCCGCCGCAACTACTCGCTGTCAGCGCTGGCTAATAAAGGTCAGTACCGCATCAGCGTTAAACGTGAACCGGGTGGTCGTGCGTCGAATCACTTGCACGATCAACTGCACGTCGGCGCGAGCATTCAGCTGTTCCCGCCATCGGGCGAGTTCACCCTGACGGCCAGCGATAAACCGCTGGTGCTGATCAGCGGCGGCGTGGGTATTACGCCAACATTGGCGATGCTCGAAGCGGCGCTGGAAACCGAGCGTCCGGTGCACTTTATCCACTGCGCGCGCAATGGCGGCGTGCATGCGTTCCGCGATTGGGTCGATGGCTTGGCGGCGCGTCATCCGCAGCTCAAGCGTTTCTACTGCTACGCCGAAGACGATGGCGTGAGCCCGGCGGCGGACAAGGTCGGCATGTTGAGCCTGGAGCAATTGGGCGAGTGGTTGCCGGAACAGCGTGATGTCGATGCTTACTTCCTTGGGCCGAAGGGGTTCATGGGCGCGATCAAGCGTCATCTGAAAGCGCTGGGTGTGCCGGAGCAGCAGAGCCGTTATGAGTTCTTCGGGCCGGCTTCGGCTTTGGAGTAACCCCCAGCAAAAGATCGCAGCCTTCGGCAGCTCCTACAGGGAAAGGGTGTAATAACTGTAGGAGCTGCCGGAGGTTGCGATCTTTTGATCCTGGATTTAATGAATCCTTAACCGCTTTATCGTTTATTCCCCCGGTGTAGACTTGCGACAACTTTCAGCCGCACGCCGGCTGAACCATGGACATACAAGGGAAACGCGATGAGCGAGGAAACAATGCGGTTGGGACGTGAGCGGCGCTTTCTGGTGCTGTTGGGCATCATCTGCCTGGCGCTGATCGGTGGGGCGTTGTACATGCAGATCGTGCTCGGTGAAGCGCCATGCCCGCTATGCATCTTGCAGCGTTATGCGTTGCTGCTGATTGCGATCTTCGCGTTCATCGGCGCGGCCATGCGCACGCGTCGCAGCATCACCGTGTTCGAAGTGCTGGTGGTGATTTGCGCACTGGCCGGCGCGGCTGTTGCCGGGCACCACGTGTACACGCAGTTCTATCCGGCAGTGAGCTGTGGCATCGATGTGCTGCAGCCGATTGTCGATGATCTGCCGCTGGCGAAGATCTTCCCGCTGGGCTTTCAGGTCGACGGTTTCTGCTCGACGCCGTACCCGCCGATCCTCGGCCTATCGCTGGCGCAATGGGCGCTGGTGGCGTTCGTGCTGGTGGTGATTCTGGTGCCGCTGCTGACCTCGCGTAACCGCAAGGCACTGCGCTGAGTCAACTATTCGGCAAGCAAGCCGATACAGAAAACGCCTCGATTTGCGGATCAGTAAATCGGGGCGTTTTGCATTTCAGAGACTTTGTGAAAACACCGTGACGAACGGCAACGGAGGGTGCGACAGGTGTGCGACATGTTGTCACACGCGGTGTGTCGCAGGGCTTCGCGAGGGGCTGGATTGGCCTCCTGTTACACAAAAACATTGGTCTGTTTCGGCAATTTTCTGCTTTTAAGCACAAACGCTCGAACAGGCAGTTTTAACACGCTCTGGCAAATGGCCAGAGCCCTTGTGTTATCGGGCTTTACGCTGATATCGACGTGGGAAAAAGCCATCAGAGCTGTCTGAACTGAGGCGGGTAGACCTACAATTTTTGGTGTTTTTGTTGAGAATCGATTTCGATAACATGTGGAACTTTTGCAAAAATGGCGATGGATTGTTGCTCGAACGGATAAAAATTATTTCGGGATAAGACATGGTGTATAGGGCGCTACCTATCTACAATCGCCCGCACTGAATTCCCGGCACTGTTCAGCCTTTATTAAGGAGGCGAGCAGGAAGTCGGGTGTCGAGTGAGTCGTTAGGCTTCCAAGACACCCAGGTGTCGGTGCCTTCCAACTTTCCGCACCAAATGGAATTGGTCTGTAACTAGGCCTTTGACCACGAATTCGAATAAGAACTCACCGCTGTCCCAGGATTTGTCGAGCGTCTGACGCGAGACGGGCGGCCCTTATTCAATCCAAAGAAAATGCCAACCCTTGGCAGGGTGAAGTGTTGGCGATCAAAACCCAACTGCATTGCGCAAGCTGCTTTAG
>NZ_JBIUVN010000036.1:369-1564 GCF_044742965.1 Pseudomonas sp. NPDC087804 | reverse complement strand
TGCTCGGCACGTTGTGGCTGGGAGGCTGCCACAGGACCTTGCTCAATCCAACGGGCCAGGTCGGCCTGGAACAGCGCAACCTGATCATCACCGCGACCCTGCTGATGCTGTTGGTCGTTGTGCCGGTTATCGTCATGACCTTCCTGTTCGCCTGGAAATACCGCGCGTCGAACAAGAACGCCGTCTACACCCCGAAATGGTCGCACTCGACCAAAATCGAAGTGGCGGTGTGGACCATCCCGGTTCTGATCATCATTGCCCTGGGTTACATCACTTACATCTCGACTCACGAGCTGGATCCGTATCGTCCGATCGAATCCGACGTCAAGCCTGTGACCATCGAAGTGGTCGCGCTGGACTGGAAGTGGCTGTTCATCTACCCGGAACAAGGCATCGCCACGGTCAACAAGATCGTGTTCCCGGCGCACACGCCAATCAACTTCAAGATCACCTCTGACGCTGTGATGAACTCGTTCTTCATCCCGGGTCTGGGCGGCCAGATCTACGCGATGGCGGGCATGCAGACCAAGCTGCACCTGATCGCTGACCGTAACGCTGAAATGGACGGTATCTCCGCCAACTACAGCGGCGCGGGTTTCACCGGCATGAAGTTCAAAGCTATTTCCACCACTCAGGAAGATTTCGACGCCTGGGTAAGTGAAGTCAAGAAGTCACCTAAACAGCTTGATCAAGCTGAATACGCAGCCCTTGCCAAGCCAAGCCAGAACAACCCAGTCGAGCTCTACTCCTCGGTCACGCCGAACCAGTTCCAGATCATCGTCGACAAGTACGAAGGTATGAAGCCGGGCAAGCCGCTGAAGCACGAGAAGAAAGAGAAAGAAGTGGCGGCCACGGAAATTGACTCGAGTTCGCATTCAGCTGCCGGGGCAGAGGAGTAAACGATGTTTGGTAAATTAAGTTGGGAAGCAGTCCCATTCCACGAGCCGATCGTGATGGTGACCATCGCCATGATCGCCCTCGGTGGTCTGGCGCTGTTCGCTGCAATCACCTACTTCAAGAAGTGGACGTACTTGTGGACCGAGTGGCTGACTTCGGTTGACCACAAGAAAATCGGCGTGATGTACATCATCGTCGCCATGGTCATGCTGCTGCGCGGTTTTGCCGACGCCATCATGATGCGTACCCAGTTGGCCATGGCCACCGAGGGTTCGCCTGGCTACCTGCCACCTGAACA
>NZ_JBIUVN010000036.1:0-359 GCF_044742965.1 Pseudomonas sp. NPDC087804 | reverse complement strand
GCCGCTGCAGATCGGCGCGCGTGACGTTGCGTTCCCGTTCCTGAACTCCCTGAGCTTCTGGCTGCTGGTGTCCGGCGTTGTGCTGATCAACCTGTCCCTGGGCGTTGGCGAATTCGCCAAGACCGGTTGGGTTGCTTATCCACCGCTGTCGGGTCTGCAGTACAGCCCTGGCGTGGGCATGGACTACTACATCTGGGCGCTACAGTTATCCGGGTTAGGTACGACGTTAACCGGGGTTAACTTCCTCGCGACCGTACTGAAAATGCGTACCCCTGGCATGAAACTGATGGACATGCCGATCTTCACCTGGACCTGCACCTGGGCAAACGTTCTGATCGTGGCTTCGTTCCCGATCCTGA
>NZ_JBIUVN010000035.1:23215-52592 GCF_044742965.1 Pseudomonas sp. NPDC087804 | reverse complement strand
GGGATCGTATCGTCACCTGAAATGGCGTACCGCCAGCTCAAACCGCTGTACCAAAGCATCCGCAAAATCACCGGCTACCCCGCCTAAAAAACACACCACAATCCCCCTGTAGGAGCTGCCGAAGGCTGCGATCTTTTGATCTTGTTTTTTAAGATCAACATCAAAAGATCGCAGCCTTCGGCAGCTCCTACAGGGATCGTATCGTCACCTGAAATGGCGTACCGCCAGCTCAAACCGCTGTACCAGAGCATCCGCAAAATCACCGGCTACCCCGCCTAAAAAGCACACCACAATTCCCCCTGTAGGAGCTGCCGAAGGCTGCGATCTTTTGATCTTGTTTTTTAAGATCAACATCAAAAGGTCGCAGCCTTCGGCATCTCCTACAGGGATCGTATCGTCACCTGAAATGGCGTACCGCCAGCTCAAACCGCTGTACCAAAGCATCCGCAAAATCACCGGCTACCCCGCCTAAAAAACACAGCACAAATCCCCTGTAGGAGCTGCCGAAGGCTGCGATCTTTTGATCTTTTTTTTCAGGATCAACATCAAAAGATCGCAGCCTTCGGCAGCTCCTACAGGGATCGTGTTGAGATTTGAATTGGCGCCATCGGAGACTTTTTCTGGTGAGATCGGACAGTGTCACGGGCGGGGGCGGTTGTTAGGCTCATCCCCCACGGCACCTCCAATAAGAACCCGGCAATGAAGCTGACATTCCTCCTGTTGCTGCTTTGTGCAACGGCCCCAAGTGCTTGGGGCTGGTCGAACCATACGGTGGGCAGCTACCTGGCGTTGCAGGATCTGCCGGGGTTGCGCGATGCGCCACTGGTGGAAGTCGAGCCGCTGGAAAACTTCCTCACGCAGCAATACCAAGCCGTCAGCACATTGCTGGAGGAGCAGGAAACCTTCGCCCGCGATCACTTCGCTCAATACCCGCCACGCCCCGATGCGCTGAAATTACCGGCCACGCCGAGTGACAATCTGCGCCACGACTTTTTCACCGCGCTGCGCATCAACCCGCAGATTCATCTGGCGATGGTCATCCAGCCATTGCCCGGCAAAGACCTGCCCGAGCGCGAGCATTTGCAGGCCAATCAAGTCATGGTCGAACAAACCCTGTCACCGTGGAATCGCCAGCGCTTTATCGTCGTCGCCAACCACGAAAAAGTCGCGCCACTCGCGGTGCTGGCCAGCGCCGCCGACGAACCGGATTACGGCCACGACATCAACCTCTTCACTGACAACCCCGGCGACGCTGGCGCGCGCTACGGCTTCGGCCCGCAACCCTTTGGTGACGAGCGTTTCCAGTACAGCTCGCAAGCGCCGTTCCACATGGGCTTCTTCCACGAAAGCCCGGTGGTCTATGCCGCTGCCGGATTCCTCGAACGCAGTTGGCCGGACTGGCGCGCGTATCAATACATGGGCCTGGCGCGACTGGCATTTGCCAGCGGCCATCCGTATTGGGGTTATCGCTTTCTCGGCTGGGGCCTGCACCACGTTCAGGATCTGACACAGCCGTATCACGCCAAGCCATTGCCGGGCGTCGACCTCGCCAGTCTTCTGCTGCTGGAAGGCAAGGCTCTGGCCGGTTTCGCCGCCGACAAACAGGCCTCCATCGAACGCGTTGCGACCCGGCACATGGAAGTCGAAAAGTATCAATCGACCTGGCTGCGGCGTTTGCTGCGTGCCGGCAATCCGCATCCGATGCTCGACGCTTACACCGATGTCGCTCAAGACAAAAGCTATCCGCCGTACTCGGTCGACTACCTGCGCGAAGTGGTCAGCGCCGAGTCGGTCGACGACTCCGCCGCCTTCGACGAAGCGATCGGCCAATGGCTGGAAACGGCGCCAGCGACCAGCGATTTCAGCAGCGGCAATCAGCTGCAACGCGAAGATTTCGACCATCCGGCACTCAATCAACAGCTGTTCAAACTGCTCGGCCATTTCGGCGCGCACAGCCGGATCTACGTCAGCGCGGGATTGGCGCCCTAGCCACCGCGACAGGACAAAAAACAATAAAAAACAGGGAAGGAGGAACACATGATCAACACTCGATTGCGCCTGACGGGCGCGGCGCTCCCCGGTGTCGGCCTGGCAGGGCTGCTGCAACTGTGCGCAGTCGATGCGGCGCACGCGGTGGAGTTCAGCTTCATGGACAAACAAGTCACCGGTTCGATCGACACGACGTTGTCGTACGGTCGTATGTGGCGGGTGCAGGGGCGCGACAAATCCAACGATGACGTCAACACCAACGACGGCAATCGCAACTTCGACACCGGGCTGGTTTCCGAGGTGTACAAGATCACTTCCGAGCTTGAAGCCAACTATCAGAACTACGGTTTGTTCATGCGCGGCACGGGGTTTTATGACACGCAGCTGATGGACAAGCGCAACAACTATTACGACAACAACAGCCCCTCGCAACCGAGCCAGAGCTACCCGCAGGACGACCGTTTCACCAGCCAGACCCGCGATATTGCCGGCAGCCGCATCGAGATGCTCGACGCGTATGTGCACGGCAGTTGGGACGTCGCGCAGATGCCGGTGACCGCCCGAGTCGGGCGACAAGTGTTCAACTGGGGCGAGGGGATTTTCTATCGCGGCGGGATCAACACCACCAACCCGGTGGACGCGGCCAAGTACCGTTTGCCCGGCGCCGAAGTTAAGGAAGTGCTGGTGCCGGTAGAGGCGCTGAGCTTCAACGTCGGCCTCACCGATTCGCTGACCATGGAGAGTTTCTACCAGACCAACTGGAAAGAAACCCGCATCGATCCGGTCGGCACCTTCTATTCGCAGACCGACCTGTTCGCCGATGGCGGCAACACCGGTTACAACAACTTCAGCGGCACCGCGCTCGACACGCCGGTGCCGGGGTTTGGCAACGTCATCGGCTTGTACAGCGCGCTGGGTAACAACCCGTTACTGAGTTCGGCCCTGCAAACCACCGGGCTGTACGCCAACGGTGTGACGCCTGCGTACGGCAACACGTTGAAAGTGGCGTCGATCGGCAAGGACTACAACGCGCGCAACGACGGTCAGTTCGGCTTCGCTTTCCGCTACATCGCCGAGCAGCTCAACAGCACCGAGTTCGGTTTGTACATGGTCAACTACCACGCCAAGGAACCGACCATCGCGGCGGATCTGGGCGGGTACAAGGGCATCGACATGGATGCGCTGACCAACCTGTTGTCCGGCGTTGCCGGCGATCAGGCCGGGGCGCTTGCCGGTGGTCTGGCCACGGCCGATGTGATGGGCAACATTCAGGCGCATCGTCGTTACGCCGAAGACATCCGCATGTACGGTTTCAGCTTCAACACCACGCTGGGCGAGGCCTCGGTGTTTGGCGAAATCGCTTATCGGCCGAACCTGCCGATTGGCGTCGCGGCCACTAACGATTTGATCGGCGACCTGGCCAACGGTGCGGCGGTGGCGGTGACGGGCCGGTCGATCAACGTCGGCGGACAGATGGTCAATCTCAACAGCGAGATCAACAACGCCGAGCGCGTCGAAGCGTTCAACACCTCGCTGGGCACCATCTACAACTTCGGCCCGACGGCCTCGTTCGACTCGCTGTTCGGCATCTTCGAACTGGCATCAGAACACCTGCGTGGCAGCAATCTGCAATACACCGCTTATGACGGCAGCACGCGTTATTACGCGGGGACTGGTAACTATTCCTATGTGTCCGGTGGTGATCGCGATGATCAGGTCAACCGTGATTCCTACAGCTACACGGCGATGCTCAACGGCACGTGGAACGACGTGTACGCCGGGGTCAACGTCTCGCCTTACATCGTTTACAAAGACGACTTTCAGGGCAACAGCTACCAGGCCGGCAACACCATCGAAGGTCGCAAGGCCTACACGCTGGGGATCAAGGCCAATTACCAGAACAAGCTTGAAGCCGAGTTGCAGTACACCGAGTTCTACGGCGGCGGACAAAACAATGGCATCCGCGACCGCGACAACGTCGGGTTCAACCTCAAGTATTTCCTTTGAGCTGCACACGAGATTTCTGCAACACCTAATCCCCCTGTGGGAGCGAGCTTGCTCGCGAAGAGGCCGGCACATTCAACACAGGTATCGACTGATATACCGCTTTCGCGAGCAAGCTCGCTCCCACAGGTTTCGCATTCTGGAGAAAGTCATGTTGCACACGTCACGATTGACCACGACCACGCTGGCGCTTGTCATGAGTCTGCTGGCCGGCAGCGTTTTCGCCGCCATCACCCCGCAACAAGCCGAGCAACTGAAAACCACCCTGACCCCCATGGGCGCCGAGCGGGCTGGCAACGCCGCCGGCACCATCCCGGCCTGGACGGGCGGCATCACCCAAGCCCCGGCCGGCTACAAACCGGGTCAGCATCACCCCGATCCATACGCGGCGGACAAACCGCTGTTCACCATCACCAAAGCCAATCTCGACCAATACAAAGCCCACCTCAGCCCCGGCCAGATCGCGCTGTTCAATAGCTATCCCGACACCTTTCAGATGCCGATCTACCCGTCCCGTCGCTCCGGCTCGGCGCCGCAGTGGCTGTACGACAACACCTTGAAAAACGCGACCTCGGCGAAACTGCTCGAAGGCGGCAGCGGTTTCTCCGATGCCTACGGCGGTGTACCGTTTCCAGTGCCGAAGGACGGCGTCGAAGTGCTGTGGAACCACATCACTCGCTATCGCGGCATCTACGTCGTGCGCCGCGCTTCCGAAGCGCCGGTGCAGCGCAACGGCAGCTTTGCGCTGGTGACGTCGCAACAGGAAGCACTGTTCAACTACTACCGCCCGAACGGCCAGTTCGCCGACCTGAAAAACATCCTGTTCTACTACCTCGCCTTCGTAAAAAGTCCGGCGCGTCTGGCCGGTGGCGCAGCCCTCGTTCACGAAACCCTCGACCAGCTCAAAGATCCGCGCCAGGCCTGGGTCTACGACGCCGGCCAACGCCGCGTACGCCGCGCGCCCAATCTCGCGTACGACACGCCGATCGCTTCCTCCGATGGCCTGCGCACCGCTGACGACACCGACCTGTTCAACGGCTCGCCGGATCGCTACGAGTGGAAGCTCAAGGGCAAACAGGAAATCTACATTCCCTACAACAACTACAAAGTTTCCAGCCCCGACGTGAAGTACGCGCAACTGCTCACCCCGGGCCACCTCAACCCGCAATACACCCGCTACGAACTGCACCGGGTCTGGGTGGTGGAAGGCAACTTGAAACCGGGCTCGCGGCATATCTACTCGAAACGCGTGTTGTTCCTCGATGAAGACAGTTGGGGCGCTGCGCTGGTCGATCAATACGACGGGCGAGGGGAGCTGTGGCGCGTGTCGATGGCCTACCTGAAAAACTTCTACGACCTGCCCACCACGTGGAGCGCGCTGGACGTTTTCCATGATTTGCAGGCCCGTCGTTACTACGTGCAGAACCTCGACAACGAAGAAGCCGAGACCGTGGATTTCGCCCAGCCGGTGCCCGAGGATGCGTACTTTATGCCGTCGGCGTTGCGCCAGCGCGGCACGCGATAACCGACCTGGAACCAGGCCATGCCTCGTGCAGGGCATGACCTGGGCCAACTCGATCAAGGCAGAACGCTTAATCAGAACCGCTTGAAGTAGTTCGCGGGGAACATGTTGCCTATGTCATCAGCCAGCCGGGTTTCAATCTCAATCTGGTTGAGATGCCCCACGGGGACTTCAGCGAAATTGAAGAAATTGAAGCCGTCGCTGATGTTGATGTCGGTGGACTGCTGTTGGGAAGTCAGTTGATGCCATATCCAGGTACTTGAAGCCCCGGTTGAATAGGCCTGCACCAACTGGTCGTTAACCAGCGTCGGATTTTGTTGCGGCTGTTGCGTATACAGCGGCGCGAGCGCAGCGACGTCAGCCATGGCAATTTCATACGCAGGATCCTGCGGCATCCGCGGAGTGACGTTGAGGCTTGAAGCTACTTGGGGGTAGCGACTCTCCGAAAGCAAGTGCGGCATTGGATAAATCACCCAAGGATCGATGACCAGCGGATCCAGGCCAGGGTCTCCCAGTAACGTGAATCTGTGTCCGGGAATTTCCGAGAGGTGAACGGGAAGTAGCTGGCTGTTGCGTGCTGAGGATGAGAGCAGGCTGGAACTGACGACAGCGTATTCATCGCAATTGCCGGTCGCAGCGGCCACTGCGTGTTGTGCCCAGGGCTGCACGGCCGATGGTTGCCCGACGTTGGCGCGCAGAGCATTGGTCATTGTTGAGGACCGCTCCAGACTGTTGGAAATGGCGCCGATCTGATTGCCTGGGCCGTTTGAAAGTAATGAGCGTGTCGTCCAGATCGTGTCATAGGCCAGTCTGTAACGCTCAAGATCGCCAGGATCCAGATACGCGCTGGAAGCGCTGTGCGCAACCGAAGCGCGTGTAGCCGCCGGGGCCGGGGTTGTGGGCTGGGTACTGAAAGTGCCGACTTCATACTTGAAGAGGCCGGCATGATCCTTGTACCGCAGTGGATTGTTGGCGACGAACGCATACAGATTCAACCCGTCTACCCTCCCGGCCGGATCCGCACTGATCCAGCGTTGGAGCCAGGGCGCGTAGTAACGCGAGCCGTAGTAATACAGCCCGCTGGCATCGCGCTCTTTGCCGGAGTAGCGAACGGTGCGGTAGTTGGCCACGATTTCGCTCCGCGCCGCCCGCCATGCGGTCGAACCAAAAGGGTAATAACCTTCCTCGCTGATGCGTTGGCCGTCGCCATCGAGTTCTAGGGTCGTGCAAGCGGGATGGTCATTAAAGGTGTATCGCAGAGCACCATTGTTGATGGCGTCAGGGCGGCCTTTTTTCCAGTACAGACACGTGACCTGGCACGCTCCCGCGTCGACGGTGATGACATCAAGCGTTGACCTGCTGTCAGTGCGCACTTCCAGTCCCGGCAAATACAGCGTCTGGCGCAGATGTGTGGTGGCGTGGGCTTTTCGAATTTGACGTTTGCGTACGCGTTGACCAGTGGCGTCGTAGAGATAGGTTTCCTGGTCGGCGTCGCCATCGGCTCGTTCGATCACCGCAACACGTTGCAGTTGGTTGCGGATATTCCACTCCAGCGGCTGGCCCGGTTGCAGGGCGAGCTGGTTGCCATTGGCGTCGAAGCCATTGTCGAGATCGGGTGGGACATCGCCCTTTTTCCGGCGCAGGGCGCGGTTACTGCCGACGGCGACTTGCAGGGCGCGGGTGTAGTTGTTGCCTTCAGATTGATGCCGCAACGTTATGAGGTTGCCGCGCGCGTCGTAGCTGTATCGCTGAGTGAAATTGACCAAACGACTGAGGTCACCGGACGCAGGGAGCCAGGCAGGGAGCGACGCTTGCACGCGCGCGCCTTTTATCTCCCGTCCTGTCGCCTGGATCAGTTGATAAAGGCTGTCGTACTCATAAGTACTGACGGGGAGGATGCGCTGGTTGGTGTGGTGTTGCTCGGCCTTGCTGCTATCCGTAACGCTCACGACATTGCCGACCCGATCGTAGTCGACGTGCATTGATTGCAGGATTCGACCATCGGCCGTGGCCACCTTGCGTTCCTTCACCCAGCCATTGGCGGGCTGGTAAGACGTCTGCTGGGTGATTTTGCCACCGACATTCTGCGAAGTGATTTGCCCCTGCTCGTTGTAGGTCACCTGGTCGAGAAGCAGCGTTTGCCCGGTGTCATCGTGCTTTTGCAACGTGATTTTCTTCAGCTGGCCCGCCACATCGAATTCACGACGCTGGATATGCCCGCTGGCGTCTTTTTGCATTCGCAGCTCACCCGTCACAGCGTACTCCCAGGCTGTCGAGAAGCCGGGATCACTTTCCAGCAGGGGTTCCCGCTCTTCAGGGATTTTTGGCCAGCCCCCCGTGAGCGGCTGTTTCAGCAAACGCCGGGTTTCGCCAATCAGGTTGCCATGCAGATCGTACTCCGCCAACGCTCGACTGCCGGCGCTATCGTCATGACGAACCAGACGGCCGCACAGGTTGTAGCGCGCATTGTCGGCCGAGCCGTCGGCGTAGGCCAAGCGCTCCATGGCTTGTTGTGTGCCTGCGTTGTGTTGCTCGAGGATCACTACCGGACGCATCAGGCTATCGTGTTCGAACTGCCAGTGACTGCCGCGCGCATCCCACTTTTCCTCAAGTTGCCCAGCCTCCCCGAACAGGCTGACGCACCAGCCGGCATCAGCGCTTCGGGTCAGCAGGATCGCACCGGACAGGCTGGTGATTTCGCTGAAATCTGTGATGGAGGGACTGGCATCGACCGTGGGTGAATGGTGCTCGACGGACTGCCGGTAGATGTCGTGCAGGCTTCTGCTGATGCGTGCCTGCGGACGGCTGAAAGGGTCATTGCACAAGTACCTGACCTGGCGGATTTGAACCCCGCGGCTATCGACGACGTTCAGGGTCGGCGTATGGCGATGAAGAGCGCTCATGACGCGTCTCCCGGCTCAAGCGAGAGCGTGTTCTCGAAAGGCTTGTCGGCGTGGGTATCGTTTTCGTCCTCGCTCAGGGTGTACCAAGGGTGATAGGCATATCGGCGCTCATCACCGCTGGCATTGATGACCCTGATCAATCGCCCTGCGGGATCGTAGAATTGCTGATCGCAATAGCCCGATGTACGTTTTATCGCGTCGTGGCTGTAGCGGTAATCGTCACTGAACCATGGCCGGTAGACACGGATGACACGACCCTTGTTGTCGTATTCCACCGGTGCACTGACTCGCCAGCGTGCATCGACTTTCTGTTTGTTTTGCAGAGACCGGCCAAAGCCGTCCTGACTGGCGATCATGATGCCGATCTGTTGCCCGGCAGCGTCCGGGTAGCGATCAGCCTGCAATGCAACACTGTGCACCGGTTCACGCACGGCGTTGCTTGTCTCACGCCGCAAGTAGCGTTGCGCCGGTGTCAGGGTTGCGAGTTGCTGCAAGCGTTTGCGGGTGCTGGCGCGAATGAAACCGCCCGGGAGCAATTCGCCGGACGCAATCGCCTGATTGCGCCATTGCGACTCTTGTTCAGCATCGACAGGTGCCACCGTTCCCATCCAGCTCAGAGGGGCATAGAAAAATGCGCTGGCCGATTGTTGCAAGGACTGCTGAGGCGACTCGATGGCGGCGACAGTTGACGTGTTCAACGGATGAGCGTCGAGCGGTTTGAAACCCTGTTGCTTGTCGACGATGTTTTTGTACTGGCTGAGCACGCGCACTTTTCCAAAGCCATCGTAACGCGCTTCTCGGATGATGCCGTTGGGGTCGATCAGTTGGGTAGCGCTCAGGGTTCGATAGTCAATGGCGCGTGTTCGCGTGGTGCATTGATCCGGCAGCGTGATCGAAGTAATCAGGCAATGGTAACGGTCATAGCCGATCGTAGTCGGCGCCTGTTGTCTGCTGGCGCTGAACGTTTTGGGTCTGAAAAAACCGTCCGCGCCCTGGTAAGTGGTGTAATCGCGTCGCACCGACCAGAGGTCTGCGGCAATCGCCCATGTGTCTTGCAGTGGCGGCGCGATGGTCATATTCCGGTAGCCGCTGGCTTGCAGTTTTTCGCGGATATCAACAGCACGGGGCGCGGTCTGGAGTGTGGCGAAGGCTTTGAGTGCCAAGTCGTTGATCTCGGCAGTTTCGCGATGATCCATCAGCGCTTCGATACTTGCCTGGCCATCGGCCAATGTTTCATCAGTCTTGCTGTCGCGGTAGCGCAGCACCGACAGAGCGGTCAAGACGCGCAAGGTTTTCCAGCGAGCGGTGGCGCTCAGTTTCAGCATGCTTTCATGGTTGATGCCGGCGGGGTCGAGTCCGTCGGGGAGCGGCGACTTGGGCAATCTCAAGGCGTGGGCGCATTGTAGATACGGCAATCCCAGGCGATGGCTCTGCCCTGCATTCAGATGAATGAAGCGTTCTCGATTTTCCTGCACGTAGTAAAACTGCTGTTGATCGTCATGCGCATCACGCCACCATTGTTGTTGCCACTCATCAGTGAAGGGACTGGCATCAGTGGCCTGTTTGCGTCGGGCATAACGGATCTCCATGGAGTGGGTGGTAAACCCGTACTGATCCCATTGCAGATTGAGTGTATGGCGGCATTGCGGATCATCGGCGATCCGCTCGTAATCAAGGCGTACCGTTTCGGCAAGTACGGGGTGCACGATGGAACAGGGACTGTGCTTGCCGCGTCCCCGGAGTTCGTTCAGTTGATAACGATACGTCTGCACTGAGTAAGGAACCACTGATCGGGCATCGGCATCGCGGGCGTAAGTTTCTTCACGGAGGACGCTGCCCGCCAACGCGATGGCCATCTCACGCTGACGGGATTTCCAGTGGGCTGTCGCCGCCTTGCGTTTGTGGGTGTCGGGAGACCAGCTTTCGCCTGTGTTCTGAATGGCTGGTTTCAAGGCGACCGCGTCTTTGTCACGCCAGTCCGAAACCGGCAACAGTGGATCAATGGTGTCACCGCTGTGGAACCAGGTTTTGCTGAGCATTGGCGGGGTATGAGCGCTGTAGGGGCTGGATCCGCTCTCGAGGCTGTCTGTCTGTTCAAGCAATCCGAAACCGCGGAACTCACGCTCTGCACTGTCGTAGGCTGCGCGTCGGTAAGTGAAATGGCGGGTCAATCGATTGTCGGTAATTTCGTCGTGCACGGTCTGTTCCTTGACCACGGGTAACGGAAACGGCAATCGACAGAGCGTTTTTTGGTTTTTCGCCAGTAACTGTTTTTTCTCATCCAGCCACTCTTGGGCAGAACTGCGATAGCGGATGCTGTGAATGGCGCCCATGTTGTTGTCGGTTGTACCGAGCAAGTACGGTTTACCGTTGACGAAGTCATAGCGCCAATACCTCGTCGCGCTTCCCGGTATCTCGATCACCAGGCTGGAGCAACCGGTTCCCTGCAGGTCGGCTGCCCTCACCTGACAGAAACGATCCAGGTGCAGGCCATTCGGCCAAGGCAATTTGATCGGTGCCGCCAGTCCGTTGCCAAAGCAGTTCATGAAAATACGGGCACCATCGGCTTGCAGATAGATCAGGTCGGTGGCGCCGCTGCCATCCAGGTCAGCCAGCAAAATGCGCGATGCATCGAAGGATTCGTAGGCAAAATCAAGTGGGGCAATGACCCGGCCTGTTCCGAATCGGCCTCGTCCAAGATTCGGCCAGCACTTCATTTCGTTGTGACGAATGCGCACCAGATGTTGCTGGCCGCTGCCCAGCACATCGCTGAAGGCCACCAGTTCGCTGGGGGAGTGGTTGTCACTGGGCAAGTCATCGTCATCAGGCATGCGCAGTATGTCGGTTGCCATTTTGAACCCTGCCTTGCCCAGGCTGGCATTCAGCCTCACGCTGCGGGGGCCGATGATGGCCAGATCGCCGAGGCCCGTCCCCATCAGATCGACCAACTGTCCGTTGGCCTGGAAAAACTCTGTGGGGAATGCCTCAAAGGGCGTGAATCCCGACCATTTGCCTAAAGCATCAAGGGTGAAAAAGCCGCTGATGCCCGGTTGGAGCATTAGCCAGTCCGGCCGGTCATTGCCGGTGAAATGGCCAAGGATTTGCCGGACAGATTTGCCGGTGTCAGCGACGGGGATGTGTGGCAGTAATTGCGCAGGCAGATAGTCCACACGATCGCCGCCGTCCTCATGACGTTTGGGGGCACAGTAACGCCATGCTTTTTCAGTCCGCTGAAGAATCCCCGGCAGACCCTCGCCGTACAGGTCGACAAACTGAAACAAGGGCGGATGTTGCAGCGTGTTCAGCACTTCGAAGGGCTGGAACCGGTTTGTCTCGGGTTGCCAGTCAAACGGGGTGTAGGAGAACTCGAGCGGAGGCAGGTAATCGGTATTGCCGTCACTGCCATAGGCCTGATTGAACACGGCGGTCAGCAAACTACAGGACAGGGGCGAGGTCTGGTACTCGAACAAAGTGCGGCGTACCAGTACCGGGCCGCTGGTCATTTTTTCTTCATCAGGGAAATGGTGAAACATCAGCACCTGCTGGCACAGGCGTGTGGTGCGCAGCTCAAAACCATAGCGAAAGTCCGAGAACGGATCTGGACGCTCCTCTACGATGGCTCGCCCGGCGACGTCAGGTTTGTCCTCCAGCGTGGTCGCACGTTCGCCGTAGTCGAAACATAATTCGAAATGGCAGCGTTGATCCGTGGCGGATGGATGGGTGAATGCGTAAAGCTGTGGAGCGCCAGTGACGTTGCCATAGCGCACACGGGTCAAGTAACACTGGATGCCTGTAGCGAGGGGCTCGGCGGTGTACTCGTAAAGGATGTGTTCACCGTGGGCATTCATGCTTTCTTCAAGCAACCATTCCGCAACATGATCAGGGTGGGCCGGATCAGCGCGGCGTGCCGACGGTGTTTTGCCATAGACGTGCTGGTGGCCATCCGCGCTGCCTACCAGCCAGAACCCGACCGGGTTATCAGCGCTCGCCCAGTGTTCGATACGGTCGAAGCCGCGCTCGACCCGGGGGCGGTAGCGCACCACGCTATGAACGGGGTTTGTCGTATCGTCAGCGTAGTGTTTCCGGGTGGATTCGATCGCACCGCTGTCCTTGTTCCGGTCGGGCATCCAGACCGTGCCTTCGGGGCCGACGAACAAATCCTCATCGTTGTATGCCGGTACGCCCAGGCTGGTGCGCCGGGATATGGTCGGCACTGGCAGGTACCAACCCAGACCGAATACCCCATTGCCGTGGCTGGAGCTGTAGCGTAAGGACAGTGCTGGCGCATAACCGCGACCTGCCGAGATCGGCAAGGCGATTTCGCAGGTGGCCGCGCCGCTGGAACCGACCGTGCCGATGTCCACTCCGAGCGATTGAATCGCACCGCCTCCCTTGGGTAGCGACTGCGGCGTTGCTATGAGTTGAGAGTCTTGGGTCATGGCGTGAGCCCTCCGACCCTGGCGGTGTAGCGCAGGTGAACGATGACATCGGTGAGCGATTCGAGCATGGCTCTTTGCGAGTGGTGATTGGGAAAGGACAACTTCCACTTCGAGACCGCACCGGTGTATTCGAACGGCAAGAAGCGCTCATCCTGAAAGTTCAGCATGAACAGGCCGCTGTCATCGACGCCCGTCGACAGTGCAATTTGCTGATTCAGTCTTGCCTGTTTGAGGACAGTCTTGCCGTCGCCGGGCAAGACCACTTCACTCGCGGTTTGGGTCAGCGTGGCGCGGATATCTTCATAAGGGCCAACGATGGCCGGCAGCGAAACACTGATGCTTTTGATCCGGCGCAGACAGTGCCCGGGATAGTCATGGTCGAAGAGCGATTGGCTCAACTCGAACTCGCAGGATCCATTGTTCACCAGCTCGAATTTGATGCCTTGCATCGCCGGGTTGCCGCCATCCCCGGGGACGATGTCATCCCAAGACTTGTTGATGGATTTCGCCCCGCCTGGCAGATCGTCCTCTTTCTGCTTGAGTCGTCGCAGCGACACGGTCTTGCGAATCTCCAGTTCGCGGTCATGGCACAGCAGGTAGGCATCGTTCATCTTCAGCAACCCAAGCTTCATTCGCTCACCGGGGCCCAGACCCCGATAGGTGGTATTCCATGCCAGATGCTCAAAGAAGGGCGGGGTTGAATAGTCGGCCAGCTCATAGCGCCAACACTGTTCCGTCAGTCGGCACAGGGCGAGTGTCGAGTCATACACCTGGTAGTAGAAGCTCGAGAGCTGATTGGTGAACCACTGATAAAGCTGTGAGTTGGTAAAACGCTTGCTGAGAAAGTTGTAGGCGTTGCGGGCTTGGTTCAGTGCTGTCCGGGTTTGTCGTAATAGCAGTTGCGAGGCGGCTTCCTTTTCGGCCTCCAGCGCCAGTTGGGCATCGATCTGGGCAATTTCCAGGGTGACCTGGTCGCGGGCGAATATCCATTCCTGATGGCGGCGACGGTATTGGGCGGCCCGTTCGAGCGCTTCGCCGGTTCCGTGGGCGGCAGTGGCTGCACCCATTGCCGCTGCTGCCACAGCCATAGGGCCGCCTTCCAGACGAAATCCTCCGTCGGCCAGGCCGAAAATATTCGGTACGAGCTTCAATCCATGGCCGACGGCCTGTGCCGCATGCGCGCCAGCCTCGGCAATGCGCCCGGTCAGATGGGCAACGGCGGCGCCGACTTCTTCAGGATTGAGGACTTCATCAACCAGCTTGCCGTAGTAGTCCCGGCGTCCCTCAAGGATGGCTCTACCGGCAAGCAATGCCTCGCGGGACTTGCGGTCGATTGTCAGGGAATGCGTCTGCAGTTCGACGGCCATGTTGGCGATGTCCCAGACATGGTGTTGTTGCAGCTCCAGATAGCTGGCCTGCTCGCTACGTTCGATAAAGGACAGCAGCGTCGCGCCGAACTGGATGACACTTTCCACCGCCGTCATGGCTTGGGCGTGCATTGCGCTGAAGCGGTAGGGTGGAATCACCAGACCGGAGCGCTGGACGTTGCCGGGCTCCGCCGCTTTTGGCGGATTGGTACTCAATGGATCGCCCGAGTCCGAAGTTGAACCGAAGATTGGAGGGTTTAAGGGCCGGCCGACGATATCGAGATTGTGCCGGAGGTTGTGCAAGCGACTTTCCAGTCTGTCCCAGTGCGCGATCAATACGGGATTGAAGGGCAACCGCAGGTGCGGGGTATCGATGGTATGGATCGACGGTGGATGGGCGTAAGGTCGCACGCACACCTCAGGTGCCAGATTTTCCTGTGCCGATATGTCTTTGTTTTCGGTGCTCAGTTTTTTTTCAAAACTGCGCAGATCCGCGTTGATCTCGCTGCTGAAGTCGCCGAGGGTTATCGCGTTCCAGATGTTGGTCTGGCGGATATCCGGGCGCGGCCCGAGCAAATCCGCTGCCCGGACATACCATAGCTTTGCCTGCGATAAACCGTCCGGGGTCAACCGGCGATAGGCGGCATCGGCGCGATTGAGCAAGATGTCGATATGGAGCATGTACAAGGCTTTTCGAAAGTGCACCGGGTGACTCAGTGCGATTTGATGCGGATCCTGCGGGCCCTGAATGGCATGGCTGAGTTGCCCTGGCGCCGGAGTGCTGGAAGTCAGCGGTACTGAGTTCCAGTAATCAGGGCTGCCGCCCTCGATTTTTTTACGACCGGGATTGAACAGGTACTGCAACCAGTTTTCGGCGTGAGCGTATTGCCGCTCCTGATTGAAACGATGGGCCACCAGCCACGGCAAATAAAGAAATAGCTCGAAGAAATAACGACCGTAGGCGCCATGGAAATCCATCTGCCCGGCATCGCCGCCCGCCTCGAAGGGCGGCTCGGGCAAGTGCTGTGAACTCCAGCTCAGCAACTCATCCATGCTGGCTTCGGCACGTTCGATCAGGTGCCTGGCGAACGTGATGTTCATTCGGATGGGCGAGCGTTTTTGTTTTTCAGTGACTGTGCTGCCGGATTCCGTGAACTCGATCTCGGATCCGGCGAAGTCGATGAACTCAGTGGTTCCCGTCTTCGCATCGAAGTGAGTGTTGATGCTGGGGGCGATGCGCTCGTTCTGAAGCGCTTCATGGAGAAATTGCAGTTGTCGTTGCTCACCCGGCGGAAAGTGCTCGGCAAGATTTCTCAGAGGAACGTCTGTGTCAGCCTCTAGCAGACCGCTTGCACGAATGTCGGATCTGGAGATGGCATCCTTGTCGATCTGCGCCGACATCCAGAGCAAATGTTTCGCAGCCTTTTTGACGTATGGCACGTCAGTGACATACAGCGTGACCAACAGGCACGCATTATTCTGATCGTAGACAGCGATAGTCTGTGTGCCCTTCAGCACTTGCTCCACGCTCAGCGTGTGCATCTCTGTATGTAGCCCATAGGCTTGCACGCAGCTTGTGGGCGTACTCCAGCTTCCATCGTATTTCTTGAAACACATATTCAGACGGAATAAAGGGTTGGTCTTGGGCTTCGCTGGATCGCTGTTGCTTGAGGCCTTGTCTTGAAAGATGCATTCGGCCCAGATCACATACAGGCGCTTGTTGAACATCACGGGACGGACAGTGTGTTCAATGGCGCTTTCGGAAAAGGGCAGATCGAAGCGGTTCCAGTCCGACCAGGCCTGGGGTTCGGGCGCATCGTATTGGCTGGTGAGTGACTCAGGGACGCTAGGTCTTTTCGTCATGTCCAGTGAGCGCCAGTACCAGGTGTTCGCCGTTCTGGATCGAGCAACAAAGTAATAAGTACTGGCGCTGAAAACGCTGCCGTCGATGTAACCGTTGACGGTTTTCAGGTTTGCCACTTCTTCCAGCCTGCTCAGATAAGCCAGTACCGTGGTTTGTACAGACTCAATGCTTAACTGGTTCTGGTTGAGGTCGTTTTCCAGTTTCTTGAAGCTCTCGGTGCTGTTCTGGCGCAACGTTGGATCAAGATAGGCCGCCGGGAAATAGTGCAGGCGTTCGTTAGTTGCCCAGCCTTGGTATTCATGCATCGCCGTGCGCCAGGTTTCAATCTGGTCGGGTGCAACAACTGCCGTTTGATACCCCTGCTCCATGCTATCCAGAATGCTGTTGATGTATTGCTGCAGGCTGGCGATAGCGCAAGCCACCGGGCTGGTCGGCACGTCCTGGCTGACCAGTACGTCCAGCAGCAAGTGGTGGTAGAGGTCACTCGCGGTCTTGAGCTGCGTGTTAATGTCGCCGCTGTTTGAAACGTCCGAATCGATCAAGGACAGATAGAGCCCGAGCAGCGCGTCACGCAGGCTTTCTTCAAGTTGTTTTTCGATCAGTGCTTTCATGTTCGTTCCTTGAGCATGAGATGGGATCAGTTTCCGCTGGCCATTACCGCCTCACCGACGGATTTCCAGTGTTCTTCAGGGCTGTCGTTCTGCAGTCTGGTCGCGTCAAGCAAGGCCGCCGCGCCCAGGCCGGTTTTTGCGCAGGTGTCGTGACAGCGCACAAGCCAGTCAATGTCCTCCATGGTGCTGGCCCGTGAGCGGGGTAATCGGGCGGTCAACAGACTGACTTGCGCCGGCGTCCAGTTCAGCAGTCGCGCCAGATGAAGGTTGCTGGCGTCCGCGGATGAGCCGGGTTCGTTGGCCAGCTCCAGATAATTCAACAGGCTTTCTTCATCATGCTGATGGGTCGTCATGCAATGGACTATCCGGTCGAGCAGGTAGAGGGTCTCGAGTGTCAGCGCCAATGCCGAATTCGAGCGTTGCAGCCAATCGGGATGGTTCTGGAAAACCTGTAATGCCCTGTTGCTCATTTGCAGCTGAACGGCTGCCCGGGCATGGCGCAGGACGGGTTCGAGGGTCGATGCGAGAGCGTTCAAGCTTTCCGAGGACAATGCGGCAAGCAGGATTCGGTGGATCGAGGACTTCGCCCAGGTCACTACGCCCTTTGCACACGTCATGGGAAGCCAGCAGGTTTCCTGAAGAAACGTCTCGATCAGATGTTGCTGTCGATCATGGGCTGGCAGGAGCAGGTCTTTGAGTTTTTGTCGGGCGTTTTTCTTTAGTCTCTGGCTTTGCGCGTCGTCGTCGACGTGAATCAACAGCGCGGGTAATTTCTCGAGGGCCGCGTCCATCTTTTCAGAGGCGTCGTCCGTTGCCAGCGGCGCGAAATTTTTCACCAGACCCTTTTCATCGAGCAAGTCGATCGCCAACTCTGCGCGCAAATTCGCACTGTCGGGCAATGACAAGGCTGCCAACTCGGGCGTCGTCACCACGGCTTTTCGTGTTGCAACCTGCAGACTGGTGAAGTGTTGCAGCAACTTCCCCAGCATTTGCTCGCTGCTGCTTGCCGGCTCGAGGAGCTGCTGAAGTCCCGGGATGTCAAAGACGGACTGCTTGATCCAGCGGCTGATCCAGTCCATTTGCATCAGGACATCAAGCATGTCGAGATCCCGTGGCGGGCTCTCGGCGCTGGTCAGTCTGACCTTTACGTAGGTTTCAAACAGTGCCCGGTTTGCGCCCTGCCTGGTTAGCGTCACGAAAGGGCTTTGCAACTGCAGCAGTTCATCGAGAGTGCCACCGTAGGTGGACACAGTCCCCGCTAAGGGCGTGACGGTATTCGCCGCGACCTCATGAGGCATCTTGAAATAGAGTTCAGGCGTTCCCCCGGATGAATTGCGGGGATAGCGGACAGTGATCACGTTGTCGATCGAGTCGGAAAAAAAAGCCGTTCCTATCTCGATGCTGGAGCCTGGAAGCAAGTGCCAGTGCTTCATGTCCGCCGATAACGGGGCGCCGATGCACAGGTTTATCTTGAGCCCTTCAAGATCGGAGCAATCGACCTTGATTTCATGCTCTTTGGTCTGACCTGACACCAGATACGCGGCGATCCTTTCTCCGCCCAACAGATTCGCCAGCGTCGCACTTTCACTGACGGTGAAGCCGAACAGTTGCGCAATGCGAGCCTGGCGGTAAATGGAAGACAACGTGTGCGCGTCGCACTTCAGCGAGCCCAGTTGTTTCTCGGTATTTTTCACAATGTGCAACAGCGCGTTTTCCGACAGGGGAATACCCAGGCTGGCGCTCAAATGCTGCAGAACCGAATGCGAGAGTGGATCTGTCGGGTTTGACGAAAACGCTCGGCCATCAAGCAACAGCGGCTCATCGAACAAGCGCGCCTGATTGAAGATCCGGTCAAAGAGTGCCGGCTCATCACTGGTCGCGGACGTTGATACAAGGTGCAGTAATGCGGCGAATTCCTCAGCCTTGAGTGAATAGTTGCGCTGAAAATATCGATACACACCGAGTGCGCGAATCACATAGCGATCAATTTGCAGACTGGGTTCAGGTGCGCGCGGCGAGCCCATGGCACTGCAGATGAGGACATCCAGATCGGCAAAGGGCATCTCCAGCCAGCGCTGCAGGCGAATCATTCGATGCAGGCGCTCTAAACGTTGCGCGGTTGCATGTGTGATGCGCGCAGGTTTCGTGTTTCGGTCGATCGTCATCGCCGGGTAGCGGGCGCTAGTCGCACCGTTGACGTAACGGGCTGTACCGGCACCGAATGAGCTTGCCCCCAGGCGATTCTGAGGGGAGTTGTGCAGGGCGTATCGGCCTTGCGCGAGTAATGCCTCCAACTGGTCGGCATTGAGCCCGGTTCGCTCGAGGAAGGTGCTGATGTGACTGAGATCGTCGGTCGTTGTCGGGCCGTAAACAGGTTTCCAGTACTGCGACTGTTGCTCGGCTGTAAACGAATCACTTGCGATGCTCGACAGTGTTCTGGCATCAGGCCAGTCAGTCAGGAGTGCCTGACGCTTGGGTCCCAATCCTGACATCAGGGCCTGTGCCACACGCGGTGAAGATTGCGGCACGCTGCCATAAAGATGGCTTTCATGCTGGCTTAAGGGGAGATGCTGGCTGATGCGATAGTTCAACTCGCCCAGCGCAGTGTTTTTTTCGTTCAGCCCCAACAGGCATTGGTGATGAAAGAATTCGTAGGGAAGGACGAAAGGGAACTGCCGTTGAGCCAGCAGTTTATAGGTCGATTGAGCTTTGTCGGGGGCCGATAACAGCCCTGCGCGAATATTGTTGTCCAGCGTTTCGTTGACGATCCTGAGCATCGGTTGAGCAGTGAAGGTGCTTTGATGACTGATCGACAGTAGCGACAGATCCGGGCGTCGTGCAGCCAAAAGAATTCGATCGTTTTTCTCTTCGCTGTTTACTGAGGGACTTGACTCCAGTTGCAGGGCAAACAGGTACAGCGCGCGGAGATAGGCGACCTGCGAATCGATGGCGGCAATCGAATCGACCTTGCAGGCATCGTCCCAGTTTTCCATGAACAGATGGGTATAAGTGGGGGCTTGTTCCTCGGCTTTGCGAATGCTCGACGGATGCCAGTGGTGTTGTGCTTTTCCATCTGAAGTGCGCTGTTCCCGGTAGAGATGAGTGAGCTGCGCCGCGAGACATCTGACATTGTCGAAAAGCATTTTTGTATCGATTGAGGACGACAGTTGGCGCAGTGATTGTCTGGCTTCAACGCCGGCGCGGACCCTGGCGGCGAATTCGGCCTCGGTCAGTCGGGTGATGTCGAAGATCGAGCCGAACTTCAGATCCTTGTCGAAAAGCTCTTTGAACTCGCTCTCCTGATCTTTCGGACTGTGCGTCTGAATCAACGTCTTGAGCAGTGTTCGGTCGGTCATCCCGGTTGTCTCCTTCTCTGTGGAGAATCGACACTACGCGGGACGCTTCGACAGCGCTGTCAGCCATTGCGGCCGTTGGACACAGGATATTCGCCGCTGCACATCGGAAAGGGATCACGAGGATGTAGGAATTTGAAGGGCGGGGCGGGATATGCTTCGGGCGCTGTAGATGTCGTTGCACGGCTCCAGCGCCGGAGACGTGCAACGGACAGTTTAGTGGTCGATTCAGACCCGGAAGTGGCTGACCATCTGCTGCAGCTGACCACCCAAGCGCGCCAGCTCAACACTCGACGCCGCGGTTTCATCACTCGCCGCCGCGGTTTGTTCCGAGACGTCGCGCACGTTGATGATGCTGCGGCTGATCTCTTCCGCCACCGCGCTCTGCTGTTCAGCCGCCGCAGCAATTTGCTGGTTCATCGACTGAATGTTCGACACCGTGCGGGTGATGCTTTCCAGTGACAGGCCGGCCTTGCGCGTCAGCGCGACACTGCTGTCGGTCAGTGCGCGGCTGTTGTTCATCACCGCCGAAACTTGCTGAGTGCCGTTCTGCAGACCGGCGACCAGGCCTTCGATTTCTTCGGTGGATTTCTGTGTGCGCTGGGCCAGGCCACGCACTTCGTCGGCAACCACGGCAAACCCGCGACCGGCTTCACCGGCGCGCGCGGCTTCAATCGCGGCGTTGAGCGCGAGCAGATTGGTCTGTTCGGCGACGGCTTTGATCACGTCCATGACGCTGCCGATCTTGTCGCTTTCCTGTTGCAGCACGCTCATGGCTTCGGTCGAACGCACCACTTCGCTGGCCAGACGTTCGATCTGCGCGATGGCTTCGTTGACCACTTTGTCGCCTTCACGGGCTTCGCCGTCAGCGGCGGCAGCGGCTTGCGAGGCTTCCTCGGCGTTGCGCGCAACTTCCTGCACGGTGGCAGTCATTTCGTGCATTGCGGTGGCGACCTGATCGGTCTCGACTTTCTGGCTATTCACGCCGGCGCTGGTCTGCTCGGTGACGGCCGACAGCTCTTCGGCGGCGCTGGCGATCTGGGTGACGCCGTCGCGGATGCCGCTGATCAAATCGCGCAGGGTCACGCCCATGCGCGCGATGCCTTGTTGCAGCACACCGAGTTCGTCGCGACGGGTAACGATGACGTTGTGGGTCAGGTCGCCGCTGGCGATGCGGTCGACCACGGCCATGGTTTCGCGCAGCGGACGGGTGATCTGACGGGTGATCAGCACGGCGGCAATCACGCCAACCAGCAACGCCAGCAGGGTGCTGATCAGTTGCAGAGTACGGGCCTGAGCGCTTTCGGCGTCACGACGATCGAGTTGAATCTGATACAGCTGCTCGCTCTGGGTGACGATGGTCGCGCCCTGATCGGTCATTTCCTTGCGCGCCTGCACGGCTTCGCTGTTGGCGTTTTTGAACGCCTGCAATGCGCTGCGGTAACTGACCAGCGCGGTCTCCAGCTGACGCAGGGCATCTGCCTGAGTGTCAGCGAAATGCACGTTCAATTGCTTGAGGCTGGCGATCGCGACGTCGAGTTGGGCGACGGCTTTCTGCTCGGTGTCGGCGTTGGTGGCGGCCATGTAGCTGCGCACTTCGTAGCGGGTGAGGATGAACGCTTCCTTGGCCGTGGTGATGGCCTGGAACTGTTCGAAACGTTGCTCGCTCATGTCCATTTGCTGCACATGTTTGCTGATCGATTCGATCTGACGGTACGCGGCCTCGGCATTCACGCTCATGGCGTCGCGCGCACTGTTGGCGGTGCGGTAGGCGTTGCGCATTTTGTTCAGCGAGGTCTGGTATTCAGCGATGGTCGCCGCCTGCGCCTTGAGCAACTTGACGTTCTCCGGGCTCTTGAAGCTGCTGATCAACTTCTGCTGTTGCGCGGCGAAGGCTTCAAGGGTGGTCTGCACGTTTTGCGCGGCGGTTTCATCGCCGTTGGTCAGCATGTATTGCAGGCGCACCACGCGCAGTTTGGTCAGGCCGGAGTTGAGCTGGGTGATGTCGCTCATCCAGTTGCTGCGGTCGATCAGGCCGCCGAGGCTGGTCCAACCGGTCAGGGCCAGGACGCAGGTCAGGGCCAGCACCAGGCCGAAGCCCAGGCCCAATTTCATGTTCACGCTGATGTTGCCGAACCAGCTATTCATCAAAAATCCTCCAGAAACGTTGGGTTTCTTGGTCGTCGGTTAGGCTGGAAGATTGTTGTTTTTTTGAGCCAGCAAGGGTGTTAGCAGGTCTGTATCGGCCGCAATGCCGAGAGCTGAAAGGATTTTGTCCTACGGAATTTGTAACAAAGGATCCCAAGACTTTTTTCACATGGGTTTCACTGGCTGCCCACGCCCGCCTCTGTACCTTCGCCGCATCGAATGACAAGTGATGCATGCCGGTGAGGCGGCTTTTTGTGGAATTGAGACTGAATCTGTTCGGCGTCAAACGCTCGATCGATCTGAGCGGTTTGGCGCGTTTTCGCAACACGTGGGTGGTGTTGGCCGCCTCCGTGCTGGTGATTCCTTTGACTTTGTGGCTGCTCGCGCCCGCTGCCGTGCCGGATCTGGCCCACGGCAATGTCGCCGGCGCGCAGGCGTTGGCGCAGGGCTGGGCGCAAGGCGACATGATCGTGCTGGTGCGCCACGTCGAACGCTGCGATCACTCGAAGGCACCGTGCCTGAGCGGCAATGACGGCATCACTCAACGTTCACGCAGTGTCGCCGACGCGGTCGGCTCGCAGTTCGAACAACTGGGCCTGAGCAACGCCGACCTCTACAACAGCCCGATCGAGCGCACCGTGCAGACCGCCGGTTACATGTTCACCAAGACCTCCACCGCCGCCGATTGGTTGATCAGTTGCAAGGGGCGAATGTTGCAGGAGGCGCTGGCGCACAAAGTGCCGGGGCGCAATCTGATCCTGGTGACCCACAGCGAATGCATGGGGCAACTGGAGAAAGACCTGAATGTACCGCCCTCCGATCCCGGCTACGGTTCTTCGCTGTTTGTCGCCGCTGCCAATCCGGCGGCCCCACAAATGCTCGGCTTCATTGAAGCCTCCGACTGGCGCACGGTGACCACCCGATGAAATCGCGTTTCTACGCTTACAACTTCGGCATCCCGCTGCTCTGTGCAGCGGTGGTGTTTCTGCTGTTCGACATGACCAAAATCGACATCGCTTTCAGCAACCTGTTGTTCGACCCGCTGACCCAGACCTTCCCGCTCGACAAAATCCACTTCTTCGAAAAACTCACGCACAAATGGGCGCGGATCATTCCGAACTGGACGGGCGAGATTGCCGTGATCGGTGCGATGCTCTCGGTGATCTGGCCATTGGTCAGCCCGCAGAAGCGGCCACGACTGGGTGCCTTTCTGCAGCGCAGCCGAGTCGCGCCGGTGCTGCGCTTTGCCGCTGATCATCGTAGGGATTTTTTCTTCGTCGTGGTGGCGTTCGCCGTTTGCACCGGGGTGATTCACTTCCTCAAGGCGCACACCAGCGTTTACTGCCCGATCGAGACCACGCTGTACGGCGCCAAAATGGCTCATGTCGAGTGGTACGAGAATTTCCAGTTGTTCCATGAAGCGGGCGAGGGCCGTTGCTGGCCGGGCGGGCACGCGTCGGGTGGTTTCACCATGCTGGCGCTGTACTTTGTTGCGCGACGCTACCAGTGGCGGTTTTCCAAGGCGATTTTGTGGGGCTCGTTGTTGCTCGGTTTTGTCTACGGCACGACGCGCGTCCTGCAAGGCTGGCACTACATGTCCCACACGTTTTGGGCAGGGATCTTTGTCTGGCTGGCGTGTTTGCTGACAGCGTTGGCGTTTTATGGACGGGCGCGGCTGGAGATGCCGGTGTTGGAGAAGCATGAGCGGACAGTGTCAGTCGCCACGTCGGCAACAGTTGGAATGCCCATCCAGTGAATAACCTGTGGCGAGGGGATTTATCCCCGATGGGGCGCGAAGCGGCCCCTCTCTTGATTCAAAAGAAAGGGCTGCTGCGCAGCCCATCGGGGATAAATCCCCTCACCACAGGAGTGTGTGTTTAGTCTGGTTTAGTCGGTGACAAAGTAATAAGCCTGCCGCCCAACCATCATGGTCTTCAGCACTTTCAGCGGCGCAACAGGCTCAGCATCCGCCGAGATCACCGCCACATTTGTCGCTGCCGCCCCCAGAAACGCCCGCAACTGCGCCTCCGTATCCAGCCCCCTCAGCACACTCTGCGTATAAAACACGCTCGCACCGCCCACCCGCTCATTCGCCTGAAACAACGCCACCTGATGACCACTGGCCTGCAGCGATTGAATGTGTTCCGTCAGCGGCAGGAACGACAGGTGTTTATCCGCATTCGGCAGCGCCCACTGCGCCGCCCCGAGATAACCGGCGATCACCACAGCCAACACGCCGAACCCCAATGCCTGACGCCGCCGAGCGATCCAGCATACAAATCGATTCGCCGATTCGTACGCTTTCAACCGCTCAAACAACACAAATGCATACTCAGCCGCGATCACCGCAGCCGCCGGCGTCATCGACATCAAGTACACCGTGCGCTTGCTCGACGCCAACGTCAGCATCACAAACTGCGCGACGATCCACAGGCTGAAAAACAGCAGATACCGATTCGCCTTCAACTCTTTACGGAAGTGCCACAGCCCCAGATACACCAGGATATTCCACGGCAAAAACGCTTGCGGCAGCTTGGCGAGGTAGTAATAAAACGGCTCGTAATGCCCGGCCTCAACGAACGATCCGCTGAACCGTCCGACACTGTTGGTCAACAACACCTCTCTGACCGCTTGCGCACCGCCATGCTGATAAAGCACCACCAGCCAGATCAGCAGCGGAATCAGACCGACGACGGTGAGCAATCCCGGCCGCAACCAATCCCTGATCTTCAAGCGCCGGTCGATCAGGTTGTCCGCCAGCAGATAAGCAAAAATCACCACGCCGGGCATCGCCAAACCGAGCACACCTTTACTCAGCGTCGCAATGGCGATGCCGACGACAAACAGCAGCGAATTGCCCAGCGTCGGCACTCGCTGCGCCTGAAAAAACGCCAGCAATGCTCCTGTTACACCGAGCGCCAGCAGCGCGTCTTCACCGACGCCACGTACGTTGCTCCAGTAACTGGCCATGGTTGCCAGCAGAATCCCCGCCGTCCACGCGACCCTTTTCGGCCGCTCGAAGCGACGCAACATGCCGTACAACAACATCACGCTAAACAACCCGGCCACCGCCGAGGCCAACCGCACCGCCCACGGCGAAACGCCGAACACGCGCATGGCGCCGGCGTCCAGCCACAAACTCAGTGGGGGTTTTTCCAGAAACGCTTCGCCGAACAGACGCGGCGTCACCCAGTCGTTGTCCAGGTGCATTTCCATGGCGATGCCGGCGACGCGGGCCTCGGTGGAGCCTTGCAACTGATGGTTGCCCAGCGCAAAGAAAAACAGCAGGGCGGCAAGCAGAAACAGCGAAGTGACGGCACGCGACATGACGTTCAGGCTACCGAAAGGGGCGGGAACCCCGAGCATACGTCGGCAATGCTGAACAATTCGTGAAGCTTAAGCGAGTGGTCGCGACCAACGTTTGTCCGGTGTTTCGAACCGCGGATTGACCAGTGCCGTCAGCACATGATCCTGCCAGCGTCCGGCAATGTTCAGATACGCCTTGGCGTAGCCCTCACGCTCGAAACCCAAGCGCTCCAGCAACCGCGCACTGCGCTCGTTACCGGGAATGTAGTTGGCCATGATCCGGTGCAGGTTCTGGCCCTCGAACATGTACGCGATGCCAGCCTCCAGCGCTTCCTGCATCAAACCCTGGCCCTGATGGGCTTCATCGATGTGATAACCCAGATAACACGCCTGAAAAGCCCCGCGAATAACCCCGCTGAAATTGCACGCGCCGATCATCTGCTGGCCGTCCGGCGACAACAGCGCGAAATGCATCGCCAGCCCGGCCTCGAAGGCACTGGCCTGAATCTCGAGACGTCGACGGATTTGTGCAGTGGAGAAATATTCAGTGGTACGGATCGGCGACCACGGCGCGAGATGGCGCAGGTTGCGGCGATAGAACTCACTTTCGAGTTCCGCCTGATCCGGGGCAAGAATCGCCAGCGTCAGGCGTTGGCAGGGCAGGGTCAACAGCGGCATCGGACGTTCCGGTCGGCGGGGTTGTCAGACAGCATTGCCCGACACCGCAGAAAATACAAACCGGTTGATGTTCAGTAGGAGCTGCCGAAGGCTGCGATCTTTCGCTCCTGCGTTTTCAAGATCAAAAGATCGCAACCTTCGGCAGCGCCTACACGGGAAACTTTGAACGATGAGGAATTTCAGGCAAAAAAAAGCCCGCAGGAGCGCGGGCGAACCGTAGTTTCTTGAATGAGCGAGCGAACTTTACAGGTTCGGTCGGGCAGGGGCAGTGAAGAAAAATTCATCTCGTTTGCGGCCGCTCTAGCCCGGTTCAAGGCAGGTAATCAGCGGTAAAGTCGGCTTCCGAACGTGCGCGCAATCGACCTTTGCGACAGGCCAATTGAAAGCGTTCGAAGTCGCGTTCATTTTGCGCGGTGTAGCTTTGCGCGTACGTCAACAACGCATCGGCGAGCGCATCGCTTTTGCCGATGTAGCCGCTGATTTGCGCGGCTTGCCCGGACGCTTTCGCATGCGCGCGGGCCAGGGCACGACCGCAAACCCGTCCATAGGCGGCGAAGGTTTCAGCGTCGAAGGTTTCCAGTTCGGCGGAGATTTTCATGTCGCGCAGTTGCCGCACATAGAAATGCCGACCGTTGGGCCCCGTCGTCCAGCCGAGAAACAGATCGCTGGCCGCCTGCATTAAACGCTGACACTCGACCACGCGCTGACCTTCGTGGCGCACCCGCGATTTGCCTTTGACGTAATCGGCAAGCACCGAGCGCCGCGCCTCCTTGAACTGCAGAAACAGCGGAAATTCCTGATCGTCGGTCATCAGCGCCACCAGACAACGCGTGCCGACGCTGCCGACGCCGACCACTTTGAACGCCATGTCTTGCACATGAAACCGCGACAACAATTCGCGACGATCAGGTTGCAGCGTGCCGCGATAATCGCGCATGAACATCTCGTAAAGCGGACGCCAGTCCGACAGTCGCAGCCAGTCATCCTCGGCATCGAGCAACGTGGAGTTGTTGTGCAGATGGAAAATTTCCGGCAAGTCATCGCGAATAATCTGACGCCCGTGTTTATCGCGCTCGCTGATCTTCGGCAGCAGTCCTGCGTGAGTGCGCTGCTCAGCTTTTTCGACAGCCCGTTGCACGTGTTCAAGCGTGGTTTTGCGCGCCTGCGCGAGCAAGTCGGTGTAACTGATCGACTCGTACCAGTTCTCCAGCGAACTCTGTTCGGCGCACTCCAGCAGGGTCGCTTGATACGCGCCGATCATGTCGCGACACACCGACTCCTCGACCGAATCGCCGTGGCGCAAGTCGCGCGCGGCAATCACCAGACTGGCGGCCAGACGTTTCAAATCCCACTCCCACGGCCCGGGATGCGCCTCGTCAAAATCATTGACGCTGAAGAGCAGATTGCGCTCCGGCGTGGCGAAACCACCGAAATTCATCAGATGACAATCACCGCAGATCGGCGAAATCAAACCCATGGTCGCCGTGCTCGACAAGTCATGCGCCTGCAACAACGCATTGCCGCGAAAAAACGTAAACGGCGACACCAGCATGCGCCCGTAACGCAACTCCACCAGCGACTCGACACGCCCCTGACTCGACGCCTTGATCAGCGGAATCGGATCACGACTCATCTTGCCCGTCGAAGCCTGAGAGCCGCGCGAGCACTGCTTGCGTGCGTCCTTGCCGGTTTGCATGCGGTCTTTTAAGGAAGTCATGATCACTCGGGTGTCGGCGTTGAAAGGCATGTGCGCTGTGAGTGTAGAAGCGCTTTCGCACTTCACCCGCAAGGTTTGCACCGCGCGCGATCTGCGATAACGTCCAACCGACCTCACGTTCCGAAAACGGAGAGCCTCGTGCTTTCACTGTTGATTTCGCTACTGCTGGCCTTCCTCATCGGCTTCGTGTCCCAGCGCATGGGCATGTGCCTGGTCAACGCGGTCGGGCAACTGCTGCGACGCCGGCCGACACTGTTTGTGTCGCTGGTTTCCTGCGGTCTGTTTGGATTGTTGCTGGGGCCGTTGTACGGATTGTCCGGGTTCAGTCAGCCGCTGTTTATTCCTGAAGTGGGTTATTGGTCACTGGTACTTGGCGGCTTGCTGTTCGGTATCGCCTCGGTGCTCAACGATGGATGCAGCGTCGGCACCCTGACCAAACTCGCCAGCGGTCATCTGGCGAAAATATTTACGGTGATCGGCTGGGTGCTGGGCATCGTGCTTTGGCACCACCTCAACATGCTCACTGAACACAAGATTCAGCAGATGGCGGAAATATCCAGCCATCAGTATTGGCTGACTATCGGCATCGTCTTACTGGTTCTGGTGTTTTTGTCACAGATGCATGGCGATCGGCGTGTGGTGGTTTCGAGCCTGCTGCTCGGCGCTCTGACCAGCGCGCTCTACACGCTCGAACCACAGTGGACGCCGAGCGTGTTCTTTTATGACTTGTCGCGGATGTTCTGGGCGATGGATGAGGGCGCGTTGACGGTTCAGCGAGTGGCGGTGTTTGGCATGTTGCTGCTGGGGATGCTGGTGTACACGTTGAAGCGACGGACGTTTTGTTATCAGCGGTTGCAGTGGTTGCCGGTTGTTCGGCATTTACTGGCCGGGATGCTGATGGGAATTGGCGCGTCGATGATGCTGGGCGGGAATGACTCGCAGATCTTGTTGGTGTTTCCGACGATGACGTGGGTGGGGGCGGTGCCGTTGGCGGCGATTGTGTTGGGGGTTTTGGTGGGGGTTGGGGGGAGAGGGGTTTGGCGTAGAAGAAATCTGACACTCTCTTGAGTGCATTTGCCAGCGATTAGCCGCCTTAAGCCAGTTTACTCATCAGCGACCGCGCAAAATCCTTAAGACGGATTGAGTACCCCAGAATCGAGTTTCCGCACGGCGCTGGCGTACTCTAAAATCTGAGCTCATACATTCAATCCAGCGAGATGATTGAATTTCAGCCATAAAAAAAGACGTCCGAGGACGTCTTTTTTTGAGTTGGTGGAGCCGGGGGGATTTGAACCCCCGTCCGCCAGTACTCCGCTGTCGGTACTACATGCGTAGCCGTTTCTATTAAGTTAACCCTCAGCGACCCGAAGGGCAGGGTGCTTTGGGCGAGTTGTGTAAGTTTTAGCCGCTTCGTGGAGAGCGTGGGGGGCGGGGATTGGGTTCTCTAGGACAGTGTCTTTGGGGTTACGGGGGTGG
>NZ_JBIUVN010000035.1:10037-23205 GCF_044742965.1 Pseudomonas sp. NPDC087804 | reverse complement strand
TTGACCCGAAGGTACCAGAAGCTCAGGGCTAAGGCTGCTTACGCAGCGAGAGCGAATTCCTGGCCGTAGTTTTCGTCATTGGCAACTATAAGTAGTTGCAACAGTGGATTTACGACTTCTGTTACCAAGTCGGCATGCACCTAAAGTTTCGCAACCGGCGTCGAATCCTAAACGGCCCCGAACTCATTGCTCAGTACATCTATTTGAGCAACAAGCCTGTGCAGTGTACGTCAATCGGCCGGGAAGGCCAACCCGAAGGTTGGCTTCCGGGTGTGTCAGTTACGAGTTGGATTGCGGATCTGCATTTTCGTGATCATGCCGTTGGTGATTTCAACGCATTTGCCATCGTCCCCGGCAGCCTGCGCCTTCATGGCGTCTTCCTGGGCGGTCTTGACGTTGTTCAGCGAGGTTTCCGGAATGGAGGGCTGGCTGGTGACAAAGTCTTTGATAACTTGAAGATTCCCGGCACACAGGTCTTTATCCGCCGCAAACACCGGCGACGCCAGAAGTGCACCAGCGATGAACAATCCAGCAATTGCAGAATGCTTCATGGGTATCTCCTTGAACGGTAGGTCTCGGTGCTGCCGGACGGTCTGGCGGCGATGCCGAGGTCATAACAGGCTACGTTAGCGTAGGGCCTGTTCAATCGACCGCCGCGCTACGCAGGAATTCGGTTTTTTTTACATCTGGTATCAAAACGCCTGCTCACGATCACTTCTTGGTGTCACCCGAGGTTTTCTGGATCTCCAGAATCGTTTGCTGGGTTTCCGCGACGCAGTCGTCAATCTTGCCTTGGGCCTTGAGGGCCTGGGCTTTTGCCACACTGGCGGAGACGCGCGCGTTCAGCTCCGATGAAGTCTGATATTCCGATTTCGCGTTATTGATGGTTTGCAGATTGGCTTCGCACAGGCTGTCTGGTCCGGCGGCAAACGAAGTCGACGCCATCACCGAGGCAGTAACGAACAGACCGAGCAGTACAGAACGTTTCATGTGTATCTCCTTGCGCTGAGGGATCCAGACTTCGCTGACCCTGAGTGCCGGTCACCGAAAGAAGGAACGGCCCCGAGTGTTCGGGGCCTGTTCTGTGGACTGCGGTCTTGCGCAAGGGTTCTGATTTTCTTCAGCAGGCCTTCGCCTGAGTGACCCGATCGACCAGATAAACCAGGCCGTGATAGTCGATGCCGCCGTGTTGCGTCAGGCCGATTTCGCACGTGCGGCTGGTGGAAATTCCTTCACTGCAATGCTGCACCGCGTCCTTCAAGGTGCGCAGCGAATGGCTGTTCAGCTCCGGCGTGGTGAAGCCCTTGTCGCCAGCAAATCCGCAGCAATGAATGCCTTCCGGAATCACCACGGTTTTGCTGCATTTGCGCGCCAGATCGATCAACGCTTGGCTTTCGCCCAGGTGCTGAGTGCTGCAGGTCACATGCACGGCAATCGGTGCGTCTTGTGGGGTGAAATCCAGTCGATCGAGAAGATGCGTACGGATGAAGCGCACCGGGTCGTACAGATCCAGACGGGTTTCTCCTACGTCTTGAACCAGGCGCAACGTGCATGGGCTGGTGTCGCAATAAATCGGATCGAGACCGCCGCGACTGGCGTGGAGCAGGGCGCTGATCAACTCCTGACGCTTGTGTTCGGCTTGCTCGGCGTAGCCTTTTGAGGCGAAGGGCTGACCGCAGCAGAGGTTGTCCTGATTGTCCGGGAAGACCACTTGGTAACCGGCCTTTTCCAGCAGACCACGGGTTTTGTCGTAGAGCGACATCTGCTCTTTATCCCCCGCCGCCGGCCCCATGACCCGCGAGACACACGCGGCCAGATACACCACACGCGGGCGTTCGTCCGACACGCTCGGGCTGAAGCGAATGGCTTTCTCCGGTTGCGGCATCGCATTTGTCCACAACGGCACCTGGCCTTTGGACAGGCGCGTAATCGTTGCCGAAAGTTTCGCCAGACGCGGCGCGCCGAGCATCATCCGCGCACCATTAGCGACATGCAGAGTGAAGCGTGCCCCCTGCAGAGTCTTGGCGAAATTTCCTTCAATCCAGTCAGCCGTTTTCTGATGCGTTGCGTGTCGGCCACGGAGCTTTTTCACCAACTCGCCGGTATTGATGCCTACAGGACAACGTTGTGCGCACAGACCGGTGGCGGCGCAGGTTTCGATGCCTTGGTATTCGTAGGCTTGTTCCAGTTCGGTGGTGTCGACGCCGGCACGTTTTTTCGCCTGAATATCGCGCCAGATCACGATGCGCTGGCGCGGGCTCAAGGTCAGTCCTTTCGACGGGCAGACCGGTTCGCAGAAGCCGCACTCGATGCACTTATCCACAATCTCGTCGGCCGCCGGCAGCGGCTTCAGGTGCTTGAGATGGATCTGCGGATCTTCGCTGAGCACCACGTCCGGGTTGAGAATTCCGTTAGGGTCGAGCAGACGTTTCAGTTGCCACATCAGTTGATAGGCGTCGCTGCCCCATTCCAGTTCCACGAACGGCGCCATGTTGCGCCCGGTGCCGTGCTCGGCTTTCAGCGAGCCGCCGAACTCCACAGCGACCAGTTGCGCGACGTCATCCATGAACGCTTGATAGCGTGCGACTTCTTCCGGGTTGTTGAAGCCTTGGGTGAAGACGAAGTGCAGATTGCCTTCCAGCGCGTGTCCGAAAAGGATCGCCTCGTCGTAGGAATGTTTGTCGAACAACTCGATCAAGCGATTCACGCCGATAGCCAATTGTTCGACCGGGAAGGTCACGTCTTCGATGATCACCGTGGTGCCGGTTTTACGTACGGCGCCGACGGCAGGGAAGGTGTCTTTGCGAATGGCCCAGAGTTTGGCGTTTTCGGCAGGGTCTCCGGTGAAGTCGACCTGCTTCTCCACCGGGAAACCACCGAGCGACGCCATGATTTGCGCCAGTTGTTCCTGTAGGAGTGCAGAGGTCGCCGCGCGGGATTCGATCAGTAGCGCGCAGGCATTGTTCGACAGTTGTTGTACGAAAGCGGGCATACCCGGTTTGTCTTGCACCGAGCGCAGACTGCGGCGATCCAGCAGTTCTACGGCGGACACCGGTTGGCTTTTCAGCACGGTAACCGCGTTGCAGCAGGTTTCCACATCGGGGAAGACGATCAGCGCCGAAGCCTTGTTCGGGTGATCGATTACCGTGTCGTACGTCACCGCGCTGATGAAGCCGAGCGTGCCTTCGGAGCCGACCAGCAAGTGGCTCAAGATATCCACAGGGTCATCGAAATCCACCAGGGCGTTGAGTGACAGGCCGGTGGTATTTTTCAGACGGTATTTGTGGCGAATTCGTGCAGCGAGTTCGGCGTTGGCGCGGGTCTCGCGGCCTAAAGTCGCCAAGCGTTCAAGCAGATCGCCGTGGCTGGCGTGGAATGCCGCGACACTCGCCGCGTCTTCGGTATCGAGCCGTGTGCCATCGGCTAGCACCAGACGAATCCCGGCCAGCGTGTGATAGGTATTTTGCGCGGTGCCGCAGCACATGCCGCTGGCGTTGTTGGCGACGATGCCGCCGATTTTGCAGGCGTTGATCGACGCCGGATCCGGGCCGATCTTGCGTCCGAACGGCGCCAGCCACGCATTGGCTTGCGCACCGATCACCCCCGGTTGCAGACGGATCTGCGTGCCCTGGCCACGGATCTCGCGAGCGTTCCAGTTATCCCCAAGCACAATCAACACGGAATCGCTGATTGCTTGCCCGGACAGACTGGTACCCGCCGCGCGGAACGTCACCGGGACATGATCACGCTGAGCCAGTTTCAGCAGTGCGACCACTTCATCTTCGGATTCAACGCGGATCACCAACTGCGGAATCAGCCGATAAAAACTCGCATCGGTGCCGAAGGCCAGCGTCGATAACGGATCATCAAAACGGCGCTCGGCCGGAATCAGTTGCTGCGCATCACGCAGGAAATTCACTGGAAGCGTCATTGGTCCTCCAGGATCAGCACCACGAGGTCTTTCGGGCCGTGGGCGCCGTAGGCCAGCACTTGTTCAATGTCGGCGGTTTTCGACGGGCCGGACACGAGTAATGCGTTAGTCGGCATGCCTTGCGCCCACTCGAATTCCTGTTGCACCTGATAGAAGTTGTCGCGGATTTCGCTGGCTTTCAGCAGGGCGAAATGTACTGGCGGCACCAGGCTCATCAACCGTGGTTCTTCGCGGGTTGGCCACATGATCAGGCTGCCGGTGGCGGCGATGGCGCCGAGGGTGCTGGTGAGGCTGGCCGGAGTGTCGTTGAACAGCTCGGCTTTCCATTCTTCCATGGGCCGGTCGTAGGATTTCAGCGTCGGCAGGTCAGGATTGTTCGCCCAGTGTTGTGTGATTTTCTGCCCGTGGGCGGTAGTCGGTGCAATCAACAGGCTCGGTAACTGACGATCGCGCAGCAATTGCGCAAGCAGTGCTGGCCACTCTTCGCCGGAGGTCATGTGGATTTCGGTGTGTACCGCTTCCATCAGTTTGCGCAGTTGCGGGATGCGTTGTTCGGCGCTGTAGGTGTAGGGCTGCGTCACCAAATCGACGTCGAAGTCGTCGGCAATCGGCGTGGCGCCGGTCAGACTTTTCCGCAGTTTGCCGAGGATATTTTGCTTGGCGCTCATCAGCGATCTCCCTGTTTGGCCAGATGCTCGCGGGCCATGTCGTGCAGTGAGCGGGCGGCGGGTTTTGGTGCGCTGTGGTTTTGTGTCCACGGGCCGACGTTGCTTGGCGTCAATGCTCGCAAGCGTGTGGCGAAGAAACCGAATAATCGATACAAAATTGGCGAGCTATTGAGCCTGGCCCAGGCGTTCCAGATAAAACGTTCCTTGCGCGAATACTTGCTGCCCTGACCGCGCATCACTTGATGGGGACTGTCCGGGGCTTTGACGTTTTCTTCGCGTAAGCGCCGCAGGATCGCCGGGATAGGAATTTTTACCGGACACACTTCACCGCAGGCACCGCACAGCGATGACGCGCTCGGGTGATCCGGAACCTTGGCCAGGCCAACCATGTGCGGCGTGATGATTTTGCCAATTGGCCCCGGATACACCTCGCCATAAGTGTGACCACCGACGCGGGTGTATACCGGGCAATGGTTCATGCAGGCGCCACAGCGGATGCAGTTCAGGGTCTGACGCAATTCACTGTCGGCGAAAGCCTGGCTGCGACCGTTGTCAAGCAGCACAAGATGCACTTCCTGCGGGCCGTCGAGTTCGTGTTCTTTGCGCGGGCCGGAGATCATGTTGACGTAAGTGGTGATGGGAATGCCCAGCGCTGAGCGGGTCAGCAGCGACAATAACGGCACCACGTCGCGCAAGTTTTCCACAACTTTTTCGATGCCGGTGACGGCGATGTGCACTGGCGGCACGGTGGTGGTCATGCGGCCGTTGCCTTCGTTTTCCACCAGCAGCAGGGTGCCGGTTTCGGCCACGGCGAAGTTGACACCGGAGAAGCCGATGTCCGCTTCGAATAATTTCTGCCGCAGGACTCTGCGACCGATCTGAATGAGTTGGTCAACGTCCTTGGTGTATTCCACGCCAAGTTTGTCGTGGAACAAGGACGCGACCTGACCGGCATTCTTGTGGATCGCCGGCATAATGATGTGTGAAGGCTTCTCGTGGTCGAGCTGGACGATGTATTCCCCCATATCGGACTCCAGGCATTCAATGCCTTGAGCCTCGAGGAAATGGTTCATCTCCATCTCTTCGCTGACCATCGATTTGCCCTTGATCACTTGCCGCGCCTCGTGAGCACGGATGATCGATAAGACGATGCCATTGGCCTCGTCCACCGTTTCCGCCCAGTGCACTGTCACACCGTTGCGGGTCAGGTTTGTTTCCAGTTGCTCGAGCAGGTCGGGCAACTTGGAGAGCGCGCGGGCTCTGATCGAGTTGCCCAGAGCACGCAAGTGTTCTCTTTCGTGGGCATCGCTGAAAGCGGCTGCCCGTTTGGTCATCAATGAATCCATCGCAGTGCGGAAATTGTTCCGCAGCTGCTGATCGCCCAAGGCGTTGTGGGCCCGGGTGCGGAAATCTTCTTCTACGGCGACCGTAGGAATAATCGCGGAAGTGCTCATTGCGCACCTCCGGTTCGTTGCCACAGAAAGCTGGCGAGATGTTGCCCGCGTAGCGTTTCTTTTTGTTTCTCCAATGCGCCGTTGATGTTCATCAAACAGCCACAGTCGGCGCTCAACACCTGATGCGCGCCGGATTCCTTCAGCGAACGGGTCTTGTCAGCCACCATCGCGCCGGAAATGTCTGGCATACGGACGCTGAATGTTCCGCCGAAGCCACAGCATTCGCTTTCGTGGTCGTGGTTGACCCGTTCCACGTTGCTCAACTGCGCCAACAACTCGCGGCCGTGCAGGTGGGTGTTCATTTCGCGGCGTGCCGAACACGAAGTGTGCAGCGCGACTTTGACCGGGTCGCCGCTGTCCTTGAGCTGCACCTTGCAGACGAACAGCAGAAACTCGGCCAGTTCATAGGTGCGGGCCGCGAGGGCCTGAACCTGTTTCAACGTGTCCGGCTCGTCCTTGAACAAGTCGGCGTAATGCTCGCGCAGCATGCCGGCGCAGGAACCCGACGGCACCACCACCGGATAATCGCCGGCAAACAGCGCCAGTTGCGAGCGCGCTACCGTCCGCGCCTGCTCGGTGTAACCCGAGGTGTAGGCCGGTTGGCCGCAGCAACTCTGCCCTTGCGGGTACTCGACCCGAATCCCTTCGCGCTCCAGCAAGTGGATCGCGTCCATCCCGGCTTCGGGGTAGAACAGATCAACCACGCACGTCCCGAACAGATAAACCCGCGACGGTTTCTCGCTGGGGTATTGCCGAGGTTCGGGCAGTGGCGGTGCCACGCGGGTCGCGTTCGGCACAGCGTTGTAAAAAAGCTCGCTCATCAGGCGTGTCTCCGGGTGGGCCCGGTTATCCGTCCGCTGAGGCTGCTGAATATAGAGAGTGTTGCTTTCAGCAGCCTTACAGACCGGGTGGTGAATTGCTGACGCCGGCATCACGATCCGGCGTCGGTTTTTTCCATGGTTCTTGTAGGTTTAGTGCACCAGCATGCCGGTGAACCAGTAGGCCTGAGCCAGGGTGATCAGACCGACAATCGTTGCAAAGAATAGGCTGTGCTTGAGGGTGAAGCGGAACAGATCCGATTCCTTGCCCACCAAACCGGTCGCGGCGCAGGCCACGGCGATAGATTGGGGCGAGATCATTTTGCCGGTCACGCCGCCGCTGGTATTGGCCGCTACCAGCAGGACGTCGTTGACGCCGATCTGGTGCGCGGTGGTCGCTTGCAGCGAACTGAATAGCGCGTTGGACGATGTATCGGAACCGGTGAGGAACACGCCGAGCCAGCCGAGGAACGGCGAGAAGAACGGGAACGCCGCGCCAGTGCCGGCCAGCACGAGGGCCATGGTCGAGGACATGCCGGAATAGTTAGTGACAAAGGCGAACGCCAACACCATGCCGATCGAGAGGATGGGCCAGCGCAGTTCGTAGAAAGTCTCTTTCAAAGTGGTCAGACCAGTTTTGAAATTGATCTTCAGCACCAGCATCGAGATCAGCGCCGAGAAGAAAATCGCCGTGCCGGTCGCGGAAATTGGGTCGAGTTTGAATACCGCTGGAATCGCGGTTGGCGCAGCAACGATCGGTGCGGTCTTGATCACCAGTTGATCAAGGTGCGGAATCGCAAAGTTGAACACCCAGCTGTACATCGAGCCGCCAGCGGCGAACATCGCTTTGAAAGGCTTCAGCGTCCAGATCGTTACCAGCACGGTGAGGATCAGGAACGGTGACCACGCTTTGAAAATTTCCCCGAGACTGTAAGGCGAAGCCACGGTGGTGCGCTTCTGGCCGAAACCGCCGACGCTGGCGGTAATCGCAGCGCTGGAAGTGGCGCCTGCGATTTGTGCGCCGGCGGTGCGTTTCGGCTGCCAGACTTTGAGGAACAGAGTCAGAGAAATCAGGCTGGCCAGCGCCGAAGTGATGTCTGGCAGTTCCGGGCCAATGAAGTTGGAGGTGAAGTATTGGGTGATGGCGAAGCTCAGGCCCGCGACCAATGCAGCCGGCCATGTTTCGCGCACCCCGCGCAGGCCATCCATCATGAATACCAACCAGAACGGCACGAACAGCGACAGCAGCGGCAGTTGGCGACCGGTCATGGCGCCGATCTTGAACGCGTCAATTCCGGTCACTTGACCGGCAACGATGATCGGGATCCCCAAGGCGCCGAACGCAACCGGTGCGGTGTTGGCGATCAGGCACAGGCCGGCGGCGTACAGCGGGTTGAAGCCCAGTCCGACAAGCAGTGCCGCAGTAATCGCCACGGGCGCGCCGAAACCGGCAGCACCTTCCAGGAATGCACCGAAGCAGAAACCGATCAGCAGCACTTGCAGGCGCTGGTCGTCAGTAATCGATAACACCGAGCTGCGAATGACCTCGAACTGACCACTTTTCACCGTCAGTTTGTAGAGGAACACCGCCGCGACAATGATCCAGGCAATCGGCCACAAACCGTAGGCGAAACCATAACCGGCGGCCGCGAAAGCCATGTCGACCGGCATCTGAAACGCGAAGATCGCCACGGCAATCGACAGGGCGAGGGTGATGCTCCCGGCCACGTGGCCCTTGAGACGGAACACCGCCAGCGCGAGGAAAAAGAACACGATGGGGATGACGGCCGCGAGTGCGGACACGCCGAGACTGCCGAGCGGGCTGTAGAGCTGTTGCCAGGTTTGCATATGGGGTGGCCCCTAATTGTTGTTGGTCAGGCACTGTCAGCGTTCTTGGTTAATTGGTAAGACCAATTTACAATCGCTGTTGGCTAGGGTAAAAGCCTTGGTATCGGTGTGTCAATTTGTCGCCCTAAAACTTTTGTCGAACGTGCAGCGCAGATCGCGTCTGATCCGCTTCGACGAAGTGGCGTCTGGTAGGTGTCGGCAAGGCGCCGATAGGCCAGAATAGAGAGCCCGGCGAGCGGTCGGGATCGTGGAGAAGTGAGTTATGGGGTTTGATCAGATACGTCAGCGCCGTTTGTCTGACGATATTGTCGAGCGACTCGAGGGGATGATCCTTGAGGGCACGCTGAAGTCCGGTGAACGGCTTCCGGCGGAGCGCACGCTGGCCGAGCAATTCGGCGTATCGCGTCCGTCATTGCGTGAGGCGATTCAGAAGCTCGCGGCCAAAGGCTTGCTGGTCAGCCGTCAGGGCGGCGGCAATTATGTGGTGGAAAGCCTGGGCTCGACGTTCAGCGATCCGCTGCTGCATCTGCTCGAAAACAATCCTGAAGCGCAGCGCGACTTGCTCGAGTTTCGCCACACCTTGGAGGCATCGTGTGCCTATTACGCAGCATTGCGCGCGACGGACGTCGATCGTGAACGGCTGACGGCGGCGTTCGATGAGTTGCAGGATTGCTACTCGCGCCACGACGAAGTCAGTCGGGTGGAAGAAGGCGCGGCGGATGCGAAATTCCATCTGGCGATTGCTGAAGCCAGTCATAACGCGGTGTTGCTGCACACCATTCGTGGTTTGTTCGATCTGCTCAAGCGCAACGTGGTGACCAACATTGGCGGCATGTACAAGCAGCGCACGGAAACCCGCGACATGCTGATCACCCAGCATCGGGAATTGTATCTGGCGATTATTGAAGGTCGCGCGGAGCAAGCGCGGGAAGTCTCCAGCCGACACATTCTGTATGTGCAGGAAGTGCTGGAAGAGGTGCGGCAGGAGGTTCAGCGCATGGCTCGGGCGGAGCGGCGCAAGGGCATGTGATCAGTTGTTTGTGTGTTGATGCTGCCATAGCTTTCGCGAGCAAGCCCGCTCCCACATTTGAAATGCATTCCAAATGTGGGAGCGGGCTTGCTCGCGAATACGCTTTAAAGGCAGAAGAAATTAATCTTCCTTGCCCTTGTTGCGCACAGCACGCTGCAGCTCACGACCGGCGTCGCGCTCGCGTTCGGTGTCACGCTTGTCGTATTCCTTCTTGCCCTTGCCCAGAGCAATCTCGCACTTGACCATGTGCTTGCTCCAGTACCAGGACAGGCAGACGCAGGCGTAACCCTTTTGCTGCACCATCGCGGCAAGCTTTTCCAGCTCGCGGCGGTTGAGCAGCAATTTGCGTGTGCGCACCGGGTCAGCGATGACGTGGGTACTTGCGGTCATCAGAGGCGTGATGTGGCTACCGAGCAGCCACGCTTCGCCATCCTTGAGCAGGACATAGCTGTCAACCAGCTGTAGCTTGCTTGCCCGCAGACTTTTTACTTCCCAGCCGGCCAGGACCAGACCAGCCTCGAACTTATGCTCGATGAAGTAATCGTGTCGCGCTTTTTTGTTCTGCGCGATGGTCCCTGTTGGGTGTTTCTTCTGTTTAGCCATAGGGGCGGCATTATATGGAGATAAACGGCCGTCGGCTACGGTGATGCTGCGTGCTTGAGCAGGTTGAGTGAATCCCGGACAATGCGGCCTCTTTTTCTAACGCTTGGGCGTGATAAACGATGTCGACAGACAAGGTTTCTGTCCACGGCAGTTGGGCTAGCCGCTGGGTATTCATACTCGCCGCGACCGGTTCGGCCGTGGGACTGGGTAGTATCTGGAAATTCCCCTACATGGTCGGGGTCTACGGCGGCGGTGCGTTTGTACTGATGTTTCTGGCGTGTATCGCCCTGATCGGCATCCCGGTCATGCTCGCTGAAACCCTGATTGGCCGCCGCGCACGGCAGAGTCCGGCGAATGCCTTGAAGGTATTGGCGCTGGAAGCCGGGCACTCGGCCAAATGGTCGTGGGGCGCGTTTGCCGGGATGATCACGGCATTGCTGATCCTGTCTTTCTATAGTGTGGTCGGCGGCTGGTCGCTGGATTACATCGTCGACATGGGCCGTGGTGACTTCCAGGGCGCGACGGCCGATCAAGTCGGTGCGTATTTCGGCAATGTCATCGCCGATCCATGGCGCCTGACACTTTGGCACACGATTTTTATGCTGCTGTCCGCCTTCGTCATCGCCAAAGGCGTGGTCGCCGGGCTGGAACGCAGCCTGCGCATCATGATGCCGTTGCTGTTTGTGATGGTGCTGGTGTTGCTCGGTTACAGCATGACCACCGGGCATTTCATGGAAGGCGTGCATTTCATGTTCGACTTCCACCCGGAAAAAGTCCTCGACGGTCTGTTGCCTGCGATGGGCCACGCGTTCTTCTCGCTGAGCGTTGGCGTCGGCTCGATCATGATCTACGGCGCGTACATGCCGAAGAACGCGTCGCTGTCCGGCACGGTGGTCGGCGTGGCGCTGCTTGATACCTTTGTCTCGCTGGTCGCCGGTCTGGCGTTGTTCCCGATCGTCTTCGCCGCCGGCCTGAACCCGAGCGAAGGCCCGGGCCTGATGTTCGTCAGCCTGCCATTTGCCTTTGGTAACGTAGCCTTCGGCCAATTGATGGGCGTGGTGTTCTTCGTGCTGGTCGCCGTCGCGGCCTGGAGCTCGGCGATTTCCCTGCTCGAACCGATGGTGGCGTATCTGGTTGAACGCACCAAAGTCAGCCGCGCCTGGGTGACGTTCTGGTTGGCGTTCACCTGCTGGTTCGTCGGTTTGGGCACGGTGTTTTCCTTCAATATCTGGAAGGAAGCCAAATTTTTCGTGAACGAAGACGGTCTGTTCCACCTCTACCAATGGGGTGCGAAGAGCGGTCTGGACTTCTTCGGTGTGATCGATTTCTTCACCTCGCGGATCATGTTGCCGCTCGGTGGCCTGTGTTTTGTATTGTTCGCCGGATGGGTGATGGGGCGTGAAGCGGTGCGTGACGAGTTGTCGATCCGCAACCCGAAACTGTTTGCCCTGTCTCTGTTCTTGATGCGCTACGTGGCGCCAATCGGCATTGTTGTAGTGTTTGCCGCTCAGCTCTGGAAGTAACGCTTACATGACGACTCATATTCAACGCTCAGCCCTGTTGCCATACCCGGCGCAATTCCTTTACGACCTGGTCAACGACGTGGCGCGTTACCCGGAATTTCTGCCGTGGTGCTCGGCGGCCGAGGTGCTGGAAAGCTCGCCTGAGCACATGCGTGCCAGTGTTGGCGTGGCGAAGGGCGGGCTGAGTCAGCATTTCGTCACGCGCAATACGCTGGTGCCGGGGCAGTCGATCGAGATGAATCTTGAGGAAGGCCCGTTCAACCAGTTGCACGGCGTCTGGGTATTCAAGGCGTTGAACGAAAAGGCCTGCAAGATCAGCCTGGATTTATCGTTCGATTACGCCGGGCCGCTGGTGCGTGCGACGTTGGGGCCGCTGTTCAATCAGGCTGCCAACACGTTGGTGGATGCGTTCTGCCAGCGCGCCAAGCAGATGCAGGGTTAAGCCGGTGATCGAAATAGAAGTGGTGTATGCCGCGGTTGATCGCCAGGTTCTGGGCACGGTCAGCGTGGCAGAGGGCACGACAGTACGTGCTGCAGTGCTCGCTTCGGGGATTGCTGAAGAGTTTCCTGAGTTGAATCTGGCGGAATGTCCGTTGGGGATTTTCGGCAAGGTAGTGCCGAATCCCGATTCGCGGGTGATTCAGGCAGGCGAGCGCATTGAGATTTACCGCCCTCTGCTCGCTGATCCGAAGGAAGTTCGACGCTTGCGTGCAGCCAAAGCGGCTGAGGCAAAAGCCCGAAATCTTTAAGATGCCAAACGCCAGACAATAAAAAACCCGGAATTTCCGGGTTTTTTATTGCGTCGCAAATTATTGCGGCGTGGTGTCCAGCGGCTCTGGTGTCGGAACCGGAACGGTTTCCACACCATCGACGTCCTTCTGGATCTGATCCAGCAAGGAACCTGGCTTGACCGGTTTTTCCGGTGCTGGCTTCTCGGTGTTTTCAGCAGGAGCGGTCACGTTAGTGCCACTGTCCTTACCGAGAATGGCTTCGTCACGGCTGACGCCCGGCATAAAGTCACCGGACAAGCTGACTAGCTGGTCGTTAGAATTGAAGATAACGCTGACGCGTTCCTGTTGGCGTTCACCGCCACCCGGTTGCAGGCTATACAGGTAATCCCAGCGATCGGCATGGAACGTGTCGGTCAGCAGGGGGTTACCCATAATAAACCGTACTTGCGGCCGGGTCATTCCCGGGCGTAACTGGTCTATCATATCCTGCGTGACGACATTGCCCTGCTGGATGTCGATTTTGTAAACCCCGGGGAATGAACAACCGGCGAGTGGGAGCAGT
>NZ_JBIUVN010000035.1:0-10027 GCF_044742965.1 Pseudomonas sp. NPDC087804 | reverse complement strand
ATAATTACCAAATTGGTGAAAATGGTTTTCAAGATGTTGTTTTTTTGATTCGTTGGGCGACTTCCACTATCTTGGCTGTGACAAAGTAAACGCCGATCATACCCGCATTAAGAGAAGCTGCGAAGCAGCATCGCGAGAAAGCTGACCATGGTTGAAAATAGCGAACTACGCAAAGCCGGCCTCAAAGTGACCCTGCCACGGGTCAAGATCCTGCAAATGCTCGACTCTACCGAGCAGCGTCACATGAGTGCCGAGGACGTCTACAAGGCGTTGATGGAAGCTGGCGAGGACGTCGGTCTGGCCACGGTTTACCGTGTTCTGACCCAGTTCGAAGCAGCTGGCCTGGTGGTCCGTCACAACTTCGACGGCGGCCACGCGGTATTCGAACTGGCTGACGGTGGCCACCACGACCATATGGTCAATGTGGAAACCGGTGAAGTGATCGAGTTCTTCGACGAAGAAATCGAAAAACTTCAGAAGTCGATCGTCGAGAAGCATGGCTTTGAGATGGTTGATCACAACCTGGTGCTGTACGTCCGCAAGAAAAAGTAAGCATGTCGCGCGAATTCAGGTTCGCGAAACGAGCGAAGGCGACCCAAGGGTCGCCTTCGTGCTTTCTATTGTTTCAAAATCTTAAACTTTCGCGGTAACCACCATTTTTTTCGCGTGAGCCAACGATTCCTTGGTCAGATCGATGCCGCCGAGCATCCGCGCGACTTCTTCTATTCGTTCGGTCTTGCTCAGCTTGGACACGGCTGTGTGGGTTGCCTCATCGCCACGCACTTTGTGCACAAACAGGTGCTGATGACCCTGCGCGGCCACCTGCGGCAAATGCGTCACCGTCAGTACCTGTCCGCGTTCACCCAAGCGACGTAGCAACTGGCCGACAATTTCCGCCGTCGGGCCACCAATGCCCACGTCCACTTCGTCGAATACCAGCGTTGGCACCCGGGATGTCTGCGCAGTGATCACCTGAATCGCCAGGCTGATCCGCGACAGCTCACCACCGGACGCCACTTTTGCCAGCGCTTTGAGCGGTTGCCCGGGGTTGGCGCTGACCAACAATTCGACCTGTTCCAACCCGTTCGGCAGCAGTTCGTCACTGCTGTTGGCGCGCAGCTCGATGGTGAATCGGCCACCGGGCATGCCCAGACGCTGAATCTCTTGTTCCACTGCACTGGCAAGGCTGCCGGCGGCCTGATGGCGCAAATCGCTCAGCTCGCGGGCCTTCTCTTGATAATGACGGGCGTAGGACGCCAGCTCCTCACCCAGACGCTCGATGGATTCATCGTTGGCATTCAGGGTTTCGATTTCATCCAGCAGCTTCTGCTGCATTTCCGCGACTTCGGTCGGCTGGATTCGGTGTTTGCGCGCCAGCGTATAAATAGCGTCGAGGCGTTCTTCCAGATATTGCAGGCGTGCCGGATCGGCATCGAAGTTGTCGAGGAAGCGATTGAGTTCACCGACAGCCTCTTCAACCTGAATCTGCGCGCTGGTCAGCAAACTGCTGGCTTCGCCCAGAGCACCGACCGAGTTATTCACGCTCGACAGGCGATTGAGACTGGCGGTCAGCGCGTTCAGGACATTGCCCGAATCACTTTCGCTGCATTGCTCGACCACTTGCCGGCAAATGCCCAGCAAGGTTTCGGCGTTGGTCAGATTCTTGTGTTCCTGCTCCAGTTGCTCCAGTTCGTTATCGCCGAGACCGAGATTTTCCAGTTCTTCGAGCTGATAGCTGAGCAGTTGATGGCGCGCGCGTTGTTCGTCGCCGGAATTGGAGAGACGCTCCAGCTCCTGACGGGTCTGACGCCAGCGCTGGGCGGCCAGATGAACCTGGCGGGCCAGATCGGTCGCGCCGGCGTATTCGTCGAGCAAGCGGCGATGGGTATCGGTTTTCAGCAACGACTGGTGTTCATGCTGGCTGTGGATATCGATCAGCAATTCGCCAAGGGACTTGAGGTCGCCGAGCGGGCAGGGCGTGCCGTTGATGTAGCCACGCGAACGGCCTTCGCTGGTGATGACCCGACGGAGGATGCACGGGCCGTCGATGTCCAGATCGCGCTCGGCCAGCCAGGCGCTGGCCTCGGGGATGTCGACCAGATCGAACGTCGCGAGGATGTCGGCCTTGTCGGCGCCCGGGCGAACCACGCCGCTGTCGGCACGATCGCCCAGGGTCAGGCCGAGGGCGTCGAGCATGATCGACTTGCCAGCGCCGGTTTCCCCTGTGATCACGCTCATCCCGCGATCAAGTTCGAGATCGAGATGTTCAACGATGGCGTAGTTATGTACGGACAGGTGCACCAGCATAAAGGCCGCTCCCAGGCTTTAGGTCTGGTTATTTATACAGTGTTTTGTTTCGGCCTGACAATGCCCTCGCTTAGCTCGATTTGCTTGAACCGCAAAACTTCTTAGCGCATCAGGGAATGAGAATGCGGCACTTTTTTGTAGGGTTAATGCTTGAAGGCCCTTGAAGCCTGATTTTGCGGCCCCATATATCGGGACAGAAGCGCGGGTCAGGCTCGCGGAAGAAATTGAAAGGAGAATTCTATGGCTGACGAACAGACAGTAGATACGCAAAACCCAGATGCCCCTCAGGCGCCAGAAGGTTCGAGTGATGACCTGGCGACCCGTGTGCAAGTGCTCGAAGAGCAATTGGCCGCAGCGCAAGATCAATCTCTGCGCGTAGCTGCCGATCTGCAGAACGTCCGCCGCCGTGCCGAATTGGACGTCGAGAAGGCGCACAAATTCGCCCTGGAGAAATTCGCCAGTGACCTGCTGCCGATCGTCGACAGTCTGGAGCGCGGTCTCGAGTTGTCGAACCCGGACGACGAAAGCATCCGTCCGATGCGTGAAGGCATCGAGCTGACGCTGAAAATGTTCCACGACACCCTCAAGCGTTATCAGCTTGAAGCGATCGATCCGCATGGCGAACCGTTCAACGCTGTTTACCATCAGGCGATGGCTGCACAAGAAAGCGCCGACGTAGAACCGAACAGCGTTTTGAAGGTGTTTCAGAAAGGCTACCAGCTCAACGGTCGCCTGTTGCGCCCGGCCATGGTTGTGGTCAGCAAGGCGCCTGCGCCAATTTCGCCTTCGATTGACGAGAAGGCTTGAAATTAGCCGCAAGGCCCCCATTTAGAAGTCAAGCGTTTAAGTGCTACCGCAGTCAGCCACCACTGCTGCGGCATCCAAATCCAAAGTTTCGGGAGAGTTAACATGGGCAAAATTATCGGTATCGACCTGGGGACCACCAACTCCTGCGTCTCCGTGCTGGAAAACGGCAAAGCAAAAGTTATTGAAAACGCTGAAGGCGCGCGTACCACGCCGTCGATCATCGCTTACGCCAACGATGGCGAAATCCTGGTAGGTCAGTCGGCCAAGCGTCAGGCTGTGACCAACCCGCACAACACTCTGTACGCAGTTAAGCGTCTGATCGGTCGTCGTTTCGACGAAGAAGTTGTGCAGAAAGACATTCAGATGGTTCCGTACAAGATCGCCAAGGCTGACAACGGCGACGCTTGGGTTGAAGTGAACGGCCAGAAAATGGCGCCGCCACAAATCTCGGCTGAAATTCTGAAGAAGATGAAGAAGACCGCCGAAGACTACCTCGGCGAGCCAGTGACTGAAGCGGTCATTACCGTTCCGGCCTACTTCAACGACAGCCAGCGTCAGGCGACCAAAGACGCCGGCCGCATCGCGGGTCTGGACGTAAAACGTATCATCAACGAACCAACCGCAGCCGCTCTGGCTTACGGTATGGACAAGGCCAAGGGCGATCACACCGTGATCGTTTATGACCTGGGTGGCGGTACTTTCGACGTCTCCGTGATCGAAATCGCTGAAGTTGACGGCGAGCACCAGTTCGAAGTGTTGGCCACCAACGGTGACACCTTCCTGGGCGGTGAAGACTTTGACATTCGTCTGATCGACTACCTCGTCGACGAATTCAAGAAAGAAAGCGGCATGAACCTCAAAGGTGACCCGCTGGCGATGCAGCGCCTGAAAGAAGCCGCTGAGAAAGCCAAGATCGAACTGTCCTCGAGCCAGTCGACCGACGTTAACCTGCCGTACATCACTGCAGATGCGACCGGTCCGAAGCACCTGAACGTGAAAATTTCGCGTGCCAAGCTCGAAGCACTGGTTGAAGACCTGGTTCAGCGCACCATCGAACCTTGCCGCATCGCCATGAAAGACGCTGGTCTGGACGTTGGCGCGATCAACGACGTGATTCTGGTCGGTGGTCAGACCCGTATGCCGCTGGTACAGAAGCTGGTAACCGATTTCTTCGGTAAAGAAGCACGTAAAGACGTGAACCCGGACGAAGCTGTTGCCATGGGTGCTGCGATTCAGGGCGCTGTTCTGGCCGGTGACGTGAAAGACGTTCTGCTGCTCGACGTCAGCCCGCTGACCCTGGGTATCGAAACCATGGGTGGCGTGATGACCGCGCTGATCGAGAAAAACACCACGATTCCTACCAAGAAATCGCAAGTGTTCTCGACTGCCGACGACAACCAGGGCGCTGTGACCATTCACGTGCTGCAGGGTGAGCGTAAGCAAGCCACTCAGAACAAGTCCTTGGGCAAGTTCGATCTGGCGGACATTCCACCTGCTCCACGTGGCGTGCCACAGATCGAAGTAACCTTCGACATCGACGCCAACGGCATCCTGCACGTCGGCGCGAAAGACAAGGCTACCGGTAAGACTCAGTCGATCGTGATCAAGGCCAACTCCGGTCTGTCCGATGACGAAATTCAGCAAATGATTCGTGATGCTGAAGTCAACGCGGAAGAAGACCGCAAGTTCGAAGAACTGGCCGCTGCCCGTAACCAGGGTGATGCACTGGTTCACTCGACTCGCAAAATGGTTGCTGACGCGGGCGACAAAGTCACCGCCGAAGAGAAGACTGCGATCGAAGCGGCTGTGGTTGCTCTGGAAGCCGCTGTCAAAGGCGACGACAAGGCTGCTATCGAAGCGAAGGTTGAAGAGCTGTCGAAAGTCTCCGCTCCGGTTGCTCAGAAGATGTACGCCGAACAGGCTCAGCCAGCTGATGGCGCAGCCCCGCAAGGCGAATCGGCTGAGAAGGCTGACGACGTTGTCGATGCAGAGTTCGAAGAAGTCAAAGACCACAAGTAAGTTGTTGGTCGGCCGGTTGACTGCCTTCGGGCAGTGACTGGTAGGATGTCGCCGCGCGGGAGCTAGCTCCCGCGTTGGCGTATCTGGAATACGCGAATTTTTACAGCATGCGACAGCGTTCGGATGCTGGCGGTATGGCCGGGAATGCTCCTGCTTTTCGCGCCGCAAGTACCGCAGAATCAAAGACCAGGATCGTTGAATTGACGTGAGTTGGGTCCGGGCCTGTATTGGGGCTCAACGAGTTTGGCGATCCTCAGGAGGGGTTTGCCGGACGTCCTCAAGAGTGCAGAAGACTTATGGCAAAGCGTGACTATTACGAAGTGTTGGGTGTTGAGCGTGGCTCAAGCGATGCAGACCTGAAGAAGGCCTATCGTCGTCTGGCGATGAAGCATCACCCGGACCGTAATCCCGATGACAAAGCGTCGGAAGAACTGTTCAAAGAGGCCAACGAGGCCTACGAAGTGCTGTCCGATTCCAGCAAGCGTGCGGCTTACGACCAGTACGGTCATGCCGGCGTCGACCCAAGCATGGGCGGCGGCGGTGCCGGTTTTGGCGGTCAGAACTTCTCTGACATCTTTGGCGATGTCTTCAGTGATTTCTTCGGTGGCGGTCGCGGCGGTGGTCGTGGCGGCGCTCAGCGTGGCAGTGATCTGCGCTACACCCTGGAGCTGAATCTGGAAGAAGCTGTGCGCGGCACGTCGGTGAATATCCGCGTTCCGACACTGGTCAACTGCAAGCCGTGCGACGGTTCGGGTGCCAAGAAAGGCTCCTCGCCATCGACGTGCCCGACCTGCGGCGGCATCGGTCAGGTGCGCATGCAGCAAGGCTTCTTCTCGGTGCAGCAAACCTGCCCGCGTTGCCATGGCCAAGGCAAGATCATTTCCGATCCGTGCGATTCCTGCCACGGTGACGGTCGCGTTGAAGAGTACAAAACCCTCTCGGTCAAAGTACCGGCCGGCGTCGACACCGGCGACCGCATTCGTCTGTCCGGCGAAGGCGAAGCGGGTACGCAGGGCGGCCCGACGGGCGACCTGTACGTGGTCATCAACGTGCGCGAGCACGACATCTTCCAGCGTGACGGCAAGCATCTGTTCTGCGAAGTGCCGATCAGCTTCGTCGACGCAGCATTGGGCGGCGAGCTGGAAATCCCGACCCTCGACGGTCGCGTCAAACTGAAAATCCCTGAAGGCACCCAGACCGGCAAGCAGTTCCGTGTGCGTGGCAAAGGCGTTGCGCCGGTGCGTGGCGGCGGTGCAGGCGATCTGATGTGCCGCGTTGCGGTCGAAACGCCGGTGAATCTGAACCGTCGTCAGCGCGAACTGCTGGAAGAATTCCGCAGCTCGCTGGCCGACGACAACAGCCATTCACCGAAAACCACCGGTTGGTTTGACGGTGTGAAGCGCTTCTTCGGCGATCTGTAAGGAGTCGGCATGCGACGTATAGCTGTGATGGGCGCTGCTGGGCGCATGGGTAAGATTCTGGTCGAAGCCGTGCAACAGCGCGCGCCGCTGACCGGTTTGACCGCTGCCGTGGTGCGTCCGGGCAGCACGTTGATCGGCGTTGATGCCGGTGAGCTGGCTTCGCTGGGTCGTATTGGCGTGCCGTTGTCCGCTCACATCGAAGCCGTGGCTGAAGAGTTCGATGTATTGATCGACTTCACCCTGCCCGAAGTGATGCTGAAAAACCTGGCGTTCTGCCGCAAGGCAGGCAAAGCCATGGTCATCGGTACGACCGGGCTGGACGCGGCGCAGAAGCAATTGCTGGCCGATGCCGGGAAAGACATCCCGATCGTGTTTGCCGCCAACTTCAGCGTCGGGGTCAACCTGTCGCTGAAATTGCTTGAGATGACCGCGCGGGTGCTGGGCGATGAGGCTGACATCGAGATCATCGAAGCTCATCACCGGCACAAGATCGACGCACCTTCGGGTACCGCGCTGCGCATGGGCGAAGTGATTGCCGATGCGCTGGATCGTGATCTGCAGAAGGTCGCTGTCTATGGGCGTGAAGGCCACACCGGCGCGCGTGAGCGTGAAACCATTGGTTTTGCCACGGTTCGCGGCGGTGATGTGGTCGGCGATCACACCGTGCTGTTTGCCTGTGAGGGCGAGCGTCTGGAAATCACCCACAAGGCTTCCAGCCGCATGACCTTCGCCAAGGGCGCGGTGCGTGCTGCGCTGTGGCTCGATGGCCGTGAGCCGGGCCTGTATGACATGCAGGATGTGCTCGATCTGAAGTAATTCGATCGTGAAAAAAAACAAGGCGCGTAAAGCGCCTTTGTTTTGTCTGAAGTTTCAATTTTTGAAAGGAATGCAACGGATGCAACCATTGGATCTGGCCGATGTGGCCAAGTACGTCGAAGACAATATCGGCACGTTTCACCAGAAGCGCCTCGACAGCCTGTCGCGGTTGAAGCTCAAGAGTGTGCTCAAGCGCAAGAATCCCTACATGTTCAAAGCCAAGGACATGCAGACGGCGGAGCAGATCGTTCGCGGGATTGTTGATGCGCACGTGTCCTCTAACGAGGAAACCCTGTTCGGCGATTGGCTGGAAGGGCTGGCGATCTTTATCAATGGCAAGACGTACGGAGGCTGGAAGTCAGCGGTCGCTGGTGTCGATCTTGAGTTCGACAAGGACGGGCGCCGTCATCTGGTCGCGATCAAGTCCGGGCCGAACTGGGGCAACAGCTCGCAGATCACCCAAATGCGTACCAACTTCAAAACGGCGCAGCGTACGTTGCGTACCAGCCAGTCCGGCCTGAACATCGTTGCCGTCAACGGTTGCTGCTACGGGCGTGATAACAATCCGGACAAGGGCGACTACAGCAAACTCTGCGGTCAGCGTTTCTGGGAGTTCATCTCGGGCGACCCGGATCTGTTTGTCGAGCTGATCGGGCCGCTGGGCTTTAAGGCGCACGAGCGTAATGCCCAATTCCAGGACTCGTACACGCAACTGGTCAACCAGTTCACGGAAGAATTCACCAGCGAGTTTTGCAACGCTGAGGGTGCGATCCAGTGGGATCGTCTGGTACGCCTCAACTCTTCAAGCGATGAGTGAGGCGTGAGGTTTGGGGGAGCAGATGCTCCCTCGGCGGTGAATCAGGCCAGTTCCAGGTCGAATTGGAGCTTCTTCTTCTGCTGCTCGAACACTTGCAGCCAGTCGTTGTGCGACGTGGCCTGGTAGCGCGAGAAGCGGAAGTCCTGCGGCGGCGCCTGATCGGTGCCGCTGAGCAGGTCGCGAATCAACTTGCCGACCGCATGGCCGAGGCTGACCGGTACGGCGTTGCCGACCTGTTTGTATTGCTCGATCAGCGGGCCGGCCAGTTGCCAATCGTCCGGAAACTCCTGGATGCGTTTGTATTCCTGAATTGACAGCGGGCGATCCTCTTCCGGGTGCGCGAGGTCTGTGGCCGGCATGGCTGGGTGGGTGACCAGCGTCGGCGAGGGTTTTTCCCAATGCAGGCGGCGCAGGAAACCGGTTTTGCCGCCGCCGGAGAAATACGACTTGCCGAGAGCTTCTTGCTGCAAGTCCGGAGTCAGGCTGCGCCAGTTCTGTCCGGCGGTGAGCATGCGGTAGTACTTGAGGCGTTTTTCCGGGAAGTTCAGGTGCGTGTGCTGATCCAGACCGACCAGTGCGCCGCGCAGCTTGTTCCAGACCGGCAGGCCGTGGGAGCCGTCTTCGGAGTGGGTTGGCGTCAGGAACGGCGCTTCTTTGCCGTCGCGGGAGCAGACAATGATGACCCGCTCGCGAATTTGCGGCGTGCCGAAGTTTGCCGAGTTGTACAGGTTGAACGTGCAGGTGTAGCCGGCACGTCGCAGCACGCTGATGACGAAGTTGAGCGCGCCGCCCTTCATTTCGTCGAGGGACAGATCGGGGAATTCGCTACCGCGCTGATTGTGCGGGCGATGATCCATCGGGCACGACAACAGCCCGCGCACGTTCTCGATCACGATGAAGCGTGGGCGAATTTCCAGCGCCAGATCGATGTACTTGAGGAAGGCGTTGCCGCGATCATCGTTGAACGCCTTGCGCTTGCCAGCGGTGCTGAAGGCCTGGCAGGGCGGGCCGCCGACGATCAGGTCGACGTCTTCGGCGCGCACCTGTGCGGCTTCCAGCACTTGCTCGGCGGTGCAGTCATTGATGTCACCGAGCAGCGCGGTGTTGGGGCGATTCAGGGTGATGGTCTGGCGGCAATGCTTGTTCGATTCGCAGGCCAGGCGGATATCGAAACCAGCCTTTTCCAGGCCGAGATCGAGGCCCATGGCGCCGGAGAAAAAACTCAGAGCGATAGGTATGCGCTCGCTCGACGACGTCTGCACGGCGTAAGCAGGGTGATCTTGTGCAATCATATGTGCGGTTCGGAGCCCGTAATTTTTTAAGCTGGCGTGGTCGATGATCCAGGTATTACCGATCTTTTCGGACTGGAGATCGCCGTTGCGGCAAAGGGTTCTGACCCGTTGCGTACTGACATTCAGCAGCGTGGCGGCGTCAGCGATGCTGATGTGGGTACTCATTCAGGGTTTCTTGCTCGAAACTTGAGATGGGTACCTATTCTAGAGAGGGGTGAAGGGGTGTCAACCGTGCCATCACCGTGGTCGCGCGTCGCCATGCCTTTATAAGGCGAGTTTGTGTGTGTTTCGCCCTTCCGAAATCGAGGTCTTTCCTGTAAGCTACAGCTTTAGTGTGTCCACTAAAAGCGCGCAGAATAATTCAGTGAAGAAGCGGGGTGACGTGTCCATACGTCACTCCGCTTTTTTACAACCTGCGATTGCCCCTTCATGCTTTATTTACGGGAGGTCTTCTTGACTAAGCCAGCCATACTCGCCCATGCTGAAGGCAGCATATTTCTCGGCGAAGCCATTGGAGCCCACGGACAGACCGTAGGAGAGGTGCTCTT
>NZ_JBIUVN010000034.1:2801-55016 GCF_044742965.1 Pseudomonas sp. NPDC087804 | reverse complement strand
AACTTCAACCACTTGCGCTTCAGATCTCTCGTCAGCGGGAGGCGAATTCTACAGCGTTACACGCTGCTGTCAACACCTCTTTTTCAACTTCCTTTCGGCTTCGATGAACTGAAGCACTTGCTGCCGAAACCTACATAACTCATTGAATCTCAAGGAGTTTTCCGTTTCGACTGCGCCGGAAGTGGGGCGAATTATAGACATCTAGAATTCGCCGTCAACCCCTATTTGCAGCTTTACTTGGATTTCAGCGTAATCCGTGCAAATGCCTTCTTGCCTGCCTGGCAAACGTGAGTCGCGCCCAGTACATATATAAAGGAGCGATCAACCACCTCACCATCAACACGTACACCACCCGACGCCAACAGGTCGCGCGCCGCAGCCGAGTTCTTCACCAGGCCTGCCTTATTAAGGACAGCGGCGATCGGCATGTCTTCAGCAGAAGCCAGCTCGATCTCTGGCAGGTCATCCGGCAGCTCGCCATCCTTCATGCGATTGCCCGCCGCGCGATGAGCATTGGCCGCAGCCTCTTCACCATGGAAGCGCGCAACGATTTCTTCAGCCAGCTTGATTTTGACGTCACGCGGATTGGCGCCTGCTTCTACATCAGCACGCAGCGCATTGATCTCGTCCATCGAGCGGAAGCTAAGCAACTCGAAGTAACGCCACATCAATGCATCCGGGATCGAAACCAGTTTGCTGTACATGACGCCCGGCGCTTCCTGAATGCCGACGTAGTTGCCCAACGACTTGGACATCTTCTTCACGCCATCCAGTCCTTCTAGCAGCGGCATGGTCAGAATGCATTGAGCTTCCTGACCGTAACCACGCTGAAGCTCGCGCCCCATCAGCAAGTTGAACTTCTGATCGGTACCGCCCAACTCAACGTCCGCACGCAAGGCCACCGAGTCGTAACCCTGAACCAGCGGATAGAGGAACTCGTGAATAGCGATCGGTTGATTGGTGGTGTAGCGCTTATCGAAGTCATCGCGCTCAAGCATGCGAGCAACGGTGTACTGCGAAGTCAGACGAATGAAGTCCGCCGGCCCCATCTGGTCCATCCAGGTGGAGTTGAAGGCAACTTCGGTTTTCGCCGGATCGAGAATCTTGAACACCTGAGTCTTATAAGTCTCGGCGTTTTCCAGGACTTGCTCACGGGTCAACGGTGGGCGCGTCGCGCTCTTGCCGCTCGGATCACCGATCATCCCGGTGAAGTCACCGATAAGGAAGATCACTTGATGCCCCAGTTCCTGGAACTGGCGCAGCTTATTAATAAGCACCGTGTGACCCAAGTGCAGATCCGGAGCGGTCGGATCGAAACCAGCCTTGATACGCAGCGGTTGGCCGCGCTTGAGCTTCTCGATCAGCTCGGACTCGACCAATAGTTCTTCCGCACCACGTTTAATCAGCGCTAGCTGCTCTTCAACCGACTTCATAACAGACCCGCAAGGCTCAGATTCAAAGGGAACCAACCATACAAGATCGTGCACCAATTACAAGTTTTGCCCGGCGCACGGACACCAATCCACAAACGCGCTGTCTGTAGACTTGCTTAAGAGATGATTTGGTTATATTTTATACAGTTATTTCATCTTCATCATGTCATTCATCTTTTCCAATTCATCATATTTCAAAGTCAAAACTACTTATGACCACAGAACCGTCTAAAGCGCCTCCGCTTTACCCGAAGACCCACCTGCTCGCTGCAAGTGGAATCGCTGCCCTTCTCAGTCTGGCGCTCCTGGTATTCCCTTCCAGTGATGTTGAAGCCAAAAAGACGACCCTGAGTCTTGAACTGGAAAGTCCTGCTGAACAACTGACACAAGATCAAGACGCTGCTGACGCCGCTCAAGCCACAAATGAGCCTGTCAGCTCGCCATTTGCACAGATCGAAAACACCGACGAAACTGCCCCGCAAACCGCTGAAACCGAGCCGGCACCTGCCCCGGCTGCAGAGAAAGCCAAGGCTGCCAGCCATCGCGAAGTGGTCGTCGCCAAGGGCGATACGCTGTCCACTTTGTTTGAAAAGGTCGGTCTGCCCGCCGCTTCCGTTCACGAAGTATTGGCCAGCGATAAACAAGCCAAACAGTTCAGCCAACTTAAACACGGCCAGAAGCTCGAATTCGAATTGAACCCGGAAGGCCAACTGACCAGCCTGCACAGCAAGGTCAGCGACGTCGAAACCATTACCCTGACCAAGAATGACAAGGGTTATGCCTTCAATCGGGTTACCGCAAAACCCACCGTACGCACCGCTTACGTACACGGCGTGATCAATAGCTCGCTGTCCCAGTCCGCCGCCCGCGCCGGCCTCTCGCACAGCATGACCATGGACATGGCCAGCGTGTTTGGTTACGACGTAGACTTCGCTCAGGACATCCGTCAGGGCGATGAATTCGACGTGATCTATGAGCAAAAAGTGGTCAACGGCAAAGCCGTCGGCACTGGCCCGATCCTCTCTGCACGCTTTACCAACCGCGGCAAGACCTACACCGCCGTGCGTTACACCAACAAACAAGGCAACAGCAGCTACTACACCGCTGACGGCAACAGCATGCGCAAGGCGTTTATCCGTACGCCGGTGGACTTCGCCCGCATCAGCTCGAAGTTCTCCATGGGCCGCAAGCACCCGATCCTCAACAAGATCCGCGCCCACAAAGGCGTCGACTACGCAGCACCACGCGGTACGCCTATCAAGGCTGCCGGCGACGGTAAAGTATTGCTGGCCGGCCGCCGCGGCGGTTACGGCAACACCGTGATCATCCAGCACGGCAACACTTACCGTACCCTTTACGGCCACATGCAAGGCTTCGCTAAGGGCGTGAAAACCGGCGGTACCGTCAAGCAGGGCCAGGTGATCGGTTATATCGGCACCACCGGCCTGTCCACTGGCCCGCACTTGCACTATGAGTTCCAGGTCAACGGCGTCCACGTCGATCCGCTGGGCCAGAAGCTGCCAATGGCTGACCCGATCGCCAAAACCGAGCGTGCTCGCTTCCTCGCGCAGAGCCAACCGCTGATGGCGCGCATGGATCAAGAGAAGGCCACCATGCTGGCTTCGAGCAAGCGTTAAGCCATGGCCCTTTATATCGGCGTGATGTCCGGAACCAGCCTCGACGGTCTGGACATTGCTCTGATTGAGCAGACCTCGGCGATCAAACTGATCGCCACGCACTACATTCCCATGCCTGAATCCCTGCGCGCCGAGCTGCTTGGCTTGTGCGCCAGCGGCCCCGACGAAATCGCCCGTTCGGCGATTGCCCAGCAACACTGGGTGAAGCTCGCCGCGCAGGGTATTCATACTCTCCTCGATCAGCAGCAACTCAAACCCGAAGCCATTCGTGCGATCGGCAGCCACGGCCAGACCATTCGCCACGAACCGGCGCGCGGCTTCACGGTGCAGATCGGCAACCCTGCCCTGCTCACCGAGTTGACCGGCATTACCGTGGTCAGCGACTTCCGCAGCCGCGATGTCGCCGCCGGCGGCCAGGGTGCGCCGCTGGTTCCGGCCTTCCATGAAGCTTTGTTCGAAGAGCGTACCGGTAACCAGGCAGTCTTGAATGTCGGCGGTTTCAGCAATCTCAGTCTGATAGAGCCGACCAAGCCTGTAGCCGGTTTCGACTGTGGCCCTGGGAATGTTCTGATGGACGCCTGGATTCAGCAGCAACGCGGTGAAAACTACGACCGTAATGGCGACTGGGCGAGATCAGGGGCTGTTGAGCCAACCCTGTTGCAGGCGCTGCTCAGCGATCCATTCTTTGTCACCAAAGGCCCGAAAAGCACCGGTCGCGAAGTGTTCAACCTGCCTTGGCTGGAGCAACACTTGTCACGGTTGCCAGCCTTCGCTGCGGAAAACGTGCAGGCCACGCTGCTTGAACTGACTGCGCTGACCATCATCGAGTCGCTGCAAAGCGCTCAGTCCGACACCCAAGAGTTGCTGGTCTGCGGCGGCGGCGCGCATAACGCCACATTGATGAAGCGCTTGGCCGCCCTGCTGCCTAACGCAACCGTAGCCAGCACTGCCACTCACGGCGTCGATCCGGACTGGGTTGAAGCCATGGCGTTCGCCTGGCTCGCTCATTGCTGCCTCGAAGGCATCGCCGCCAACCGCCCGAGCGTCACCGGCGCGCGCGGTCTTCGCGTCTTGGGCGCCATCTACCCGGCTTGATCAAACCGCACACAGCAAAACGCCGCAGAACCGAAAGGCTCTGCGGCGTTTTGTTATCTGAAACGAAGAGGCGTCAGATCGAGAACGAAGAACCGCAACCACAGGTCGTGGTGGCGTTCGGGTTCTTGATCACGAAGCGCGAACCTTCCAGACCTTCCTGGTAATCCACTTCAGCACCGGCCAGGTACTGGAAGCTCATCGGATCAACCACCAGACTCACGCCTTCGCGCTCGACGATGGTGTCGTCCTCGGCCACGTCTTCATCGAAGGTGAAACCGTATTGAAACCCTGAACAACCGCCGCCCGTAACGAATACGCGCAGCTTCAAGCGATCATTCCCCTCTTCATCGACCAGGCTCTTCACCTTGTGCGCGGCACCGTGGGTGAATTGCAAAGCCGTGGGGGTGAAGGATTCGACGCTCATGCTGACTATCTCCCGGCGTTACGCCGCCATAATGCGTGATGACGCGCATTATCCGCTTCTCCTAGAAAATCGGTCAACTATTGTTACGGTATATCAATAAACCCGATCAACTGCTCAGAATGCAAAAAGGCCCGTTTGACGGGCCTTTTTGCTGTGCGGCTTAAAGTGTTACGGCAGCATACCGGCATGAGACAGACCGAAGCGCTCGTCCAGACCGAACAGGATGTTCATGTTTTGCACTGCCTGACCCGACGCACCTTTGACCAGATTGTCGATCACCGACAACACCACGACGAGGTCGCCATCCTGCGGACGGTGCACCGCGATGCGGCAGACATTGGCGCCACGCACGCTGCGGGTTTCCGGATGACTACCGGCTGGCATCACGTCGACGAACGGTTCGTTGGCATAACGCTTTTCGAATAGCGCCTGCAGATCCACCGAACGATCAACCACGGTCGCGTAGAGCGTGGAATGAATGCCACGAATCATCGGCGTCAGGTGCGGAACGAAGGTCAGTCCCACATCTTTGCCCGCTGCGCGACGCAAGCCCTGGCGAATTTCCGGCAGGTGACGGTGACCTTTTACCGCGTACGCCTTCATGCTTTCCGACGTCTCGGAGTACAACGAGCCTACAGCCGCACCGCGACCGGCGCCGCTAACACCGGATTTGCAGTCGGCGATCAGACGCGAAGTATCGGCCAGACCCGCTTCAAGCAAAGGCAGGAAACCCAGCTGCGTCGCAGTCGGATAGCAACCCGGCACCGCGATCAAGCGAGCTTTCTTGATCTGCTCGCGATTGACTTCCGGCAGACCGTAAACCGCTTCGTCCAGCAGTTCAGGCGCGCCGTGCGGCTGGCCGTACCACTTGGCCCACTCTTCCGCGTCTTGCAGACGGAAGTCCGCCGACAGGTCGATGACCTTGGTGCCCGCTGCCAGCAGTTCGCCCGCCAGTGCGTGAGCCACACCGTGCGGCGTGGCGAAGAACACCACGTCGCAAGCGCCGAGGGTTTTGATGTCCGGCACGCTGAAGGCCAGGCCGTCGTAGTGACCGCGCAGGTTCGGGTACATATCAGCCACGGCCAGACCGGCCTCGGATCGGGAAGTGATCACAACCACTTCTGCCTGCGGATGCTGTGCCAACAGACGCAGCAATTCGACACCGGTGTAACCCGTGCCGCCGACGATACCGACCTTGACCATAACCTGCCCTCAAAGAACCCACTGGAAAGCCGTCGATAATAGGGGCCGCGCGGCCCTGCGACAACCGTCAAGGTGACGTGCGGACGCTCAAGCCTCTACTATCCGGGTACCGTGAACCTGGAATAACTAAAAATGCTCTATTTATGGATAAAAGCTTTTCACATTGTCAGCGTCGTTTGCTGGTTTGCCGGACTGTTCTACTTGCCGCGACTGTTCGTGTATCACGCGCAAAGCGAAGACACGATCAGCAAAGAACGCTTCAGCGTCATGGAGCGCAAGTTGTACCGCGGCATCATGGGCCCGGCGATGATTGCCACGCTGATCTTCGGCGGCTGGCTGATCTACCTCAATCCGAGCATCTTCAGCATGGGCGGCTGGATTCACGCCAAACTGACTCTGGTCGTTTTGCTGATCGGCTACCACCACATGTGCGGCGCGCAGGTAAAACGTTTTGCCCGTGGCGAAAACACCCGCAGCCATGTCTTTTATCGCTGGTTCAATGAAGTGCCGGTTCTGATATTGCTGGCTATTGTAATTCTGGTCGTGGTCAAGCCGTTCTAACTTCAACAAGAACAGATCTTTGGGGTATTCATCATGTCGCTGCCCGCTTTGCTCGAACAACGTCTGCGTCTGCCCGTAGTGGCGGCGCCGATGTTTCTGATTTCCAACCCTGAGTTGGTGCTCGCCTGCTGCCGTAATGGCGTAGTCGGCAGTTTCCCCGCGTTGAACCAACGCGAAAGCAGCGGCTTCAAAGCGTGGCTGGAACAGATCGAAGCGGGCCTTGCGACACTGGAGAACCCCGCGCCCTACGCAGTGAACCTGATCGTACACAACAGCAATCCGCGCTTGCAGGCGGATCTGAACATCTGCGTCGAACACAAAGTGCCGATCGTCATCACCAGCCTCGGCGCGGTGAAAGAGTTGGTCGACGCGGTGCACAGTTATGGTGGCCTGGTCTTCCATGACGTCACCACGCGCCGGCATGCCGAGAAAGCGGTCGAGGCCGGGGTCGATGGTTTGATCGCGGTCGCCGCTGGCGCCGGGGGCCATGCCGGTACCTGGAGCCCATTTGCGTTGATCGCCGAGATCCGTGAGTTCTTCGACAAGACGCTGTTGCTTGCAGGATGTTTGAACCACGGCCATGAGATTCTCGCCGCACAGCTGCTCGGCGCGGATTTGGCCTACTTCGGTACGCGATTTATCGGCACCACTGAAAGTCATGCGCCTGACGCTTACAAGGAGATGCTCCTGACAGCCAAGGCTGCGGACATCATTCATACTCCAGCGGTGTCAGGGGTTCCGGCCAGCTTCATGCGCCAGAGCCTGCAAGCCGCCGGTTTCGATACGGCTGCCCTGCAAGGCAAGGGCGAAGTGAATTTTGGCGACAAGCTCAAGCCGATCAATGACGAGGCCAAGGCCTGGAAGACCGTATGGTCTGCCGGTCAAGGTGTCGGGCAGATCGATGACCTGCCGAGTGTCGATCAGTTGATCGCACGACTCGACGCCGAGTATCGTCAGGCGCAGGAGCGCGCTGCACAGCTACCGCTACGCTGGCCTCGTCAATAAAAACAGGCCAGTCGCCCGTTGACTGGCCTTACACTGCTGACCTCAATCATTCGCGACAAGGATGCCTCGGCCATGAGCGACCCCCGTTACAAGATCGTTTTCGACGGTGCTCTACAGCCCGGTGTCGATATCACGACCGCCAAACTCAATCTGGCGAATCTATTCAAAAGCGATGTGGCCGCCATTGAGCGCCTCTTCAATGGCAGCGTCGTCGCCCTCAAACGTGATCTTTCCCACAGCGATGCGCAGACGTACCTGCAAGCGCTGAACAAAACCGGGATTGATGCGCGCATTGAAAATGAAACCGCCATCGAGCTGAACCTCAATGACGTCCACGAGCACGCTCCCGCCGTGGCCGAACCTGATTCCCCTTATGCACCGCCGCGTGCCAGCGTCGGCGAAAGCCTGCCGGCCTTCGCAACGCTCAAGCCGTTTGGGGTCGAAGGCCGGATCGGTCGTCTGCGTTTTCTCGCCTGGACAATGGTGCTCGGCCTGGTGACGCTACCGATTGTGGGTGTGTTCGCACTGATCGCCTTGGGGCTGGTCAGCGGCGAATCGACCACTGGCTTGATCATCGGCGGGATTCTCGCCTTCTTTTTGTTCCTCGGCTTTTTCATCGTCAGCATTCTATTCAGCGTTCAGCGCCTGCACGATATCGGCTGGTCGGGCTGGCTCTGGTTGCTCAACCTGGTGCCGGTGGTGGGCAGTTTCTTCCCGCTGGTGATCATGGTCGTGCCAGGCAATACCGGCGCCAATCGCTACGGCCCGCCGCCGCCACCGAACAGCACAGCGGTCAAAGTGCTGTGCTCGTTGTGGATCGTGTTCTTCGCGTTGATCTTTGTCGGTGGGATATTCGGCGGGTTCTCGGCCGTCCAGGACGAATATGAAAGCAATCTGGAAAGCAGCTACCAAAGCGGTTCGGTGACCACCGATGAAATCGACGTCGAGGTCGAACCTGCAGCGAATTCCGCCGACGAGGCAGCCGAACCGGCGCAGGCCCCTGTAGACTCTGCGAAAGAATGAACAGCGCTCCCCGCCGTGACACCCGCGTCGCCGGCGCGGAGCTGTTGCGATGGAGAATTGCATGACCCGTTACGCTCTGATCACCGGCGCCTCCAGCGGCATCGGCCTGGCCATGGCCGAAGCTCTGGCCCGGCGCGGCCGCAGCCTGATTCTGGTGGCTCGACAGCGTGATCAGCTGGAAAGCATTGCGATCGAATTGACCCAGCGCTTCGGCGTCGAAGTGTTGTTCCGCGCCTGTGATCTGGGCGAGCCATTGCGCTTGTCCGGTTTTTTGCTGGAACTGGAAGAAGGTGACCGGCAGATTGATCTGCTGGTGAACTGTGCGGGTATCGGCACTTGCGGCCCGTTCCTCGCGCAGGACTGGATGACCGAGCAGGATTTGATCGAGGTGAACATCCTCGCCCTCACCCGCCTCTGCCATGCGATCGGTAACAGCATGGCACTGCAAGGTGGCGGGCAGATTCTCAACGTTGCTTCGGTTGCAGCGTTCAATCCCGGCCCGTGGATGAGCACTTACTTCGCCAGCAAGGCTTATGTACTGCACTTTTCCGAAGCGCTGCGGGTCGAGCTGAAAAAGTGCGCGGTCAAGGTCTCGGTGCTCTGCCCCGGCCCGACGCGTACTGCCTTCTTCCGTACCGCACAGCTGAACACGGAAAAGCTCAACGCCAGCAACGTGCTGATGAGCCCCGAGGAAGTCGCGCTGTACACCGTGCGCGCCCTCGACAAGAACCGCGCGATCATCATTCCGGGGCGCCGCAACCGCTGGTTCGCGTTCCTGCCGCGACTGGGTTCGCGCTGGCTTAACCGCACGATTGTCGGCATGGTTAATAAAGCTTACTGCCCGCGCTGAAGCAGCACGATTCAACGCGGTACACTCGATTCAGCCCAAACAACGGAGAAAACAGCAGTGGATACTCTGTTCACCAAGATCATCAACCGGGAAATCCCGGCCAAGATCATTTACGAGGACGACCAGGTTCTGGCCTTCCACGACATCGCCCCTCAAGCGCCGGTGCATTTTCTGGTGATCCCGAAGAAACCGGTGCGCACCCTCAATGACCTGACCGAAGACGACAAGGCTTTGGCCGGGCATATCCTGTTCACTGCGCAGCGTCTGGCACTGGAACTGGGTTGCGAGGAAGGCTTCCGCGTGGTGATGAACTGCAATGAAAAAGGTGGCCAGACGGTTTACCACATTCATATGCACGTACTTGGCCAGCGCCAGATGAACTGGCCGCCGGGCTAAGATTCACCGACCAGGCCTGCGGCTTGTCACCTGTAGGAGCTGCCGAAGGCTGCGATCTTTTGATCTTCGAGGTAGCAAAAACAAGATCAAAAGATCGCAGCCTTCAGCAGCTCCTACATAAAGCACACCCGTACATCCAGCACATAAAGCACATGCAGCGTGCCGAATGACCCAGCGCAAACCTTCCCCGGCCGATTCGGTTAAACTGGCCGCCGAGATTCTTCCCGGAGGTCAGCATGACTACCCAACGTCACTACTCGCCGATTGACCGTCTTCTGCTGCAAGCCGATGCCGCGATGCGTACCCTGCTGCCCTCCAGTGGCCAGCCGTACCGCCCGTCGCCAGCGATCTTGCAGCCGGACACGCAGATGAGCGACGAAGACACCCGCCACGTCGCCGGTCTGATGCGCATCAACCACACCGGTGAAGTCTGTGCCCAGGCGTTGTATCAAGGGCAAGCATTGACCGCCAAGCTGCCGCAAGTGCGCGCAGCCATGGAGCACGCGGCTGAAGAAGAGATTGATCATCTGGTCTGGTGCGAACAGCGCATTCACCAGTTGGGCAGCCATACCAGTGTGCTCAATCCGCTGTTTTACGGGATGTCGTTCGGGATTGGAGCGGTGGCCGGGTTGATCAGCGACAAAGTAAGTCTGGGCTTTGTGGCGGCGACCGAGCATCAGGTGTGCAAACATTTGAATGAACACTTGGAGCAATTGCCGGCGGAGGACGAGAAGTCCCGGGCGATTCTGGAGCAGATGCGTATTGATGAAGAGCATCATGCGGAGAGTGCGCTGGAGGCTGGAGGGTTTCGTTTTCCGGCGCCGGTGAAGTTCGGGATGAGTATTTTGGCTAAGGTGATGACCAAGAGTACTTATCGGATTTGAGGTCTGTTTGTGTGTTGTTGCGTAGGGACCCTTCGCGAGCAAGCTTTGCTCCTACAAGGGGGTTATGGCAGACATGAAAAAAGGCGACCGAGAGGTCGCCTTTTTTTGTGTGCGGGAATCTTAGGTCGGCATGTTGCGCGCGTAGAAGATTTCCAGCATTTCGTGTTTCACCCGGTCGGTCACCTGAGCACGCTGCTCGGAGGACAGGCTGCTGGTCGCATCGCCGAACAGGTAGTTATCCAGTTCAAAGTTCTTCAGCAGCATTTTGGTGTGGAACAGGTTTTCCTGGTACACGTTCACGTCGGTCATCTGGTACGCGTCGCGAGTGTCTTCGGAGAGGTAGTTCTGGATCGAGTTGATCTCGTGGTCGATGAAGTGCTTGTTGCCTTCAACGTCACGGGTGAAGCCGCGCACACGATAATCCACAGTCACGATGTCCGAATCGAACTGGTGAATGAGGAAATTGAGCGCTTTCAGCGGTGAGATGACACCACACGTCGACACGTCGATGTCCACACGGAACGTGGCAATACCGTCGTCCGGATGAATTTCCGGATAGGTGTGCACCGTGATGTGGCTCTTGTCGAGGTGGGCCAGGATAATTTCGGGCAACGGGCCCGGCGATTCTTCGATCTGGCTGTCGGTCGGGGTGACCGGCTCTTCAGAGATCAGAATCGTGACGCTGGCGCCCTGGGGTTCATAGTCCTGACTCGCGATGTTCAGGATGTTGGCACCAATGATATCGACAACTTCCGTGAGGATCTGCGTCAGACGTTTCGCGTTGTACTCTTTATTGATGTACTCGACGTACGCCTGCTGGTCTTGCGGGGTTTCCGCGTAGCAGATGTCATAGATGTTGAAGCTCAAGGTCTTTGTCAGGTTATTGAACCCGTGGAGCAATAATAAGCAATACAACATAAAAAACTCTCAATGTATTAGACGCAGCAGCGAGAACAATCATTCACGTAAAGTTAGAACAACGAACATGCGTATGAATGTTAACACCTCTTCGCGATGGCGATTTTGGTTATCTGTTCAGGCGGATGATCCGTCGGTTGACCGATCACTGCCCTGAAAAAAGTGGCGCATTATGCAGACGTCAGCGGGGGATCGCCAGAGTCTGCACTGCTTTTATGATAGTTGAATGTCGCTTCAACCGAGTTCGACGATTTCGTAATCGTGGGTGATGGCCACGCCAGCGGCGCCGAGCATGATCGAGGCCGAGCAATATTTCTCGGCGGACAGCTCGATCGCGCGTTTGACCTGGGCTTCTTTCAAGCCACGGCCCTTGACCACGAAATGCATGTGAATCTTGGTGAACACTTTCGGATCTTCGGTCGCGCGTTCGGCTTCAAGAAAGGCTTCGCAGCTTTCCACGGCCTGACGCGACTTCTTCAGAATGCTGACCACGTCGAAATTGCTGCAACCGCCCACACCGAGCAGGAGCATTTCCATCGGACGAACACCCAGGTTACGACCACCGGCGTCCGGCGGACCGTCCATCACCACGACATGACCGCTGCCGGATTCGCCGAGGAACATGGCTTCGCCAGCCCATTGGATGCGTGCCTTCATCGCCAAGACTCCACTGTAGAAAAAAGGGTCGCCAGCTTAGCACGGGCATTGTGCCGCCAGCGCGCGTCGTTCCTAGGACGGATGCGTCTACGACGTAGGTAATTTCTCGAATTTGCGACGAAGTGTCTGTTAAGCTGGCGCCAATTCGCTGGCGCCCATGCCAGCTGTGCAGCGACCGCCTTCAGCGCCTCATAAAAAAACCAAACATCACCGTGCAGTCTTTTCGGGATACAACCATGGTTGCTATTACCCCCACACCCAAAATCAAGAACCTCGACAAGCTGCTGATGCATTGTCAGCGCCGTCGTCATGCGGCCAAGAGCAACATCATCTGCGCCGGCGACCGTTCCGATACGTTGTATTTCATCATCAAGGGTTCGGTGACGATCCTGATCGAGGATGACGACGGCCGCGAAATGATCATTGCCTACCTGAACGCCGGGGATTTCTTCGGTGAGTTGGGCCTGTTCGAGCAAGCCGGTCAGGAGCAGGAACGCAGTGCCTGGGTGCGCGCCAAGGTCGAATGCGAAACTGCGGAAATCAGCTACACCAAGTTCCGCGAATTGTCGCAGCAGGATCCGGACATTCTTTACGTCCTCAGCGGACAAATCGCACAACGCCTGCGCAACACCACGCGCAAGGTCGGCGATCTGGCGTTCTTTGATGTGACCGGTCGCGTAGCGCGTTGCCTGCTGGAGTTGTGCAAACAGCCAGACGCAATGACCCACCCGGACGGCATGCAGATCAAAGTGACGCGTCAGGAAATCGGGCGGATTGTCGGTTGTTCGCGGGAGATGGTCGGTCGCGTGCTCAAGGATCTTGAGGAACGCAACCTGGTCGATGTGAAAGGCAAGACCATGGTGGTCTTCGGTACGCGCTAAGCGTACATCTGCGCCAGCATCAGACGAAACAGCTCATCGAGACGCGCCAAGGCCTGTGGCGCGTTGAATTTTTCATGCAAAGCGATGTGGCTTTGCGCCCTCACCCGCTGCTCCAGGCCGCACGCTTCATTGAAGCGATTGACCGCTGCAACCATCGATTCGCGCTCGTCATCCATCAGCATCGCCCCGTGCACCAGACCGACCGGACGCTGTCCGCCCTGACTCTGGCGCCAGCGCTGGGCGGTGCCGACCATTTTGCGACCGTCGAGATTGACGTTGAAACGACCGTCGCAGAATGCGCCGTCGATTTCGCCCAAGGAAGACGTGCCACCCAACTCATCGAGCAACTGACAGATCGGATCGCAGAGACGGCGGTAACCGGTTTCGATGCGGTTCAGATCGCCTTCGCTGCGCGGTGGTGCGTAGACCAACGCGATGTTGATGGTGGCGGCGGATTGCGGGACGGGTTCGCCGCCGGTTTCACGCAGCAGGACTGGCCAGCCGGCGGCGGCGGAGACTTCGCAGGCGTGGTCGAATGCGGGCAGACGATTGAGGCGGCGTGGCATGACCAATGCGCGATCGCTGGGTTGCCAGAATAGAAGGCCGAATTCGGAGTCGCCGGCGCAGACCGAGGCCAGCAAGTCTTGTTCGGCCTGGAGGCCGGCTTCGATGGTCAGGGGGGTTGGCAGCGACATAACAGGCTCCGGCAACATAAGAATCTTCAGCGGTTTCGATGGCCCCTTCGCGAGTAGGCTCACTCCTACAAGGGGAACGCATTCCAAGTGTAGGAGTGAGCCTGCTCGCGAAAGGGTCGACTCGGTCTGAAGCGAATCAGTCGAGGGTCGAACCGCTGATCGAGGTGCCACGCTCCGGGAAGAACAGGCGCTGCAGTTCAGTGCCCGGGTTTTCCGCGCGCATGAACGCTTCGCCGACCAGGAACGAATACACGTCGCTGATTTCCATCAACTCGACATCGGCACGGTTGAGGATTCCGCTCTCGGTGATCACCAACCGGTCGCGCGGAATACGCGGCAACAGGTCGAGCGTCACTTCGAGGCTGACGTCGAAGGTGTGCAGGTTACGGTTGTTGACCCCGACCAACGGCGTGTCGAGGGTTTTCAACGCGCGCTCCAGCTCATCGCCGTCGTGCACTTCAACCAACACATCGAGACCGACGCTTTTGGCGACAGCGGCCAGCTCGGCCATTTTCACGTCATCCAGTGCGGAGACGATCAACAGCACGCAGTCGGCGCCCAACGCGCGGGCTTCGACGATCTGGTACGGATCGATCATGAAGTCCTTGCGGATCACCGGCAGACTGCACGCGGCACGCGCCTGTTGCAGATAAGCATCGGCGCCCTGGAAGTAATCGATGTCGGTCAGCACGGACAGACAGGTCGCCCCGCCCTTCTCGTAGCTTTTGGCGATGTCGGCCGGAACAAAATTCTCGCGGATCACGCCTTTGCTCGGTGAAGCCTTTTTGATTTCGGCAATCACCGCTGGCTGCTTTTTCTTCGCTTGCGCCAGCAGCGCGTTGGCGAAACCACGGGGTGCATCGGCCGCCTTGGCCAGACTTTCCAGCTCACTCAGGCTGACGCGGGCGCTACGCTCGGCAACTTCCTGAACTTTGCGGGCCAGAATGTTTTCCAGAACCGTCGGTACACTCATCCCTCATTCTCCACTCTGAATACCGCGGTAAAGGCACCCAGCTCCTCGAGTTTTTCCCGAGCGAGGCCGGTGTGCAAAGCGTCGTGCGCGAGCTCCACGCCCTGTTTCAAACTGCTCGCCACGTCGGCGGCGTACAGCGCGGCACCGGCGTTGAGCACAATCATTTCGGCGGCTTTCTGGCCGTTCTCGGTTTTGCGCTTGCCGAGGGCATCGCGGATCAGCGCCAGCGATGCTTCCGGGCCGTCGACCGACAGACCATGCAGGCTCTGGCTCTTCATGCCGAGATCTTCCGGCTCGACCCAATACTCAGTGATTTCGTTGTTCTTCAGCTCGGCGACAAAAGTCGGCGCGGCGAGGCTGAACTCGTCCAGACCGTCCTTCGAGTGCACCACCAGCACGTGCTTGCTGCCCAGACGCTGCAACACTTCGGCCAATGGCCGGCACAGTGCCTTGTTGAACACGCCCACTACCTGATGCTTAACACCGGCCGGATTCGTAAGCGGGCCGAGCATGTTGAACAACGTACGCAGGCCGAGATCGCGGCGCGGGCCGGCGGCGTACTTCATGGCTTTGTGGTGGGTCTGGGCGAACATGAAACCGATGCCGACGTTGTCGATGCATCGTGCGACTTGTACCGGAGTCAGGTTCAGATAAATGCCGGCAGCTTCCAGCAAGTCGGCGCTGCCGCTTTTACCCGAGACCGCGCGGTTGCCGTGTTTGGCCACAGTGCAACCGGCTGCCGCGACGACGAACGAAGAAGCCGTCGACACGTTGAAGATGTTCGCACCGTCACCGCCGGTGCCGACCACATCGACCACGCCGTCGAGAGTTTTCAGTTCAACCTGATCGGCCAGCTCACGCATCACCGACACGGCGCCGACGATTTCGTCGATGCTCTCGCTCTTCATGCGCATGGCCATCATGAACGCGCCGATCTGCGCGTCGCTGCATTGTCCGGTCATGATTTCGCGCATCACATCGCGCATTTCATCGGTGCTGAGATCGAGGTGCTCGACGATACGGCTCAGGGCTGTCTTGATATTCATGGGAAGTCCTTAGCGCGTGCCGCCGGTTTGTTTGAGGAAGTTGGCAAACAGTTCATGACCCTGCTCGGTCAGGATCGACTCGGGGTGGAACTGTACGCCCTCAATGTTCAGGGTCTTGTGACGCAGGCCCATGATTTCGTCGACCGAACCGTCGTCGTGTTGCGTCCACGCGGTCAGTTCCAGGCAATCGGGCAAAGTATCGTGCTTGACGATGAGCGAGTGGTAGCGGGTAACCGTCAGCGGATGATTCAGGCCTTGGAAAACGCCCTTGTCCTCGTGGAATACCGGGCTAGTCTTACCGTGCATCACTTGGCGGGCGCGGACTACATCGCCGCCAAACGCCTGGCCGATCGATTGGTGGCCAAGGCAGACACCGAGGATCGGCAGTTTGCCGGCGAAGTGCTTGATGGCTTCGATGGAGATGCCGGCTTCGGTCGGGGTGCAAGGGCCTGGGGAGACCACAATGCGCTCGGGTTTCAGCGCTTCGATTTCGGCGACGGTCAATTCGTCGTTGCGCACGACTTTGACCTCGGCACCCAGTTCGCCGAGGTATTGCACAACGTTGTAAGTAAAGGAGTCGTAGTTGTCGATCATCAGCAACATGGCGATTCGAACCTCTTGAATTCTGACTTGGAGACAGCCTTCAGATGACTTGCCCGCAGGGCGCTGCACGATGTCGGACGCGGGTAGACGCGTCGGCACAGCGGCATTTCAAACAGGCAAGGAAGGCAAAGCGATACAGATCCGGCGGGGCCGGCAGAAAAGATTCAGGCGCGCCAACGCCAGCGGGCGTGTGCCTTGATGACTTGATCCAGAAGTTTGCTGGTGATCAACACGGGGAAGGTCTCGTTCATACGTTCCGGCACAGTAACTTAGCTGGGCGGAGCGTGCAATATGGCCGGGCGTTTGGGGGTTAAATCTACGCGAGGGTTCGCGACCGATGGCAAAAGGCCGGAAGTTTTTGGTACTGTCGTTTCGTTCACCTACAACAATAAATAAACGGACTTGCTCATGATCAAACAGACGTTGTTTGTACCGCTGGCTGGATGCTTGCTCGCACTGGCCTGCGCCCAGGCGAATGCCGCCCCCAATCCTTACTCGAATTTCGTGGTGTTTGGCGACAGTCTCAACGATGCCGGCACCTTCCGCGACACCGGCGGCCCTGCCAGCGCTACCCAGCGCTATACCAACCGTACCGGGCCAATCTATCTGGACGGCAGCGGCGAATCCCGTGATCTGAACTCCACGCAATTGCTCGGTGGCCGACTCGGCTTCACCCCGGATCAGACCGCCTCTTCCAGCTCGCAAGTGCGCGTCGAAAACGGTCAGGTCGACGGCAACAATTGGGCGGTCGGCGGTTATCGCACCGACCAGATTCTCGATTCGATCACCTCGCAATCGGCCACCGGTGAACGCACTCGCACCGGTTATCTGCCCTCGAACGGCTTCCGTGCTGACCCGAATGCGCTGTATTACATTTCCGGCGGCGGTAACGACTTCCTCCAGGGCCGCATCCTCAGCCTGCCGCAAGCCAACGCCGGTGCCGATCGACTGGCTGACAGCGTGCAAGCGTTGCAATCGGCCGGTGCCAAATACGTGATGGTCTGGCTGTTGCCTGACGTCGGTCTGACCCCGGCCATCAACGGCACGCCGCTGCAAGCGTTCAGCAGCCAACTCGCCGCGCAATTCAACAGCCAGTTGGTCAGTCGTCTGCAAGGCATCAACGCGGAAATCATTCCGCTGAACATTCCTGTATTGCTGTCGGAAGTGTTCGCCGATCCGGGCCGTTTTGGTCTGGCCACTGATCAGAACCTCACAGCGACGTGCTTCAGCGGCAGCGGTTGCCCGGAAAACGCCCGTTACGGCATCAACAGTGCGACGCCAGATCCGACCAAGCTGATTTACAACGACGGCGTGCACCCGACCGAAGCCGGGCAGAAACTGATCTCCGACTACGCCTATTCCCTACTGGCCGCGCCTTGGGAACTGACACTGCTGCCGGAAATGGCCCACGCCACCGTGCGTGCGCATCAGGATGAACTGCGCAGCCAATGGCAGGCGGATTGGGAAAACTGGCAAGCGGTCGGCCAATGGCGCGCGATCGTTTCCGCCGGTGGCCAGCATCTGGATGTCGACAGCCAAAGCAGCGGCGCCAGTGCAGACGGCAGCGGTTACAACCTCAATGTCGGGGGCAGCTATCGTCTGAATGACGCGTGGCGTGTCGGTGTGGCGGGTGGTTTCTACCGGCAGAACCTGGAGGCCGGGCATAACGATTCGGACTACAAACTCAACAGCTACATGGCCACGGCATTTGCCCAGTTCCAGCAGAATCGCTGGTGGGCTGACGCGGCGTTGACCGGCGGCAAACTCGACTACGACAACCTCAAGCGCAAGTTTGATCTGGGCGCCAGCGAAGGTGCGGAGAAAGGTGATACCGACGGCAGCCTCTGGGCGTTCAGCACGCGCATCGGTTATGACATTGCCCAGCCGGGCAGCGAATGGCATCTGTCGCCGTTCGTCAGCGCTGATTACGCCAGTGTTGATGTCGATGGTTATTCAGAGAAGAGCAACCGCGCTACAGCGCTGACCTTCGATGATCAGACCCGCGATTCGAAACGTCTGGGTGTTGGTATTCAGGGCAAGTACAACTTCACGCCGCAAACGCAGGTGTTTGGTGAGTATGCGCATGAACGCGAGTACGAGGATGACGTGCAGAAGGTCAATATCGCGCTGAATACCTTGCCGGCGAATGACTTCAAACTTGAGGGTTATACGCCGCAGAGCCATTTGAACCGTTTGAGTTTGGGTGTTAGCCATAAGCTGACGGCGGATCTGGCGTTGCGTGGCGGGTATTCGTTCCGCAAGGATGATGACTTTACCCAACAGGGCGTGAATGTTGGGGTGGTGTTGGATTTTTAAGCGGTAGAGCAAAAGATCGCAGCCTGCGGCAGCTCCTACAGGGGGTTGTTGCAGGGCATGAAAAAAGTGGCGCCCTCACAGGCGCCGCTTTTTTTATGACTGATATTTTCTGGAGGGAACATCTACCTGTGGTGAGGGGATTTATCCCCGACCGGCTGCGCAGCAGTCGCAAAGCCATTGCGCACGGTACACCTGAAGAAATCCGTGTTGCAGGTTTAAGGGCCGCTTCGCGCCCCATCGGGGATAAATCCCCTCGCCACAATGAATCCCCACACCACAGATAAATCCCCTTACCACACAAGGCCTCTCCCATAAGGGATCTGCGATCAGTCAGGGGTTTGTTCGGCCAGGGCGACGGCGCGGAACATCGCGCGGCGTTTGTTCAGGGTTTCTTCCCATTCCAGGGCCGGCACCGAGTCGGCGACGATGCCGCCACCGGCCTGCACGTGCAGTTCGCCGTTTTTGATCACTGCGGTGCGGATGGCAATCGCGGTGTCCATGTTGCCGTTCCAGGCGAAGTAACCGACTGCACCGCCATACACACCACGCTTGACCGGTTCCAGCTCGTCGATGATTTCCATCGCACGAATCTTCGGCGCACCGGACAAGGTGCCCGCCGGCAGAATCGCCCGCAGTGCGTCCATCGCCGTCAGGCCTTCTTTCAACTGACCGGTGACGTTGGACACAATGTGCATCACGTTGGAATAACGCTCGATAACCATCTTCTCGGTGAGCTTCACCGAACCGATTTCCGAAACGCGCCCCGTATCGTTACGCCCCAAATCGATGAGCATCAAGTGCTCGGCGATCTCTTTGTCGTCCGACAGCAGGTCTTCTTCCAGCGCCAGATCGGCTTCTTCGGTCGCGCCACGTGGGCGTGTGCCGGCGATCGGGCGCACGGTAATCAAATTGTCTTCGACGCGCACCAGCACTTCCGGCGAACTGCCGACCACATGGAAGTCGCCAAAGTTGAAGAAGTACATGTACGGCGTCGGGTTGAAGCAGCGCAGCGCGCGGTACAAATCGATCGGTGCAGCCTTGAAGTCGATCGACATACGCTGCGACGGCACGACCTGCATGCAGTCACCGGCAAGGATGTATTCCTTGATGGTGTCGACGGCTTTTTCGTAATCGTCCTGAGTAAAACTGGAACGGAATACCGGATCAGCCGATTGCTGCTTGCTGAAATCCAGGCCACGGCGCGGGGTGATCGGCTGGCGCAGTTGCTCGAGCAATTCCTGCAAACGTGCCTGACCTTGTTCGAAAGCATCTTCCTGCGCAGGGTCGGCGAGGACAATCGCGTGCATCTTGCCGGCAAGGTTGTCGAACACCACGACGGCGTCGGAAACCATCAGCAAAATATCCGGCACACCCAATGGATCCGGGTTAGGGCACTTGCCCAAGCGCTTCTCGACATAACGCACGCAGTCGTAACCGAAGTAACCCACCAGACCACCGTTGAAGCGCGGCAGGCCTGCAATGGTCGGCACGTTGTAACGCGCCTTGAAGGATTCGACAAAGGCCAGTGGGTCTTCAACGTCGTGGCTTTCGGTCTCGACGCCGTCAACAGTGATGCTGACGTGATGATCATGAACGCGCATGACCGTGCGGCACGGCAGGCCGATGATCGAGTAACGGCCCCATTTCTCGCCGCCCTGCACCGATTCGAGCAGGTAGGAGTTGGGCTGGTCGGCCAGTTTCAGGTAGATCGACAGCGGCGTGTCGAAGTCGGCCAGGGTTTCGCAGGCCAACGGAATGCGGTTGTAGCCGTCAGCGGCCAAGCGCAGGAATTCTTCGCGGATCATAAGGTGCCTCGTGGTGTGAGGTGCTATCAGTCAGGTATGCAAACGCGCCGGCAGGCCGGCCAGAAAAAAGTCAGGCGCGCCAACGCCAGCGGGCCAGGGCCTTGATGACTTTCATCCAGAGTTTGCGAGTGACCACCACGATGGCGTTTCCAGAATGGGATTGAGAAGCGTCGGGCAACGTTATCTCAGCGGCCGAACCGAGGCAACCGGGAATTAGCTTGCGCAGATCGTCGATCACCAGCGCCGGCGATTCTTCGGCAATCGGTCGGCCATGGTTGTAGCCATAACTCAGCGCCACGCATTTGACCCCCGCCGCTTTCGCCGCCAGCACATCGCTGCGCGAGTCGCCGACGAACAACGATTGCGAGGCCGGGATGTTGGCCATTTTCATCACGAAAAACAGCGCCGCCGGATCAGGCTTCTTCTGCGGCAAGGTATCGCCGCCGATGATCCACTTGAAGTAGCGGCCGATCTTCATCTGATCCAGCAGCGGCGCGACAAAGCGCTCCGGCTTGTTGGTGATCAGCGCCATGGCCACGCCTTGCTTTTGCAGCCACTTGAGGGTGTCGCGCACGCCGGGATAGACCACGGTCAGCTCATGGCTGGCGCCGTAAGCCTCCATGAACACTTCCAGCGCGTGCTCGGCCTCGACGTCATCCACCGCCGAATGATCGATGCCACCGGCCAAAGCACGGCGCACCAGAACCGGCGCGCCGTTGCCAACCCACTCGCGCACCGCTTCGATGCCGGCAGGCTGGCGGCCGAGGGAGAGCAGCATGGTGTCCACCGCCGCTGCCAGGTCTGGAACCGAGTCGATCAGCGTGCCATCCAGATCGAACATCACCAGCCGTGGCAGTTTTCCCGGGAACAGCTGCTCAAATCCGCTCATGGGCGCGCCAGCGCCAGTTCGGAGCGCATCTTGTCGATGACCTCCTGGTAGTTCGGCGCATTGAAGATTGCCGAGCCGGCGACAAAGGTGTCAGCGCCAGCCGCGGCGATTTCGCGGATGTTGTTGACGTTGACGCCGCCGTCGATTTCCAGACGGATGTCACGGCCCGAAGCATCGATGATCGCCCGCGCTTCGCGCAGTTTGTCGAGGGTACCAGGAATGAATTTCTGCCCGCCGAAGCCTGGGTTGACGCTCATCAGCAAGACCATGTCGACCTTGTCGATCACGTACTTGAGCACGTCCAGCGGGGTTGCCGGGTTGAACACCAGACCGGATTTGCAGCCGCCTTCACGGATCAGCTGCAGCGAGCGATCAACGTGCAGCGTGGCTTCCGGGTGAAAGGTGATGTAGGTCGCGCCGGCTTCGATGAAGTCGCCAACGATGCGATCCACCGGGCTGACCATCAGGTGCGCGTCGATCGGCGCGGTGACGCCGTACTTGCGCAACGCCGCGCAAACCATCGGGCCGATGGTCAGGTTGGGTACGTAGTGGTTGTCCATGACGTCGAAGTGGACGAAGTCGGCGCCAGCGGCGAGAACATTGTCCACTTCCTCGCCGAGGCGGGCGAAGTCGGCGGAGAGAATCGACGGAGCAATTACGAAGGGCTGCATGACGCACCTTTTCTGAGCTAAATCACGATGGCGCGCATTGTATACCTCAAGTTTCCAAGCGCGCACCGTGACCGCGATGATTGGGTTGTGCCATGACGGATGACCGGCGCTGACTCAATACGCCGCGCGGTAGATCTTCTCGATGTCGACAGCGCTGAGTTTGCGCGGGTTATTGCGCATCAGGCGCTCGATCCCCGCGGCTTCCACCGCCATGGCCGGGATCGCTTCTTCCGGCACACCGAAACTGCGCAGCCCGGCAGGAATTTCCACCGCTGCGCACAGGTCGGTCATCGCCTGCACGGCTTTGTCCGCCGCCTCGGCTGCACTCAGATGAGCAGTCTTCACGCCCATGGCTTCGGCAATATCCTGCATGCGCTCGACGCAGGCCATCTTGTTCCAGGTCATGACATACGGCAGCAGCAAGGCATTGCTGACGCCATGGGCAATGTTGAATCGCCCGCCCAGCGGATACGCCAGCGCATGCACCGCGCCGACCCCGGCATTGCCGAACGCCATGCCGGCCATCAGGCTGGCGGTGGCCATGTCTTCGCGGGCTTGCAAGTTGGCGCCGTTGGCGTAGGCCTTGGGCAGGGCTTTGGCGATCAGTTTGATCGCGCCGATCGCCAGTGAGTCGGTGATCGGCGAGGCGTTGACCGACAGATAGGATTCGATGGCGTGCACCAACGCATCGACGCCACTGGCGGCGGTGACGCTGCGTGGGCAGGTCAGGGTCATTTGCGGGCTGACCAGCGCGACGTCGGGTAACAGATAGTCGCTGACGATGCCTTTCTTCAGTTGCGCGACTTTGTCCGAAAGGATGGCGACGTTGGTCACTTCGGAACCGGTGCCGGCGGTGGTCGGGATGGCGATCAGCGGCGGGCCTTTGCGCGGCACCTGATCGACGCCGAACAGATCTTCCAGCGCGCCGTGGTAACCGGCGTACGCGGCGACGCTTTTGGCGATGTCGATAGCACTGCCGCCACCGAGGCCGATCAAGCCGTCATGCCCGCCCTCGCGGTACACGCGCATGCAGTCTTCGACGATGGCGATTTCCGGGTCTGGCAATACGCGGTCGAAAATCTCGTACTCGCGCCCGCCCAATTGGCACAACGCCAGCTCGACCGTGCCGGATTTGACCAGCGCGGCGTCGGTGACGATCAGCGGGTTGTCGATGTCGAGGCGCGTGAGTTCGGCGGCCAGTTGCTCGATGGCGGCGGCGCCGGTGATCAGTTTGTGAGCGATTTTGAACTGGGACAGACTCATCGTGCGCAGCCTCTTATAGATGTGGGAGCTGGGCACAAGATTAGCTGGGGATTTGGGGTTGTCTGCTATTCAGGTGGTGAATGACGCATTGAGCGCAAGATCAAGAGCCCCTCACCCTAGCCCTCTCCCAGAGGGAGAGGGGACTGACCGCGCTGTACTTTCAAAGTACACCGACCTGAAATACCGAGTCGAACTCAGGTTTTGAAAAGCACAACGATCTGCTCCCTTTCCCCCTCGCCCCCTTCGGGGAGAGGGCTGGGGTGAGGGGGTAAGCTCTTGATCTGGCCCTTAAACCTGAGCAGTACGCAGTTTTTCGCTGCGGCCACGTAGCCATTCCAGAGTCAGCAACAGGATGACCGAGAACGCAATCAGCAACGTCGCAGCAGCGGCAATCGTCGGACTGAGGTTCTCGCGAATCCCGCTAAACATCTGCCGAGGCAACGTCGCCTGTTCAGGCCCCGCAAGAAACAACGTCACCACCACCTCATCAAACGAAGTCGCAAACGCGAACAGCGCCCCGGAAATCACCCCCGGCGCGATCAGCGGCAACGTCACCCGACGAAACGCGGTCAGCGGTGATGCACCGAGACTCGCCGCCGCCCGCACCAGATTGTGATTAAACCCCTGCAACGTCGCCGACACCGTGATGATCACAAACGGCACACCCAACACCGCGTGCACCACAATCAACGAGAAGAAACTGTTACCCAACCCCAACGGCGCAAAGAACAGATAACTCGCCACACCAATGATCACCACCGGCACCACCATCGGCGAAATCACCAGCGCCATCACCAGCGCTTTACCGGGGAAGTCACCGCGAGTCAGGCCAATCGCCGCCAGCGTACCGAAGATCATCGCCAGCACCGTCGCCGCCGGAGCAACGATGATGCTGTTCTTCAGCGCGCGCATCCATTCCGCCGAGGCGAAGAAGTCGTGGTACCACTGCAGCGAAAAACCCTGTAGCGGATAGACCAGAAAACTTCCCGAGTTGAACGACAGCGGAATAATCACCAGCACCGGCAGGATCAGGAACAACAGAATCAGGCCGCAGAGGATCCGCAGGCTGTAGAACCACACCCGTTCAATGGGCGACATGTAAGGACTCAGCATCTCGAATTCCCCTTAGCTCAGGCGCAGGCGACTGGCGCCGACCAGCCAGCTGTAAATCAGATAAAGCACCACGGTCGCCAGCAGCAACAGCCCGCCGAGTGCGGTGGCCATGCCCCAGTTGATGCTGGTGTTGGTGTAGAAGGCGACGAAGTAGCTGACCATTTGATCGTTGGGGCTGCCGAGCAGCGCCGGGGTGATGTAGTAGCCAATGGCGAGGATGAACACCAACAGACACCCGGCGCCGACACCGGCGTAGGTCTGCGGGAAGTACACCCGCCAGAAACTGGCGAACGGGTGGCAGCCGAGGGAAATTGCGGCACGCATGTAGGTCGGCGAGATGCCTTTCATCACGCTGTAGATCGGCAGGATCATGAATGGCAGCAGAATGTGCACCATCGAGATGTACACGCCGGTGCGGTTGAACACCAGTTCCAGCGGTTTATCGATGATGCCCATGGCCATCAGGCCACTGTTGATCAGACCGCCGGATTGCAGCAGCACGATCCACGCAGCAACGCGCACCAGAATCGACGTCCAGAACGGCAGCAGCACCAGAATCATCAGCAGGTTGCTCTGCCGCGATGGCAGATTCGCCAGCAGGTAGGCCAGTGGATAGGCGAGCAACAGGCAGATCACTGTGATCACCAGGCCCATCCAGAACGTGCGGGCAAAGATGTCGAGGTAGATCGCCTGATCCGGGGTGGCCGGGGCGATTTCGCCGAGGTCGTCGATGCGGTGATCGACGGACGCCAGCAAGTAATAAGGCGTGATGCTGCTGGTGTTGCGTTTGACCGCTTGCCAGTACGCCGGATCGCCCCAACGTTCGTCGAGTGCTTCCAGCGCTTCTTTATAAGAGGCCGGTTCGCTGGCGAAAGGCAGCGCCCGGGCGGTTTTGGTCAGCAGGCTGCGGTAGCCGGCCAACTCCATGTTCAAGCGCTTGGACAGATCGCCCAGCGTCTGGTTTTTACGTGCTTCGGCGAGGTCTTCGCCGGCGGCCTTGTAGACCGGTTCAGCGGGCAGGCCGCGGCCGTCCCAACTGGCGATGGCCGCCACCGTGCGCGGCATGCCGCCGACCACTTCGGGGTTGCCGACGCTTTTGTAGAGCAGCGCCACGATCGGCACCAGAAACACCAACAACAGAAACAGCACCAACGGCGCGATCAGCGCTTGAGCCTTCCAGCGGTTGACCCGCTCGGCGCGCTTGAGCTTCTGCTTCAAGGTGGGGCTGTTGCCCTCGTTCAGGGGAACGGCGATGGCCATGACGTACTCCGCAAATCTTTGATCGTTACAGAGGCGGCGAACCACCTCTGTTGTGTTGAAACACAGCTACCTGTGGGAGCGAGCCTTGTGGCGAGGGGATTTATCCCCGTTCGGCTGCGCAGCAGTCGTAAAACCTGAGAATGCGGTTTATCTGACCCACCGAGCGGGTATGGCTTTGGGGCTGCTTCGCAACCCAACGGGGATAAATCCCCTCGCCACAAATTCACCCTCGCCATCCCTCGCAGATGAAACAGTGCTTATTTCGCAGCCCAGGAGTTGAAGCGCTGCTCCAGTTGCTCGCCGTTGTCAGCCCAGAAGCTGACGTCGATCTGCACCTGGTTGGCGATGTTTTCCGGGGTGGTCGGCATGTCTTTCAGGACGTCCTTGGCCAGCAGCGGCACGGCTTGGGTGTTGGCCGGGCCGTAGGCGATGTTTTCCGAGTAGGTCTTCTGCTGCTGCGGCTGTACGGAGTAGGCGATGAACTTCTTCGCCGCTTCGGCACGCTTGGCGTCGAGACCTTTCGGGATGGCCCAGGCGTCGAAGTCGTAGATGCCGCCGTTCCACACCACTTTCAGGTTGGATTCTTTTTGCACCGCCGCGATGCGCCCGTTGTAAGCCGAGCTCATCACCACGTCACCGGAAGCGAGGTATTGCGGTGGTTGCGCGCCAGCTTCCCACCACTGGATGCTCGGTTTCAGCTCATCGAGTTTCTTGAACGCACGATCCTGACCGTCCTTGCTCGCCAGCACTTTGTAGACGTCTTTCGGCGCCACGCCATCGGCCATCAAGGCGAATTCGAGGGTGTACTTGGCACCTTTACGCAGGCCACGTTTGCCCGGGAACTGCTTGGTGTCCCAGAAATCCGCCCAACTGGTCGGTGCGGTTTTCAGCTTGTCGGCGTTGTAAGCCAGCACGGTCGACCACACAAAGAAACCTACGCCGCACGGCTGAATCGCGCCTTTGACGTAGTCTTCGGATTTGCCGAACAGCGCCGGGTCGAGTTGTTCGAACATGTCTTCGTCGCAACCACGGGACAGTTCTGGCGATTCAACTTCGACCAGGTCCCACGACACGCTCTTGGTGTCGACCATGGCTTTGACCTTGGCCATTTCGCCGTTGTATTCGCCAGCGACGATCTTGCCGTTGCCCGCTGCTTCCCACGGTGCATAGAAGGCTTTGACTTGCGCCGCCTTGTTCGCCCCGCCAAACGACACCACGGTCAAATCTGGGCCAGCGGCCATTGCGCTGGTCGCACCCATCAGGCCCAGGGTCAGGGCGGTGAACTTCAGGGATCTCAACATTTATTGTTCTCTCCACGTGCAGGGTTGGTGTTGGTATTGCCGGGGCGATCAGTTCGCCTCTAAAAGCGGATCAAGCGCGCGAACGTGCTCGACCTGCCAGCCAAGCGGTACCACGTCACCGACGGCGAGCGCGGGATCGAGCTCGGCAATCGGTTGTTTCACGAAGAAGTCGGTCTTGCCGCAGACTTCCAGGCGCACCCGGACGTGGTCGCCCAGATAGATGAATTCCGCCACCCTCCCTGAGAAGCGGTTAACGCATTGATCGCTCGAACCGTTGAGGCTGACGCGCTCCGGACGGATCGACAGGGTCACCGGTTCGCCGGTCTTGCCGACGTTGACCGCCAGTGCCTCGACTTTTTCGCCACGGCCCAACTCGACCACGCAACGCTCGCCGCTCTGGCTGAGCAGACGGCCGTTGAGGCGGTTGTTCTCGCCGATGAAGTTGGCGACGAAGGTGTTTTTCGGTTCTTCGTAGAGGCTGCGCGGCGGAGCAATCTGCTGGATTTCGCCCTGATGAAAGACCGCGACGCGGTCAGACATGGTCAGCGCTTCACCCTGATCGTGGGTCACGTAGACCACAGTCACGCCGAGGCGCTGGTGCAGGTGTTTGATTTCCATCTGCATGTGTTCACGCAATTGTTTGTCGAGGGCGCCGAGGGGTTCGTCCATCAGCACCAGTTGCGGTTCGAACACCAGCGCGCGGGCCAATGCCACACGTTGTTGCTGACCACCGGACAACTGCGCCGGGTAGCGCGAGGCGAATGCGTCAAGCTGCACCATGCTCAGGACTTTCTTGACCTTGTCGTTGACGTCGCTTTTGTTCAGGCCTCGGACGGTCAGCGGGAACGCGAGGTTTTCAGCGACGGTCATGTGCGGGAACAGCGCGTAGTTCTGAAAGACCATGCCGATGTCGCGTTTGTGCGGCGGCACGTTATTGATCGAACGCCCGGCCAGCAGAATTTCGCCGGCAGTCGGCGTTTCGAAACCGGCGAGCATCATCAGGCTGGTGGTTTTCCCGGAACCGGACGGCCCGAGCAGGGTGAGGAATTCGCCTTTGCGAATGTCCAGGTTGAGGTCTTTGACGATCAGGTTCTCGCCGTCGTAGCTCTTCTGCACTCCACGAAAGCTGACCAGCACATCACTGGCCCCTGCGTTTGAATCGACCTGGCTCATACCCACACCTTTGTTGTTGATGACTGCTTGTGGATTAAGCCTAGTGGTTGCTGACAGGCACGCAAATCGGGGCGCAGGAGAGAATCGCCTCAGCCGGATGGAAGGTTGGGGGTAGGGATTGCCCTACAACGATGGCGCTAACGGATACGGCAGTGGCGAGGGACAAGCTGCGAGCCGCAAGAACAAGCAAAAGCCCCTGTCGCTCACAGATATGCCAACACGGTCTACTGTAGGAGCTGCCGAAGGCTGCGATCTTTTGACTTTATAAACAGCAAAATCAAAAGATCGCAGCCTTCGGCAGCTCCTACAGGGGGCGGGTTCAGAGGAGTTTGTGTTCCATCGCGTATTTGACCAGTTCGGCCAGCGAGGTGATGTTGAGCTTCTGCATCAGCCGCGCCTTGTGGGTGCTGATGGTTTTGCTGCTCAGCGCCAGTTGCTGGGCGATGTCGTTGACATTGGCGCCTTGGGCCAGGCGCTCGAAAACTGAAAATTCACGCTCGGAGAGAAGAGAGTGCAATGGCCTGGCATCGGTCAAACCGACTTCAAAAACCATCCGATCCGCCAGATCCGGATCGATGTAACGCCCACCCGCCGCGACCTTGCGGATCGCCGTGAGCAACAGTGCCGGATCGCTGTCCTTGGTCGCATAACCGGCCGCGCCGACCTTCAACGCGCGAGCTGCCATCTGCGCTTCGTCATGCATCGACAGCACCAGAATCGCTGGCGGATTGTTCAGTGCGCGGATCCGAGGGATCGCCTCCAGGCCATTGACCCCGGGCATGGAGATATCGAGCAGCACCACTTCGCACGGCACATGGCGCAGGGTTTCCAGCAGTTGTTCGCCATTGCTCGCCTCGCCCACCACTTGCAGATCCTTGGCCAGGCCGATCAATTGCTTGATGCCCTCACGGACGATGGTGTGGTCTTCGGCTACCAGTACACGGATCACTTGCACTCTCCTCGGTTGTTGTTTTTAAGGGCAAAAGATCGCAGCCTGCGGCAGCTCCTACATTGATCGCACTCCCCTGTAGGAGCTGCCGAAGGCTGCGATCTTCTAGCGATCCAAAGGCACCCAAACATTCAGGCTAGTACCCTCCCCCGGTTCACTCTCCAGCACCAACCGCCCACCCATGATCAACACCCGCTCGCGCATGCCGACCAAACCAAACGAAGTCGGCCTGCCCGTAGCGGCGACAAATCCTACGCCATCATCGGCAACCGTCAGGCACAACTCATCGCCCTCCAGCGCCAGCGTCAGTTCCACAGTATGCGCCTGAGCGTGACGCATCACGTTGGTCAGCGCTTCCTGCAAAATCCGGAACAACCCGATCGCCTTGGCATCACTCAGCGCCGGCAGATTCTCCGGCACCTGCACCAGACAGGGAATCTGCGTACGCGCTTCAAATCGTCGCGCCTGCCATTCGATCGCCGACGCGATCCCGGCATCCAGAATCGGTGGCCGCAGCGCCGTCGCCACATCACGCACTAACTGAAACAACTGGGCGATCAGGCGCTTCATGCTGTTGAGCCGTTCGTTCAAACCGGGGTCGAGTTGCGCGTAGGCCAATTCGCACATCGATGTCTCCAGTTTCAGCACCGTGAGCATCTGCCCCAGCTCATCGTGCACTTCGCGGGCAATGCGCGCCTTCTCTTCTTCGCGCACGCTTTCAAGGTGCGCCGACAGTTCGCGCAGCTGTTCACGAGAATCGGCCAGTTCCAGTTCAATGCGTTTGCTCTCGGTAATGTCCCAGACGATGCCGTCCCAGACGTACGCGCCATCCTCCAGTTGCCGGGTGATCGCCTTGATTTCGGCCCAGCGCTGCTGGCCCTGTCGCGTAACAATTCTGCCCTGCCACGACCAGTCGCTGTCGGTGTCCAGCGCCTGATCCTGGGTGCGGTGATAACTGGCCTTGTCGTCCGGGTGCACCAGACTGCGCAGGCCCATGTCGCGATGGGCGATGGCGGCCGGCGCGTAGCCGACCAGACTTTCGCTACCCTCGCTGATGTAGGCAAAGTCGATCTGCCCGGTCACCGGCGCGCGCTCCAGCCGGAACACCAATCCCGGAACGTTGGCGGCGATGCCTTGCAGCCGCGCCTCACTTTCCTGCAACGCGGCCAGTGCGCGACGGCGGTCGGTGACGTCGGTGAGGTAGACCACCAGGTATTCACTGTCGCGAAAACGCAGAAAACTCAGCGACACATCCGCTGGCAAAATACTGCCGTCGGCACGCAAGCAACTGGTTTCAAAACTCAACGGCCCTTCCTCGCTGGCTCGCGCACGCTTCCAGAGATTGAGCCAGCGATCCATGTGCAGACCCGGTTCGAAGTCGATCAGCGGCCGCTCGATCAACCCGCCCGAGGGATAACCGAGCATGTTTTCCGCCGCGCGATTGGCGTAGCGCACATGGCTGTCCCAGTTGACCCAGAGGATGCCGACGGTGCTTTGATCGATGGAAAATTGCGTCAGCCGCAGCGCTTCTTCGCTGGCGGCGCGCAAGGCAATGTCTTCCCGGGCGGCGAGCAACCGTTGTTCGAGGCTGTGCTGCTGGCGCCGTTGCCAGAACACGATCGCCACGCAACTGAGCAACATCACCGCAAACAACAGCGCGAGGTTTTGCCAGAAGCCCGGCGACTCCGACAATCGCGGGTATTTCGGTTGCAGCCATTGATTGTGCAGGCGCTCCAGATCTTTCGCCGGGATCGCGCGCAAAGCGCTTTGGACGATGCCGGCCAGCTCCGGCCAATCCCGTCGCGAAGCAACCCGCAACAATTGCGGTAGACCGATATCGCCAACCACTACCAGTTCGGCAAATTCCGGCTCCACCGACAGTCGCCCCAGTTGCGCTTCATCGACCACCGCATAGGACGCCTGCTGACTCAACAGCAACTGCAACGCCTGACGTTCCAGCGGCACGCCTTGCAGATTGAGGTGGGGATAGTTGCCGCGCAGATAATCGGCAGTCGCGCTGGGCATGCGCACGGCGACGCGGGTCTGGCTATCGAGTTTTTCCAGATCGATCGTGCCGCTGGCTTTCTGATCGCTGACCACCAGTTGCGGCACGCGCATGTAGGGGTCGGAAAACTGCCAGAGACGCAGCGCGCTCGGGGTTTGCATCAGGCCGGGGGCGATGTCGATTTCACCTTCGCGCACCGCGGCTTCCAGTTGCGCGAGGTCTTGAAAATTGCGCCAGCTCAGTTCGACATTGAGCACCTTGGCCAGCGACTTCATCAGTTCGACGTTGGCCCCGGACAGCTTTTGCAAACGCCGGTCGTATTGCGCAAACGGCGCCTGCAACACCAGACCGACGCGCAGCTCTTTGTGTTGCGCCAGCCACTGTTGCTGGCTCGCCGTCAATTGCGCAGCGTGCGCCGACGGCTCAGGCACCGCCCAGGCGATCAAGGGAAAGCACAACCAGCCGATAAACCAGAGGCAGCAAAATCGCTTCATTGAAGTCTCATACACTGACAAATTCTGACCAACCCATTAGGCTGCCGGGATACATTTCTGGCCTGGAATAACCGATGCCCTCTGTCTACCGCCTGGCAATGCCAGCATTGTGCCTGTCGCTGATCCTGCCTTGTGCGTTTTCCGTCGAAGCCGCCGATCCGGCGCCTGCCGCCTCGGCGGAAAAACCTGCCGAAGCGAAACCCGTCGAACGCCAGCCACTGCTTGAGCGTAGTCAGGAAGAAGCCGCCGCACTCGGCCGTACGGTTCCGGCGCAAGAGCAGCAACAGTTGCAGGCCGGCAGCGACACCTTCCTCGCCCTGTGGAAAACCGCCAACACCGCCGAACCCAAGGGCGCGGTGATTATCATCCCCGGCGCCGGCGAAACCGCTGACTGGCCGCAAGCAATCGGCCCGTTGCGGCAGAAATTGCCCGACGCCAAGTGGAGCAGCCTGAGTATCACCCTGCCCGATCTGCAAAGCGATGCCATCGCACCGCGCGTCGTCGAGCCCGTCGCCGCGCCGAAAGCGCCGGAAACCGGCAGCAAGGATGCCACCACCGCGCAGCCGATTGAGCAGGCCGCCGGCGGTGAAGCCGAGGTCGCCGATCAAGTTGCGGCCGACACCGTGGAGGAACAGGAAAAGGCTGACGGCGAGCGCATCTTTGCCCGCATCGACGCGGCCATTGCCTATGCCGAACAGCAGAGCGCGCGCAGCATTGTCGTGCTCGGTCATGGCACCGGGGCTTATTGGGCGGCGCGTTATCTGAGCGAGAAGCAGACCGCGCAGGTGGAGAAGTTTGTGATGGTCGATGCGCAGACACCGGCCAAAGCCAAACCGGCATTGGCGGAACTGACACCGACATTGAAAGTGCCGACCGCGGATATTTTCTACATGGACAAGGCACTGGATCGCAACGCAGCGCTGGAGCGTATGCAGGCGAGCAAGCGGTTGAAGACCTCGGCGTTTAGCCAGGTGGCGTTGCAGGCGTTGCCGGATAAAAAGGCTGAGCAGGAACAGTTGTTCCGCCGGGTGCGCGGCTGGTTGAATCCGCAGAATACCGACTGATAAAGCAAAAAGATCGCAGCCTGCGGCAGCTCCTACAGGAAACGTATTCCAAGGTAGGAGCTGCCGAAGGCTGCGATCTTTTGATCTTCAACGGTCAGCGAAAATCCCGCCGCTCACGAATCAATGTGTAGGCATTGTGCAACTCACGCGTACGCTCGGTTGCCTCACGCACCTGCGCCGTCGTTGCTCCCGTGCCGGCAATCTTGTCCGGGTGATGCCGACTCAACAGCCGCCGGTACGCCCGTTTGATCTGCGCCGGTTCGCTATTGGCCGACACCCCGAGCAAACGCATCGCTTCCTGATAACTCACAGCCGCACTGACAATTGGCCGCTTGCCGGACTCGTAATCACTGGCCAGCGCCTGCACCTGCTGCACTGTCCAGCCCAGCCACTTACCCCACTGCGCCAACAATTCACGCTCGCTGACACCGGCGCGACCATCGGCCCAGACCATCCGCCAACAGGCGCGCAACACACCTTCGGCAGCATGGGGCTGGCCGCTGAGCCGACGCAGATACCCGCGCAGACTGTCGTTACCCGACTTGCCGCGATTGAACGCGGCAATCGCCCGACGCATTGCCGGATCACTCATTTCCAGCGCACGCATTTCATTGCGCGCCTGCTGGATATGCCCGTCAGTGACGCGCCCATCGCTCTTGGCCAGACGCCCGAGCAACACAAACAACAATTCGTCGTTGCGCAACATCGGTCGACCGCCGAGCTTTTCGCGCAAATGCCCCCAGCTCTGCAAGTGCAGACGCCGATCCAGCGCCTGCCCCAACAACGCCCCAAGCATGGCCCCCGGAATGCTGGCGATCGCAAAACCCGCTCCGGCTCCAATCAGAGTCCCTGGCCACAACATGTCAGCGACTCGCTTCTATCAAGGTTTCCGCTTCCGCGAGACGCTCGTGGGTGCCGACATCCACCCAGTGACCTTTGAGACGTTCGCCAGTGACTTCGCCTTCGGCCATGGCTTTGCGCAGCAGCGGCGCGAGTTTGAAGGCGCCGTCCGTGCAACCGTCGAACAGTTGCGGATGCAGTACCGCGATACCGCTGTAGGTCAAAGTCGCAGCATCGGCCTGGCCGTCGTTCACCTGCCCATCGACCAGAGAAAAGTCTCCAGTCGGGTGATGCGCCGGGTTGTCCGCCAGCACCAGATGCGCCAGACCGTTAATCGGCTGGTGCAGCACGCTGAAGTCGTAATCCGTCCAGATATCACCGTTGACCACCAGAAACGCATCGTCACCCAACAACGGCAGCGCGCGAAAAATCCCGCCGCCGGTTTCCAGCGGCTCACCTTCCGGCGAGTACTGGATGCTCAGACCGAATTGCGAACCGTCACCGAGGTGATCCTCGATCTGCTGGCCGAGCCAGGCATGGTTGATCACGATCTCGCTGAATCCTGCGGCCGCGAGGGCGCGCAGGTGATATTCGATCAAGGGCACGCCGCCGGCGCGCACCAGCGGTTTAGGAGTGGTCAGGGTCAGCGGGCGCATGCGCTCGCCTTTGCCTGCCGCCAGAATCATTGCCTTCATGCTGTGGCTCCACCCCGCAGGCTGGTGAACAGCGCTTGCAACTCGGCCAGTTCCGGACGACGGGCGATCACTGCTTCTATATAGGAGAAGAAGCGCGGCACGTCGGCCAGGTAACGCGGCTTGCCATCGCGATGACAGATGCGCGCGAAGATGCCGATGACTTTCAGATGCCGCTGCACGCCCATCAGGTCGCTCGCGCGCAGGAAGTCTTCGAAGTTCGACTGCACCGGGATATTCAATGCCGAGGCTTGCTGCCAGTAATTTTCCAGCCAACCGCGCACACGTTCTTCAGGCCAACTGAGGAACGCATCCTTGAACAGGCAGGTGACGTCGTAGGTGACCGGGCCGTAGACCGCGTCCTGGAAATCCAGCACGCCGGGATTCGGCTCGCTGCGCATCAGGTTGCGCGGCATGTAGTCGCGGTGCACCAGCACTTTCGGCTGGGCCAGGGCGCTGTCGATCAACAGATCGCTGATCTGCTGCCACTGTTGTTGCTGGGCCGAATCGAATTCGACGCCGAGTTCACGCTTCACATACCACTCGGGGAACAGTTCCAGCTCACGGCGCAGCAAGGCGACGTCGTAACTCGGCAGCGGCGCGACCATCGGCAGTTGCTGAAATGCCAGCAGTGCTTGCAGGGCATCGCTGAATAATGCGTCGGCATTTCCGCCATCGATCACGTCGAGATAGGTCTTGTTGCCCAGGTCATTGAGCAAAAGAAAACCGCGCTCGAGGTCTTCTGCGTAAATTATCGGCACATTTATTCCGGATTTCGCCAGCAAAAAAGCGATATCCACGAACGGTTTGCAGTTTTCCTGGGGTGGCGGAGCGTCCATGACGACAAAGCTTTTGCCCTCGCCTTCCCAACGGAAGTAACGGCGGAAACTCGCGTCGCTGCTGGCCGCAGTCAACGTGGCCGGGGGCACAGCGCCCCAACCCTGATCTGCAAAGAGGATTGCCAGCTGTTCATCGAGCCAAACTTTCAGGTGTTGCAAGCGTACATCTTGGTCAGGCATTGCAAGGGTCTCCGACGGCGCTAGCCGTCAAGCGGGTCATGCTTTATTATCCAGCATCTTTTTCAGACCATCGAGAGGCGTGCGGCCCACACCGCGGGCAGATGGCACGCAGGAAGCCCGGACTAATAAGATGGCATTGAAATCCCCCGCGTTTCGTAAAAAATTTCCGTTGTTGGTAACCGGCAGTCTGCTGGCTATGCAACCTCTGGCCAGTCAATTCGTTGTTGCCGCCGAGCAGTATGACTGCTCCGTCTCGGCAACGGGTGGTTGGGCCTGTGCGCCCAAGGCGACGGCGGCTGCATTGCCTCCGCGCCCAGTGCATGACGGCAGTGCCGTCAGCGCTGCCGGCGACGCTGCGACCGATAACGGTTCGACCGCCGACACCGGCCCTAAAACAGCACTCGTCACCGAAGCCAAAGGCCGCGGCCTGAAGGCCCGTAGCGAAGACTACAGTCACCTCGACTGGGTTCCGCGCGAGAAGCTGACTGCCGCGCAACTGGCCGAAACCGGCCCGTATTGCTCCGGTGCCTACATCGAGCCGACTCGTCCTGGCATGAATGACAAGACGAGCAAAAGCGATGCGCCTACCTTTATCGGCGCAAAAGCCTCGCGCTATAACACCGATGATCAAGTCGGTACGTTGGCCGGTGATGTAGTCTTGCGTCAGGGCAGCATGCAGGTTGAATCCGACGAGGCGAGCCTGTACCAGGCCGAGAGCCGCGCCGAACTCGCGGGCGATGTTCGTATCCGCGACAACGGCGCGCTGATCGTCGGCGACCACGCCGATGTACAGCTCGACACCGGTGAAGCCAAGGTCGACAACGCCGAATACGTGATGCACAAATCGCGTATCCGCGGCAGCGCGTTGTACGCCAAGCGCGCCGAGAACGCGATCATCCGCTTGAAGGACGGCACGTACACCACGTGCGAACCGAACAGCAACGCCTGGCAGCTCAAGGGCAACAACATCACCTTGAACCCGGCCACCGGTTTCGGTACCGCGACCAACGTGACACTGCGGGTCAAGGACATTCCGATCCTGTACACCCCGTACATCTACTTCCCGATCGACGACCGTCGTCAGTCCGGTTTCCTGCCGCCGACCATCGGCACAGGCACCGATACCGGCTTCATGCTGGTAACCCCGTACTACTTCAACCTGGCGCCAAACTACGACGCCACGTTGTATCCGCGTTACATGAGCAAGCGCGGCATGCTGGTCGAAGGCGAATTCCGCTACCTGACCAAGTCGAGCGAAGGTCAGTTCGGCGCGGCGTTCCTCAACGACGAGGATGACGATCGCGACAAGCAGACGGATTCCAAGTCGACCCGCTACATGTACAACTGGCAACACAAGGGTGGCCTGGATTCGCGCATCCTGACGCAAGTCGACTACACCAAGATCAGCGATCCTTACTACTTTCAGGATCTGGAAACCGATCAGATCGGCGTGAAAAGTGCTGACTACGTAAACCAGCAGGGTTCTGTCACTTATCGTGGCGACAGCTACACGGCGCGTTTGAATGCCCAGGCTTATCAACTGGCCACCGTAGCGAACACCACACCGTATGATCGTCTGCCGCAGATCACTTTCAATGGTCAGTTGCCGGTTCATCCTGAAGGCTTGAACTTCGATTACGAAACCGAGCTGGTTCGTTTTGATCGGGATCTTCTGAATGGCACTTATACGGACAAGGATGGCTCAGACCCGCAGCCTCGACTGGATAACAACATTCAAGGCCTGGCTCGCGCAAACGGAGACCGTTTGAACCTGAAGCCTGGCATCAGCCTGCCGATGAACTGGACCTATGGCTTCGTGAAGCCATCGCTGAAGTACCAGTACACCCAGTATCAACTTGATCTGGACAACACCGGCAAATCGCAAATTGCCGCGCAAAATGCTGAGCAGGACAAACTGAACGGCACGTTCGACAGCAATCAAAACCGTGGTGTGCCAATCGCCAGCATCGACAGCGGCCTGTATTTCGATCGTAAGACTTCCTACTTTGGCAAGAATTACAATCAGACTCTGGAACCACGCCTGTACTACCTCTACGTACCAGAGAAAGATCAGGAAGATATTCCGGTATTCGATACCAGCGAATACACCTTCAACTATGCGTCGCTGTTCCGTGACAACCGCTTCTCCGGTTCCGACCGTGTCGGCGACGAGAACAAACTGTCGCTAGGGGTGACCAGTCGCTGGATTGAAGACGACGGCTTCGAGCGTCAACGCGTCAGCGTCGGCCAGGCCCTGTACTTCAAGGATCGCAAGGTTCAGTTGCCAGGCATCAACTTTGCTGACCGTGATGATGCAAAGTCCAACGTTTCGCCATACGCATTGGAATATGAATACCGCTGGAACCGCGATTGGCGCACCACTGCCGATTACAACTGGGATCCGGACAGCCGCAGCCCACGCTCCGGCAGTGCGATGTTCCACTACCAGCCTGAAGACAATCCGAACAAGATCGTCAACCTTGGCTATCGCTACCGTAATGACCAGGTTCGTTTCGACCAGAACACCGGTAAATGGACTGTGGGCGGCGGCGATTACGGTACTCCGGGGCAGCCTGGCTACGTGAAGGACTACTACAAGATCCAGCAGCATGATTTCTCGGTCATCTGGCCGATCGTTCCGCAGTGGAGCGCGATCAGCCGCTGGCAGTACGACTACAACCGCAACCGTACGCTGGAAGCCTTCGGTGGTTTCGAATACGACAACTGCTGCTGGAAACTGCGCCTGATCAACCGTTACTGGGTTTCCTACGACGAATTCAGTCAGGAAGCTCCGCAAAACGAAAAAGGCGACCACGGCGTCTTCCTCCAAATTGTTCTGAAGGGACTGGGCGGCCTGACTGGCGCCAAGGCTGAGAGTTTCCTCGACAAAGGCATCCAAGGTTATCGTCAACGTGAAGACCAAGCTTTCTGATTGTCTGCGCCCGCTGATGCTGGGCGCGCTGTTCCTGAGTACGGCGGGTAACGCCGCCGTTCAGTCCATCGATAAAGTGGTCGCGATCGTCGACAACGACGTGGTCATGCAGAGCCAACTGGATCAACGCGTCCATGAAGTTCAGCAGACCATCGCCAAGCGTGGAGGCGGCCAGCCGCCTCCGGGCGTACTGGATCAACAGGTGCTTGAGCGCCTGATCGTCGAAAACCTGCAACTGCAGATCGGCGAACGTTCCGGTATCCGCATCACCGATGAAGAGCTGAACCAGGCTGTCGGCACCATTGCTCAACGCAACAATATGACTGTGGATCAATTCCGCGCTGCCCTGGCTCACGACGGTCTGTCTTACGACGACGCCCGTGACCAGATCCGCCGTGAAATGGTCATCAGCCGTGTACGTCAGCGTCGTGTGGCAGAACGCATCCAGGTCTCCGAGCAGGAAGTGAAAAACTTCCTCGCTTCCGATCTGGGCAAAATGCAGCTGTCCGAAGAACTGCACCTGGCCAATATCCTGATTCCAACCCCGGAAAGCGCTAACTCTGAAGCAATTCAGAACGCTGCCCGTCAGGCCATGGATGTTTACCAGCAACTCAAGCAAGGCGCCGACTTCGGTCAATTGGCCGTGGCCAAATCCGCCAGCGACAACGCATTGGAAGGCGGCGACATGGGCTGGCGTAAAGCTGCTCAATTGCCACCTCCGTTCGACCGCGAGCTGAGCAGTATGGCCGTAGGCGACATCACTCAACCAGCGCGCACACCGGGTGGTTTCATCATCCTCAAGCTGCTGGCCAAGCGTGGTGGCGAGACCCAGATGCGAGACGAAGTGCATGTCCGCCATATTCTGGTGAAGCCAAGCCCGATTCGCGACGAAGCCAAAACCAAAGCCCTGGTGCAGTCGCTGTATGACCGCATCGTGGCCGGTGAAGACTTCGCTGAACTGGCGAAAAGCTACTCCGAAGACCCGGGTTCGGCGCTCAACGGCGGCGACCTGAACTGGATCGATCCGGGCGCACTGGTGCCGGAATTCCGCGAAGTGATGGCCAAGACCCCACAAGGTCAGCTGTCCAAGCCATTCCAGACCCAATACGGCTGGCACGTTCTGGAAGTCCTTGGCCGTCGTGCCACTGACAGCACCGAACAGGCCCGCGAGCAGCAAGCCATGACCGTACTGCGTAACCGCAAATACGACGAAGAGCTGCAAACCTGGTTGCGTCAGATCCGTGACGAAGCGTACGTAGAGATCAAACTCCCTGGTGCAGACCAGGCAGCGCAGTGAAACCCAAGCGTTTCGCGCTGACACCCGGCGAACCAGCCGGCATCGGTCCCGACCTGTGCCTGCTGCTCGCCTCGCAAGCCCAGCCACATCCCCTGATTGCCATCACCAGCCGCGACCTGCTCAATGAGCGGGCCGCGCAGCTGGGGCTGGCCGTCAACTTGCTGGATGTCGGCCCGAATCACTGGCCGGACGCCCCGGCGCCCGCCAACAGCCTGTACGTCTGGGATACACCGCTCAGCGCCCCCGTGGTGGCCGGGCAACTGGACAAGGCCAACGCTGCTTTCGTCCTTGAAACCCTGACCCGTGCCGGCAACGGCTGCGTGAACGGCGATTTCGCCGGGATGATCACCGCACCGGTACACAAAGGCGTGATCAACGAATCGGGCATCGCGTTCTCCGGGCATACGGAATTTCTCGCTGACCTGACCCATACCGCACAGGTTGTGATGATGCTGGCGACACGCGGTTTACGCGTGGCACTGGTCACCACTCACCTGCCCCTGCGCGAGATTGCCGATGCGATCACGCCGGAACGGCTGGAACGGATCACGCGAATTCTGCACAGCGATCTGCAAAACAAATTCGGCATCGCCCAGCCACGCATTCTGGTGTGCGGACTCAACCCGCACGCCGGTGAAGGCGGCCACCTGGGCCATGAAGAAATCGACATCATTGAACCGACATTAGAGCGCCTGCGCGGCGAGGGCATGGACCTTCGTGGCCCGCTGCCTGCCGACACTCTGTTTACCCCCAAATATCTGGAGCACTGCGACGCAGTGCTGGCGATGTACCACGACCAGGGCCTGCCTGTGCTTAAGTACAAAGGCTTCGGCGCTGCCGTCAACGTGACCCTGGGCCTGCCGATCATCCGCACATCGGTCGACCACGGCACTGCCCTGGATCTGGCCGGCAGCGGCAAGATCGACACCGGCAGCCTGCAAGTCGCCCTGGAAACCGCCTACCAGATGGCCGAGACCCGTTTATGACCGAGCAATACCAACACAAGGCGCGCAAACGCTTTGGCCAGAACTTCCTGCACGATGCCGGCGTTATCGACCGCATCCTGCGCTCCATCAGCGCCAAGCCTGACGATCGCTTGCTGGAAATCGGCCCGGGCCAAGGCGCACTGACCGCCGGTCTGCTGAATTCCGGCGGGCAGCTCGACGTGGTGGAACTGGACAAGGATCTGATCCCGATCCTCAATCAGCAATTCGCCGGCAAGAGCAATTTCAACCTGCACCAGGGCGATGCGCTGAAGTTCGACTTCAACACGCTCAACGCCGCGCCAAACAGCCTGCGGGTGGTCGGTAACCTGCCGTACAACATTTCGACGCCGCTGATTTTTCACCTGTTGAACAACGCCGGCATCATTCGCGACATGCACTTCATGCTGCAGAAAGAAGTGGTCGAGCGTCTGGCCGCAGGCCCTGGCGGTGGTGACTGGGGTCGTCTGTCGATCATGGTTCAGTACCACTGCCGCGTAGAACATCTGTTCAACGTTGGCCCGGGCGCGTTCAACCCGCCGCCAAAAGTAGATTCGGCGATTGTTCGTCTGGTGCCGCACGCCGTGCTGCCGCACCCGGCCAAGGATCACAAGTTGCTGGAGCGCGTTGTACGCGAAGCCTTCAACCAGCGTCGCAAAACCCTGCGCAACACCCTCAAACAATTGCTCAGCAATGCCGAGATCGAAGCCGCTGGCGTTGATGGCAGCCTGCGTCCGGAGCAACTGGATCTGGCCGCATTCGTGCGCCTGGCCGATCAGCTCGCAGTACAAGTCCCGGCCTCCCCCGCCGCCGACTGACATACGATGAACGCTATCGGGCAGGACGCCACTCTGGTTTACTGCCCGATACTTGCCTAGACTGATTCCCCATCAGCTACGCCCCGCGTTCCGCTTCGTTAAGGCCCCTTGCATGTCCGATTCCCGTTACCAGGTCGATGTCAGCGTCGTTACCCGCTATCTGGCAGACCAATCGCAACCCGAGCACGACCGTTTCGCCTTCGCCTACACCATCACCGTGCAGAACAATGGCGCGATCCCGGCCAAACTGCTGTCGCGGCACTGGGTGATCACCGATGGTGACGGCCACGTCGAAGAAGTACGCGGCGCCGGCGTGGTGGGTCAGCAACCACTGATCAATGCCGGGCAAAGCCACACCTACAGCAGCGGCACGGTGATGACCACCAAGGTCGGCACCATGCAAGGCACTTATGAAATGGTCGCCGACGACGGCAAACATTTCGATGCCATCATCAAACCTTTCCGCCTGGCCGTGCCCGGGGCCTTGCACTGATGGCAACCTATGCCGTCGGCGACCTGCAAGGCTGCCTCGAACCGCTGAAGTGTCTGCTCAAGCAAGTCGCGTTCGACCCGACGCTCGATCGGCTATGGCTGGTCGGCGATCTGGTCAACCGAGGCCCGCAGTCGCTGGAAACCCTGCGCTTTCTGTACGGCATGCGCGAGTCGCTGGTCTGCGTGTTGGGCAATCACGATCTGCATCTGCTGGCTGCCGCCAAAAATATCGAGCGTTTGAAGAAGTCCGACACCTTGCGCGAGATTCTCGACGCACCGGACTGTGCCGAACTGCTTGAGTGGGTGCGTCAGCAGAAGCTGATGCACTACGACGAAATGCGTGATGTCGCCATGGTTCACGCCGGCATTCCACCGCAATGGTCACTGCGCCGCGCCTTGAAGTGCGCGGATGAAGTCGAAACAGCGCTGCGCGACGACAACCTGTTCCCCGCCTACCTCGACGGCATGTACGGCAACGATCCGGCGAAATGGGACAACGACCTCAAAGGCGTGACTCGCCTGCGCGTGATCACCAACTACTTCACGCGCATGCGTTTCTGCACCGCTGAGGGCAAGCTCGACCTCAAGAGCAAGGAAGGCCTCGATACTGCACCGCCCGGCTACAAACCGTGGTTCCAGCACAAAGAGCGCAAGACCAAAGGCCTGCGCATCATCTTTGGTCACTGGGCGGCCCTTGAAGGCAATATCCATGAGCCAGGCATCTCGGCGCTGGACACCGGTTGTGTCTGGGGCGGCAGCCTGACCCTGATGAACGTCGACAGCGGCGAACGCCTGTCATGCAAATGCGATGAACACGGTGGTCTCGCGCCAACCGTCGCACCACTTATCCCCGAAACTTCGCCAGTCAACGCACCGCGTTAAACTGCGCTTTCAGCCGAGCAACAGGAACCCGCCATGAGCGAATTCAAACGAATCCCCCCGGAACAGGCCCAGGCCCTGCGTGAGCAAGGTGCCGTCGTCGTCGACGTCCGTGATCCGGCGACTTTCGCTGCCCTGCACATCAGCGGCTCGAAGCATCTGGACAATCATTCCCTGCACGCCTTCATTCAAGGCGCTGACCTTGATGCACCGACCGTGGTCGTCTGCTACCACGGCAATTCCAGCCAGGGCGCTGCGGCCTACCTGATCAGCCAAGGCTTTTCCGACGTCTACAGCATGGACGGCGGCTTCGAGTTGTGGCGTACGACTTATCCTGCGGAAACCGCGCAAGGCACCGCCGAATAATTTTTTTGTCACGCGCAGGCCCCGGCTGCCGTGGGCCTGCGCGGGCAGACGAACGGTCTTGCCACAACTAATTACGTATCTCGCCTTTACCTCCTGAATTCCCAACTATCCTTAAGCCCAGGCCATCCAAAACAGGGGAGAGCCGGTACACCGGCGCACGGGTCATCGGGAGTGACTTTCGCGATTGTCGATCGTGGAAGTGTTCTGGGGGGTAAACAAACAGCTGCCAAAACGGTTGTTTGCCAGCATCGACTGAGTGATCCGGCGTCGGCTCCACGTATCGAGCGAGGTGACGTCATGAGTATCTTTAGCCACTTCCAACAACGCTTCGAGTCCACACGCCAGGAAGAACTCTCGCTGCAAGAGTACCTGGAGCTGTGCAAGAAAGACCGTAGCGCCTACGTTTCCGCCGCCGAGCGTCTATTGCTGGCCATCGGCGAACCGGAACTGCTCGACACCTCGACCAATTCGAGGCTGTCACGCATCTTCTCCAACAAGGTGATCCGTCGCTATCCGGCCTTTGAAGACTTCCACGGGATGGAAGAATGCATCGACCAGATCGTTTCGTATTTCCGCCACGCCGCCCAAGGCCTGGAAGAGAAGAAACAAATCCTTTACCTGCTCGGCCCCGTCGGTGGCGGTAAATCGTCCCTGGCCGAGAAGCTGAAACAGCTGATCGAGAAAGTGCCCTTCTACGCGATCAAGGGCTCGCCGGTATTCGAATCGCCTTTGGGTCTGTTCAACGCCACCGAAGATGGCGCGATCCTCGAAGAAGATTTCGGTATTCCACGGCGCTACCTGAACACCATCATGTCGCCCTGGGCGACCAAACGTCTGGCCGAATTCGGCGGCGACATCAGCCAGTTCCGCGTGGTCAAACTGTACCCGTCGATCCTCAATCAGATCGCCGTAGCCAAAACCGAACCGGGGGACGAGAACAACCAGGACATCTCGGCGCTGGTCGGTAAAGTCGATATCCGCAAACTCGAGGAATACCCACAGAACGACGCCGACGCTTACAGCTACTCCGGTGCGCTGTGCCGGGCCAACCAAGGCCTGATGGAATTCGTCGAAATGTTCAAGGCACCGATCAAGGTGCTGCACCCGTTGCTGACCGCGACTCAGGAAGGCAACTACAACAGTACCGAAGGCCTCGGCGCGATTCCGTTCACCGGGATCCTGCTCGCTCACTCCAACGAGTCGGAGTGGCACACCTTCCGCAACAACAAGAACAACGAAGCCTTCATCGACCGGATCTACATCGTCAAAGTGCCGTATTGCCTGCGCGTCAGCGACGAAGTGAAGATCTACGACAAACTGCTGTTCAACAGTTCTCTGGCCAAAGCGCATTGCGCGCCCGACACCCTGAAAATGCTCGCGCAGTTCACTGTGCTGTCACGCCTCAAGGAGCCGGAAAACTCCAACATTTATTCGAAGATGCGCGTCTACGACGGTGAAAACCTCAAAGACACCGATCCGAAAGCCAAGTCGATTCAGGAATACCGCGACTCGGCAGGCGTTGATGAGGGCATGAACGGTCTGTCGACGCGCTTTGCGTTCAAGATCCTCTCCAAGGTCTTCAACTTCGATCCGCATGAAATCGCCGCCAACCCGGTGCACCTGCTCTATGTGCTGGAACAGCAGATCGAACAGGAACAATTCCAGGCCGAAACCCGCGAACGCTATCTGCGCTACCTGAAAGAATACCTGGCACCGCGTTATATCGAATTCATCGGCAAGGAGATCCAGACCGCTTACCTCGAGTCTTACAGCGAGTACGGCCAGAACATCTTCGACCGCTACGTGCTGTACGCAGACTTCTGGATTCAGGATCAGGAATACCGCGATCCGGAAACCGGCGAGATCCTCAACCGGGTCGCCCTGAACGAAGAACTGGAGAAAATCGAAAAACCGGCCGGCATCAGCAATCCGAAGGATTTCCGCAACGAAATCGTCAACTTCGTCCTGCGCGCCCGGGCCAACAACAACGGCAAGAACCCGACCTGGCTCAGCTACGAAAAACTGCGCGTGGTCATCGAGAAGAAAATGTTCTCGAACACCGAGGATCTGCTGCCGGTCATCAGCTTCAACGCCAAGGCCAGCAAGGAGGATCAGCAAAAGCACAACGACTTCGTCACTCGAATGGTCGAACGCGGCTACACCGACAAACAGGTACGGCTTCTTTCCGAATGGTACCTACGGGTACGGAAGTCGCAGTGAAGCAGCAGCAAGCTTCTAGCTACGAGCTGCAAGAACAAAGCGCGTAACCCACTGATGCCCGGGAACCTGCTTTTACTTGCAGCTTGAAGCTCACAACTTGAAGCTGCCCGGAGGGCTTCCTATGAGTTATGTGATCGACCGACGATTGAATGGCAAGAACAAGAGCACGGTAAACCGCCAGCGTTTCCTGCGGCGTTACCGTGACCACATCAAAAAGGCTGTCGAAGAGGCAGTCAGCCGGCGCTCCATCACCGATATGGAGCATGGCGAACAGATCAGTATTCCCGGTCGCGACATCGACGAACCGGTGCTTCACCACGGGCGCGGCGGCAAGCAGACCGTGGTTCATCCCGGTAACAAGGAGTTCACCGCCGGCGAACACATCGCTAGGCCACCGGGTGGTGGCGGCGGGCGCGGCCCCGGCAAGGCCGGTAATTCCGGCGAAGGCATGGACGAGTTCGTCTTCCAGATCACTCAGGAAGAGTTTCTCGAATTCATGTTCGAAGATCTCGAACTGCCGAACCTGGTCAAACGCAACCTGAGCGGCACCGACACTTTCAAAACCGTGCGCGCCGGCATCAGTAACGAAGGCAACCCGTCCCGGATCAACATCATCCGCACCCTGCGTTCGGCCCACGCGCGGCGCATTGCTTTGTCTGGCAGTAGCCGGGCGAAACTGCGCGAAGCCAAAGCAGAACTCGAGCGGCTGAAACGCGAAGAGCCAGATAACTTCGGCGATATTCAGGAACTCGAAGCAGAAATCGAGAAACTCAGCGCGCGCATTCATCGCGTACCGTTCCTCGACACCTTCGACCTGAAATACAACCTGCTGATCAAGCAACCAAATCCCAGCTCGAAAGCCGTGATGTTCTGCCTGATGGACGTGTCCGGCTCCATGACCCAGGCGACCAAGGATATCGCCAAACGCTTTTTCATCCTGTTGTACCTGTTCCTCAAGCGGAACTACGACAAGATCGACGTGGTGTTCATCCGTCACCACACCAGTGCGCGCGAAGTCGACGAAGAAGAGTTTTTCTATTCACGGGAAACCGGCGGCACCATCGTTTCCAGTGCGTTGAAACTGATGCAGGAGATCATGGCCGAGCGTTATCCGAGCAACGAATGGAACATCTACGCGGCGCAGGCTTCCGACGGCGACAACTGGAACGATGACTCGCCGATCTGCCGCGACATCCTGATCAATCAGATCATGCCGTTTGTGCAGTACTACACTTACGTGGAGATCACCCCGCGCGAACATCAGGCTTTGTGGTACGAGTACGAACGCATCGCCGACGCCTTTTCTGACACTTTTGCCCAGCAGCAACTGGTCTCGGCCGGGGATATCTATCCGGTCTTCCGTGAACTCTTCCAGCGCAGGTTAGTGACATGACCGCCAAAGAGCAGAAGCGCCAACCCATTTCCACCGGCTCTGAATGGACGTTCGAGCTGATCCAGACCTACGACCGCGAAATCGCCCGTATCGCGGCCGGCTATGCGCTGGACACCTACCCCAACCAGATCGAAGTGATCACCGCCGAGCAGATGATGGACGCCTATGCCTCGGTGGGCATGCCGCTGGGTTATCACCACTGGTCCTATGGCAAACACTTCCTCAGCACCGAAAAATCCTACAGCCGCGGGCAGATGGGCCTGGCGTACGAGATCGTGATCAACTCGGATCCGTGCATCGCCTACCTGATGGAAGAAAACACCATCTGCATGCAGGCGCTCGTGGTGGCGCACGCGTGCTATGGCCACAACAGTTTCTTCAAGGGCAATTACCTGTTCCGCACCTGGACCGACGCCAGTTCGATCATCGATTATCTGGTGTTCGCCAAGCAGTACATCATGCAGTGCGAAGAGCGCCACGGCATCGACGCGGTGGAGGACTTGCTCGACTCCTGCCACGCGCTGATGAATTACGGTGTCGACCGCTACAAACGCCCCTACCCTATTTCCGCCGAAGAAGAACGCCGGCGGCAAAAGGATCGCGAAGAACACATGCAGAAGCAGATCAACGATCTGTGGCGCACCATTCCCAAAGGCGCGGACAAATACAGCGACAAGGACAACGCACGCTTCCCGGCCGAGCCGCAGGAAAACATCCTCTACTTCATCGAGAAACACGCGCCATTGCTCGAGCCTTGGCAGCGCGAGATCGTGCGTATCGTGCGCAAGATTGCCCAGTATTTTTATCCACAGCGCCAGACACAGGTGATGAACGAAGGCTGGGCAACGTTCTGGCACTACACGCTGATGAACGACCTGTACGACGAGGGCCTGGTCACCGACGGTTTCATGATGGAGTTCCTCACCTCACACACCAGCGTAGTGTTCCAGCCAGGTTTCGATAGCCCTTACTACAGCGGCATCAACCCGTACGCATTGGGTTTCGCCATGTACCGCGACATCCGGCGCATGTGTGAAGAACCTACCGAAGAGGATCGCCACTGGTTTCCGGACATCGCCGGGAGCGACTGGCTGTCGACCATCAAATTCGCCATGAGCAGCTTCAAGGACGAGAGCTTCATCCTGCAATATTTGTCACCGAAGGTGATTCGCGATCTGAAACTGTTCAGCATCATGGATGACGATCAGAAGGACGATTTGCTGGTGCCGGCGATCCATGACGAGCCCGGTTACCGGATCATCCGCGAAACCCTGGCCGCGCAATACAACCTCGGCAACCGTGAACCGAACGTGCAGATTTACAGCATCGATCGACGTGGCGACCGCTCACTGACCCTGCGTCATCAGCAGCACGACCGCAAACCGTTGGGCGATTCCACTGAAGAGGTGCTCAAACATTTGCACCGTTTGTGGGGCTTCGATATTCATCTGGAAACGCTGCAGGGCGACCAGATCATGAAAACCCATCACGTGCCGCCGCGCAGTGAACACAGCGAAGGGGATTACGGTCGGCTCGACCTGGCCGTCATTCATCTTTGAAACGGTTCTGGCCTCCGAAAGTCCAGCGCAAGGGTTATCCTGTCGGGCTAACGGAGGTTTTTTATGCAGATTTTCAAGGTTGGCGGCGCGGTTCGTGATCGTCTACTGGGGTTGCCGGTTACAGATGTCGATCGAGTGGTGGTCGGCGCCACGACCGAGGAAATGCTCGCGCAGGGGTTTCGTCCGGTCGGCGCGGATTTCCCGGTGTTTCTTCATCCGAAAACCGGCGAGGAATACGCCCTCGCCCGCACCGAACGTAAAAGCGGTCGCGGCTATGGCGGCTTCACCTTTCACGCCAGTCCCGAAGTGACGCTTGAAGAAGACCTGATTCGTCGCGACCTGACCATCAACGCCATCGCTGAAGACGATCAGCAAAATCTGACCGATCCATACCACGGTCAGCGCGATCTTGAAGCGCGAATCCTGCGTCACGTATCCCCGGCGTTCGCCGAAGATCCCCTGCGTGTCCTGCGTGTAGCCCGCTTTGCGGCGCGTTATGCCGGGCTCGGTTTTAGCGTTGCGCCGGAAACGCTTGAGTTGATGCGTCAACTCAGTGAGTCCGGTGAACTGGAGGCACTGACCGCTGAGCGCAGTTGGAAAGAAATCTCCCGCGCGCTGATGGAAGAGCAACCACAGGTATTCATTCAGGTGCTTCGTGATTGCGGCGCGCTGAAAGTCTTGATGCCGGAAGTGGATGCGCTGTTCGGCGTGCCGCAACCGGAAGCGCATCACCCGGAAATCGACACCGGGCTGCACACGCTCAGCGTGCTGGAGCAATCAGCGCAGCACAAACAACCGCTGACCGTACGCTGGGCCTGTCTGCTGCACGATCTTGGTAAAGGCCTGACACCGGAAGAGGAATGGCCACGGCATATCGCCCATGAGCACACCGGGCTGAAGCTGATCAAAGCGGTCAATGAACGCTTTAAAGCGCCGAAGGATTGCCAGGAACTGGCCTTGCTGGTTGGCAAATACCACACCCATGGGCACCGAGCGCTGGAGCTGAAGGCTTCGACGTTGCTGGAGTTGTTGCAGAGTTTTGACGTGTATCGCCGGCCGCAGCGGTTTGAAGAATTTATCGCTGCGTGCGAAATGGATGCCCGGGGCCGCAAGGGGCTGGAGCAGAGAAGTTATCCACAAGCGGATTATTTGCGCGGTGCAGCGAAGGTTGCACGGGAGGTTGCGGTTCAGCCGTTGCTGGAGAAGGGATTCAAGGGGCCGGAGTTGGGTGAGGCGCTGAAGCGTGAGCGACTGAAAGCGTTGAAGGCCTACAAAGAGAAAGCCTGAAGCAAGATCAAAAGATCGCAGCCTTCGGCAGCTCCTACATGGGAATACGCGTTTCTCTGTAGGAGGTGCCGCGGGCTGCGATCTTTTGCTTTTAAAGATCCGAAGGCGTGAGCTGCTGCCCGCGCCACTCAAACTCGACCGGCGCCAACACCTGATCAATCTGCGCCTCCGCCCACAACGTCGCGAAGCTTTTTCCCACACCCGGATGCACGCGATCCGGCGCAATCAGCGACAACGGCCACAACACAAAAGCATTTTTCAGAATTTCCGCACGCGGCAACACCAGACCGTCGAAATTGCCCGCCAGATCGCCGTACAACAGCACGTCGATATCCAGCGGCAAGCCCTTGCGATCCGGGGCATATCGACCGTTATTCGCCTCAATAAACTTTAAGCGACGATCCAGTTCAATCAATGGCAGATCGGTAAACGCCGACACCACAAAATTGAAGAACGGCCCGCTTTTGATCCCGACTGGCTGGCTCTCGAACACCGCCGAACAGCGGATATCCACCAGAAATGTCGCCAATGCATCGAGACCTGCACGCAAATGGGTTTCGCGCTCGATATTGCTACCGAGCCCGAGGTAGACCTGAGTCAGCGACATCCGCGCTCGATCTCCACACCCACGCCGCCCTTGGCCGCTGGCACCGCGCCAGGCTTGGTCAGCTTCAGCCGAACCCAATTGATGTTGAATTCACTCATCAGCACTTCGACCAGACGCTCGGCGAACGTCTCGACCAGTTGAAACTGCGCTTGCTCGGCGAAAGCCTGAATCCGTGTGGAAACGCTGGCGTAATCGAGCGCCAGGGTCAGGTCGTCACCGGCGGCGGCCGGGCGATTGTCCCAGGCGAAGCTCAGATCAAGACGCAGGCACTGGCGGATGCCGCGCTCCCAGTCGTAGGCACCGATCACGGTATCGACTTCCAGGCCCTCGATAAACACTCTGTCCAAGCACTTCTCTCCGCTGCACGACAAGGGCGCAATGCGCCGTTAGAATCAGGGCGTCCTCGCCCGGAATAGTTAGCATGTTTTGGTTACTGGCGACTCTCGCCTACCTGCTCGGCTCGCTGTCCTTCGCCATTTTGCTCAGCCGCCTGACCGGAAATCCAGATCCGCGAATGAGTGGCTCGGGTAATGCCGGCGCCACCAACATGCTCCGCCTGGTCGGTCGCAAACTGGCGATCCTGACCCTGCTGGGTGATCTGTGCAAAGGCCTGGTGCCGGTGCTGATTGCCTCGGCTGTCGGCCTTTCGCTGCAGGAGCAGGCGTGGATCGGCGTGTGTGCCGTGATCGGTCACCTGTTCCCGCTGTATTTCCGCTTCCGTGGTGGCAAAGGTGTCGCCACCGCCGCCGGCATGCTGCTGGGCCTGTATCCGCCCGCCGCGCTGCTGGCCGTGTGTGCCTGGCTGCTGACGTTCTACCTGACCCGCACCAGCTCGCTGGCGGCACTGATCGCCACGCCGCTGACCCTGCCACTGCTGGCCTGGCAAGAACCGGAGGCGCTGTTGCCGATGAGCGCGCTGACACTGCTGATCGTCTGGCGCCACCGCGGCAATCTACGCGACCTGTTTGCCGGGCGCGAACGGCATTTTTAAATACCGTCCATGAGCGCCGCTCATCAAAGCCGGGACAACTGCTCCATCGGCCAACGCGCCTGCACGCTGATCGCCAGACTTTCCTGCTGACCTGCCTGCAAACGCTGACAACCGGCAAAGGCGATCATCGCGCCGTTGTCGGTGCAGAACTCCGGACGCGCATAAAACACATCGCCCTTCATGTCGCCGAGCATTTTCTCCAGCGAAACGCGCAAAGCCTTGTTGGCGCTGACGCCGCCAGCGATCACCAGACGCTTCATGCCCGCCTGTTTCAGGGCGCGCTTGCACTTGATGGTCAAAGTCTCCACCACGGCCTGCTGGAACGCCAGCGCGATGTCGCAACGGGCTTGCTCGTTGTCGTCCCCGGCGCTGACGCACTGCTGCCAGGCGTTGAGCGCGGAGGTTTTCAGACCGCTGAAGCTGAATTGCAGACCCGGGCGATCACACATCGGACGCGGAAAGGTAAAACGTCCTGCAACGCCCTTCTCCGCCAACTTGGCGATTTCCGGCCCGCCCGGATAATTCAGGCCCATCATTTTCGCGGTTTTGTCGAATGCTTCGCCGGCAGCGTCGTCGAGCGTCTCGCCGAGCAAGGTGTATTGACCGATGCCATCGACCTGAACCAGCTGCGTATGACCGCCCGAGACCAACAAAGCGACGAACGGGAATTCCGGCGGTTTTGGCTCCAGCATCGGTGCGAGCAAATGCCCTTCCATGTGGTGCACGCCGAGCGCCGGAATGCCCCAGGCAAACGCCAGCGCCTGAGCGCAGGAAGCGCCGACCAGCAACGCGCCAACCAGGCCAGGGCCCGCGGTATAGGCGATCGCGTCGATCTCGGTGGGTACACAGTCCGCTTCGGCCAACACCTGACGAATCAAGGGCAGCATGCGTTTGACGTGGTCACGCGAGGCGAGCTCCGGCACCACACCGCCATAGGCGCGGTGCAGGTCGATCTGGCTGAACAGCGCGTCGGCCAGCAGACCGCGCTCACTGTCATATAATGCGACGCCGGTTTCGTCGCAGGAGGTTTCTAATCCCAGTACTAGCATGGGTTTGCGCCTTGTTTAGGCTGACTTCGAAGGCGCGCATAATAGTCGCCACGTGATGCCCCGACCAGCGGTTTTCGATCAGAGGCTTTGCATTCCGAGCGATGAGTGGTTTACATACGCATCCCATAAATTCCGACGTCTTCTAGTGCTCTTTTGCCGCGAGGATGTTGACCCCGGTAATGAATGAAGGTTGCTCTGGATGCC
>NZ_JBIUVN010000034.1:0-2791 GCF_044742965.1 Pseudomonas sp. NPDC087804 | reverse complement strand
CGAAAAAGCCGGTGTACTGGCTGAAGTTCGTAGCCGCGAATTTTACGAGAAGCCAACTTCTGAGCGTAAGCGCAAAGCAGCAGCCGCTGTTAAGCGTCACGCCAAGAAAGTTCAGCGCGAACAGCGCCGCGCCGTTCGTCTGTACTAATACACAGACGTTCGTAGCAAGCTTCTTGCCTAAGCCCGGCTCTGAGCCGGGCTAATGGCATTTGCGTAAAACGCTTGATGCTTCAACGTCGAAGCCGCACACGCGACTAAGACGAATCTGCTTCACACGTCAGACCTGGCTCTTTTGCCAGCGGTGCACGTCTCTTCTGACGAGCCTTTCAAGGCTACTGACGAGCACACCCACTGATTCCTCTCACGACGATCAGCCCAAGGCACCTGCATGCGTGCCCGCTTTATTGAGCTATCCGAGGCCCTCAACCGGCCGTCAGCGGATTCAGCGCAACACTTTCAAATAGTCGAAGACTGATAGGTACTAACGTCAGTGGTTTTTCGGCAGATACACTTCCCGACAGCGATTACGCAGACGACACCGGTCGAGCCGCACTTTTTGCGTGCTTCAAACAACGACCCGCGTCCGGCAGCCTTACGCATCGGACTTATTGCAGCGCAGACGACGAGAATGCCATGGCCGGGCTAATTCCCCAGAGCTTCATTGACGACCTGCTGAACCGCACCGACATCGTCGATGTGGTCAGTTCGCGCGTGCAATTGAAGAAGGCCGGCAAGAACTACACCGCCTGTTGCCCGTTTCACAAAGAGAAAACCCCGTCGTTCAGCGTCAGCCCCGACAAGCAGTTCTATTACTGCTTCGGCTGCGGCGCCGGCGGTAATGCCCTCGGCTTTCTCATGGATCACGACAACCTGGATTTTCCCCAGGCCATCGAAGATCTGGCGAAAGCCGCCGGCATGGAAATCCCCCGCGAAGAAAGCGGCCGCGAGCGCAAGCCACGGCAACCGACTGATTCGCCGCTCTACCCGCTGCTCACCGCCGCTGCCGATTTTTACAAGCAGGCCCTCAAGAGCCACCCCGCGCGCAAAGCTGCCGTGGATTACCTCAAGGGTCGCGGCCTGACCGGCGAGATCGCCCGGGATTTCGGCCTCGGCTTCGCGCCGCCAGGCTGGGATAACCTGTTCAAACATTTGAGCAGCGACACCCTTCAGCAAAAAGCCATGATCGACGCCGGGCTGCTGATCGAGAACGCCGAAACCGGCAAACGCTATGACCGCTTCCGCGATCGCGTGATGTTCCCGATACGCGACACCCGCGGCCGCATCATCGCCTTCGGTGGCCGCGTACTCGGCGACGACAAGCCCAAGTACCTGAACTCCCCGGAAACCCCGGTTTTCCATAAAGGTCAGGAACTCTACGGCCTTTATGAAGCACGCAAGAACAACCGCAACCTCGACGAAATCATCGTCGTCGAAGGTTATATGGACGTCATCGCGCTCGCCCAACAAGGCCTGAAAAATGCCGTCGCAACGTTGGGCACCGCGACCAGCGAAGAACATTTGAAGCGCCTGTTTCGCGTCGTGCCGAACGTGTTGTTCTGTTTCGACGGCGACCAGGCTGGCCGCAACGCCGCGTGGCGCGCACTCGAAGCAACGCTGTCGAGTCTGCAGGACGGCCGTCGCGCACGCTTTCTGTTCCTGCCCGAAGGCGAAGATCCGGATACGCTGGTTCGCGCTGAAGGCACCGATGCCTTCAAGGCGCGCATCAATCAGCACGCTCAGCCGCTGGCGGATTATTTCTTCCAGCAACTGACCGAAGAGTCTGACCCGCGTTCGCTCGAAGGCAAGGCGCACATGGCCACCCTCGCCGCACCGTTGATCGACAAAGTGCCGGGCGCCAACCTGCGCATTCTGATGCGTCAGCGCCTGACCGAAATCACCGGCCTGAGCAGCGAAACCGTCAGTCAGCTGGCGCAAAATGCGCCGCAGGAAGCGCCGCCCGCTTACGACCCGGGCATCAATTACGACGCAATGCCGGACTACAGCGACTACCATCAGCCGCAGGCACAGGACATGTATGTGCCGCAGCAGGAGTGGACGCCGAAGAAACCTGGCGCTGGCGGCAAGAAGTGGGACAAGAAGCCCTGGGATAAAAACGGCAAGCGTGGCGGCGATCGCGACCAGCAACGCCCGCGCACGCCGATTGGCGTCGAATCGCCAACCCTGACCGCCCTGCGCACACTGCTCCATCACCCGCAACTGGCCGAGCGCGTCGAAGATGCCGGGCACATTGCGGACGAGAATCAGACCAACGCCCAGCTGCTTGTGGCGCTGCTCGAAGCCGTACAGAAGAATCCCAAGCTAAACTCATTTCAGTTGATCGCGCGATGGCACGGCACTGAACAGGGTCGATTGCTCAAGGCATTGGCAGAAAAGGAGTGGTTGATTGACGGAGATAACCTTGAACAACAGTTTTTCGACACCATTACTAGCTTGTCAGCCCGCCAACGCGAGCGAAATCTTGAACAGTTACTCAGGAAAGCCCGTCAAAGCGAACTGAGTATTGAAGAGAAAAATCAACTGCGCGACCTTCTAAGTCGCAATGTTTCCGCATCAAACCCGACCTCAACTGGCGCGTGAGGTCATAGCTCAGGTATAATCCTCGGCTTGTTTTTTGCCCGCCAAGACCTTCAGTGGATAGGGTGTTATGTCCGGAAAAGCGCAACAGCAGTCTCGTATCAAAGAGTTGATCACCCTGGGTCGTGAGCAGAAGTATCTGACTTACGCAGAGGTCAACGATCACCTGCCTGAGGATATTTCAGATCCAGAGCAG
>NZ_JBIUVN010000033.1:0-55332 GCF_044742965.1 Pseudomonas sp. NPDC087804 | reverse complement strand
GACCGCGCTCGCGTGCAGATCGGCCGCATCTCGCGCTTCGGCCTGCTGGAAATGTCGCGTCAGCGCCTGCGTCCATCGCTGGGCGAAAGCAGCGGCATCGTCTGCCCGCGTTGCAACGGCACCGGCATCATTCGTGACGTTGAATCGCTGTCGCTGGCGATCCTGCGCCTGATCGAAGAAGAAGCCCTGAAAGACCGCACCGCCGAAGTTCGCGCACAAGTGCCGATCCCGGTGGCCGCGTTCCTGCTCAACGAAAAACGCAACTCGATCACCAAGATCGAATTGCGCACCCGTGCTCGCATCGTCATTCTGCCGAACGATCACCTCGAAACGCCGCACTTCGAAGTTCAGCGCCTGCGTGACGACAGCCCGGAAGCCGCGACCAACCAGTCCAGCTACGAAATCGCTGCCGCCGCTGCTGAAGTTGAAGAAGTTCAGCCAGCCGCCGCGACCCGCACCCTGGTTCGCCAGGAAGCCGCGGTCAAAACTGCACCGGCTCGCGCCAACGCTCCGGTGCCGACCGAAGTGGCCGCACCTGCTGCTGCTGCCGCGCCGGCTCCGGCTGCCGCGCCAGAACCAAGCCTGTTCAAAGGTCTGGTGAAGTCGCTGGTCAGCCTGTTCGCTACCAAAGAAGAGCCAGTTGCTCCAGCCGTGGTTGAAAAACCGGCTGCCGAGCGTCCAGCCCGTAACGAAGAGCGTCGCAACGGTCGTCAACAGAGCCGCAACCGTAATGGTCGCCGCGATGAAGAACGCAAACCGCGCGAAGAGCGTGCACCGCGTGAAGAACGCGCCCCACGCGAGCCGCGTGAAGAGCGTCAGCCTCGTGAAGCCCGTGAAGTTCGCGAGCCGCGTGAAGCCCGTACCGAAGCAGCGCCAGCCGCTCGTGAAGAACGCGCGCCACGTGCGCCGCGTGAAGAACGTGCACCGCGCGCTCCGCGTGAAGATCGCAAGCCACGTGGCGAGCGTGAGGAACGTGTACGTGAACTGCGCGAGCCACTCGACGCCGCTCCTGCCGTGACCACCGAGGTGGCTGCTGAAGAGCGTCCGGTTCGTCAGCCACGCGAAGAGCGCGCACCGCGTCCGCCGCGTGAAGAGCGTCAACCGCGCGCCGAACAGGCCGCCGCTGCCGTCGCTGAAGAAGAAGTGAACACCAACGAAGAGCAACTGCCGGAAGACGGTTCGGAGAGCGCCGAAGGCGATCGCCCACGTCGTCGTTCGCGCGGTCAGCGTCGTCGCAGCAACCGTCGTGAGCGTCAGCGTGATGCCAACGGCAACGTGATCGAAGGTTCGGAAGAATCCGAAGCCGGCGAAAACGCTGAAGAGCCAAGCACTGCCGATCTGGCCGCCGGCCTGGCTGTTACCGCAGCCGTTGCCAGCAGCGTGATAAGCGCTCCGGCCGAAGCTCAGGCCTTTGAGCAAGCCGAACGCGCCACCGCTGCTGTTCATGAAACCGCTCCAGTGGAAGCGCCGGTTGTTGAAGCGACCACTCCAGTAGAAGTGGTTGCTGCTCCGGAAGTCGAAGTGGCTCCGGTTCAAGAAACGCTGCCTCAGGTAGAGCCGGCTCCAGTTGTGGTTGCTGAGCCGGTGGTTGAAACCGTCGCTGAAACCGTGACCGAAACCGTGCGTGAAGTTCGCGAAGAGCAGACCGCTTTCAACTGGGTAGCCGAGCCGGTTGTCGCTGAAACACCAGCGCCAGTGGTTGAAGCGCCGGTTGTTGAGACGCCAGTGTTCGAAGCACCAGCGTACGAAGCGCCTGTTGCCGAAGCTCCAGTGGTTGAAGAGACCAAAGCTGCCGAGCCAGTGGTTGCTGCTGAGCCAGCTCCAGTCGTCGAAGCGCCGGAAGTTGTCGAAGCTCGTGCTCCGGTGGCTGAAGTGGCTCCGGTCAGCGCTCTGGCTGCTAACGGTCGCGCACCGAACGATCCTCGTGAAGTGCGTCGTCGCAAGCGTGAAGAAGAGCGCCTGCAGAAGGAAGCCGAACAGGCTGCCGCTGCTGCTCCGGTGGCTGAAGTCGTCGCTGAACAAGCGGTAGTTGAAGCGGTCATCGCTGAAGCGCCTCGCTCCGTTCAAGACGCAGCAGAGCACCACGAAGAAGCCCAGGAAAAAGAACACGAGCCTAAACCCCTCGTCTGATTCCTGAAGCTGTAAAAAAGCCCCGCCCGGTGAAAGCCTGGCGGGGCTTTTTTTATGCCATTTAAAAGATCAAGAGATCGCAGCCTTCGGCAGCTCCTACAATTTGTAATGCGTTCCCCTGTAGGAGCTGCCGAAGGCTGCGATCTTTTGATCTTGCTGTTATTTAAAAACCAAAGCCTCCGGCACATCGATATCCCACAACACCCCGGGATCATCCACCGCCACCTCAACCACCCTGCCCTGCTTGAACAAAGGCCGAGCCCCACGATCACCGCTCAACGCCAGCAACCCCGCACCAAACGACCGGCCAAACCCCACCGGATGCCCAAACTCACCGTCCTGCACCGGCACGCTCACCGCATCATCAGCCATCGCCGCAACAACCCGCTCAATACTCGACGGTAAGATAAACGGCATATCCCCCAGCACAATCAGCCAGCCATCCGCTTGCGGGCACGTCGCGATGCCCGCCGCAATGCTGTCGCCCATGCCGGTCGTGCCAATCGTCACAACTTCACAGCCATACGCCTGAGCCATACGCATCGCTTGCGGTCGTTCTTCCGTCGTGACCAGTACACGCTTGTCGAGGCTCGCCGGCAGATTCACCAGCACCTGCTCGATCACCGAGCGCACCGCGCCATCGCGACCGGTGCAATCGGCGAGCAACTTATCCTTGTCCGCACCCGCCACTTTGCGAAAGCGACTGCCCTCGCCTGCGGCCAACACAATCACGCCAATGGTTCGGCTCATGCGCCCTCCACGGGTTTCTTCTGCTTCAACTCAACGCCGTTTTTGATCGCAACAATCTCTGCGAGCAAAGACAAGGCAATCTCCGCCGGCGAATGACTGCCGATGTGCAGACCGATCGGCCCATGCAATCGAGCAATCGCCTCTACCGACAAGCCTAGCTGAGCCAGATTCTCCCGGCGCTTCAAACTATTGACCCGCGAGCCGAGTGCGCCGACATAAAACGCCGGCGAATCCAGCGCGGTCAGCAATGCCATGTCATCCAGACGCGGATCGTGGGTCAACGCGACAATCGCCGTGCGCTCATCGGTCTGAATGTTCAACACCGCCTCGTCCGGCATACCCTTAACGAAGCGACCGTGCTGCTCTTCCCAGCCATAAACGAACTCAGTGCGCGGATCGCAGATCAGCACTTCGAAATCCAGCAATCGCGCCATGTCCGCCACGTAGCGTGACAATTGCCCGGCACCGATCAACAGCAAGCGCCAGCGCGGGCCGTAAATCGCGCGCAGAAGCTTGCCGTCGAACTCCAGAGCATCGGTTTTGCTCGCCGCTGTCAAAACCACTTCACCGGTTTCGATATTCAGTTCGCGGGCGACGATTTCGTGGGCTTCACAACGCGCGAGCAGGTCGGCGACCCACTGCGGATCGCCAACCCGCTCTTCGGTCAGGCGCAGCGTACCTCCGCAGGGCAAGCCAAACCGCGCCGCCTCCTCCCGGGTCACGCCGTAGGTGATCAGTTGCACCGGCGGCCCATCACTGGCAATCCGCCCGTCGTGCAGGCGGGCGATCAAGTCATCCTCGACGCAACCGCCCGACACCGAACCGATCACCACGCCATCCTCGCGCAAGGCGAGCATCGCACCGGGCGCCCGAGGCGCGGTGCCCCAGGTTTGCACGACGCTGAACAACACCACCCGCTGCCCGGCGCGGCGCCATTCGAGCACGCTGCGCAGAACGTTGAGGTCGACACTGTCCATCAGGCGTCCGCCTTCTGCCAATCCTGCAGTTGATAACGCACGGGCAAGTTACGAATGCGCTTGCCCGTGGCAGCAAAAATCGCATTGCACAGTGCCGGCGCAATCGGCGGCACACCCGGTTCGCCGACACCGCCCAACGGCACATCGCCCGGCGGCGTCACCAGATGCACTGCGACCTCCTTCGGCGCCAGCGACATGCGCGCCACTTCGTACATATGGAAGTTGTCCTGCTGAACCTTGCCGTCCTTGAAGCTGATTTCACCCAGCACCGCGTTACCCAGGCCCATCACGCAGGCGCCTTCGAACTGCGAGCGAATCCGCTCAGGGTTGATCTGCGGCCCGCAATCCACGGCGATGTCAGCTTTGTGCACGATCAGCGTGCCATCGTCTTTAACCTCGACTTCGATCACCGCCGCCACATAGGTGACGAAGCTGTAATGCACCGCCAGCCCCAAGCCACGGCCCTTGGGTAATTTACGCCCCCAACCGGCGGCTTTGGCAGCGGTTTCCAGCACGGTGCGCATGCGCCCGGTATCGATCGGATAACGCTCGGGGGATTCGCCGTAATTCCACTCTTCGCTCAAGGTGCGCGGGTCAATCTGGCGATCAGGCCCAAGCAGTTTGATCTGGTACTTGAGTGGATCCTCACCGGCCTTGTGCGCCAGCTCATCGACGAAACTCTGGATGGCGAAACCATGAGGAATGTTCGACACCGAGCGATACCAGCCGACCCGCGTGTGCACGGTGGCCTCGGGGTTTTCCAGGCGTACGTTGGGAATGGCGTAGGCCATGTTGGTGAAACCCATGCCCAGCTCGAACGCCGCTTCGTGATTCATGCCCGGCGCGAACAGCGCGGTGATGCTCGGCGCCACGGTGCGATGCAACCAGCCGGACGGCATGCCGTCCTTGCCGACGCTTGCTTTCAAATATTCGGCGGACACGGTGTGGAAATACGAATTGTGGATGTCATCTTCACGCGTCCACTGCACCCGCACCGCTTTGCCGGGAAATTCTTTGGCGAGGATCGCCGCTTCAACGACGAAGTCCGGTTTCGACTTGCGCCCGAAACCGCCGCCAAGCAGCGTGACATTAAAGGTGACGTTGTCGAACGGCAGTCCGAGACGCTCGGCAATACGCTCGCGGGTGACCTGCGGCGCCTGACTCGGTGCCCAGGCCTCACAGACACCGTCCTTGTAACGAGCGATGGCGACCATTGGTTCCATCGGCGCCTGCGCCAGATGCGGCAAATAATACGAAGCTTCGAGGGTGCTGGCAGCGCCGCTCAATGCTTTGTCGATATCGCCGGTATTGCGTACCACTTTGCCGGGTTTCAGCGAGGCGGCTTCCAGCTCCTTGCGATAGGCGATCGAGTCGTAACTGGCGTTGGGGCCGTCATCCCATTCGATTTTGAGCGCCTCGCGGCCCTTGATTGCAGCCCAAGTATTGCTGGCCACCACCGCCACGCCACCCAGTGGTTGAAATTCCGAAGGCAGTGGACGGCCTTCAATCTGAATCACTTTAAGCACACCGGGGACTTTCAGTGCAGCGCTGTCATCCAGCGATTTGACCTTGCCGCCATACACCGCCGGACGGGCGATGGTCGCGTAAACCATGCCGTCGAAATGCACGTCGGCACCGTACACCGCGCGGCCGTTGACGATGTCGTCGCCATCGATGGCTTTGGTGCCTTCCTTGCCGATGTAGCGAAATTCCGATGGTTGCTTGAGTCGCAGGCTGTCACGCGCTGGCACGGCCAACGCACTCGCGGCGGCGGCCAGTTCGCCATAACCCAGCTCACGGCCAGACGGCTTGTGAATGACTTTGTGCAGTTGCGCGTGGCATTCGCCGACCGGTACTTTCCACTGCGTGGCCGCCGCTTGTTCAAGCATCGTCCGCGCTGCAGCACCGCAACGCCGCATCGGTTCGTACCAGTGACGCATGCTGCGCGAACCGTCGGTGTCCTGATTACCGAAGCGCACTTCATCGCCTGGCGCCTGCTGCACTTTGACCCTGGCCCAATCGGCGTCCAGTTCATCGGCAACCACCATGGTCAGACTGGTGCGCACGCCCTGCCCCATCTCCGAACGGTTGCAGACCACGGTGACCGTGCCGTCAGCGGCAATGCTCACGTAGACTTTCGGGTCATCGATCCAGCCGTTGGGCATGCCGTCAGCGCCGAATTTCTTTTCTTTCTCGTCGGCCAGCGCATCCTGCCAACCCCAACTCGCGGCCAGCACCAACGCGCCCGTCGCGCCGACGCCTTTGAGGAAACCGCGGCGACTGAGATTGCTCAGGGCGAAATCATTCGGAAGGCGACTCATGCTTTCGCCTCCTTCAAATGCGTGGAGGCTTGGCGGATCGCGGTTTTGATCCGGTTATAAGTGCCGCAGCGGCAGATGTTGCCGACCATGGCTTCTTCGATCTGCTCGTCGCTCGGGTTTGGATTGGTTTTGAGCAACGCGGTGGCCGACATGATTTGCCCGCCCTGACAGAAACCGCACTGCGCGACCGCCGTGTCGAGCCAGGCTTGCTGGACGACTTGCCCGACCGGGTCGGCATGCAGATTGTCGATGGTGGTGACGTTCTGCCCGATCACCGAGCCGATCGGCGTGATGCAACTGCGCGCCGGCAAGCCATCGATATGAATGGTGCACGCGCCACACAGGCCCATGCCGCAGCCGAACTTGGTGCCGTTGTAACCGGCAACGTCGCGGATCGCCCAAAGCAGCGGCATGTCCTCCGTGACGTCGAGAGAATGATCCTGGCCATTGAGTTTCAGGGTAATCATGGGCACGCCCGCATATTTTTGGTGGTTATGGGGTCGAGCAATCTGCCGCCGTTGCATCGGCGGTGGTTCACGCAGATCGACTCAGGCTAATGAGGCTCTCTTGTGTCGACAGGAATGTCTGCACCGGGCCTTTGGTGGAGCAAATGACGGTTATCGTTAGCTCGCTAAGTTAACCCAACATTAACGAAAAAGCCCTGCTGATACAGGGCTTTTCAGTGGCGAGCTTTTAGCTGCAAGCTGCAAGTAAGAGCAGTTGCTGGCTCACGCTCAAGATTGTAGCTTGCCGCTAGAAGCTTGAAGCTCGCAGCTGCTTCAATACCGATTGGGCTCCATTTCCAGGTCGACATTGAAACGTTCGGCAATGTCTTTCTGGATACGTTGCGCCAGATCGAGCAATTGCAGGCCGGTCGCCGCGCCGTAATTGACCAGCACCAGCGCCTGCAATTTATGCACGCCGGCATCGGCTTCACGGAAACCTTTCCAACCGGCGCGTTCGATCAGCCAACCCGCCGCCAGCTTCATCTGCCCATCCGGCTGCGCATAAGCCACCACATCCGGATGCTGCGCTTTGATCTGCGCGACGATGGCCGCCGACACCAGCGGGTTCTTGAAGAAGCTGCCGGCATTGCCGAGCACCGCCGGATCCGGCAGTTTTTCGCTGCGGATGCTGCAAATCGCGCGGCTGACGTCGGTCGGCGTCGGTTGTTCGATGCCCTGCTCGGTCAGGCGCTGACGCACCGGGCCGTATTCCAGATGCAGATGGGCGACGCGATCCAGTTTGAAACGCACCCGCAGAATCAACCAACGCCCCGGCTGCTGTTTGAACAGGCTGTCGCGGTAGGCAAAGTTGCACTCTTCGAGGCTGAAGTCGCGCAGCTCGCCGGTCTGGCGATCCAACGCGGTAAGCCCGGCGAACACATCTTTAATCTCGACGCCGTAAGCGCCAATGTTCTGCATTGGCGCAGCGCCAACGGTGCCAGGAATCAGGCTGAGGTTTTCCAGTCCGGAAAATCCTAGCGCCAGCGTGTGCTGCACGAACGGATGCCACGGTTCGCCCGCTTCCGCCTCGATCACCACACGGTTGCCGTCATCGCTGATCACACGAATCCCGCGTGTAGCCATGCGCAGCACCAGCGCCGGAATATCTGCCGTGAGCAGCAAATTGCTGCCACCGCCGATCACCAGCAGCGGCACATCATGAGCAACGGCATAGGCCAGCGCTTCACGAACATCGCCATCGCTATGGGCTTCGGCGAACAGTTGCGCGCGAACGTCGACGCCAAAACTGTTGAACGGTTTCAGGGAAACCTGCGGTTGCACCTGCAAACTCATAACCGGCCCTTCACTTCGATCAACAATTGGTCACAAGCCGCTTCAATCAGATCCAGCACCTGCTCGAACCCTTGATCGCCGTCGTAATACGGATCCGGCACCTCATCGACGAGCCCGGCATAACGGCGCAGGAACAGATCCAGTTCGGCGCGGCCGGTGGACGGTTGCAGGGCCTTGAGGTTGCGCAGGTTGCTGTTGTCCATCGCCAGAATCAGATCGTAACTGGCGAAATCGGCGCGGCTGACTTGCTGCGCGCGTTGCGCCGACAAGTCATAACCGCGCACTTTGGCAGCGGCCTGGCTACGTTTGTCCGGCGGATTGCCGACGTGCCAGTCACCGGTGCCGGCGGAGGCCACTTCAACCTGATCCGCCAGCCCTGCGGCGCGCAACTTGTGGCGTAACACGCCTTCAGCCGTGGGCGACCGGCAAATGTTGCCCAGGCACACAAACAGAACGCGCATCAGGCCCCCAGCAGGCGACGAACGCGCTCGAGGTCTTCGACGGTGTCGACGCCAGTCGGCGGCGCGATCAACGCGTCAGCAACATGAATACGCACGCCGTGCCACAGCGCACGCAGTTGCTCGAGGGATTCAGTGTTTTCCAGCCAGCACGGGCCCCAGCTCACGAAGTCCTGAAGGAACCCGGCGCGGTAGGCATAAATGCCGATATGGCGACGGTACGGCACACCTTCCGGCAGTTGCTCGCGGCTTTTGGCGAAGGCATCGCGTGCCCATGGCAAAGTCGCGCGGCTGAAGGTCAGCGCCAGACCGTTGATGTCGCTGACGACCTTGACCACGTTCGGATTGAACAGGGTTTCCACGTCTTCGATCGGCTCGGCCAGGGTGGCCATGCGCGCTTCGGTGTGTGCGGCCAGGTTGGCAGCGACCTGATCGATCACGCTCGGCGGAATCAGCGGCTCGTCGCCCTGCACGTTGACCACGATCGCGTCAGGCTCAAGGCCCAGTTTCGCCGCGACTTCAGCCAGACGATCGGTGCCGGAATTGTGATCTTCACGGGTCAGCACCACTTCGGCGCCAAAGCCTTTGCAGGCCTCGACGATGCGCGGATCGTCAGTCGCAACGACCACGCGGCTCGCGCTGCTTTTGCTCGCCTGTTCCCAGACGTGCTGGATCATCGGCTTGCCGGCAATGTCCAGCAGCGGTTTGCCGGGCAGACGGGTCGAGGCGTAACGCGACGGGATGACAACGGTGAAGGCGGTGGTCATTTATCCAGACGCTCGTCGGTGGTCAGGGTGCGGGCTTCGCTTTCGAGCATCACCGGGATGCCATCGCGGATCGGGTACGCCAGGCCGGCACCCTTGCTGATCAGTTCGGTCTTGTCGGCGCTGAGCTTGAGCGGGCCTTTGCAGATCGGGCACGCGAGGATGTCGAGCAATTTGGTGTCCATGAACTTTCCCTGATAAATGAGTTAAGGCAAAAGCCGATCGGGCAGCAGGCGCATCAGCTGTGTGTCGAACCAGGCCACGAAGGCCGGCGACGGCACGGCATCGACCGCCAGATACCACCAGTCGGCAGCAGCGAAGGCACGGCACTTCACCGCGTCCTTTTCGGTCATCACCAACGGCAATGACGGTGTGAAATTCAAGGCCTGCACGCTGTATTCAGCGTGGTCGGCAAATGCATGCGGGACTGCGCGCCAGTCTAGCGCTTCGAGGGTGTTGAAGAAACGTTGCGGATTGCCGATCCCGGCGACTGCGTGGACGCTCTGCCCCGGCGCAAAATGCTCGAGCGACTTGCGCTCGCCACTGCGCAGATTAACCAGCGCGGTCGGTTGCAGATGGAAAGCGAAACCGTCGTCGCGATCTTCGGTGGCACCGTTGAACAATACGCCGTCGACGCTTTGCAGACGTTCGATCGGCTCACGCAACGGCCCCGCCGGCAGGCAGCGTTTATTGCCGAGACCGCGAGCGGCATCAATCAACACCAGCTCCAGGTCTCGCGCCAGACGGTAATGCTGCATGCCGTCGTCGGAGAGAATCAGATCCAGCGGTTCACTCGCGAGCAAGGCTTTGACGGCGGCGCTGCGATCGGGATCGATCATCAATGGCACGCCGGTGCGCTGGACGATCAGCAGTGGCTCGTCGCCCGCGATGTCAGCGGTTTGATCCGCGTCAACGCGCCATGGCAATTGCGGCGGTTTGGCGCCGTAACCACGGCTGACCACGCCGACGCGCAAACCACTGCGCCGACAGTGTTCGATCAACCAGAGGATCATCGGCGTTTTGCCGGTGCCGCCCACGGTGATGTTGCCGACCACGATCAACGGCACCGGCGGCTGATAAATTTCGCCTTGGCCATCGAGAAAACGCTGACGCTTGTTGACCACCACGCGGCGATACAACATTTCCAGCGGCCGCAGCAGCGTCAGGGCCGGGTGCCCCTGATACCACGCGGCGAGCAAGCGATCGGACAGGCTCATCAGGATTTGGGCGCCGCCTCGACCGTGGTCATGCGCAGATGACTGAAACCGAGCTTGCCGGCCGCGTCCATGGCGGTGATCACGGATTGATGCTGAGTCTTGCCGTCAGCACTGATCGACAACGGCATATTGGTGTCACCGTTGGATTCTTTCTGCATCGCGTCCATCAATGTCGCCAGATCGTTTTTCGGCAGAATCTTGTTGTTCACCGAAAACACGCCTTCAGCGCTGATGGCCACGTCGATCTGCTTGAGCTGCTGATCTTCGGCGGGCGAGCCGCTGACGGCTTCCGGCAGATCAACGCGCAACTGGGTTTCGCGGGTAAACGTGGTGGTCACGACGAAAAACAGCAGCAGGATAAACACCACGTCGATCAGCGACGCGAGGTTGATGTCGATCGTTTCCCGTGGTTTGCGACGGAATTTCACGCGCGGCCCTCGGCCAGATCGACGTCACGGTCGCCCTGCACCACTTCAACCAGTTTGATCGCTTCCTGCTCCATGCCGACCACCAACTCGTCGATACGGCGTTGCAGGAACCGATGGAAGAACACCGCCGGAATACCGACCATCAGGCCAGCCGCCGTGGTGATCAACGCTTTCGAGATACCACCGGCCAATACCGAGGCGTTGGTGGTCATGCCGGAACCGGTGAAGGCACTGAAAATGTCGATCATGCCCAGCACCGTACCCAACAGGCCGAGCAACGGCGACATCGCAGCGATGGTGCCCAGCGCGTTGACGTAGCGTTCGAGCTCGTGGATGACGCGGGCGGCGGCCTCTTCGATGCACTCTTTCATGATCTCGCGACCATGCTTGGAGTTGGCCAGACCGGCGGCGAGGATTTCCCCCAGCGGCGAGTTGGCACGCAGTTCCTTGAGTTTTTCTTTGTTGAGCTGTTTGTCCTTGATCCAGACCCAGACCTGGCCCAACAAATGCTCGGGGGTGACGCGACTGGCGCGCAGGGTCCACAGGCGCTCGGCGACAATCGCCATGGCCGCGATGGAACTCAGAATGATCGGCAACATCATCCAGCCGCCGGATTTGACCAATTCCCACACAGTGACAGTCCCCTCGAAAAAGTGCGCCACTTTACCATACCGATCCGCGATTAAGACCCGCCGCTCCGACGACCGTGATGTGCCATCCATGCTGGCACCGATCAACGGGCGAGCGCAGGCGGATCGCGCCAGAAACGCCGCTGTTGACGCATCGTCCACGGCGCTTGAAAGCGGCCCAGTTGCAGATGAATGGCGCCCTGCTCGGCGCTGTCGTAGATGCGCAGGCCTTGCTTGCGATAGCGCGCCAGCACGGTCGGGTGCGGATGGCCGAAGGCGTTGCCGTGGCCTCGGGAGATCAGCACGGCGTCGGGCTTCAGCGCGTTGAGCAGGGCCATGGATGACGAGCTACGACTGCCATGGTGCGGGGATTGCAGCCATTGCGTTGGCACCGCCAACGGACTGTCGAGCAGAACGCGCTCAGCATGGACATCGATATCGCCGGTCAGCAGCAAACGCTCGCCGTTGGCTTCGATCTGCAATACACAGGAGCGCTGGTTGCTGTCGCGGGCGTCCGACCACATCCACAGTTGAAAACGCACACCGTCCCACTGCCATTGCTCGCCACTTTCGCAGGCTTCAGCGCTCAATTCGGCAGGCAGGCCCGGCGGATCGCCGCTCAATACACGGAGGACTTTCATGCCCCGCGCAATCGCCAGCGCACCGCCGGCATGATCGGCGTCGGCGTGACTGAGCAGCATCACATCGAGATTGTCCACGCTGAGCTTGCGCAGGGCTGGCAGCACCACGCGTTCACCGAGATCGAAATCGCCGAAGCGCGGGCCGGCGTCGTAGAGCAGCGTGTGATGGCGGGTTCGGATCAGGATCGCCAGGCCTTGGCCGACATCGAGCTGCCAGACATCGGCCAATCCCTCGTCCAGTCGCTCGCGCGGCGGCACCAGCAGAATCAGCAGCAACGGCCAGCCCAGCGGTCGCAGCGGCACCCCGCGTGGCAATAGCAACAGCACGGCACCGAGACTGCCGAGAATCCACACCCAGAACGGTAACGACGGCGCAATCCACGCAGGCCATTGCCCGGCAATCAGTGCCAGTGCGCGAAACAGCCAATCGATCAAGCCACCGGCCAGCCACAGCAGCCCTTCGCCGACATAAGGAACCGGCAACAACACAGTGCCGAGCAGCGCCGGCGGCAACACCACCAGACTGATCCACGGCACCGCGAGCAAATTCGCCAGCGGCCCGCTCAGACTGATCGGCAGATTCAGCGCCAGCAGCACCGGGCATAAACCGATGGCAATCAACCATTGCGCCCGCGTCCACGTTTGCCACCAACGCCACGCGCCCAAGCGGCCGCCAAAGGTGAAAATCAACACCGCCACCGCCGCGAACGACAGCCACAAACCCGGACGCAAACTGGCAAGCGGTTCCAGCAACAGCACGCCGTTGAACGCCAGCAGCAGCGGCCACCATGCGCCCAGATGACGAAAGCGCAGGCGCCACAACAACACCAATCCGACCATCACGCAGGCGCGCTGCACCGGCACGTCGAAACCAGCGAGCAAGGCGTAACCCAGCGCCGCTGCGAACGCCAATCCGCAGGCCCACGGCAACCATGGCCAGCGCAATGGCCACAGTCCAAAACGCGCGAGCCCGGCGACCAGCAGGTACATCACCGCCGCCAGCAAACCGATGTGCTGCCCGGAAATCACCAGCAAATGCACAGTGCCAGTGTCCTGCAAAATCTGCCAATCCTCACGGCTGAGCCCCGAACCGTCGCCCAGCACCAGCGCTGCCAATGCTCCGGCGCGACCTTGCGCGTCCACTGCCAACAAGCGCTGACGAATGCTGTCGCGCCAGGCCCAGCGTGCTTCACTCAGGCGCTGGCCATCCTTGATTGTGCCGGTCGCGCCGACACGTTGCGCGAGCAGCCACGCCTCGTGATCGAACGCATCCGGATTGAGCAAACCAACGGGACGCTTGAGTTTGACCGCCAATCGCCAACGCTCGCCGCTGTTGACCGGCGGCCCGGCGTACCAGGCCAGACGCAACAGCGACGGCAGTTTTTCGTGACGCGAGTGCGCATCGGCCAGTTCGAAACGCACCACGCCGTCCGCATTTTGCGGCAAGCCGACCACCTGCCCTTCGAGCCAACGGGTTTCACCGTCGAGATGCGCGGGCAGTCGATCATTCAGCGCCCATTGCGCGCTGACACAAGCCCAGGTGAAGCCAAACAATAAAAATGCCAAGGGATAGCTGCGAAACGGCAGCAGCATCAAACCCACCACCGGCAACACCAGCATCAACCCGACCGGCGGTAATGCCGGTAAAAACATCGGGGCCAGCAGACCGACTGCCAGCGCCATCATCCCTGTGCGCATAAGCCCGTCCTTGAGAGTCCCGTTCTTAGGCATAGCGGGTGTTGCGCACTTGCGCCGTCAACAATTGTCACAAAGTCTGAATGGGCGGTTCATCGAATCCAGACATACTTGCCGCCTTAACCGACCGAGAAGCCTTATGCCCCGGCGCTTATTCAAACGTTACATGCCCGACCCGACGAGCATCAGGGAACACAAATCCTTACGCTTTCTCGGTAAGTTGCTGCATGACCCGAACCTCTGGCACCTCAATCGCCACTCGGTCGCGCGGGCGATGGCGGTCGGATTGTTTGCCGCTTTCCTGCCGATTCCGGCGCAGATGCTGGTGGCAGCTGCGCTTGCCGTCATGGTGCGCGGCAATATGCCGATTGCGGTGAGCCTGGTCTGGCTGACCAATCCGATCACTATGCCGGCGGTGTTTTTCTGCACCTATCAGGCCGGGGCGTGGCTGATGGATGTGCCCGCGCGGCATCTGCCCGATGAGCTGACCTGGGAATGGATCAGCGGTGAGTTGTCGACGTTGTGGCAGCCGTTTTTGCTGGGGTCGGTGGTGGTGGGACTGGTGCTCGGTGCCCTCGCTTATTTTATGGTGATGATGTATTGGCGTTGGTGGGTGGCGCGGCAGTGGGCACGGAGAAAAAGAAAGCGAATGTAAAACGCGGAAGCGGCATCTGAGGATGCCGTTTTTTTTGTCTCGCGAATTATCCCGAATAACAACCGCACGTCGGAATCAGGCTCAACCTGTAATTTCTGACAGTAGCCATATGTTCTCAATCCGCCCGAAAGTATCTCTCCCAAATGCACAGCTTCACCCTTCGAGAAAGCGAAGTTCGCAATCTCAAATAAGACAAAGGGATTGAATATGCACGAGCAGATACCGACAGATACCAACGTAATAAAAGACAGCAAATTTTCCAACGGTGGAGAACACTGGATTCATCACGGCGTCGATTTCACAACGCGGGGAGCGACGCTGACAAATAATGAGGCAACACTCTCACAACGAATAACAGATCTTGATTTAAAAAAAGGCGATGTCATTAGCCTGGAAGTTTGGGCAATGACATATGGCGAACATGGCTCGACTGTGAAAATTGACGAAACCTCCTTCAGCTACAGTTTCACCACCGACAGCGAGATTGGCAACGCATTCAGGTTCGACGTTCATATCAAGGAAGACTTACAACAACTGACCGTCGCGTTTACAACAAAACACAAGGTTTTAATAAGTCACGTGTACTTGGTTATCCCAAATACGGCCTAAACCCGATCTGGAGAAAAGCGCGCACAACCGAGATATAGCACCGGGTTGGCCAACGACACATCCTCAATGCAAAACGGCCTCCGCGATGGCAGGCCGTTTTTTGTTTTGTGTTGTCTGCATTCGCGAGCAGGCTCGCTCCCACATTGGATCTACGTTGCGCTGAAGATCTCTTGTGGGAGCGAGCCTGCTCGCGAAGTAGCCGACGCGGTTCTGGATCAGGTACGCATCCCGCGCCCACTCACCAGCAACCGCGCACAACCGAGGTACAGCACCACCGTCGCCACCAGCATGAAGGTGATGGCGATGCCGATCTTTATGTCGGACACACCGAGAATGCCGTACCGGAAGGCGTTGACCATGTGCAGCACCGGGTTGGCCAGTGATACGGTCTGCCAGAACGGCGGCAGCAAGGTGATCGAATAGAACACGCCGCCCAGATAAGTCAGCGGCGTCAGCACGAACGTCGGAATGATCGAAATATCATCGAAGTTGCGCGCGAATACGGCGTTGATAAAGCCCAGCAGCGAGAAGATCGTCGCCGTCAGTACCACCACCAAAATCGTCACGCCGAGGTGATGCACCTGCAAATCGGTGAAGAACATCGACAGAATCGTCACGATCACGCCGACCATCAAACCGCGCAGCACGCCGCCGCAGGTATAGCCGATCAGGATCGTGTGCGGCGACACCGGCGAGACCATCAATTCCTCGATGGAACGCTGGAACTTGCTGCCGAAGAAACTCGACACCACGTTGCCGTAGGAGTTGGTGATCACCGACATCATGATCAGCCCCGGCACGATGTACTGCATGTAGGTGAAGCCACCCATGTCGCCGATCTGTCGACCGATCAGGTTACCGAAGATCACAAAGTACAAAACCATGGTGATCGCCGGCGGCAGCAGGGTCTGCGGCCAGATCCGCGTGAAGCGTCGGACCTCGCGATAAACGATGGTGTTGAGGGCGACGAGGTTGGGACGTAGCTCGGAACTCATACCGCCACCTTCGACAGATTTTTCTCCACCAGAGACACGAACAGCTCCTCAAGGCGATTGGTTTTGTTGCGCAGGCTCAGCACTTCGATGTTCTGCTGCGCCAATTGAGTGAACAACGCCGTAATGCCCATTGATTTATCGACCTGGACTTCCAGGGTGTGGCTGTCGATCAACCGCGCGGGGTAGCCGAGCAATTGCGGCGTGACGCTCAAGTCGTTTTTCAGATCGAGCAAGAAGGTTTCCACGTGCAACTGGCCCAGCAACTGTTTCATGCTGGTGTTCTCGACGATGGTGCCGTGGTCGATAATGCCGATGTTGCGGCACAGCTGCTCAGCCTCCTCCAGATAATGCGTGGTGAGGATGATGGTGATGCCTTTCTGGTTCAGCTCGGTGAGGAACGTCCACATCGAACGGCGCAGCTCGATGTCGACGCCTGCGGTCGGTTCATCGAGGATCAGCAGACGCGGTTCGTGCACCAGCGCGCGGGCGATCATCAAACGGCGTTTCATGCCGCCGGACAGCGAACGCGACGGCACATCACGCTTGTCCCACAAGCCCAGTTGCGTCAGGTACTGCTCGGCGCGTTCCTTGGCGATCTTCGCCGGAATGCCGTAGTAACCGGCCTGAGTGACGACGATGTCGAAGGTCTTCTCAAACTGATTGAAGTTGAATTCCTGCGGCACCACGCCGATCGAGCGCTTGAGCTGCGCAGGATTCTTGTCGAGGTCATGACCGAAGATATTCACGCTGCCGCTGGTCTTGTTGACCAGGGTCGAGAGAATGCCGATGGTCGTGGATTTGCCGGCACCGTTGGGGCCGAGCAAGGCGAAAAAGTCACCTTCGGCGACGTCCAGATCGATACCACTCAAGGCCTGGAACCCGTTGCCGTAGGTTTTGGTTAGCTGCCGGATGGACAGAGCGGAACTCATATCTGATTTACGCACCATGGAAGGGAAAAAGGAGACGGCGGCGATGGATCCAACCGCAGCGCAAGTGCGCAATGGTGCTTGCCGCCGCCGTACAAGTACAGTCAAGTGTGTCGATAGTAAGTATTAAGTCAACGCGGTCATAACGGCTTTCTGGTAGGCCGGACGCTGCTTCAGGCGCTCGTACCAGGCCTGCAGATGCGGTTGCGGGGCGCGTTCGATGGGCATTTCGAACCAGGCATAAATGAAACTGCCCAGCGGGATATCGCCCATGCCAATGTCTTGGCCGGAAAGATACGGTTGGCTGGCCAACGCCTCGTCGGCCATGCTCAGCAACTCGCTGCATTCCTTGATCGCGGCGTTGATCGCGGGCCAGTCCTGCTTGTCCGCCGGAGTGCGCAAGACGCCCCAGAACACCGTGCGGAACGGCCCGGCAAAACTCGAGGTCGTCCAGTCCATCCACTTGTCTGCGATGGCGCGGGCTTGCGGATCGGCCGAATACCAAGTGCTGTTCGGCGCATGTTTACCCAGCAGATAACGCACGATGGCGTTGGATTCCCACAGCACAAAACCGTCGTCTTCGATCACCGGCACGCGACCGTTCGGGTTCATCGCCCGGTACTCCGGCGTGTCGACCACACCGAACGCCCCCCCGGCATCAATCGCCTCGTAAGCCAGACCGAGTTCCTCGGCAGCCCACAATGGCTTCCTGACATTCGATGAGTTTTTCCGTCCCCAGATCTTCAGCATGACCGCCTCTTTTCAAATGAGTGGGCGGCCAGCATACGCCGGATCAGACGCGGCTTACATCGCTGTGCATGTCGCCCAACAGTTGTGGCTGCTGATCGCCGAACAGGTGCGGATAGCATTTTTCCAGGTGTTCGAAGAAGAAGGTTTCCGGCACATCGGTGAACTGGCCGTGATCGACCAGGTACTCCATCAACTGCGCGCCATCACGATTGAACGGGTGGAAAACACTGTCATTGATGCCGTCGAACTCCAGCGGCGCGACGTTGAACAGTTCGCAGAGTTTCTGGTTGAACGCCGGTGTGGCCTTTACCCAACGATCGTTGAGGAAAAACTCGGTGTAGCCGTGCATGGCGAACATGTCGCTTTTCAGCAATTCGAGCAGACGTGGCGTCGATAAATGATTCTTCACGTCGGCCAGACCGATCCGCGCCGGGATCCCGCAATGCCGCGCGCAACCCGCGAGCAGCGTGGCTTTGGGCACGCAATAACTCTCCCCCGCCGCCAATGCATAGCTGCCACGCAGGGTTTGCGGATCACGGCTGAAGGTGTAAGGGTTGTAGCGCACCGCTTCGCGCACGGCGTAATAAAGATTGATCGCCTGCTCGACCGGGTCGCGGCTGGCACCCCGATGTCGTTCAGCGAACTCCACCACCGCAGGGTGGTCACTATCGGTGAAGCGGCCGGTACTCAGATATTCGTGCATGACGACAATCTCCTTGATGAAACTGGAGTCTAGCGACAGCTCAAGCACAGAGATAACGACGTTTCGGCCAAACTTGGACGCAAAGACGCGGGATCACCGAACGATTTCCCACACGTGTTGCCCATCGAACCTACGAACACCATCCGGGGTTTCCCACGATTTCAATCACCTTGGTCTGACCACCCGGTTTTGCAGATGCGGTCTAAGCTCTGGAGGGTCGATTTGCCTTGGTTCACGGAGGACTGAAATATGCTGTTGTTGTGGATACTGGTTTTGATTGTCGGCGTGGCGTATATCGCCCACCGGCGTATCGCCCCGCTGCCCGCGTTGGGCATCGTTGCCGTCTACTTATTGGCAATGGGCATTTTCAGTCACGCACCGGGCTGGCTGCTGCTGGTGTTCTGGGTGCTGCTGGCGGTGGTCGCCGCGCCGTTGCTGCTGCCTGACCTGCGCCGCAAACATTTCACCGCGCCGCTGTTCAACTGGTTCCAGAAAACCCTGCCGCCGATGTCGCAGACCGAGCGCGACGCGATCGATGCCGGCACCGTGTGGTGGGATGGTGAGCTGTTCAGCGGCCGTCCGGACTGGGACAAACTGCTGGCCTATCCCAAGGTGCAACTGACCGAAGAAGAACAAGCCTTCATCGATGGCCCGACCGAAGAGCTGTGCGCGATGGTCACTGACTGGCAGATCGGCCAGTCGATGGACTTGCCGCCGGAAGCCTGGACGCACATCAAGGAACACGGCTTTTTTGCCCTGATCATTCCGAAAGAATTTGGCGGTAAAGGCTTCTCGGCTTACGCCCACTCGCAAGTGGCGATGAAACTCGCGACCCGTAGCGGCGACCTCGCCTCCACCGTGATGGTGCCCAACTCCCTCGGCCCGGCCGAACTGTTGCTGCATTACGGCACCGACGAACAACGCAATCACTACCTGCCACGCCTGGCCCGTGGCGACGACATTCCGTGCTTCGCCCTCACCGGCCCGCTCGCCGGTTCCGATGCCGGCGCAATGCCCGACACCGGGATTATCTGCAAAGGTCAGTGGGAAGGTCAGGAAGTCATTGGTCTGCGCCTGAACTGGGAAAAACGCTACATCACCCTCGGGCCGGTGGCGACACTGCTCGGCCTCGCGTTCAAAGCCTATGACCCGGAGCATCTGCTTGGCGACAAGGAAGACCTCGGCATCAGCCTCGCGCTGATCCCGACCGACACCGATGGCGTCGAAATCGGCCGTCGTCACCTGCCACTGGGCGCGGCGTTCATGAACGGCCCGAACTCCGGCAAAGACGTGTTCATCCCGCTGGACTTCCTTATCGGCGGTCAAGAGATGCTCGGCAAAGGCTGGATGATGCTGATGAACTGTCTGTCGGTTGGCCGTTCAATCTCGCTCCCAGCAGTGGGTACCGGCGCGGCGAAATTCACCAGTCTGGTCACCGGCCAGTACGCGCAGATTCGTGAGCAGTTCAACGTGCCGCTGTCGGCCTTCGAAGGTATTCAGGAAGCGATGGCGCGCATCGGCGGCAACGCGTGGATGATGGACGCGGCGCGGATGCTCACGGCCAACGCGGTGGATTTGGGTGAGAAACCGTCGGTGCTGTCGGCGATCCTCAAGTACCACCTCACCGAACGCGGCCGCGAATGCATCAGCCACGCCATGGATGTCCACGGTGGCAAGGCGATCATCATGGGCCCGAACAATTACCTGGGGCGCAGCTGGAACGGCGCGCCAATCTTCATCACCGTGGAAGGCGCGAACATCCTCTCGCGCAACCTGATGATCTTCGGTCAGGGCGCGATTCGCTGCCATCCGTTCGTGCTCAAGGAAATGGCCCTGGCCGGTCGTGAGGACAAGGATCAGGCGCTGAAAGAGTTCGACGGTCTGCTGCTCAAGCACATCGGTTTTGCCGTGAGCAACGCCGCCAGCACGCTGGTGCTGAACCTTGGTTTCGGCCACTTCGAACATGCGCCGGGCGATAAGATCAGCCAAGGCTACTTCCGCGCGCTTAACCGTCAGGCAGCGGCTTTCGCGATGCTTGCCGACTTCAGCATGATGCTGCTCGGTGGTGAGCTGAAACGCCGCGAGCGTCTGTCGGCGCGACTGGGCGATGTGTTGAGCAACTTATATCTGGCGTCGGCGGCGCTCAAGCGTTATCACGATCTGGATTCGCCGGCGTACATGGAGCCGCTGTTCCGCTGGGCGATGGAAGAAAGCCTCGGCCAGGCGGAGCGGGCCATGGACGAGTTGCTGCGCAACTTCCCGAACAAAGTCTTCGGTTGCCTGCTGCGCGTCATCGTCTTCCCGTTTGGCCGTCGTCACAAAGGCCCGTCGGACAAACTCGGGGCCGAAGTGGCTGGCGTGATTGGTCGGGCGAAAGGTGATCCGGCGCTGGAAGAACTGCTCGCCGGTTGCTATCGCCCACAATCGCCGGACGATGCGGTGGGTGCGCTGCAACACGCCAGCGATCTGCTGACGACTGCGCAACCGCTGCATAAAAAGCTGCATGCGTCGCTGAAAAGCGGCCAGGTCAAACCGGTCGCCGGCGAACACGCGATCGACGCGGCACTGGAGGCCGGCGTACTGCAAGCGGTGGAAGCGCAGAGCCTGCGTGATGCCGAAGCGGCGCGGCGCAAGGTGATTGATGTCGATGATTTCGACAAAGAGGAGCTGAAACAGGCAGAGGGCAAAGTCCGCTGATCCTGAGACCCATGTCCAAGCGGGCGCAGGAGCTTTATACTCCCGCGCCCGTTTTGCTCTTGAGGACTTATCTCGTGTCCAACGTCGTTGCCGATCATCTTGTGTTGCTCGACCACCTGCGCAGTATCCTGGTCGCCGTAGGTGAGGCCGAACAGGTTCCCGAAGAAAGCCATGCCTTGTTTCTGGAGCGTTTCGACGAACTGCTCGCTTCGTTGCCGATCGATCCGATCGAAAGCCAATACCTGGGCCAGGACATCCTGACTCAAGTGATTAGCCGTTATCCGCAAATTGCCCACCTGATCCCGCGGGATCTGCTGTGGTTCTTCGCCGGTGATTGCCTGCATTACCTGGCCGATGAAGAAATCGACTTGTATCAGGCGCTGGAAGAACGTCGTTTCGAAGCTGAACAGAACGACGAACCGTTCGATTGGAATCAGGAAAAGCAGTTGCTGGCGATGTCTGCTCAGGACAGCAAGCACTGATCAAATAGATTGGTTGAAGATCAAAAGATCGCAGCCTTCGGCAGCTCCTACAGGGAACTGCTGAAGGCTGCGATCTTTTGCTTTTGCGCTACAACAACCCTTCGCTTTCAGGCAGTTCATACGCCATCGCGGCGTTACTCGCATTGCCTACCTTCCCCGGCTTGCTCAGGGTCGGTTCCTTCTCCAGACACTCCACCAGAAAATCGATAAGCACCCGCAGCTTCGGCGGCAGATACCGCGTCGGCGAATGCAGTAACCACAGCCCACCGTGATACGAAGCCAGGAACGTCCAGTCCGGCAACACCTGCACCACCAACTTCTGCTCCAACGCATAACGCGCAGTGAAGTACGGCAGGCTGCCAATGCCGATGTGCTGCAACACCGCGCCCAGTCGCACGCCAGTGTGATTGGCGGCATAGCGACCACGCACGCCGACCGTCACTGCTTTGCTGCCCTTCTTGAATTTCCAGCGCGCATCGCTCGGGGTTTCGCCCAGATAAATACAGCTGTGATTGAGCAGGTCATGCGGATGTGTGGGTGTGCCGTGTTCGGCGAGGTATTGCGGCGTGGCGCAGAGCATATGGTCGATGGTCAGTAATTGACGTCCGACCAACCCCGCCGGCGGCCGATCGGTGATGCGGATGGCCAGATCAACATGATCATCGATCAGATCGACCTGCCGATCCTCCAGCAATAACTCGACATCGACTTTGGGATAGCGCCGCAGAAACTCCGGCATGTGCGGATGAATCACAAAACGCCCCACCGCTTTCGGCACGCTGACGCGCACCAACCCTTCCGCTTCGTGGGTGAACTGGCCGCTGATTTCCATCACCGACTTGGCCGCGCTGACCATCTCCTGACAGCGCTTGAACACCTCTTCGCCGCCATCGCTCAAGCGCAGTTTGCGCGTGGTGCGCTGCAACAAGCGCGTGGCCAGGGCTTTCTCCAACCGCGAGATGCTGCGACTGACCGCCGACGGCGAAGAGCCCAGTTGGCGAGCCGCTTCAGAGAAGCTGCCGGTCTCCACGACCTTGACGAAAATCGCCATTTCACCGAGCAGCGGTAGCGGCAGATTGATGCTCACAGCGCACAAGTCCTTTGATGTTTGGATGGATTATCACGTTATTGCACGATTCATATAATAAAAACAGAACTTTAATAAGGCCTGAAACATGACGCTTCGCCTGTTTTTCCACAGTGATGACCTCAAGGCCAACGTGGAAGTCCTCGACTGCACACCCCAGGAAAACGAATATGCCGTGGTGCTCCGTGCCACCCTGTTTCACCCGCAGGGCGGTGGTCAGCCTTGCGATACCGGCTTGATCGGCGAAAGCCAGGTGCTGCGCGTGGTGCAGGAGCCAGAGCGCATCGTGCATTTCGTTGATCGCCCGGTACCGCTAGGCATGACCTGTATCCGCGTCGACGAAGATCGCCGTCGCTTCAACACACGCATGCATTCGGCCGGTCACCTGATCGGCCATTTCGTTCAGGCCATGGGCTGGACACCGATCAAGGCGCATCACTGGCCGGACGAAGGCCGAGTGCAATTCAAGCCGAGCGATGTCGCTCAGGAAGTCGATGCCGAGACCGTTCAATACGGCGTCGGCCAGTGGATCGAACACGATCTGCCACGCCTCACCTCGCTGCGCGAAGGCGCGCGGGAAATCAGTTTCGGTGAGCTGCCAGCCTACGGCTGCGGCGGCACCCATGTACGTAGCCTGAAGGATCTGGGCACAGTCACGATCGCGTCCCTCTCGCAGAAGAAGGGCACGCTGTCCGTCCACTACAGCGTGGATTGAGCATTTCGGGCGCTGCCGCCGAGCAGCGCCCGACGCCGTGGAACCGCACTCGCCGGTTCCGTTGACTATCGATAGATGGACCTAAAATAAAATGATGCTAGACGTCGAGCGTCTCGATGAGACGTGCATAAAAAAACTGGCCAACGAAGAAGTCCTCGCCATCCGCGTCAAAGGCTTTTTGCCCAGGCCGCTGGCGATCGAAATTGGCGACAAGATTCTTGCCCCAGGTTATGAGGGCTACATCAACGCGCCGAGTATCGGCCGTATCGGCATGGCGTTTTACGAGGCAGAAAATCAGCCGATGCTGATCGAGGACTACTTCGAACTCGCCACTCGCAACATCGCCGAGTTGCGCCATCGCTGCGCGCCCTACTCCTCGCCGGTCGACACGCTGCGCTGCATGCTCGACGAATCCTGGCCGGCCGGTGCGCATCTGGAAAACCTCTACGGACGCAAAATGTACGTCGGCCTGTCGCGCGTGGTGAAGCCCGGCGTGTGCTTTCTCGCCCACCACGACATTTTCGCCAAGGACGCCCCGGACAGTTTTCAGGCGCGCAGCCTCGATGCGCAATTCGCCTGCAACGTGTACCTGAACATGCCCACCGAGGGTGGCGCTTTGCAGATGTGGGACGACGACATCACGCCGGATCAGTTCGACGAAATGCGCGGCGACAGCTACGGCATCGACCCGACGCTGCTGGGCCGCCCGGCCCTTGAGGTACGCCCCGAACCCGGCGATTTCATCATGTTCAATTCGCGCTGCATGCACTCGGTGACCCCGGGCGTGGCCGATCCGCGTTTGAGCCTTTCCTTCTTTGTCGGCTATCGCGGCAATGCTTCACCCCTGACTTTCTGGAGCTGAGATGTATTCGAATTACCTGGGCGAGTTTCTGGCGCTGGCCACCATTCACTTCCTTGCCGTGGTCGCTCCCGGCCCTGATTTCGCGGTGACCATCCGCCAGAGCGTGCGCTTCGGGCGACTGGTGGGAATCTGCACAGCGCTGGGCATCGGTGCGGGGATTTCTGTGCACGTTTTGTACACGTTGCTTGGGGTCGGCGCGCTGATGCACACCACGCCATGGTTGCTGACCGTGGCCAAAGTGGTTGGCGGTGCTTACATTTTGTACCTCGGTGTCAGCCTGATTCGCAGCAAACCGAAGACAGCGCTGGAAGGGGAAAAAGCGGCCGACGAACCGCTGGTGGAACAGTCTTTGTTCAAAGCGTTCAGCACCGGTTTTCTGACCAATGCGACCAATCCCAAAGCAACCCTGTTTTTCCTGGCGATCTTCACCACGATCATCAGCGCCAGCACGCCCCTGCAAATCCAGGCGCTTTACGGTTTGTGGATGTGTTTTGTAAACGCGCTGTGGTTTGTCATCGTCGCGCTGTTCTTCTCCAGCAACAAAGTACGCGTGCTGTTTATGCGCATGGGCCACTGGTTCGAACGCAGCATGGGGGTGATTTTGATTCTGTTCGCCGGGCGCTTGATGCTCTCCATGTAATGCAAAAAAAGTCCCGGCGATGCCTGCCGGGACTTTTTCATTTGTGCGCCTCTTTTGCAGTTCTGTGCGACACATCCCGTTTAGAGCCTCCCACGGCAGGTGCTTGCAGTGTTAGTTTGCGAAATGTTTCTGACACACCCGTCGGCAACATCTCATTAACCGCCTGCAAAGGAATGCCTCCGTAATGGACTTTTCCCTCAAGCAACTGGCCGCCGCTACCCTGATGCTGGCCAGCCTCGCCTCGTTCACCACCGCCGCTCAAGCCAACATCACCCCAGAGCAGAGCGCGGTCATCCTGAAATCCTTCGACGCCAAAACCGTCACGGATTTTCGCGAGTTTCTGGGCAGTCTGGCCAAAAGCGACATCGCTAAAACCGACAACCTCGGCCCGGCCATCAGCGCTTTCCTCGACAACAAAACCCTGAACGCTGAGCAGCAGAACGAGATTCATCGTCTGTTAGGCATTTACACCCGCGTGAAGTACGGCAAAGCCGCGCTGGAAACCCTGCGCGAACTGGTCGAGATTCCGACCTTCCAGAAGGAAGGTGTGGCACAGCACGACAACCCTGAGTTCATCAAGATCGCTGCCAAGATCAAAAGCCTGGCCGAGTCTTTCAACCTGAATTTCCGCAACGTCGATAACCGCGTTTACGAGATTTCGCTGGAAGGCCAGGGCGATGAAGTCGTCGGCATTCACGCGCACGCCGACGTGGTGCCGGTTACCCCGGAAAACTGGGTGCTCAAGGACGGCACCAAACTCGATCCGTTCAAGGTCACGCTGATTGGCGATCGCATGTACGGTCGCGGCACCGAGGATGACAAGAACGGCATCGTCGTCGCCATGTACGCGATGAAAGTCATCAAAGAAGAAAAGCTGCCACTGGCACGCAACTTCAAGCTGCTGGTCGACACCACCGAAGAGACCACCGGCGACGCGATCCCTTACTACTTCGAACACAACCCGACGCCAGCCTACAACATGGCGCTGGACGGTGGTTACCCGGTGGTGATTGCCGAGAAAGGTTACGGCACCGTGATGGCCAACTTCGCCAAGCGCAAAGCTGAAGGCAAAGGTGCGGAAATCACTTCGATGACCGGCGGCTTGGCGACCAACCAGATTCCATCGGCCTCCGTCGTGACGTTGGTGACGGACAAACCTGCCGAACTGGCGGCGAGTCTGCAAAAGGCCGGCAATGAGTTCGCCAAAAACAACGGCGGCAACTTCGAAGTGGCGGCCAAGGTTGATGGCAAAGACGTCAAACTGACGGTGACCGGTGTTTCTGCGCACTCCTCCGAGCCGGAATCGGGCGTGAACCCGGTGGCGCGCATGCTGGTGTTCATCAATAGCCTGAACGGCAAAGTCGCCCTCAAGCACAACCAGTTCACCGACGCCGCGCGTTATGCCGCTGACAACTGGGGCCTGGATTACCTCGGCAACACCTTGAAGGTCGGTTTCGCCGACAGTTTCATGGGCCCGCTGACCACTTCTTTGACCTACGTTGGTGAGAACGACAAAGCCTTCAAACTGGCGGTCAATCTGCGCGTGCCGAAGGGCAAATCGCCAGAAAAACTCAAGGCTGAAATCGCTGACAAGCTGAGCGCGTGGACGAAGAAAACCCACGTCGCCGTGACGTTCGATTACTCGATCGCCGAACCGATGTACCGCAATCCGGAAGGCGAATGGGTCAAGGCATTGCTGGCAGTGTCGACGGAAAACCTTGGCATGAAGCACGAGTTCGGCACCTCTGCCGGCGCGACGTCGGTGCATGAATTGCCGAATGGCGTGCAGTTCGGTCTGGCGCGTCCCGAGGTGAAATACACCGGGCACACCGATGGCGAGTTCAAGACAGTTGACCAATTCTTGCTGGATCTGCAGATCGTCACCGAAATGATGGGGCGCATCGGGCAATTGCCGAAGCTCTGACGGAAACAAAAAAAGGACCGTAAAGGTCCTTTTTTTTGGGCCGCGACAAATCGCGCACAAACAAAAACGCCGATCATCACTGATCGGCGTTTTTGTTGAATATGGAGCGGGAAACGAGACTCGAACTCGCGACCCCGACCTTGGCAAGGTCGTGCTCTACCAACTGAGCTATTCCCGCAATGGCGTCCCCTAGGGGACTCGAACCCCTGTTACCGCCGTGAAAGGGCGGTGTCCTAGGCCACTAGACGAAGGGGACACGCTACAACTTCACTCCCTACCGCGTTTCGCTGTGTGCTTTACGCTGTAAGTGGCGCGCATTCTATGGATGGATTAAGGGGTCGTCAACCCCTTGATATAAATTTATTTAAATCAATGACTTCGACCTGCTTTACCAAGTCAATCAGGCTTTTCCGTCGCCCGACGATTGACGCCTATATTCCGCCACTCGCCAAGGCGTTATAGTCCACCGCACAGTGATGGCCATATGCGCTTACCGCGCCAGCATTCATCTAAGCAGTGCGTGGCCGATATAGACAGAAGCTACCGATCCAACGTGTCGAGCAGCGGCAGCCAGCTGAATGCCGAGCCACTGAACTCGCAAGTGAACCCTATAAAGAGGTCTTACCGGTGACACCACTCATGATCACCCTGCTAGTTGTAGCCGGGATCGCAATTCTGATCGCCATTGGCTACATGAACCATGTGGTGGAAAACAACAAACTGGAGAAGGCCCGCACCAAGGTCGAACTCAACGACCGCCTGCGCCGCTGCGGCGAACTGACCGAGACCTTTCCCGGCCAGTTCATGACCCCTGCGCTGAAACTGTTGCTGACCCGACTGGAACTCAACGTCTGCCAGCGCTTGCTCAACCTGGAAAAAACCAGCGCCACCACCAAAGCGCGCATCAGCGAACTCAGCGCCCTCGTCGCCCAGGGCGAATCGATCCCGGTCAACAACCCGCCGGCACCGATCCTGACCGAAGCCAAAGCCAAAGACGTGCGCTTCCTGCTCGAAGCCCTGCACGGCCAAATCACCCGCGCCGCCCACGACGGCTTCCTGCCACCGAACGAAGCCAAACAGTGGATCCGCGAAGTCCGCCACATCCTCGTACTGCTGCACATCGAATTCTTCAACAACCTCGGCCAACAATCCCTGCAACAAAACCAACCCGGCCAAGCCCGCCTCGCCTTCGAACGCGGCGTGCAATACCTGCGCAAACAACAAGACCCGCAGGCCTACGCCGAACAACTGCAATACCTGGAAAAACTGCTCGCCCGCGCCAACGCCCAGGTCATGGACAAAATTGCACCCGTGGAAGGTGAAGAGAACCAACTGACCACAGGTTTGAAGGATGTAGAGGCGGATGCGGACTGGAAGAAGAAAGTGATTTACGACTGATTGAAGAAGTAGCGAGAGAAGCCACCGGGAGGTGGCTTTTTTGTGGGTGATGGATGGGGACTGAGGGGAATTTCAGGCCGCTTTCGCCAGCAGGCTAGCTCCCACAATTAGATTCGGTGCGTACAGTCAGATAATTGTTGGTTGTGAGGGCGTCATCGCTAGCAGGCTAGCTCCTACAGTTGGATTGGGTGCGGACAGTCAGATAATTGTTGGTTGTGAGGCCGTCATCGCTGGCAAGCCTGCTCCCACAGGGATTGAGTACAACCGTAGAAATGGGTCGGCTGTCAGGCCGCCTTCGCGAGCAAGCTCTGCTCCTACAAAATTAAAATCAAAAGATCGCAACCTTCGGCAGCTCCTACACAGGATGAGCGCAAGCTCGGCTGCAGCTTTTGATCTTGCCGTGCTGGCCCCTTCGGAAGGCTGAGTGGAGGGATTTATCCGGGGGTAGGAGCGCAGCGACGTTTGGCGCAGCCAAACACATCGAGAGGAGGTGCAGCGAAGCAAACCGGAGGCGATGCCCCCGGATGAATCCCGTAACGAAGGAACCCCGAGCCCCAGCGAGCGGGCCGAACGCCGGGGCCCAGACCTTTGCTTCCTTTGGGGCGTCTGCCAAAGGGAGTCGCTGTAAGAGCGAAACCGCCAGCCGCAACCCCCGAAGAACCGGATATACACCCAAAACCCCAAGAACATGGTCGGCCCAAAGGCCGCCAAGCCACACCAAAAGCGTCAAAGCCGAAAATGCCCAACCATCCCCCGCAACCCAACCCCCAACTGCGCCAGCTCCACACTAGAAGCCGCATTGCCCCGCATAGCCAACGAAGACTGATCCGCACTCGCACGAATACTCGTCACACTGCGATTAATCTCCTCCGCCACCGAACTCTGCTCCTCCGCCGCCGCCGCAATCTGCTGATTCATCTGCTGAATCAACGACACAGCCGCCGCAATACTCCCCAGCGCACTCTCCGTCTGCAGCGCATCACTCACCGCCAGCTTCACCAACTCACCACTGCTCTGAATCTGCTGCACCGACGAATGCGCCGCCGCCCGCAACGCACTGACCAATCGCTCAATCTCCTCGGTCGACTGCTGCGTACGCCGCGCCAACGCACGCACCTCATCCGCCACCACCGCAAAACCCCTGCCCTGCTCCCCGGCGCGCGCCGCCTCAATCGCCGCGTTCAACGCCAACAGATTGGTCTGCTCGGCCACGCTCTTGATCACCCCCAGCACCGTGCCGATATTCTGAATCTCGGCACTCAGGCTCTCGATGCTGGAACTCGCCGATGTTGCCGAATCCGCCAACTGCTCGATCCGCGCCATGCTCTGCCGCACCACCCGCTGACCACTTTCGACCTTGCTGTCCGCCGTCTGCGCCGCCAACGCCGCCTCTTCGGCATTACGCGCAACATCATGCACAGTCGCCGTCATCTGATTCATCGCGGTGGCAACCTGCTCGGTTTCCTCCTTCTGACTGCTGACCTCAAGATTGGTCTGCTCAGTCACCGCCGACAGCGATTGCGCCGAACTCGCCAACTGTTCGATACCCGCCTGCAACCCGCTGACAATCGTGCTCAACCCCGCGCCCATCTGCTGCATCGCCAGCATCAACTGGCCAATTTCATCACGACGCGTCACCGGCACTGTCGCACTCAAATCCCCCGCCGCAATCTGCTGCGCCACCTGAATCACACTGCGCAACGGCGCAACGATCAATCGCGTAATCACCCACGCCGCAATCAACCCGACCAAAAGCGCCAACGCCGACGAAGCAATAATCAGCAGCGAATTCTTCTTCAGCTCAGCCTGCATCGCGCCGTCTTCAGCGACGTACGCCTGATTGACCCGCTCCACCACTTGCGCGGCCCGCTGATGCAATTGGTCGTAGACGGTTTTTTCCTGCGCCAACAACCCGGTGTACTCCGCCAGCTTCTCGTTGAAACCGGCAATGTGCCCCGACACTTCATTGAGCACCGTCAGATAACCCTCGTCCTTGACCGTCGACTTCAGCGCCTCGGCCTGTGCCTGAGCCTGCGCGGCCTGCTCGATATTGCCTTTGTCGGCACCGTCGGCATCGCCCTTGCGACTTTGATCCAGACGAACCCGTGCCTCGTTCATCGCCTGCAACATCAGCCGCGACACCTGACTGACCTGACTGGCTTGCTCGATGAATTGCGCACCGTCCTTGCCCTCGGACTCTTTCAAGGTATAGGCGCCGTCGTCCGCCAACCCGGCCTGCAACACATCGAGGTTATTGGCGACGCTGGACACCGACCAACTGGCCATCTCCAGCGCCAGATCCTTGGTCTGGGTCAGCGAAACAAATTCATCGAAAGCCTTGCGATAGGCCTCCAGCGATTGCACGACATCGTTCATCACCGGCACGTTGGCCGCTGATTGCGCCTTGAGCGCGTTGGCTTGAGCAATCAGCCCATCGACGCCTTCACGCAAGGCATCGGCGGTTTTCGGATTGCCGCGCAACGCATATTCCTGCTCCAGCAGCCGCACATCGAGCAGACCGCTATTGAGCGATGACATCTGTTTGAGCCCATCAAAACGCTGACTGATGGTTTGCAGAGACCAGACGCCAATCGCCGCGACCAACGCGGTCAACAGCAGCACCAGTGCAAATCCGATACCCAGTTTTTTTGCCATACCGAGGTTGGCAAAACGTCCTTGCACGGCCGAAATCATTGCGCTTAATCCCCTGCCAAAGTCTGTGAACGCAGAGTCGCAACGGCCAACAGGCAGCACAAGTCTCTGGCGTCGGAATAATGGCAAAAAGCTACGTCCGCGTCGTTTTCAGAACACTCGAGGTCGATCCGCACAAGTGTTGCGAAAAAACTGCCGCGCGCGCGGATCACAGGCATGCGCCACATTGATCCGCTGCCAGTCGCTGCTTTCGCCACTCGGACTGAACACACTGGACGCCGACAGCAACACACCACTGCGCTGAGCCTGGCGGCACAACCGAACATCATCGGTCTGCGGGGCCCGCGCCCAAATGAACAATCCGCCCGTAGGCTTGCCGAACACTTCCCAATCGGCATCTTCCAGCAACTGCAATGCGGCGGTGCGATCGGTATTCAGGCGCTGGCGCTGGCGCTGCACCAGTTTTCGATAAGCGCCGCTGGCCATGAGGCTTGCCACAACCGCCTCACTGAAGCTCGAGGCGCCCATGCTGCTGATCATCTTCACTTGCGCCAGACGGGCAATCACCTCAGGTTCGGCGAGGACGAAACCGACCCGTAATGAACTGCTCAGGGTTTTCGAAAAACTGCCGACGTAAATCACCCGTTCATCCAGCGCCGCCAGCCGGGTACCGTTACCACTGTGCAGATCGGCGTAGACATCGTCTTCGATCAGGCGGACATCATGCAGCCTGCACAAGTACAAAACCTGCTGAGCCGCGGCCGCTGTCAGGCTGGTACCCGTGGGATTGTGGTGATGACTGTTGATGAACATCGCCACCGGGCGAAATTCACCCAGCAATCTTTCAAGCGCGTCGAGATCAGGCCCGGTCGGCGTGCGGCGCACCTCGATCATGTTCACTCCGTTCAAGCGCAGCAGATTGAACAGTGGCGCGTATCCGGGTGTTTCCACGACCACGCAATCTCCCGCTTGCAACAGGGTGCGCACGATCAAATCCAGTGCATGGCTGGCACCCGCCGTGGTGAGCAATTGCTCTGCAGGCGCATCGATATTGAATATTTTCAGGCGTTTGACGATCTGCTCGCGTAGCGCCGGAAGGCCTGCCGCGCTGCTGTAGTTGAACAGGCTGGCCATGTCCGTGCGGGCAACCTCGCGGATCGCATAGCTCAAGTCATCGGACTCGCGCCAACTCTCGGGCAAGCCGCCGCTGCCCAGCTTCAATCCGCCAGCAGCGCCGTAGAAGCCGCTGCAACCAGCCTCGCCCTCGCCCTGTCCGCACAGCGTTTTGGGTGACGCGGCCACCATGAACCCCGTGCCCTGGCATGAAGCCAGAATCCCCTGCGCGACCAGCCGCTCGCAGGCCTCGGTCACACAGGACTGGCTGAGCAAGTTGCCCCGGGCAATTTGCCGAACCGAGGGCAAACGAGTGGCGGGCGCGACGCCACTCTGCGCGACCCACTCCGTCATTCCATCAACGATTTGCTGCACCACTGGCACCAATGCCTGTCGGTCGATTCTCAATTCCATGAGCGCACAAACTCCTGTCCGTTTTGCTGGCCGCAGTAAATCACAGCCGCCGTCAGGAGGCTGTGCGACAAAGCCGACAAAAGCGCTCGATCTAACTATTTGATACACATTGCTGGGTGAGGGAGCAGGTTCAGAACGCTGTCACACCGCCATCTACTGCCAGCGAATGACCGGTGGTGAACGCCGCGCCGTCACTGCACAGGTACAACACGGCGCTGGCGATTTCCTCGACCTTGCCGATGCGGCCGACCGGGTGCATGGCGTTGGCAAACTCGCCTTTCTTCGGGTCGGCCTCGTAGGCGCGACGGAACATGTCGGTGTCGATCACCGCCGGGCACACGGCGTTGACGCGAATTTTCTTTTTCGCGTATTCGATGGCCGCCGACTTGGTCAGGCCGATCACTGCGTGTTTCGACGCCGCATAAATGCTCATCTTCGGCGCTGCGCCAAGACCGGCGACCGAAGCGGTGTTGACGATCGCCCCGCCGCCCTGCGCCAGCAGCAATGGCAACTGGTACTTCATGCACAGCCAGACGCCTTTGACATTGACGCCGATGATCGCGTCGAACTCGTCCATCGAGCCCTCAGCCAGCTTGCCCTTCTCGATTTCGATCCCGGCATTGTTGAAGGCATAGTCGAGACGGCCGTAGGTATTGATCACCTCGTCCATCAGATTTTTCACTTCGCTCTCGACGGTCACGTTACAGCGGACGAAGGTCGCTTCGCCGCCGGCTGTACGAATCAGCGCCACGGTGCCCTCGCCCCCTGCGGTATCCAGATCGGCGACCACTACTTTCAAGCCTTCGGCGGCGAATGCCTGGGCGGTCGCACGGCCGATGCCGTTGGCCGCGCCTGTGACTACGACAACCTGACCGGAAAACGTCATTCTCATTGTTATGTCCTCGAACGCATAGATGCAGGGGGAATGCTTAGCGTTGCAGCATAGCCACAGCGGTTGGCCGGGCGTCAGCACTATCCAGTGGCTGTTTAGGCACCCATGCGTTGCAGTGATAAAACCGGCCCGGTGATCATCACTGCACTGGATCGACGTGCATTCGCCGCATCAGCCAACCTTGCGGCATCGGCCATGAAGGTCTATCAACAAGGCTTCATTCCGTTCGAGTGCCTGCCATGACCAACCAGACCAATCGCCAGTTCCTGCTCGCCAAACGCCCGGTGGGCGCTGCCACCCGCGAGACCTTCACCTATCAGGAAGTACCGGTCGACGAGCCGGCGGCGGGCCAGATTCTGGTCAAGAACGAATACCTCTCCCTCGACCCGGCCATGCGTGGCTGGATGAACGAGGGCAAGTCCTACATCCCGCCGGTCGGCATCGGTGAGGTTATGCGCGCACTGGGCGTGGGAAAAGTCGTCGCCTCGAATAATCCGGGATTTGCCGTTGGCGACTACGTTAACGGTGCCATTGGCGTGCAGGATTATTTCCTCGGCGAGCCACGAGGTTTCTACAAAGTCGATCCGAAACTGACCCCGCTGCCGGTGTATCTGTCAGCGCTGGGCATGACCGGCATGACCGCTTACTTCGCTTTGCTGGATGTCGGCGCGCCGAAAGCGGGCGACACCGTGGTGTTGTCCGGTGCAGCCGGCGCGGTGGGCAGCATTGCCGGGCAGATCGCCAAGATCAAAGGTTGCCGCGTGGTGGGCATTGCCGGTGGCGCCGACAAGTGCAAATTCCTCATTGATGAGCTGGGTTTCGACGGCGCCATCGATTACAAAAACGAAGACGTGATCGCCGGGCTCAAACGCGAATGCCCGAAAGGCGTGGACGTGTATTTTGATAACGTTGGCGGTGACATTCTCGACGCGGTACTGAGCCGTTTGAATCTGAAAGCGCGAGTGGTGATTTGCGGCGCGATCAGCCAGTACAACAATAAAGAGGCGGTCAAAGGCCCGGCCAATTACCTGTCGCTGCTGGTCAACCGCGCGCGGATGGAAGGTTTTGTGGTGATGGACTACGCGGCGCAGTACGCCAGCGCGGCGCAAGAAATGGCCGGCTGGATGGCCAAGGGGCAGCTCAAGAGCAAGGAAGATATCGTCGAAGGCCTGGAGACCTTTCCGGAGACGCTGATGAAATTGTTCAGCGGCGAGAACTTTGGCAAGTTGGTATTGAAGGTTTAAAGCAGAAGATCAAAAGATCGCAGCGTGCCGCAGCTCCTACAGGTGTTCACATAGCCCTGTAGGAGCTGCCGAAGGCTGCGATCTTTCAGGCGATTTCGGCTACAACCGAAGCCAGCGCCTGAGCCGGATCTGCCGCCTGGCTGATCGGACGGCCAATCACCAGATAGTCGGAACCGGCATCCAGCGCCTGACGCGGGGTCAGAATGCGGCGCTGATCGTCTTGCGCGCTGCCCGCCGGGCGAATCCCCGGGGTCACCAGTTGCAGCGACGGATGCGCAGTTTTCAGTGCGGTGGCTTCCAGCGCCGAGCACACCAGACCGTCCATGCCGGCCTTCTCGGCCAGAGCAGCCAGACGCAGCACTTGCTCTTGCGGCTCGATGTCCAGACCGATACCGGCCAAATCTTCTCGCTCCATCGAAGTCAGCACGGTCACGCCGATCAGCAACGGTTGCGGGCCCGTGCGCTTGTCGAGCACTTCACGGCAAGCAGCCATCATGCGCATACCGCCGGAGCAGTGAACGTTGACCATCCACACGCCCATCTCGGCAGCGGCTTTCACGGCCATCGCGGTGGTGTTGGGAATGTCGTGGAATTTCAGGTCGAGGAATACCTCAAAACCCTTGTCACGCAGGGTGCCGACGATTTCTGCGGCGCAACTGGTGAACAATTCCTTGCCCACTTTGACCCGGCACAGTTTCGGGTCCAACTGGTCGGCCAGCTTCAGTGCGGCGTCACGGGTGGGAAAATCCAGGGCGACGATGATAGGAGTCTGGCAGGCGGACATGAATGGGCTCTCAGGCAGGACGAAATCGGCGCGCATTGTAGCGGAACCGGCGGCGGCGCGGCACCCGATGATCGGTAAATCGTCGCGCCAACCGTGATCAGCATAGCGCTCGCTGCTATTGTGTCGACTCCGATACACAGCCGACACGCCAGCAACAAGCACCCGCGCTAGCCTCGCCAGCCGCAACACGTCCTTACATCAGCACTTCCCGCCTCACGGCCGGACGCCTATGCTGAAACCACTACCTCGCAGCCCATCTTTGTGGTTGGCGGCCTACCTGGCAGACGAACAGCCTCATGCACAACACCCAAATGACCGCGACTGATGAGCCCAAAGACGACAAACGCTGGAGCATTCGCGCGCTGATCGTCGACGACGATGTGCCGATCCGCGAGCTGATGATCGACTACCTTGCGCGTTTCAACATCCACGCCAGCGGTGTGACCGATGGCGCGGCGATGCGTTTGGCGATGCAGGCCGAACATTTCGACGTGGTGGTGCTCGACCTGATGCTGCCCGGCGAAGACGGTTTGTCGCTGTGCCGCTGGCTGCGCAGCGAATCAGACATCCCGATCCTGATGCTCACCGCCCGTTGCGAGCCGACCGACCGCATCATCGGCCTCGAACTCGGCGCTGATGACTACATGGCCAAGCCGTTCGAACCGCGCGAACTGGTGGCACGCATTCAGACGATTCTGCGTCGCGTGCGCGACGACCGTACCGAACAGCGTGCGAATATTCGCTTCGACAACTGGCGCCTGAACAGCGTCCTGCGCCAGTTGATCGCCGATGACGGCCTCGTGGTGCCGCTGTCCAACGCCGAATTCCGTTTGCTCTGGGTGTTTATCGAACGCCCGCGCAGAGTGCTCAGCCGCGAACAACTGCTCGATGCCGCGCGCGGTCGCTCGATCGAAGCGTTCGACCGCAGCATCGATTTGCTGGTGTCGCGCTTGCGACAAAAACTCGGCGACGATCCGAAAGCCCCGCAGTTGATCAAAACCGTGCGCGGTGAAGGTTACCTGTTCGACGCGCGGGACATCGGCTGATGCGAGCGCGCTTCGACACGCTGTTCGGCCGCCTGTTTGGCATGCTGTTCGTGGCGATTGTCCTGGCGCACTTGCTGGCGTTTGCCTGGTTCCACCACTACGGCCCGCCTCCACCGCCGCCACCGCCGGAATTTTCCGAGGGCGTCGACGGCCAGCGTCCGCCGATGGATCCGCGCTTCGAACCGCGTCCACCGCGCCCATGGTTTGGCGGGCCGTTGGTGCCACTGACGTTTCAGTTCATCTCGCTGATGATCGCCGCATGGTACGGCGCCAAACTGCTGACCCGACCGATCCAGCGCCTGAGCGACGCCGCCGAACGCCTCAGCGAAAATCTCGACAGCCCGCCGCTCGACGAATCAGGCCCGAAAGAAGCCCGGCAAGCGGCGCACACCTTCAACCTGATGCAACAGCGCATCCGCGAACAGGTGCAGCAACGCGCGCGCATGCTCGGCGCCGTTTCCCACGACCTGCGCACGCCGCTGTCACGCCTGAAACTGCGCCTGGAAAACATCAGCGATGAAAATCTGCAAGGCCAGATGCGTCAGGATCTCGACGACATGATCGGCATGCTCGACGCCACCCTCACCTACCTGCACGAACAGCGCACCAGCGAAGCCTTGCAGTTGATGGACGTGCAGGCGCTGGTCGAATCGTTGTGCGAAAACGCCGAGGATCAGGGCGCCGACGTGCAGGTCAACGGTCATTGCGCACCGCTGCCGGTGCAACCGATGGCGCTGCGCTCGTGCCTCAACAACCTGATGGACAACGCGTTGCGCTATGCCGGGCAGGCGCGGATCGAACTGGAGGATCAGCGTGAACAACTGCTGATTCACGTGATCGACCACGGCCCGGGCATCGCCGCCGACAAACGTGAAGCGGTGTTTGAACCGTTCTACCGACTGGAAGGTTCACGCAACCGCAACTCCGGCGGCGTCGGCCTCGGCATGACCATCGCTCGCGAAGCCGCGCAGCGTCTGGGCGGACAGCTGAATCTGGAAGAAACCCCGGGCGGCGGCCTCACCGCCATCATCCGCCTGCCCCGCCCCTGAAACCACCATCATCCCCTTGTAGGAGTGAGCCTGCTCGCGAAAGCGTCTTTTGATCCAACCTCTTTTTTGAATGTACCGGCCTCTTCGCGAGCAGGCTCGCTCCCACAGGGTTTTGTCGTGTTCTTTTGATCTGTGTACCACCCGGTACAAATCGCACATACCCCCGACAACTTGCGCCCCGACGCTGCATAAGCCGGTACACCCACCGGTTTTCATTCCAGGGAGTGAGTCCAATGATCGGTAGCGTCAGCAACTACACGAGCTATACCAGCACCAGCAACACCACACGGAACGCCCGCAGTCAGGAACTGCAAAAAGAACTGTTCGCCAAACTCGACAGCAACGGCGACGGCACCATCAACAGCGACGAACTGAGCAGCGGCCTGACCAGCGCCGGCAGCACCGCCGACAGCAGCGAAATCTTCTCCGCCCTGGACAAAAACAAGGACGGCACCGTCAGCCAGGACGAACTCACCGCCAGCCTGACGCCCCCCCCGCCACCGCCACAAATGAACAGCGACGAACTGTTCAGCCAACTCGATGCCGATGGCGACGGCAGCGTCACCGCCACCGAACTGAGCAGCGCGTTGCAAACCAGCGACAGCACCTCAACGAGCAACACCGACACCAGCGCCGCCCTGCTCCAAGTGCTCGATAGCGACAGCAGTGGCGGCGTAAGCAGTGATGAACTGAAAGCCGCTTTACAGGCTGGACGCGAACGCCCGGATGAAGAACAGACGGCTTCGACTCAAAGCACGACAGAAGCACTGAATCGCATGATTGCCAATTTGAGCAAGCAGTACTCGCTCGATAACGCGGCGCCGGTGGGCAAGTATTTGAACGTGGCGACTTGAGCCTGCGACGCAATCTACAGCGGAAAATCAAAAGCCCCTCACCCTAGCCCTCTCCCAGAGGGAGAGGGGACTGACCGCGTGGATTCGGAGAGATACGCCGACGAGGGATACCGAGTTGAACTCGAGTTTGAAGAGCTGAATCAAGAGCCCCTCACCCTAGCCCTCTCCCGGAGGGAGAGGGGACTGATCGAGTGGTTTGGTAGAAGTACGCCGACGTGGGATACCGAGTCGAACACAAATTTTGAAAAGCCTAAAAATCGGCCCCTCTCCCTCGGGAGAGGGCCGGGGTGAGGGGCGAATCCAACGAAGATCAAAAGATCGCAGCCTTCGGCAGCTCCTACACAGGATGAGCGCAAGCTCGACAAGCTTTTGATTTTGATCTCGGAGCCCGTCGGTAGGCTGAGTGGAGGGATTGATCCGGGGTGGGAGCGCAGCGACCGTTTGGCGCAGCCAAACACATCGAGAGGAGGTGCAGCGAAGCAAACCGTAGGCGATGAACCCCGGATCAATCCCGGAGCGAAGGAACCCGAGCCCCAGCGAGGGCCGAACGTCAGGGCAAAGCCTTTTCGGTTACCTTTTCGGCGTTTGGAAAAGGTGACTCGCCGTAAGGGCGAAACCATAATCAGCCACACCCGCAGCAACGGATATGCCCAAACAACTCAGCGCCGATCCTCAACCCTACCCTGACTCTTACTCCAATCCGTCAACAAACTATAAGCCACCGCCAACAACGTAGGCCCAATAAACAACCCGATAAACCCAAACGCAATCAACCCGCCAAACACCCCAAGCAACACAATCACCAACGGCAAATTCCCCCCGCGGCTGATCAAATACGGCTTGAGCACGTTATCCACGCCACTGATGACAAACGTCCCCCAAATCCCGAGGAACACCGCCATCCCATACTCACCCTTCCACGCCAGCCAGGCCGTCGCCGGCACCCACACCAACGGCGGCCCCATCGGAATCAGACTGAGCAGGAACGTCACAATCCCCAGCACCAGCGCCCCCGGTACCCCGGCAATCAAAAACCCGATCAACGCCAGAACCGCCTGCGCCGCTGCCGTGCCGATCACACCGTTGACCACCCGCTGCACCGTACCGGCCACCAGCTCGATGTAATACCCGGCGCGATCACCAATCAACCGCTCCAGCAAACCATGAACAAACGCCGCCAGCCGCGGCCCGTCACGGTAGAAAAAGAACACAAACACAATACTCAGCGTCAGCTCGAGAATGCCGCCACCGATCTGCGCACTGCGCGCCAGCAACCAGTTACCGACCTGCCCCAGATAAGGCTTGATCGACACCATCAGCGCCGCGCCCTGCTGATCGATACTGTCCCAGATGCCGACCAGACGCTCGCCCACCAACGGCACAGTCCCCAGCCACACCGGCGCTTCCGGCAAACCGTCGACCTGCACGTCCTTGATGAAACCCGTGGCATCGCGCACGTGATCCGCCAGGTTGAACCCCAGCCAAACCAGCGGCGCCGCCACCAGCAACATCCAGCCCAGCGTCAAAATGGCCGCCGCCAGCGATTCCCGGCCATTGAGCCAGCGGGTCAGCAGGCGCATCAGCGGCCAACTGGCGAATGCCAGCACCGCGCCCCAGAACAGCGCCGACCAGAATGGCGCCATCACCCACAGGCTGGCGCCAAATAACACCAGCAGGAGGATCTGCACCAGCAGGCGATCGTTATTGAGCATGTAAGATTCCGAAAAAGTCAGTCAGGCCAAGAGTAGGCGAACACGCCGCGCGCGCTCGCCCGATACAGCTTATCGCAACAGATCGATGCGCAGGCCAACACCATCGACGCTGCCGGTCTCCATACGCGCCGCACGTACGCCCTGATTGATCAAGGCCTGACGCCACGCCTCGGCCTTGGGTCCGGACACCGTCACGCGCAACGTCGTGTCAAGATTCAAGCCACGGGAAATCAACCGCAGCCAAGCGTCATCCGGAGCATCCACGCGGTTCGGGAAATCCAGCTCACCGGTGCTTTTCAATTGACGCAACAAGGTCGCCGAGGTTGGCAACAACTCTCCCAGCGGCGCGACTGCTTCGAACTGTTCAACGTGCAGATAGGCTTTGCGATTGCCGCGAGTGATGCTGTAAAGCGCCACCAGCGTGTTGTCGCGCGGAGCTGCCAGCCTCAACAGCAAGTACGCCTGTTGTTCGTCAGCGCCGTACAGTTTGGAGTTGCCGAACACCTCGTTGGCCCACAGGCTGCTCTCGCCACAATCACGCGCCTGACACCAGAACAGCAACTCGGCGTCCTGCTTTTGCAGGGCTTCGCGGGCAGCGGTGAAGGCTTCGGTGGCGGAATGTTCGGGTGGCAACTCGTAGGTCACCGCCGTGGTTTGGCCTCGGGCGGTGACTTGGCCGTCAAAGCGCAACTGGCCGCTGATCTTGCGGATCGAGCCCATCGGGTAGATGCGCTCCAGCTCCACCGGAGGGCGATAGTCGACAATCTGCGCATCGGCCAGACGCGGCACGATCTGCAGATCCTGACTGCCGGGCACATCGGCGGCGAATGAAAAGGTACTGAAACAGCACAGCGCCAACAGACTGAGTGACCGCATAGTCAGGCTCATCGGATCGGCATGACTGTGTGATTCGAGGTCGCAGCGGTATAGAAATCCATCGTGGTTGTCTCCCATTTCAACCCGCCCAGCCTCGACAGTTGCCCGCAGCAAGTCAAGGAATGGCGAAGAACCGATTGAAACAGTCTGCGACAAGGTCGGCACCGGCCTCATCGTTCAGGTGCAAATGGTGGCCACCCGGCAGCTGTTCCCGGCTAAAGGGTAGACGTTCCAGCAGCTCCGGATGTTTCGCCAGCATGCCGTCGGCCGCGACGACCAGTTGCGCCGGGCAACTGATGCGCGCGACGAAAGCCATCGCCTGTTCCTGGGTCAGACGCAACGGCGACGGCAAGGTCAGGCGATTATCGGTGCGCCAAGTGTAACCGCCCGGCACCGGCATCAAACCACGCTGAGCCAAGAGTTCGGCCGCCTCACGACTGACCGCCACCAACCCTTTCATCCGTGCCTCGATCGCACGGTCGAGGGTGTTGTAGACCGGTTTGCGCTTCTCACGCAGATCCAGTTGCGCTTGCAGGGCCATGCCCATGCGCTCGGCGGCATTTTCGCCTTTGTCTGTAGGAGGAATCACGCCATCGATCAGCGCCAGATGGGTGATGCGCTCCGGCAACGAACCCGCCAGCACCAGCGAAACAATCGCGCCCATCGAATGCCCGAGCAGACCGAAACGCTTCCAGCCCAGTTGCTCGGCGACTTGCAGCACGTCATGGGCGTAGTCCCACAGGGCGTAACCGGCGCCGTTCGGACGATGCCCGGAATGGCCGTGCCCGGCCATGTCCAGTGCAATGATGCGCAAGCCTTTGAGCTTCGGTGCCAGCCGCGCGAAGCTATTGGCGTTGTCGAGCCAGCCATGCAGGGCGATCACCGGCAGACCGTCCTCGGGGCCGAACAAATGCGCCGCCAGTTCGATATGCGGCAGGCTCAGGCGCACTTCTTCGAAAGTCGGGCTCATGCGCAATCCTTGTCCTGACGGTTTTCCCAGCGCGTGAACAGAGTCTTCAGCAGCCGCGCGGTGTCCTGCGGGCGCTCAAGGGGAAACATGTGGCCGCCGGGCATGCTCAGCGCTTCGCCCTGCGCCAGTCGCGAAACGAACCGCGTGTGATGACGCATGACCACGCGACTTTTGTGCCCGCGCACCACCGCCAGCGGCACCTGCAATTGCCCGGTGCGGCCAGGGCTGGTGTGCGGCACACCGCGATAGATGCTGATTTCAGTGGCGGGGTCGAAGCGCAAGCGCAGCTTGTCGCCGACCTTGTGCAAGCCGTGTTGCAGGTAAGCGTCGAAGCATTCCGGATCAAACCCGCGAAACAGGCTTTTGCCGGCGAAATAACTGCGCGCACTGTCGAGATCGGCGAACTCTTCGCGGCGGCCCAAGGTACGACCGGCGGGGGTCAGTTTGTCGATGAAGCCAAAACGCTTGGCCGCACGAATCACCCATTGATCGGTGCGCGTGAGCACCGGCGAATCGAGCATCACCACGCCGCGATACAACTCCGGGCAACGCAGCGCCGCGTGCAGATGCAGCACGCCGCCAAACGAATGGCCAACGCCCCACACCGGTTGATCCTGCTGCTGCAAATGATGGATCAGCTCATCAACCAGGTTGTACCAGTTGTCATCCGCCGGAAAACGCGGGTCATGGGCATGTTGCTCGAGATGCGCGACCCGGTATTCGGGCGCCAGCGCCGCGAACAACTTGCCATAGGTGCCCGAAGGGAAGCCGTTGGCGTGGGCGAAAAAGATGGGTTGCGACATACCGGTACATCCATGAGCGGGAAACGTGGCGTTGATTGTCCGCAAGACGGCGCGCGACAGCAATGACCGTAACTGCCAGGAATGATGACAGTCGCGCCACGGCTATGGCGCGCGCCGTTGTGGCACTTGTCAACTGTCAGTTCTGTCAGTTGACAGGCGCCCTGCTCAGGCCGATAAAAACCTATCCCCTTTGTCTGGTGCTGGCTGCTCATGACTCACGCGAACACGCCGGCCATTCAATCGCGCGATCCGAGGGGGCTGCCCGTGCGCAGCGTGGCCTATCATCACCGCGACGCGAGTGCGGCAATTGAAAGCTACGTCACTCAACAGATTTACGATGCATCAGGACGCGCGCTCCAGAGCCGCGATCCGAGACTGTTCCTCCGACATCAGCTCGATCCTTCGGCCCCGGCGAATCAGAGCAACGTGTTCAGCCTCTCGGGATCGCCGCTGTTAAGTGAAAACACTGACGCCGGCTGGCGCTTGAGCCTGATCGCAGCGGACGGTTTCAGCCTTGAAGGCTGGGATCAGAAACGCAACCACCGACGCACGGGCCTCGATTCGCTGCGCCGCCCGAGCGCGATATTCGAGCACGCAGAGAGCGAGCCTGAACACTGCACGGAGCGTTTCACCTATGGCGATGAATCGACGGAAATCGTCCATAACCGTCGCGGCCGATTGATTCGGCACGACGATACGGCAGGCACTCTGCTTTTTGCGCAATTCAGTCTGACTGGCCTGCCATTGCAATGCGGTCGTGCCTTCTGCGCTGACCCCGTCTGGGCGGTGAACTGGCCGCAAACGCGCGCCGAGCGCGATCACTTTCTGGAAGGAGACCCCGCAACGACGTTCTGCATCTACAACGCCATGGGGGAGTTGATCAGCCAGACCGATGCGCTGGGCAATCGGCAAACACTGTTGCAGGATCGCGTCGGTCAGTTACGCGAAATCCATCTGGCGCTGGCAGCCAACCCGCAGAGCCAGACGATAGCCAGCGATATTCAGTACAACGCCGAAGGCCATCTGGAACATCAACGTGCAGGGAACGGCGTGGTGTCTCGAGCACGGTTCGGCGCTGATGACGGTCGCCTGCAGCATCTGCTCAGTCAGACAAATGATGGCCAGACGGTGCAGGATCTGACGTACGAATATGACGCGAGCGGTAACATCACCCGCATCGCCGATCACGCAGCGCCCGCTCACTTTCACCGCAACCAGCGCACCGAAGCGATCTGTCGCTATCGCTACGACAGTCTCTCGCGCTTGATTGAGGCCAGTGGCCGGCAGATCCGTAACGCCACTGGCGGCCCACAGTTACCGGAGTTTTCCTCGCCTGCCGATCCGGCACAACTGGAAAACTACACGCGTACCTACACCTACGATTGCGCCGGTAATTTACTGCGCATGGAACACCGCGCCGCCAGCGGCAACCGCACCGAACGCACCGCCGTCGCCCACTCCAGCAATCGTAGCCTGGCGGAAAAACCTGACGGCCAGTTGCCGGATGAAGGCGAAATTGCTGCGAGGTACGACGCCAGCGGCAATCGCCTGCTTTTGCAGCATGGACACGATCTGCAATGGGATCGGCGTAATGAATTACGGCAGGTTAGCCAGATCGTCCGTGCCGATGAGCCAGATGACATCGAGTTCTATGTGTATGACGGTGGTGGCCAGCGTCAGCGCAAAATCAGTCAGCGTTTCACCGGCACGCTGACGCGCGATAGTGAAACCCGTTACTTGCCCGGTCTGGAGATTCGCACTGAGCCAGACCAGATTGTCCACGTCATCTCGATCAAGGCCGCACGCGCCACCCTCCAGGTGTTGCATTGGGCGAAAGGCCTGCCGGCGGGCATGGTGCAGGATCAGCAACGCTACAGCTTCAGCGATCACCTGAATTCCAGCACAGTGGAGCTGGACGCACAGGCACAACTGATTTCGCGGGAGGACTATTACCCCTACGGAGAAACCTGTTGGTGGGCCGGGCGCAGTCAGGTCCAAGCCAGTTACAAAACCCTGCGCTATTCGGGCAAAGAGCGTGACGCCACGGGTTTGTATTACTACGGTTTTCGTTACTACGCGCCATGGCTGCAGCGCTGGCTCAATGCTGATCCGCTGGGCACTGCGGACGGCCTGAATCTGTTTGCCATGGTGCATGGCAATCCGGTCGGCAATGTCGATTTTCAGGGGCTAGTCACGGTGAAAGAAGTCACCAGCGCGGCGCTCGCCACGTTTGCCCGAGATGGCGCGAGCGCACTGGCCGGCGGTTCGGTGAAATATTTTGCCGCCGCAGGATTGGAGCAATGGGCCTCTGGCGATACGGACTCGCCCCCGGATGCCGGTGTCAATCTGGGATTGACCATCGCAGGCGCGATTGTCGGTGCCGCTGCCGGAGGATCGATGGGATTGGGAGCTGGTAGCCGGATTGCCAGCGGCCGTAATTACAGTCGCACGACACAAAAAATCATGGCTGGCGTGTTGGGTCTGACGGGCGCCGCACTGGGAGCCGCCGCCCCCGTTTATGCCTATCTCGCCAACCGTGAAGCGTTGAATGTCACGGCCATCAGTCTGCTAGCCAGCGCACCCGGGAATCTGACAAGGGAAGCCGGGCAGCGGATACTGGCCGATGTTGGCCCCAGCGTCACGGTTGCACCTTCCGCCATCACCACGGCGGTGCGCACCGTTGCTTATGGCGGCCTGCTGTTTAGCTCTGGCCTCGTCCGAACAGAGTTATCCGCCGGCGTGGGCGTGGTTGCCGGGGCTGTCGTCGAAGGTCTCGATGGCGTGTCCATCACCACGATTAACGCCTTTCGAGGTGGCGCGTATCAAAGTCCGGAAAATAACCAGCTCTCCATACCGAAGTTCGGGGAGATGTTATACGGCGTCACGACACGCACGGCCGGGTCTACTTTGACCGCCTCGCTCGCATTGGGCACGGCCTCCGCTACAGCAGCCATCGACGATATCAACCTGAGAAACGCCGCGGTCACCAGCCTGGCAACGCCCAGCGAAGCCCGCACCTACCTTGGGCAACATGTAGAGCTGGGCGCTTACGAGTTACTCCAAATAGCCGGGGACGCGGACTTCGTTCTGGATCGATTCACGCGTCCCAACAGAGAGTGGAGAAATGCCACACCTGATAGTTATCATCCGGAGACACCGCATGCGGTTGACCTGCCCATGCGATCCTTTGGCTCTCGGCGAAGCCAATCCAGCCATTGACTCACTGCGCAGGCGGCGTCTGCCCCAACGGCACCACCGCCATGGTCAGCCGCGACACGCAACTGGCTTTACCCTCATCGCTGGTCAACCGAATGTCCCAGACATGCGTGGTGCGGCCGATATGAATCGGCTTGGCCACCGCCGTCACCCGACCGCTGCGCAAACCACGCAAATGGTTGGCGTTGATCTCAAGCCCCACGCAATAAAACTTGCTGGCATCGATGCACAGGTAACTGGCCATCGAACCGACGCTTTCCGCCAGCACCACCGATGCGCCGCCGTGCAGCAGACCGTACGGTTGATGGGTGCGATGGTCGATGACCATGCTCGCCGTCAGCGACTCTTCGTCGAAAGACTCGAAGCGAATGTCCAGCACTTCGCCGATGGTGTTTTTCTGGATCGCGTTCAACTGCTCGATGTTCGGAGTGGTACGCCACAAGCTCATCGCAGACTTCCTTTGTTGTTTTAGTCGTCGCTCAATCCTGCCACAGCACCGCCTCGCTACGCTCGCTCCATTCTTCAAAGCGCGCACCGTAAGTGTCTTCGATGACGTTGCGTTTGATCTTCAAGGTCGGCGTGAGAAAACCGTTTTCCACCGCCCAACTGTCCTTGACCACTACCAGACGGCGCAGGCGTTCGTGCTTGTCGAGCACGGCGTTGACCTCTTCGAGGAGTTTTTCCAGGCTGGAATGCAGACTCGCCCGCCCCTCCTCCTGATTGACCGTCGACAGCACGCACAAGCCCAGCGGCGCACTCAAACCATCGCCGACCACACAGACCTGTTCGATCCGCGAATGCACTGCCAGGCGATTTTCGATCGGCGCCGGGGCGACGTATTTGCCCTTGCTGGTTTTGAAGATTTCCTTCAGCCGCCCGGTCAGGCGCAAGCGCCCTTCGGCATCCTGTTCGCCCTTGTCGCCGGTGCGCAGGAAGCCATCCTCGGTGAGCGTTTCAGCGGTTTTCTGGGGATCCTTGAAATAGCCGAGCATGGTCGCCTGACTGCGTACCAGCACTTCGCCGGTTTCATCGATGCGCACCTCGACATCCGGGCACGGTTTGCCGATCCAGCCCTGTTTGTATTGCCCCGGCAGGCAGATGTGCGAATAACCGCAACTCTCGGTCATGCCATAAACCTCGAGTACATCGAGGCCGAGTTTCTGATACCAGGTGAGCAAGGTCTGCGGCACCGGCGCCGCGCCGGACAACGCCACGCGCAAGGCATCCAGCCCCAGCCCCGCGAGCACTTTGTGGCCGAGGCGTTTGCCAATGAACGGCAGGCCGAGGAGGAAATCCAGACGCTTCGCCGGGATCTTGCTGTACACGCCCATCTGGAACTTCGTCCAGATACGCGGCACGCCGAACATCGCGGTGGGCCGCGCACGCTGCAAATCCGTAATAAAGGTGTCGAGGCTTTCGGCGAAGAACACGGTTTGGCCGGTGTAGATCGACGCCAACTCCACAAACATCCGTTCCGCGACGTGACACAGCGGCAGGTACGACAACAGCCGGTCATTCTCGTTGAGCCCGAACAGCTGCGTGCCGCGCGTCGTGGCGAAACCGAGATTGGCAAAACTGTGCATCACGCCTTTGGGCAGGCCGGTGGTGCCGGAGGTGTAGATGATTGTCGCCAGTTGCTCGGCGGCGGGACGCGGATCGTCCTGAATCGGTGAACTGCACTGCAGGTCAGCCCAGCTGAAATCGAAGTCGCCCGGTGGATGCAGCGGCAGGCTGATGGTCGGCAAATCATCCGGCACGCCTTTGGACATGCTCGGCCAGTCATCGAGCTTGCCGATAAACGCCAGCACGCTTTCCGAGTGATTGAGCACCTGCGCGACGGAATCGGCGGTGAGATTGGGATAGAGCGGCACCGAAACATGCCCGGCCATCCAGATCGCGAGGTCGGCGATGATCCAGTGCGCGCAGTTTTTCGAGATCAGGGCGATGTGGCTGCCTTGCGGCAATTCGCGAGCGCGCAGCCAATGCGCAGCGCAACGCGCCTGATGGCCGACGTCGGCCCAGCTCAGGGTCTCGACTTGCCCGCCACCGATGGGCTGCACGAGAAAGCGCTGGCGCGGGTGCCGGGCTTCTCGTTCGTAGAACACGTCCAGCGGCAAACGGAAGGCGGCAGACATGCGACTCGCTCCTGTTTTTTAGGTCTGGAGCAAGCGTAGTCAACCAAGCAAGTGCTTGGTTGGATTTTTTACCAAAAGAAACAAGATCAAAAGATCGCAGCCTTCGGCAGCTCCTACAGGGAAATGCATTCCAATGTAGGAGCTGCCGAAGGCTGCGATCTTTGCTTTTAAGGATGTTTGAGGCTGTTAAGGGTCATAGAGCCAATCAGCAACTCAGGGCTTTCCAGCTCAGCCAGGCCAGCGGTGCTGACCTTCTCCGGCGGATAACCGGCGCCATGCTGCAAATAGCTGAGCAGATTGCCCACCAACGGATTGTGGCTGACCAGCAGCACATTGCTCACCGACACCAATTGATCGGTGACCTTGTCCGGATCAACCTCCGGCGTCAGCCATTCAACCGTACGAATCTCCGGTTCGAAACCCAGCGCCTCGCGCACAATCTGCGCGGTCTGCTGCGCACGCAAATACGGGCTGGCGTAGATCGCTGTAAGCGGCTGGCCGATCAAATGGGCGGCGCTGTTCAAGGCTTCTTTGCGACCGTGGTCGGTCAGCTCCCGTTCGGAGTCGGGGCACGAGCCGTAAGGCACCGCTTCACCGTGACGCAATACCCAGAGTTTCATAGTTTGGGTTCCTCATCTCGAACCGGATGCGGTGCCGGCGCGACGGCGTGCGGCGCTTCACCTTCCGGGGTACGCGGCGTTGGCCAGTCGGCGAACGGCCACGGTTTCTGGTCGCTGTGGAAACTGCCGAAACGGCCGATCTGCGCCAGAAACTGGCTCAGGCTGTCGCCGAAATTCATCAGGCTGGCGCTCGGCGCGCCATAAATCAAACGATAGATCAGTTGCACCAGCACCACCGCGCCAAGGATGAACTGCGCCACTTGCCAGACCAGTACGTAAACGATCATCCACAGCACACGCAGGAGGATGGATTCGTACTTGGCTTCGGTTTTCGGATCGTTCATGGCTTGCTACTCCCGGCTCACTCAGTTGAAACCGCTGGTGGAAATAAAGTCGACGTCGGTTTTCGGCTCGGCGCGCATCAGTAGACCGATGACCTGCTCCAGCGTGCGTCCTTCGAACAGGATCGCGTGCAGCCCGGCGACCAGCGGCATGTACACGCCGACTTCCTGCGACTTGGCCTTGAGCACTTTCAGCGTATTTACGCCTTCGGCGACTTCACCGAGGCGCGACACCGCTTCGTCAAGGCTCAAACCCTGACCGAGGGCGAAACCGACCTGATAGTTGCGGCTCTTCGGCGACGAACAGGTGACGATCAAATCGCCGACACCGGCCAGGCCGAGGAAGGTCATCGGATTCGCGCCCTGATTCACCGCAAACCGGGTCATCTCCGCGAGGGCACGGGTGATCAGCATGCTTTTGGTGTTCTCACCCATCTCCAGCGCCACCGCCATGCCGGCGATGATTGCGTAGACGTTTTTCAACGCCCCGCCCAACTCGACACCAAAACGGTCGGCGCTCGCATAAACGCGGAAGGTGCGGCCGTGCAGCGCGGCTTGCACGGCTTTGCACAGATCTTCGTCTTCACTGGCGACCACCGTGGCGGTCAGCGCGTGCTCGGCGATTTCGCGCGCCAGGTTCGGCCCGGACAGCACGCCGATGCGCGCTTGCGGGGCGATCTCTTCGAGAATCTGGCTCATCAGTTTGAAAGTCTGCGCTTCGATGCCTTTGGTCAGGCTGACCAGCATCTTGCCGCTGAGGCGCTCGGCGTGGGCAGCGAGCACCGTGCGCAGCGCGCTGGACGGCAGCGCGACAAAGCACAAATCACAGGCGTCGAGCGTGGCTTGCAGGTCGGTGACCGCAGTCACGCCCGGCAGAATCTTGATGCCTTTGAGGTAACGCGGGTTTTCGCGATTGACCCGGATGGCTTCAGCTTGTTCGGGGTCACGCATCCACTGCAGGACTTGATGGCCGTTCTCGGCCAGTAAATTGGCCACGGCGGTACCAAAACTTCCGCCTCCCAGGACCGCAATCGGGCGCTGTTCAGTCATATGCAATCCGTTAATCCATACCAGTGGCGATGGCGGCATTATACGGGGCGACCCGGTCGCGGCCAGCCCCCGCAACAATTACCGACACTTGTAGGAAGAAGACCAATAAAACCTAGGAAAATGCCCGCAACGTGACTGGAAAAGTCGCTGTCCTCGGTTAACATGCGCGCCAATTCTTTGCTTTCAAGGCTGTGTCGTGTCCGTCGGTTCCCCTCCTCCGCGTTCGTCACTGTTGCTGGCGCTGTTATTCAGCCCGGTGGTGCTGGCTGACGACCTGTTTATCGACAGCGAAGCGCTGCCACAGGTGCTGACCGCCACGCGTTTGAAGCAGACGCCGGCGGAAGTGCCGGGAAGCATGACCGTACTCGACAGTGAATTGATCAACGCCAGCGGCGCCCGCGACATCAGCGAACTGCTGCGGCTGGTGCCGGGAATGATGGTCGGCAACATCAGCGGCAATCAGGCGGCGGTCAATTACCACGGCACCAACGCCACCGAAGCGCGGCGCATGCAAGTGCTGATCGACGGCCGTTCGGTGTACCGCGCCGGTTTGGCCACGGTGGACTGGAGCGATATTCCGGTGGCCATGGAAGACATCGAGCGAATCGAAGTCTTTCGCGGCCCGAACACCGTCAGCTACGGCGCCAACGCGCTGATGGCGGTGGTCAACATCATCACCCGTCACCCGGCGGACAGTCACGGCACGCGACTGAAAATCACCCGTGGCCAGCGCGGCATAAATGATTTCTATGCCAGTCAGGGCACCGGTTGGAATGGCGGCGATCTGCGCCTGTCGCTGTCCGGTCAGGAAGATGACGGTTTCGACAGCGACCGCCGTGGCGACGACTATCGCGACAGCCGCCGCTTGAACCGCTTCAGCCTCGCGGTCAGCCACACCCTCAGCGATAACCAGAGCCTCGACTGGCAGGTCAACGCCAAGGACGGCACGAACCAGCGGCCCTACACCTACCACCCGGTGTTCTCGGGGATTACCGCCGCCGGGAACAATTCCGACGTGGTGGCGAAGGATTACGCTGGTTCGGTGCGCTGGAATCTCGACATCAATCCCGAGCACAGCCTCTATGTACAAGCTTCGGCGCAACACTGGGATCGTCAGCAAACGTGGCGCGCCTGTGATGCCGAAGTGTCGTTCAGCCCTGAGTTGACGCAACTGTGGCAGCTCAACCCGAATTACACCGAACGCCTGGCGCGCAACATCACCCAGTTCACCGGCCCCGGTGCCGCGCCCGGTACGCCGCAGGAAATGGCCCTGGCCAACCAAGTGCTCGATCAATGGCGCAACGGTGCCAGCCGAACCCTGTGCGGTGACATCGACCAGAGCGCCCGCGAATCGCGCTACGACCTCGAATTGCAGGACACCCTCAGCCTGTCCGACAGCCTGCGTCTGGTCAGCGGCATGAACTATCGTTACGACCGCGCCGACTCCGAAACCTATTTCAACGGCACACTGGACGACACCACCTGGCGCGCGTTCGGCCAACTGGAATGGCGCGCGACAGAACACTGGTTGTTGCAGGGCGGCGCGATGTTCGAGGACACGCAACTGATCGGCAGTTCGCTGACCCCGCGCTTTGCGATCAACTACCTGATCAATCCGCGCCACAGCCTGCGCGCGGTGTACTCGGAAGCGATCCGCTCGCCGGACATGTTCGAAAACAACGTCAACTGGAGCTATCAGGTGAGCAACCTGCGGCCCTCGGCCTACGGCCAGTCTTCGGCGCGCTATTTCGTCAAGACCCGTGGCCCGGGCGATCTCGATCAGGAACACATGCGCTCGCGCGAGTTGGGCTACAACGGCTATTTCGCCGAGCTCGGCCTGGCCCTCGACGTGAAACTGTTCTACGACGAAATCACCGGGATGATCAGCGAGCCGTTGCGCAACAATCAGTACATTGCCAGCAACGCCAACAGCTCACGTTTTCGCGGCACCGAAACCCAGCTCGACTGGCGCGTGAGCCGGGCCGACCGTTTGCGCTTCACGTATGCCTTCGTCGATGCCGAGGCGAGCAATCCACTGGATCAGCAATTCACTTCGCGCAACAGTGGTTCCGCCGGCTGGCTGCGCGACTGGGGCCACGGCTGGAACAGTGCCCTCTTCTATTACGGCGACAACGCCCTCAACGGCTACCGCTTCGAACGGGTCGACACGCGCATCGCCAAACGCATCGCGCTGGGCAAGGCGCAGTTGCAACTGGCCGGCGTGCTGCAACAGCGCCTCGACCATGAGCCGACCACTTTCGTTGACAACAACTACGACGAGCGCCGAGTCATGTACTTCAGCGCCGAGTTGGAGTTCTAGGATGCGATTGGGCACGTCACGGAAGACGCCAACCCTGGGCCAATGGCTGGCCGGGCTCTGCCTGTTTTTGACCGCGTGGCTGCACGGCGTCGGGGTGCAGGCCGCCGACATTCTGTTGACCGGCACCGAAGAAAGTCCCGGTGTGCAGGCGTTCGTCGAAGCGCTGAGCGAATTGCGCCCGACCGATAACGTGCGTTTTCAGCCACTGGTAAGCCTGCCGGCGCCGGGTAAATTACCGTCCAGCCTGCGGCTTATCCTGCTTGACCTGCCCGCGCTGGACTGGCGCCTGCAAGATGCCCAAGGCCCGGCAACGCTGGTGCTGCGCATCAGCCGTCTGCAAGCACGGCAACGGTTTGGCACAGCGCAACCACCGCACCTGAGCCTGTTGTGGAGCGATCCGCCGCTGGCTCGCCAGTTGCAATTGATCCGACGGATTCTGCCGCAGGCCAAGCGGGTCGGCGTGCTGTTCGATGAGCACAGCGAATTCCTCCTCAAGGAATTGAACATGGTTGCCGAGCCGCTGAATTTGCAGATCTTCAGCCAGCGCTGGGACAACACCAACGACAGTCGCCCCTTGCAAATCGTCCTGAAAAACAGCGACGTGCTGCTCGGCCTCGACGACCCCGACCTGTACAACCCGAAAACCGCGAAGAATCTGCTGCTCAGCAGCTATGCGCGACACGTTGCACTAATCGGCCCCAATGCTGCCTTCGTGCGCGCCGGCAGCCTCGCCAGCAGCTACAGCGACCAGAGCGACTGGCTGGCGATTCTGGATGATTTGCTCGACCAGCCCACCACGCGCTGGCCACGAACGCTCTATCCCGAACGTTTTAATGTCTCAAGTAATGCGCAGGTGGCGCGTTCCTTAGGGATCGAACCGTTGAATGAAGCGTCTGTCGCCAGAACGCTGGCTGAAGGAGAACGCCACTGATGAGTTTCCGTCGCCGTTGGGACATCAACACCCGCACTCAGCTGATCAGCCTGGGCCCGGCACTGTTGCTGACCTTGTTGTTGATCAGCTTCTTCACCTTTGTGCGCATTCAGGATTTGCGGCAGGAGCTGACTCACACCGGTCAGTTGATCGCCAACCAACTGGCGCCCGCCACCGAATACGGGGTGATTTCCGGCAACAATGAAGTGCTGGAAAGTCTGCTCAGGGCCACGCTGGCCACGCCGAATGTGCGATTCCTTGAGGTACAGGACAGCGCCAACCGGATTCTGGTGTACGTCGAGCAACCGGCGGCGTCCCACAGCCAACCGCATCAGGTCGAGGTGTTTCAGGCGCCGGTGCGATTGCAACGCATCGCTCTGCACAATGATTTTTTCCAGGACACCAAAGCCAATAACGCGGCGGCCGGCGAGGATTATCTGGGGCGAGTGATCGTCGGTCTGTCCAACGATGCCTTTAATCAGCGTCAGCAGGAAATTCTGCTCAAGGCCGGAATTCTCGCGCTGTTTGCCCTGCTCTTCACCTTCGTATTGGCGCGGCGACTGGCCGGCAGTCTGTCGCAGCCAATCCGCGACATCGGCAATGCGGTCAAGGCGATTCAGGAGGGCGAGTACAAAACTCCGCTGCCGATTGTCGATGACACCGAACTCGGCGCGCTGTCACAGCACATCAATAACCTTGCCCAAGCACTGGAACAGGCCAGCCGCGAACAGCATCAGGCGATGGCGCAATTGATCCAGACCCGCGAAGAAGCGGAAAAGGCCAACAACGCCAAATCCGACTTTCTGGCGATGATGAGCCATGAACTGCGCACGCCCATGAACGGCGTACTCGGCATGCTGCAACTGCTGGAAACCACTGAGATGACCGAGGAGCAGGTCGAGTACGCCGCCCTCGCCTCCGAGTCCACCGAACACTTGCTGAAAGTCATTAACGATATTCTCGATTTCTCGCGAATCGAACGCTCAGAGCTGGAGCTGGAACACATTCCGTTCAACCTTGCCGAGCTGATCAGTGCCTGCGCGCAGTCGTTCCAGCACAGCGCGGTACAACGGGGTCTGGCGCTGAATCTGCGGGTTCCCGAGGACATGCGCGGCTTGCAGGTACAGGGCGATCCGACGCGGATCCGGCAGATTCTGGTCAACCTGGTCGGCAATGCGCTGAAGTTCACCGAACAGGGCCGGGTCAGCATCGAGGCGCAGTGGCAGTCGCTGGATCACGAACTGCTGTGGTTCACCTGCTCGGTGCGCGACAGCGGCATCGGTATTTCGTCGGAGAGTCTGGAGCTGATGTTCAACGCGTTCCAGCAGGCGGACAGTTCGATTTCACGGCGTTACGGCGGTACCGGCCTCGGTTTGCCGATTGCCCGAACGCTGGCCGAGCGCATGGGCGGCACATTGCGCGCGCAAAGCGAGGAAGGTCGCGGCTCGGTGTTTACCCTGGAGATTCCGCTGGCGCTGTCGAAGCAGGCGTTGCCGCAATTGACCGCGCCGCGCACGCTGAATGGCGACGGCCACGGTGAAGGGCGCAATGTGCTGCTGGTCGAGGACAACCCGGTCAATCAAACGGTGATTGAAGCGATGCTGCGCAGTCTGGGCTTTACTGTCAGCGTGGCCACCGATGGCGCGCAAGCGGTGCGCAGTGCCGAAGAAAATGATTTCGAAGTGATTCTGATGGATTGCCGCTTGCCGATTATCGACGGCTACGAGGCGACTCGGCAGATTCGCTGTCTGCCCGGGCGCACCGACGTGCCGATCATCGCGCTGACTGCCAACGCTTTGCAGGGCGACCGCGAAACCTGCCTGCAGGCGGGTATGAACGATTATCTGGCGAAGCCGTTCAAACGTAATGATCTGCAGCAGATTCTGCAGCGCTGGGTGTCGTAGAGTGGGCCTTTCGACCATCTGCGACTGGCGTGAAAAGCGAAAGTGCGGCAGTCTTAGGCACCCGAACGAGCCTCAAAAGGGGCTTGATTAAAAATTTCAGTGCACAAGTGTACATTCATGTCCTTGGTGCTGTGACTTTCACCACAACGCAATA